>DUQF01000012.1 GCA_012837965.1 Clostridiales bacterium | reverse complement strand
CATTGCTGAAATCGGCCAGGAAGATACTGCTGTTGTTCTGATGGGGCATGGCTCACATCATTATGCTAACGCCACTTACGCCGCTCTCAATTATGTTCTGCATGCTAAGGGCTACGAAAATGTGTTCATCGGCGCTGTGGAAGGTTTCCCCACCATTGACCAGGTTATTGCCAACGTTACAGCCTTTGGCGCTAAAAAAGTAGTGCAATATCCCTTCATGATCGTCGCTGGCGACCACGCCACCAACGACATGGCCGGCGATGAGGAAGATTCCTGGAATACCTTATTCACCCAAGCCGGTTTTGAGGTTGAAAACCGCTTAGTTGGCCTTGCCCAGAACGAAGCCATTGTCGAAATTATTTTTACGCACTTGGATGCTACCATCAAAGAGGCAGGACTATAAGCCTGCTAAATTAGGTAACTTAGGGCGGCAGCTACGCTGCCGCCCCACTATCGAAAGAAGGTCTTGTGAAATGAAACGAATCATCAGCTTGTTTATTGTTCTGACTATATTATTTTCTCTTGGTACTTCCTCATCCCTTGCGACACAACAGGTGCCGGAAGACGGCTTATACAGCATTGGCGTACATTCTTCCAGTAAAATGTTTCGCATTACCAACTGCTTACTTCAGGTACAGCAAGGAAAAATGACAGCTATTCTAACCTTGTCCAGTAAAAACTATGGTTATTTATACCCGGGCACGGTAACGCAGGCGGATGCGGCTCCACGAAACAGCTGGATACCACCGGAAGATAGTTCCCAATCCGTTTATACGTTCCGGGTACCTATTTCTGTACTGGACAAACCGGTAGAAGTTGCCGCTTGGTCCAAAAAATACGAGAAATGGTATGAGCGTCAATTGACCTTTCTTTCCGGTAGTTTGCGTCCGGAAGAACAAACCCCTCAAAAAAGTGAACCCCTTGTGATAGATGATGGACGCTACTTAGTTGCAGTACACACGGACTCCCCTTTACTTAAAATTGAGCATTGTGTCCTTGCAGTTGCAGACGGTAAAATGCAAGCGGAAATCACCATTAAAGACAGCAAATACGGTTTTCTTTACTCTGGACTGGCTAAAGATGCGCTACAAGCAGATATAAGTGAGCATATTGCCCTTTTGCCGGATGATGATGGAAAGGCAACCACTGTCCTTCCTATCTCTGCGCTGGATGAAGACTTACCTTTAGCTACCTGGTCCGACAAAAAGAAACTGTGGTATAATCGGACCATACGGCTTGATTCCAAGAGTTTAGAGCCTGTGAAGACAGAAACCACTGCTTCCTTTACCTTTACCGGCGGCTCGGGACGAACAACCATCAGCCTAACCAACCTTGATGAAACAACCGGTCTTGCCACTATTTCATTTAGTTCCTCAAACTATACGCAAGTAAAAATAGATGAAAGTATTTATCTGAATGAAAACCCGTCCGGCGATTCCACCTTTACCCTTCCGCTTACAGTAAATGGTCAAACCCTTATTAGCGCCGAAACCGTAGCCATGAGCCAGCCCCGCTGGATTGACTATTCCTTGTACCTATTTACTGACGGTACCGACGCAACACAGATGATGGGGAATTCTAATAAGCCCGAAAAAACTCAAGCTCCTTCCTCCACCATACAACAGCTCAATATTGACGGGCTGAATTATCTTGGAGATATGCAGCTGGAATACGCACACAACATGGCCATTCGGATGTATGAGGGTGGTTTCAGACTCATTCAGACTACCAATGGCAGAAACTATCTGCTGGTGCCGCAAGAACAAACTCTTCCGGATGGTTTGCCCGAAAATATTATTCTTCTTTATCAGCCACTTGATAAGATTTATCTGGTTGCCAGCGCCGCTATGTGTCTGATTGATTCCATCGGTGCGCTTCCCAATTTGCGCTTTACGGGCACCAAGATAGATTCTTGGCACATTCCGGCTGCCAAAGAAGCGATGGGAAATGGCTCTTTGCTATATGCCGGTAAATACAGCGCACCGGACTATGAGTTGCTGCTTTCCGGCGGATGTGACTTGACGGTGCAGTCGACCATGATATTACATGCGCCGGAAGTGCAGGAAAAGTTCAAAGAGCTTGGCATTCCTATGTTCATTGACATGGCGGGACTGGAAAGCCATCCTCTGGGCCGCACCGAATGGATCAAAGTATACGGTGTATTATTGGGCAAAGAAGAAGCTGCGCAAGAGATATTCAAAGTGCAAAAGGATATCGTTGAAGCCCTTACGATAGACGCCACTCAAGCCATTAGCATCGCCTTTTTCTATATTAATTCCAATGGAGCCGTAGTATCAAAACCCGCAAGTGATTATATTCCAGCCCTTATCCGTTTGGCAGGAGGCACATATCTTGGACCAGAGAGTAGAACCTCCAGCACCGCCTCTGTCACCATGGAGATGGAGGCTTTCTATGCGCTTGCAAGAGATGCGGACTGCCTCATTTACAACGCCGCCATTGATACTGCCCCAAAGAACATGACGGAATTTTTAGCTAAGAGTGAATTGCTCAGCGATTTCAAGGCCGTCAAGGAAGGTAGAGTATATGCTGCATCGGGTGCATTGTACCAATCTTCCCACCGCTTCGGCGATGCTGTCAAAGAACTGTATGATATATTCACGCAGGATTCTACAAGCACGTCCAACAGCTTTTTCCAAAAAATCCCCGACCAAGAATGGTGAAGCCTGTGAAAAAATGTAAAACCATTCAGTCCTTTAGTTTGAATGAAAAAGTTAGAGACCATGGGCTCTCTTGGGCAAACCGCATTAAGGAAAAAAGGTCCTGAGAAGGAGTTGGTATGAAAAAGGCTAAACTCGCCACGATTATCAGATATCAATTTGTTATTATTGGGCTACTCATTTCGTTTGCCCTGAGCATCGTGATGAATGTCAATACGGGAACCGTGGACATTCCGCCTTTGGATGCATTTAAAATCATTCTAAGTAACGCTGAAGTCGGCAGTATGGAACACAATATCATCTGGAAAATCCGTTTGCCAAGGCTGCTGACCGCCGCTATTTTGGGCGGCGCCCTATCTGTCAGTGGTTTCCTGTTGCAAACCTTTTTCCGCAACCCTATCGCCGGTCCCTTTGTTTTAGGCATTTCCTCAGGCGCAAAGATGGTCGTGGGTTTTGTCATCATCTTTGTGGTGGGAGCCTATGGTACCCTCCCCCCCTATCTTTTGGTGTTGGCCGCCTTTGCGGGCTCCATGCTGATCATGGGCTTTGTTTTGATTTTCTCCCGATATACCAAAAGCATGCCCATGTTGTTGGTTGTAGGTATTATGGTAGGGTATATCTGCTCGGCCATCACCAATTTCTTTATTACTTTTGCTAAAGACAATGACATTGCTAATCTTACTTCATGGTCGATGGGCAGTTTTTCCGGAGCGGCTTGGGGAAACTTAGGTATTATTTGCATTATTGTTGGGATTTCTTTGCTGTTTTCCATCCTACTGTCCAAGCCCATGAATGCCTATCGTTTGGGAGAAGGCTACGCAAAAAGCATGGGCATTAATATCAAACTATTTCGGGCCGCATTGATTGTTATCTCAAGCGTTCTCTCTGCCTGTGTCACCGCCTTTGCAGGGCCCATCTCGTTTGTTGGCATTGCGGTTCCGCAAATCGCAAAACTCTTGATGAAATCAGGCAAGCCGATTGTCATTATCCCTACTTGTTTCTTGTGCGGGGCTGTATTTTGCCTGTTTTGTGATTTAATCGCCCGCACAGCCTTTGCACCCACGGAGCTGGCCATCGGCACTGTTACGTCCCTGTTCGGCGCTCCTGTTGTCATCGCTATGATGATTAGCCGTAAGCGGGAGAGGAGTTAAACATGCAGGTGAAAACTAAAAAGTTATCGGTTGGTTATAACAAAAAGTCACTTATCAGCGATATAGACTTGGGCGTTGAAAAGGGAAAAATTGTTACCCTCATTGGTCCCAACGGCTCGGGTAAGTCCACAATTTTAAAAACCATTACACGTCACTTGGAGAAAATCGGCGGAGTGATAGTTCTGGATCAGCGCAATATTGAAAAATGGAGCAACAAGGAATTAGCAAAGCGCATGTCTGTCATGCTAACAGAAAGAGTTGCTCCCGAACTGATGACCTGCCATGAGGTGGTTGCCTTGGGGCGCTACCCTTATACCAACGCCTTTGGAAAACTCACCCCTGAGGACGAAGCTATTGTTATGGATAGCCTTCGCTTGGTACGTGCGGAAGATTTGGCATATCGACTTTTTACCCAAATTAGCGACGGACAGCGCCAGCGAGTCATGTTGGCACGGGCACTTTGCCAGCAACCCGAAGTTCTTGTGCTGGATGAGCCAACCTCTTACTTAGATATTCGTCATAAAATAGAATTGTTGGATATCCTGCAAACTTTAGCATCCCAAAAACAAGTGGCAGTCTTACTATCCTTACACGAGATTGATTTGGCGGCCAAAATATCTGACTGGTTAATCTGTGTAAAGGGAGACCGTATCAAAGTAGCCGGTCCACCGGATGAAGTGTTTTTAGATGAAAAAATGTGTGAGCTCTATAATCTGCAAACGGGCAGTTACAATACCCTTTTTGGCAGTGTAGAGCTAACACAACCGAAAGGAGAACCAGAGGCTTTTATTTTGGCCGGAAATAGTATGGGAATCCCCTTGTTCCGGCTCATGCAAAAATATGGCTTACCCTTCTCAACCGGTATCCTTTTTGAAAATGACGCCGACAGTCAGGTGGCAAGGGTTTTATCGGACCATGTGGTCATGGCTCCTGCCTTTTCTTCAATAAACGATGCGCATATTGCTCAGGCAAAACAGTTCATTGACCAAGCTCCGGTGTTTGTGCATTCAGGAACCCCCATCAGGGAGCAGAACGCAAGATACATCGAACTGCTTGAATACGCCAAATCCGTCAAAAAACCTGTTCTTTCAAGAGAGTCTTTCATTCGCAAGTTAGGGAGCGGAAATAGAAAGGAAATGACATGAGTCTTCCCCGTGTATTATTTGCCGGAGTGCAAAGCGGCAGTGGCAAAACCACCGTCAGTTGCGCAGTCATGCAAGCCCTTATCGATCGAGGGCTTAAGCTGCATGCTTTCAAGTGCGGACCAGATTACGTAGATCCTTTGTTTCATCAACAAGTGATAGGGGCTAAGGGCTCCAATTTGGATTTGTTCTTCTATAATGAAGATACTTTGCTATCTTTACTATCTCATCATGGTAAGCAAGCAGACTTGTCCATCTTGGAAGGGGTTATGGGCTATTATGATGGCTGGACCTTTGATAGCAGCGAAAAAAGCAGCCGCCATGTTGCTGAGCTTACTAAAACCCCCGCCGTATTGGTGGTAAACGCCCGGGGCATGGCCTACTCGCTCATCGCTTTATTAAAAGGTTTTGTGGATGCCATGCCAAATAGTTACATCAAGGGAGTGATTCTAAACCAAGTAACCAAGCACAGCTATGAACAGATGAAAGCGTCCATCGTAAAACACCTTGGTCAAAGTTTGAAAGTTTTGGGCTACCTTCCTCCCATGCCGGAAGTGGTTTTTGACAACCGACAGCTTGGCTTGGTTGCGCCAAGTGACATACAGGATATCAAGGAAAAGTTAAAGCTTTTGGCTGAACAAGCGGAAAACAGCATTGATTTGGATGGATTGTTACAGTTGGCGAGCACAGCGCCCACCATAAAAGAACATGGCAAGCTCCTAATGAATCCCATGGCGCCTGTTCGCATTGCCATTGCCCAAGACAGTGCATTCTGCTTTTATTACCAAGATAATTTAAATTTACTTAAAGACATTGGAGCAGAAATTATTCCGTTTAGCCCCTTGTCCGATCAGCAATTACCGGATTGCCATGCCATTTATTTTGGTGGTGGTTATCCCGAACTGCACGCAGAAGCTTTATCAAACAATCTTTCTATGCTAAAATCCGTCAAAGAAGCTTTGGAAAAAGGACTGCCTTGCATCGCCGAGTGTGGGGGCTTTATGTACCTGACAGAATCAATAGACGAGCAGCCCATGGTGGGCTTTTTGCCCGGGAAATGTTACAATACCGGAAAATTGCAGCGTTTCGGTTATCTTACCCTCACAGCAAACAAGGACAACCTATTGTGCAAAAAAGGACAGTTTATCAGAGGGCATGAGTTTCATTATTACGACTGCACGCACAACGGAAACGGATTTGTTGCCGAAAAACCTTCCGGACGTAGCTGGCCATGCGTTCACAGTACGAACAGACTATATGCCGGCTTTCCGCACCTTCCCTTCTATGCAAACCCTGATTTTGCCGTGAATTTTTATCAACAGGCCTTAAACTACAAGCAAGAAAGAGAGAAATAATATGGTACATTTCGTAGGCGCAGGCAGCGGAGCCAAAGACCTCATCACCGTGCGGGGCGCTAAGCTTCTATCGGATGCGGATGTCATTATTTATGCCGGTTCCTTAGTTAATCCGGAGTTGCTTACATATGCAAAGCCTGAAGCGCAAATCCATAACAGCGCTAAAATGACACTGGAACAAGTCCTTGAAGTCATGGAAAAGGCGGAAAAAAAGGGGCTTACAACCGTGCGGTTGCACACGGGCGACAGCAGTATCTACGGGGCTGTAAGGGAACAGTTTGATGCGCTAAAAGCCTTGGGGATCCCTTATAAGGTTTGCCCCGGCGTCAGTTCCTTTTGTGCGGCAGCCGCTGCACTAAAAGCCGAGTTTACTTTGCCAGGGGTTTCACAAACAGTGATTATTTCCCGTATGTCCGGAAGAACCCTCGTTCCCGAAAAAGAAAGCTTAGCTTCGTTAGCAAGCCACCAAGCAAGCATGGTGTTGTTCTTATCGGCGGGCTTACTTGAAGATACTCAAGAGGAATTGCTGAAAGGCGGGTACTCCCCCAACACCCCGGCGGCAATCGTTTATAAGGTCTCCTGGCCGGATGAAGAGATACATTATTGCAGCGTGTCTACGCTGGCGCAAACAGCTAAGGAGTGCGGTATTAGCAACTTGGCTTTAATTCTTGTGGGCGATTTCCTCGGAAATGATTATAAACGCTCACGGCTTTATGACCCTTCCTTTTCTACTGCCTACCGAAAAGCGACCATGCCATGAAAGCGTATTTCTTCACCTATACCCGACAAGGGATTCATACCTGCCAGAAAATCAAAGCTTCGCTTGAGTCTCAATGGAACTGCAGCATCTTTGCGCCGGAACGGTTTTCAGTAGAGGGAATAAAGTTCCTGAACCGTGATTCCAGAAAAATCATTCGTGATTTATGGCGCCAAGCAGATGCTTTCATCTTCGTTGCGGCGACCGGAATCGCTGTGCGCAACATTGCGCCTCTTATAAAGGATAAGACTGTAGACCCTGCAGTGGTCTGTGTGGACGTAGCCGGCAAATATGCCATCAGCTTACTGTCAGGCCATATCGGCGGCGGAAATCGTTTGACAAAGCAAATTGCACAAGCCATTGGCGCCCTGCCTATTATTACTACCGCTACTGACATAAACCGACGCTTTGCCGTAGACGAATGGGCGCAGGAACAGGGTTATGTTATCAGCAGTATGCAGATAGCCAAAGAAATATCCGCCGCCATTTTAGAAAGAGACATTCCTATACAGGCGGAAGTTCCCATTAGCGGCGCTTTGCCGGTAGGGCTAATTGTTGCTGACAAAGGACCAATCGGTATTTCCTTTTCAGTTTATGCCCATGAACCCTATCCCCGTACCCTGCGCCTTATTCCTAAAGTACTGACACTGGGGATTGGCTGCCGAAAAGGCGCCACCGCTGCTCAAATTGAAAATGCGGTCAAAACTACCTTTCACGCACACGGTCTTGATGTTCGAGCCATACAGCAAGTAGCATCAATAGACATTAAAAAGAAAGAAGCGGGGCTTCTATCCTTTTGCGAAAGTTGGGGACTGCCTTTGACCTTTTACTCTGCCGAGCAATTGAGCTCACTCAGCGGGGAGTTTACAGCCTCAACTTTTGTAAAACAAACCACAGGAGTAGATAACATCTGTGAACGTACCGCCATGATGCATGATGATAAACTCCTAATACCAAAAACGGGTGTAAATGGGGTTACTGTGGCCGTGGCAACAAAAATATGGGAGGTGCAATTTTGAGCAAGTTATATGTCATAGGCATAGGCCCCGGCGCCTATGAAGATATGACCGTCAGGGCTATTCAAACACTAAAAAAGTGCGAACTTATCGTGGGTTATAAGGTATATAATGCCTTGGTACGCCCATATTTTCCAGACAAGGAATACTACGAAACCCCCATGACCGGAGAAGTGCAGCGATGCCGCTATGCCCTTGAAAGGGCTAAGACCGGCATTCCAACCGCTCTTATTTGCAGCGGTGACCCGGGTATCTATGGATTGGCAGGCCTTGCTCTTGAGTTAAGGGGTGAGCAAACCACACCGGAAATCGAGGTGATTCCTGGCTTAACTGCCGCTACTACCGGTGCGGCTTTGTTGGGTTCGCCGCTAACCAATGACTTTGCCGTGATTAGCTTGAGCGATTTACTAACACCTTGGGCCACTATCGAAAAAAGATTGGCGGCAGCGGCCCAGGGAGACTTGTGCGTCGTGCTTTACAACCCCGGTTCAAAAAAGCGAAAAGGCCATTTAAGTCGTGCCTGTCAAATCATGCTCAAGCATAAAAAGCCGGAGACCCTTTGCGCAGTTGTACGCAACATTAGCCGGGAAGGACAGAGCCATAAATTAACTTCCCTTGGCGAGCTTCGGGATATGGAGGTTGATATGTTCACCACTGTTTTTATCGGCAATGCCCAAACCAAACTCATCAATGGTCAGATGGTCACCGAAAGAGGATACCGTGATGTATGATATTTGCTTATTTTCAGGTACCACAGAGGGACGAAAGCTGGCAGAGTATCTTGGCAAAGCCGGCCTTCAAACCTTGGTTTGCGTCGCTACAAGCTATGGAGAGAACCTTACGCCTAAGGGGGATAACTTAAAGGTTTCTACAGGGCGTATGGATGAAGCGGCCATGACCGCTCTGTTTCAAAAAGAGCGTTTTTCTCTCATAGTCGATGCCACCCACCCTCATGCGCAATTGGTAACAGACAATATTGTAAACGCCGCACGTGCAGCGGGTCTATCTTATTTACGCCTTGTGCGTGAAGAAACCCAAACAACAGGCGATATTGTGTATGTGGATTCCATTGCCCAAGCAGCAAAACATTTACAAACTATCTGTGGCAACATATTAGTGACCACCGGCAGCAAGGAATTGGCTCCATATACGTACATTCCAGAGTATCAGCAACGTCTGTTTGTACGTGTTCTTCCGATACCGGAGGCCTTGGAATCGTGCAAGGAAAGCGGAATCCCACCACAAAAAATCATCGCCATGCAGGGGCCTTTCAGCATGGAAATGAATCAAGCCATGTTAAGGGACAACAACATCCGCTACCTTGTGACCAAAGAATCGGGAGATGCCGGCGGCTTACAAGAAAAGTTGGATGCCGCTAAAGCAGAAGACGTTCAAGTGATCCTTATCGGCAGACCGCCCAAGGTATCGGGTAAAAGTCTGCAAGAGGCAATTGAGCACATTCAGGAGCGCTTTCAGGTACGGCCAAGGCCTGTCGTTCACCTTATCGGTATGGGAATGATGGGTAACTTGGAATGCCTAACGGGACAAGCGCTTAGCGCTCTAAAGTTGGCTGACTGCTTCATCGGCGCCCCTCGGCTAATAAAAGCAGTCCAGACACAAAAACCCAGTTTTGAATGCATCGTTCCGGAAAAAATCTATGCCTTTATCAAAAATAATCCCTGTTATCAAAACCCGGCAGTACTCTTTTCCGGGGATATCGGTTTTTATTCCGGCGCAAAAAAACTACTGCCTTTACTTAAAGATTTTCAGGTAGTTCTCCATCCCGGCATCAGCTCTTTACAAGCTTTGTGCGCAAAAGTCCAAACCTCTTGGGACGATGCCCTTGTCATTTCCCTGCATGGTCGTGAAGCTGATATTGCGGCAACCGTTTCGCACCACTCCAAGGTTTTTGCTTTGGTAGGCGGCGCAAACGGCGTGCAAGCGCTGTGCCATCGGCTGTTTGAAGCGGGCTTGGGAAAGGTACTTTTGCACGTCGGGCAGAGGCTCGGCTATCCTGATGAACGCATCTCCACGGGTCTTGCGGAGGATTTGAAAAATGAATACTTTGATACGCTAAGCTCCGTGCTGATTATTAATCCGAACGCCAGAAACGCAGGTTGTCCCCACTTGCCGGATGAAGCTTTTATGAGAGAAATGGGTGATAAACTTATTCCCATGACCAAAGCGGAAATTAGGGCTGTTTCCCTTTCAAAATTGCAACTTCCCCCTGATGCAATTGTTTATGATATTGGCGCCGGTACCGGATCGGTTTCCATTGAGCTATCCAAAGCCTGTCCTAAGGGGCGGGTATATGCGGTTGAAGGAAAACAAGACGCCTGCGCTCTTATTCAGAAAAATGCTCAAAAGCATGCCTGTTATAACCTGCAAGTTGTTGAGGGCTGGGCACCCGACGCTTGCGGCGACTTGCCTTCCCCTACCCATGCCTTTATCGGCGGCAGTAGCGGCAATATGGAAGCCATTGTGCGCATGCTTATTAGTAAAAACCCTTCTATTCGTATAGTCATTACACTTATTGCTTTAGAATCCATTTCTGAAACCCTGCGGTGCGTCAAAGCAATGAATTTTAAGCAGATAGAAATCATACAGCTTCAAGTATCCAAAGCCCGTCAGACTGGTGACTATAACTTGATGACCGCCCAAAACCCGGTGATGATTGTCACTTGCCAGCACCCCGAGCAACAAAAGGAGCAAATAAACCATGCTACACATGATTGAAAACATTCCACCGCAGGAAATAGAAAAGCGTAGTTTTGATATCATTACCAGTGAATTAGATTGTCCGCTTGACCCTGTTTTAGCGCCTATTATTAAACGGGTAATTCACACCACAGCCGATTTCGATTATGTGGACAGCTTATATTTTTCGCCGGAGGTAGTTCCCCATGCGCTGGATACCCTACGCCAAGGCATTACTTTAATAACAGACACCACCATGGCCATGGCCGGAATTAACAAGAGAGCCTTAAATGAATTACACTGCCAAGTTGAGTGCCTGATAGCTGATGAAGAGGTCGCTAAGGCGGCCAAACTCAATGGTACCACCAGATCACGGGAAGCCATGATAAAGGCGTCAAAGTTGCCGGGAAAATTGGGGTTTGTTATCGGTAATGCTCCCACAGCGCTTGTAGCGCTGAACGAGATGATGAGCGCTAATACCTTGAACCCCGCTTTTATTATCGGTGTACCGGTAGGCTTTGTAAACGTGGTACAATCTAAGGAACTCATTCGCCAAAGCAGTGCGCCTTGCATCTTGTCTATGGGGCGAAAAGGAGGCAGCAATGTAGCGGCCGCTATTGTCAATGCCTTGCTGTACATGATTGTGGACAGGAAATAGAGTAAAAATGGAACAAGCCGTCAAAATCAAAAGAAAGAAACTGCGCAGCGGGTATACGACCGGCTCCTGTGCGGCAGGAGCCGCAAAAGCAGCCGCCGAGCTGCTGCTGACTGGCGAAGCTCCGGTTTCGGTTAAGCTCATGACCCCAAAAGGCATCCCGCTTACCTTGGACATAGCCGATTGGGCGCTTAAAGAAAAAAGCGCCGTTTGCGCAATCAAAAAAGACAGCGGAGACGATCCTGACATAACCAATGGCGTTTTGGTATACGCTGACGTTTCAAAAAGAGGCAGCGGCATCATCATTGATGGCGGCAAAGGCATTGGTCGGGTAACCAAACCGGGCCTTAATCAGCCGGTGGGAAACGCAGCGATCAACACTGTTCCTCGTCAAATGATCAGAGATGTTTGCCAAGAAATCGCAAATAAATATGGATATTCGGGCGGCTTTCGTGTAATTATTTCCATTCCCGGCGGCGAAAGTTTAGCGAAAAAAACCTTTAACCCACGCTTAGGCATCGAGGGCGGACTTTCCATTATCGGTACCACCGGCATTGTAGAACCCATGAGCAATGCCGCTCTGATTGATACGATACGGCTTGAACTTAACGTGCTGGCAGCTTCCGGAGTAAAGGAAGTGTTACTGTCCCCCGGCAACTATGGAGAAACTTTTTGCCAAAATGCCTTGGGATTGAACATTCAACATTTAGTGATGTGCAGTAATTTTATCGGCATAGCAATCGAAGCGGCCATTGAAAAAAGGTTTCAAAAGATTTTACTGGTTGGACACATTGGCAAGTTGGTCAAATTAGGCATCGGAATGCTCAACACCCATTCAAGCTTTGGCGATGGTCGTATGGAAACCCTTGCTGCCTGCGCTATTGAGGCCGGAGCCGGATTGCCCGTCTTGCAAGCTCTGCTCGAATGCGCAACAACCGACGCTGCCCTTCATGTATTGACGAAAGCAAAGATTTTGGATAAAACTATGAATGTACTGAAACTCCGCATCCAAAGCGCCTTGAACAGATTAGCGCCTGACGAGGTGGAGCTTGGATTTATTTGTTTCACTTCCGATGAGCAGCTCAGTGGGGTGCTCATGCAAAGCGATAACGCACAAGCTTTGATGGCACATTGGAAAATGGAGAAAGAGATAAAACATGGCTAAATTTGTATTCTTCTCCACCCTCGCTTTGGCAATAGGCGTGGCGCTTGATGCCCTCTTGGGCGACCCAAAAGATTGGCCCCATCTTATTCGATTGTTTGGCAAAGTCATTAACGGCCTTGAAAAAAAACTGTACCCTATGACCAACAAACGATTGGCCGGCTGTCTATTGGTGGCGTTTACATTACTCACATGTGGGGGCATTCCTACCTTATTGACGCTGCTGTTCTGGAATATATCCCCTTGGCTTTTTCTTGTATCTGAAAGCCTGCTGTGTTGGCAATTACTTGCCGCTAAAAGCCTAAGGGATGAAAGCCTGCCGGTATACGATGCCCTCAAAGAAAAAAACTTGCCAAAAGCGAGAAAGGCCTTGTCATTCATTGTGGGAAGGGATACGGCCGCCTTGGATGAAGCGGGCATTATACGGGCAACAGTAGAAACCGTGGCAGAAAACTTGGCAGATGGTGTGGCTGCCCCGCTATTATATATCACCTTGGGCGGCGCTGCTTTTGGCTGCGTGTACAAAGTAATCAACACCATGGACTCCATAGTGGGGTATCGCAACGAGCGTTACAAACAGTTTGGCTGCTGTGCCGCTAAGTTAGATGATATAGTCAACTATTTACCCGCCCGTATTTGCGCCCTTATCATGATCCTTGCAAGTGCGTTTTGTGGATTTTCTTTTCAAAACGCATGGCGCATCTGGCGCAGGGATAGGCGCAATCATTTAAGCCCCAATTCTGCCCAAACGGAGGCAGCTATGGCAGGTGCGCTTGGTATTCAGCTGGCCGGCGATGCTTGGTATTTTGGTAAATTGCACTCCAAGCCTACCATTGGTGACCCTTTAAGGGACATTGAGGCGGAAGATATTAAACAGGCACACCAAATGCTACTGGTGACCAGTTTATTGTTGTTCGTTTTGTCGATTTTTTTAAGAGGTATGTTGTATGGAACGCTATAAACACGGCGGAGATATTTATGCCCATCGCCATCCCGTTTTGGATTTTTCCGCCAATGTCAATCCTTTGGGCTACCCGCCCGGCCTAAAAGAAACCTTGATTGAAAATCTGGACAGTTTTCAACGCTACCCTGATGCCCATTGTCGTGGGCTTAGAAAAGCTATTGCTGATCATCACAACATCACTTCAGATCAGGTACTGTGCGGCAACGGAGCTGCTGACTTAATCTATCGTATCTGCGCCTATTTCAGGTCAAGAAAGGCTTTAATTACTGCTCCTACTTTTTCTGAATATGAGCGTGCAGTGTATGTTTATGGCGGCCAAGTGTCGGAATATCTGCTTAAAGAAGAAAACCATTTCGATGTGGATGAAAGCATCGTAGATACTATTACCGATGACATCCGCTTAGTTTTTCTTTGTACTCCGAATAATCCTACAGGACGAATTATTCCCCTCCCCCTGCTTGAGGATATCGCAAAGCGCTGCCAGCAGGTTAGAGCTTTTTTGGTACTTGACGAATGTTTTATAGATTTTACCTCCTTTGAATCTATGATTTCTTTGATGAATAGATACCCGAATTTGCTTATCCTGCGAGCTTTTACCAAAATGTATGCCATGGCCGGTCTGCGCTTAGGTTATATGCTGTCTGCAAACAAAGAGCTGTTGGACGCCATCGCTACATTTGGCGCCACATGGAGCGTGTCTGGTCCCGCTCAGGCAGCAGGTTTGGTTGCGTTGAAAGCAAAAGACTGGACAAATAAAACACGCATTTACATTCAAAAAGAGCGCTCATTCATGGCTGAAAAGTTGCAAGCTTTAGGGCCGAAAGTTTTTCCCGGAGAAGCAAATTACTTATTGCTCAAATACAACCGCCCCTTATACCAGCCCTTGCTTGAAAAAGGCATATTGGTTCGGGACTGCGGAAACTATACCGGTCTTTCAAGCCTTTTTGTTCGCATCGGCATTCAAACACGGGAAAAGAACCTCAAACTTCTTGCCGCTTTCAAGGAGGCGCTATATGGCTAAAACAATCATGATTCAGGGCACCATGTCTTCTGCCGGAAAAAGCCTGCTGTGTGCGGGGCTATGCAGGGTATTTCATCAAGAGGGTTATCAAGTAGCGCCTTTTAAAAGCCAAAACATGTCCTCCCTTTGTCATGTGACTCCCGAAGGGCTGCTGATGAGCAGAGCTCAAGTGGTGCAGGCAGAAGCCGCAGGTATTACGCCCGACGTGCGCATGAACCCCATTTTGCTAAGGCCTCAAAGCGATATGGGTTCCGAAGTGATTGTGAACGGCGTATCCCGAGGGCTCATGAAGGCGGCCGATTATTTCAAATATAAAGCCAGCCTCATTCCTGATATTTTACAAGCTTTTCATTCCTTGTCTGTAGAAAACGATGTCATTGTCATTGAGGGGGCCGGCAGTCCGGCTGAAATTAACTTAAAAAATAATGACATTGTCAACATGGGTTTAGCCAAGCTATGTAAGGCGCCGGTATTATTAGTAGGAGATATTGACCGAGGCGGTGTTTTTGCCCAGCTATACGGCACCATCGCCTTACTTGATAATGATGAACAAGCCATGATAAAAGGCATGGTGATTAACAAATTCCGTGGAGACGTAAACTTACTCAAACCCGGCCTTTGTATGATAGAGGAACTCACCCATAAACCTGTCCTTGGCGTGCTGCCCATGCTGGAGATTCAACTGCCGGAGGAAGATAGCCAATCCACGAGCATGCGACAGTCAGCGCAGGGTACTCAAAAATCAGTAGATATTCAAGATTATAGAGAGGAACAGTATAATTTCCTTGCGCAAGCAATGAGGGAAAATATGAATATGCAAGCAATTTACGCCATCCTTGATGCAGGTTTAAATCAATGAGCGAAATTCTCTGCATTATCGACGGTATGACGGATAAAGGTTTTCGGATAGACGATTATCCAAACCTGCGTTCACTTCCTGTCAGAAAAACCATACAAACAGTACCGGAAAACAGCCAACCGGAAAGCTTGATCTGCATCTTAACTTTGCTTGGTTATCAAAACATTCCCAAGCATCTGCGTGGCTATGCAGACGCATTAGGCGCAGACATACCTATACAAAAGGAAGACCTTGTTTTGCGTGCAAGCTGGGTGACACTTAGCGCTGACGGGCGCATTCTTGGCTACACGCAGGCTCCGCTCAACTACGCACCGGGGGAAGGCTTCAAATATCATTCTTTAGGCACATATAAGGGACTCTTGATACTGCCAAACATGGCGGACTGCCTTGAAAACCTAAGCACCTATCCCCCGCATAAATACTTGGGTGCACCCATAGATACAGTTTTACCAGCAGGCCTTGAAGCGCTGCGCCGTGTTGTGCTTAGCTCCTACCAACAAGGCCGCTGTTTAATCCCTTGGGGGCAGGCTCGCTCTGCCAATTTGTCTCCTTTCCCCCTGCGTGCCGCAGTGATTACCGGCACCAACGTAGTCAGAGGCATTGCTCGCATGACCGGTATGGACATTATTCAAGTTCCCGGCGCTACCGGAGACACAGACACCAACCTTGCCGCCAAAGCGGAAGCGGCAATAATCGCTGCCCAAGACTATCCCTTTGTGCTGCTTCATGTCAATGGCGCTGATGAGGCTGCCCATCGCCTAAATCCGGCAGAGAAACGAACCTTTATCAAACAGGTTGATCGTATTCTTGTACCTGCTCTCTTAGAAAGCCCGCACAAACTCATTTTCGTTTCCGACCATGCGACAGACCCTGATACCGGTCTACATGAGGGTGGCGCTCAAGAAGCATATATTAGAAATGCTCTTTAAATGTACGTTTAATTCCGTTCATTCATTTATATGATGGAGCATACTAATGTCCGCAATTTTTGTGTACTCTATATTAGAAAAATGGAGTACAAAGTTGCGTACATCGCTTGACAGTACCCATTTTTCAGCGACCGCCGAATTAAAGAGATATGATATATAATACTATACGTAATAACTACATTTTTATTCCTGTGATATAATTTAAAAAAAGACTTGACCTTAAAGTAAACTATAATGCTATGGTTCAAATAAGGAGGTAGGTATGATAAAAATCAAAGAGTTTGCCAATCTATGTCAATGTTCAACTCAAACGCTAAGATACTACGATCAGATAGAGTTGCTATCCCCCGCGCATGTAGATAGTGAGAACGCTTATAGGTACTACGAAAAAAATCAACTGTTTGATTACATCAAAATTAAAAATCTCCAGTTGGCCGATTTCAGTATTGCCGAGATTAAAGACCTATTAAAATCAACTGACGAAGATATCAATTCAGCTTTTGAAAAGAAAATTACCAGTTTAAAAGATAGATTGAAAAAAACTCTAAAAATCAAAAAAACATATCATATCGAAAGTAAAATGACAGAGAAGATACTTGGTCTAATCAAAGAAAATTTCAAAAAAGCATTCCAACCCGACTTAGTCAAGCAAGAATTTAATCTCAGCGAAGCGGAACTAAACGCTTATGTTGAGGAATGGGACGAACTGTTTGCAAAAGCGCTCTTGGAGGATGAGAATTTCATGAGCTTCGCCAACAGCGGCCTAATGGAAGAACAAATCACGCAAGCCATGAACAAACTTGAAACATTACATAATCAATCGGAAAATAAATTGAACCTCTCCGACCATACTGTTTTTCAAGAGTTCCACGCTTGAGACTATCTGCATGAAATAATGGACGATTTATGCAAAGTTAAAGATGGAGATCATATTATCTACTATCTTGAAGTCATTCCGGATAAATTGAATCTGTCCTTTACCTTGCCAACCGTACTCCTGCAAACTGTATTAAAACGAAATCCCCAAAAATCTTTACAACTGAAGTGCGAAATTCAACCCAGCCCGGACAAATCAAACCATATATATATCTTGGACAATGGCACCCCCGCTGCTGTTTAAGTACATTTCGCCAATACTCTAATGCTATTGGAAAACTTCCCTATAGTTTGCCTCTTTATTTAGGTAACCTCTAAAAACTCAAGCAATCCAAAGGGAGATTGAAGGATGTCCCTTACCTTATTTGCGCTTATTCATCGTCTAAGAAAAGAACAATCAGCTCTCCCCTTGAGGCGACACCCGCCTTGCGGTAGACATTCAGGGTATGGAACTTTACTGTATTCTGGGAGATATGCAACTCCGCCGCACACTGTTTATAGGTCAAACCCTTAAGTAGACACTCCGTCACTTCTTCCTCTCGCGTGGTTAGCCCGTAGGCCAAAACAAGCCGCCGAAATTTTTCTTGTGGGGTTTCCTGAACAGGCGTCATAACAAACAGTTGCCGAGATAGCAGGGGTGTCAGCAACATAAACAGTACGAACAGACCGGTCGTCAACAAGGTGCCTACAAGTGACATGGCTTGGGGCGCTATACGGGCTACCATGCCGGGAATAGTATGTAGCAATAACGAAAAATTGAACACAACAGCCAGCACCCACTTGAACAGCCGTAAATTAGTAAATCTACCCAATGCATGCCCAAGAAGGTAATATGAGGCAATGAAACCCATGTACGAAAAACCCTGTGTTACGCTGGCGATCAGACCGCCGAAACCATCCGATAAAAGGTGGCGGAAGATAAAGGCAACTGTCATTCCGGCAAAAAACATGTTGCACATGTGCCAAATATTGAACTTTGCCGCTAAATAGATGGTAAGACCCAATACAAGCACCATCAAACCGAAAAAGCCTATAATCAGTTGGGAATGGGTAGCAGGCAGATGACTGTAAAAAAACACAACTGCTCGATGAACAAAAAAGAAAAACAAAGTGGGCGCAAGCAGTTTGCCATGATTCCGGATAGATTTCTTTTCCAGACAGGTAAAATCCTCATTTTGATACAGCATCAAGCATCGGGCGCTCACTATCACCTGCAAAGCAACAAAAACCAAACCGCTTTTTTTCCCTAGGGAAACAATGCCAATAAACACTTGGAACAAGAGGGTAAATACCGAGGTGATAACAGCGCCTGCCAGGCGTTCGGTATCCCGCAGCGCCCATGAAAAGCCAAAAATCTGGAAACCGGAACAGCCTCCCAGCAAGAGAGAAAAAATTATCCCTATCCAAGTAGCCAAGGGACTTATAGGCAAAATCATCCACAGCGCAAAGACTCCCGCCATCAACATCGCCACCCATCGTACATACCGCGCAAGAGATTTAAGGCTGGCAAATGCAAACAACAAGCCAATGCCTAAAGAGTAGCCAATGCCCATCAAAAAAATACTGTCCACTCCAAAAAGTGGACAGGCATCCGCAATTAGGCTATTTTTCATACCAGGAAAAATGGGCGCAAGAGAAAAAATGAGCATATATTTCATCCTCTCCGGCCGAAGCTCCTGCTTGAGAGTGCGAAAACTCTGCAACAATGCGTCTTTTTGTTTACAAGGCTCTTGAAAAAAACGAGTAAGCCGACTGGGCATGTACATCTCCTTTCAGAATCCATTCAAAACTGTGTATTTAGAAAATTTCATATCAACAGTATACAATATGATTTCATTTTTAGCAATGTTCACTTTGTTTGAGTTTCCGTATCCTTACAGCTATAATCAGCTAATAATAGCAATTTGGAATACATTTTCAATACTCTATAAAAAATCACACTGATTTCATTCAAATCCGACCATATTTGTATTAAAAACGAGGAATCAACCGTCTTTTTGTAGTATGATGCTGCTGACTAACCGCCCTGTAAAAAGCAAAGACGACGCGCGCTGAGTTATCCGGATGTATTTTACACGCTGGCGAATAAAGGAATACTTTCGTTTTAAGAAGCAACACTTAGGGTTTGAAAATTTAAATGTACGCAAGCTAAAAGCTATGAACAACTTGAATCAGTATTTAAGCATGGCCATCGTTTTTTTGTGCGCGCAGGGAGAAAAAAACAGTCCTCCAAGCTCGGAATAGCACTAATGTGTAACGCTAACGGTCAAAAGCCGGAGAAGAATATTTCTTTCATGCTATATAGAATAGGTCCTGGCGTTGCCCGTATTTTAAGAAGAGCCAAAGCTGGAATACGAGCTTGGTTCCATCAGTTGTCATTTCCACTGCTGTGTTGAACTTTAAAAACCGAATACATGAAAGGGCTTATTTGTTGACTCCCAATTAATAGAAATGTAAGAGTTTAGGGACAAGAAGACAGTTATTCGGTTGCTAAACTCATCTTTGCTTTATACCTTTTTACAATTAAGCGTAATATATGGAAACTCAAGATATTTCCAAGACAGCTCCTTACATTCAACCGCACAACAAAAGGACTTCGTGGTACCGAAAAATTATGAAGCTGATTAATGATTCCGTATCGTCGTTATCGTACAAGTTTGAAGATGTTTTGTAAAGGTTCAATAATTATTTCCGTCTAGATTGTCCCAAGTATGCATCTCTAATCTGGGGATTATGAAGAAGCTCAATGCCAGGCCCCTCCATGATAATGCGGCCAGTTTCAAGCACATAAGCATACTGTGACGTACGAAGAGCTGTATTAGCATTTTGCTCAATCAGTAAAATAGTAATTCCTTCCTGTTGCAAACGGCGGATAATATCAAAAATTTCTCTTACCACCAAGGGAGCTAAGCCCAGAGAGGGTTCATCCATCATCAACAATTTGGGACGTGCCATTAAGGCTCTACCAACGGCTAGCATTTGTTGTTCTCCCCCTGACAGGGTACCTGCAAGCTGCCAGTGACGTTCCTTTAGCTTGGGAAAACGCTGATAGACATATTCAATACTGTCTTCCACTTCCTTTTGGTTAGTGCGTAAATAGGCTCCGATTTTAAGGTTTTCAAAAACGGTCAGGTTGGGAAAGACTCTTCGACCCTCGGGTACCAAAACAACGCCCTGACCAACTATACTGGCAGTGTCTAAGCTGGTAATATCACGTCCGTCAAAATTAATAGCGCCGCTTTTGATAGAAACCAAACGACTAATCGCTCGAAGAATAGTGGATTTTCCGGCGCCGTTTGCGCCAATCAGCGTTACAATTTGCCCTTTCTTAACCTGAAAGCTGACGCCTTTCAGAGCTTCAATGCCGCCATAAGATACTTTTAAGTCGGTAACATTCAGCAAACTCATTCTTCATCCTCCCCCAAATATGCGGCAATTACCTTTGGATCGTCCTGTACTTGCTCCGGTGTGCCATGGGCAATTAGTCGTCCGAAATCAAGCACATAAATGCGGTCGGATATGCTCATCACCAAATCCATGTGATGCTCAATCAAAAGCACGGTAAGCCTGAAACGTTCTTTTATTTGACGTATAAACTGTGCCAATTCTGCTGTTTCCTGTGGATTCATCCCCGCAGCAGGTTCGTCTAACAGCAACATTTTAGGTTTAGTGGCTAATGCTCGGGCAATCTCCAGCCTTCTTTGTTGGCCATAAGGAAGAGAAGTGGCCAGCTCATCTTTTACTTCTAACAAACCAACAACTTCTAACATGTCCATAGCATGTTTTCGTGCTGCTTGTTCCTGCTGGTGGTTCAACCTAAATACAGCGGAAAAGAGATTGCATTTTTGATGTAAGTGGGTTGCAATCAAAACATTTTCAAACACGGTTTGAGATTTAAACAAGCGAATATTTTGAAAAGTTCTGGCCATTCCAAGTCTTGTTATTTTGTCCGGTGTTAAACAGACTTTTTCCTTGGGAAAGTTTTTGTTGCCACCGGCATACAAAGCTTTCATTTTTTTATTTGGATAGTTGGAAACAATTAATCGGTTTTCAAAAAACACCTGCCCACTGGTGGGTGGGTAAATGCCGGTCACACAGTTAAATGCAGTTGTTTTACCTGCGCCGTTCGGACCGATGATGGCGACAATTTCATTTTGTTTCACCACGATAGAAAAATCATCCACGGCTATTACACCACCAAATTGCATGGTGATATTATTCAACTTCAACATGCTGTCAGCCACGACGCTTACCTCCTTTGCGGGGTTCCATCAGGCTTTTAAGGCCAAATTCTTTGTCACCCATGATGCCCTTTCTGTAAAACAGCACCACCACCATGATAATCACCGAAAAGACAACCATCCTAAAACCAGAGCGGAAAAACGGTACCTTGAACGTACCAATGTAGGTGACATTATCTAAGAACCTTAGCCACCATTCGCTGGAAGCTATAAACAGAAAACTCGCCAATATTGAACCGGATATGGAACCCATACCGCCAATGACCACGATCAACAAAATTTCATAGGTCATAGCACTGGTAAAGGCTGCCGCTTGCACGGTTGTTTGATACATGGCAAGCAAAGCACCACCAATACCGGCAAAAAAACTGCTAATGACAAAGGCCAGCTGCTTATAAACAAACAAGTTTATGCCCATTGCTTCAGCCGCCACTTCATCATCCCGTATAGCTTTAAAAGATCTACCATAGGTGGAATGAATGAGCAGTGCAATCAAAGCGATACATATCCCGGACACTGCAAAAGGAAAAAGTGCGGTATTAAAAGTGGTGAATTTTCGTAGTAGGTTACTGCCATTGGTAATGCGGCCTAAACCATCATACTGGAGTACAGCACGTATAATTTCCGCAAAGCCCAAAGTAGCGATGGCCAGATAATCGCTTTTTAACCTGAGTACAGGCAAGCCTATAAGGAAAGCAAAAAAAGCTGCTGCCAAGCCCGCCAAAAGGATAGCAACCAAGGTTGGCAATGTAAACTGAACGAGACCACCTTGGTAATACTGATATACCTGTGCCCTGCTGGTATTTTCAATGGTAAAAATCGCATAAGTATACGCACCAACCAACATGAAACCGGCCTGTCCCAAAGAAAACAGTCCGGTAAAACCATTTAGTAAGTTCATGGAAACAGCAAGCAAGGCATAGATAGCGCCTTTTTTAAGCACTGTCATCAGCATTGAATTGACACCCACTAAGTCTTCCACAATATAAATTCCTGCATACAGCGAAGCAACCAATATGGCCACTAAAACGGCTGTTTGGTGTTTCTGTTGCTTCAAGAACGCACTAACTGCCAAAGCCGCAGAGAAAAACAACACATATACGCCCAAGGTCAGCATCACTTTGTTATTGCGATAAAAAAACAAATCCAGTTTTGTTTGTACGTCCAAGTGCACTTTGTCAGGATAATCGTCTAGAAGACGATTTAGGCTGCGCAAAGCTCTATTCTGGTTACCATCTGCAAGGCAGTCGTTAATACGTTTTACTGCCTTCTCTAGTCCTGCATCCTGCTGCATCGTTTCTAAAGGTACTATTTCCTTTAAAAGGGCTGACAAGTCTAAAGCGTTGATAGAAAAGAAAATCAACAAGCATGCTATAATGGCGAGCAGGAGGGAGAGAATGATTTTGAATACCTTCATCTGTGTTTCCCTACACTTTCTCGTGGATCACTTCACCAAATAGGCCGGTGGGTTTAAAAATAAGGATGAAAATCAACAAAGCAAAAGTGAAGGCGTCGGAGAAGGTAGTGAGCCCCACCGCCTTGATAATATTTTCTACAATGCCAATGATAAAAGCGCCAATAACCGCACCAGGGATGGAGCCGATGCCGCCAAACACTGCGGCAACAAAAGCCTTAAGACCGGGCATGGCGCCAGCAGTTGGAACAACAGCGGTATAATTGGTAAAATACAACATGCTGCCAATAGCCGCAAGAAAAGAGCCAATCATAAATGTAACCGAAATAACTTTGTTAATCTTGATTCCCATCAGCCGTGAAGTTTCAAAGTCCTTACTCACTGCACGCATAGCCATACCTATCTTCGTATGGTTAATGAGCTGCACTAAAAGCAGCACTAAAACCAAAGTCAACACAGGCGTTACCAAGGTGACCATTTTGGTGGTTGCGGTAAAAATAGTAACAGTTTTTGAAATCCAGGGAATGGTTGGATATTGCCGGGCAAGACCACTAGTAATATACCACATTAAATTTTGAAGCAAGTAACTAGCCCCGATGGAAGAAATCATGATGGACATTCTGGGCGCAGAGCGCAACGGCTTGTAAGCTATTCGCTCAACAGAATAGCCCAGAATAACAGTAAATAAAATAGTTAAAGGCAGGGACAAATAAAGCGGCATGGTGGCGTTCATATACACCATTGCGTAAGCAGCTGCCGTAAAAACATCTCCATGGGCAAAGTTGATCAACCGCAAAATGCCATATACCATGGTGTAGCCGATGGCTATCATAGCATACTGGCCGCCTACAGAAATCCCCGCCAACAGGTAAGGCAAGTTAGCGCTGATAAAATCATACATAGCAATTCCCCTCTAAAACCCGAGGGCGAGAACTGCAACTCGCCCCCGGATGTCGGAATAGATGTGACGGCAATTTATTTGGCAATATCGCTTACGTTTTGTACCTTAACAAACTGCCAAGTGCCTGTTTCATTGTCGGTTTTAATGATAAAGGCTTGATCACGTATGGCATCCCCGTTTTCATCAAAGGCGATAAAACCGGTGACGCCTTCATAGGTAACTTCTGCGACAACGTCTGCGATGTCGTCCCTGTCGCCGGAATCAGCACGTTTTAACGCTTCCAAAGCAACCATGTATCCGTCATATCCTAAAGCAGACACCGCAGCGACAATGTCGCTGCCACCATTGTTGGCCAGCTTTTCCGGGTTTTCATTTAACCAAGCTTTAAAGCCCGTTACAAACTCTGCAGCTAAAGCGCCGGTGTCCCCTTCATCAAAAAAGGTAGATACGCTTATGGACAGGTCGGTTCCTTCCGCTGCTTCAAGGATACGGACATTATCCCAAGTATCTCCAGCCATGATGGGAATAGTAATACCATTGGCAGCAGCTTGGGTAATAATTTGAGTCGCATACTCCACAGAAGTAGGAGCAAAAATAATCTCTGCCCCACTGTTAACAGCACTGGTAAGGTAGGCGGTAAAGTCGCTATTTCCTTTAGGAAATTCTTCACCTTTCACTTCGCCGCCCAAGCCCTTGAAGGCTTCAGCAAAATAGTAAGCTAAGCCCACATCGTAGTCATTTCCCAACTCCGCTAAGGTATACGCCTTGGTTGCATTAAACTCATCCTTGGCATAATTTGCCAGCACCGTACCCTGGAAGGGGTCCAGATAACAAATGCGGTAGTACAGCGGGTTACCAAGGGTAACCTGAGGGTTGGTGCAAGAAATACCGATTGCTACAAGGCCTGCAGCATCAAAAATATCCGCCGCAGCAATACAAACGCCGGAACCATAGGAACCCAGTACGATGCTGACCCCTTCACTTACCAGTTGTTGCGCTGCGGAAGGTGCCTTATCGGGAGAAGATTGGTTATCTACCTCTACCAGTTTAACCTTATAGACACCATCAGACAACTCCACCGTAGGCGCAAGATAATTCGCATAGTATATGCCCAGGGCTTCCTGCTTACCACCCGCACCGCTTGTGCCGGATGCAGGCTCGTAGATGCCAATGACGATTTCGCCGGCATAGTTCTCTGCTAATGCCATTACTGGCAAGAGCATCACTACAGTGAGAATCAGTGCTAAACATTTCTTCATAAATCTTTTCCTCCTTTTTGGATGATTTTATTAATGTATTAATATACTACACTTGAATTAAAAATTCAAGTGTAATATTACGCTCCCACAGCCTCCAGGATCTTCGGCAAAAAATAGGCTAATTGCTTGCGCCACCAAGGCCAGTCATGGTTCACGTCGTATCCCCAGAGATCTATCCAAGCATTGATGCCCTTTTCATTAAAGGTTTTTTGCAGTATAGCAAGGGTACGGAGCATTTCATCCTCCCAGGCCCCTTGTCCTGAGCAAAAGATTATCTTGCAACTATTGATCGCATCAATAAAATAATGATCCTCGGGTAAGTTAGGCATATAGTGGACGGGAGAGTTTTGATAAACCAAATCGTCCATATAACCACCAAGCAGCCAAGAGGCATCAAAAGCGCCGGACAAAGAGATTGCGCTATCAAACAAATTGGGAAAGCGCAAAACCAAGTTCCCGGTGTGGGTGCCTCCCATACTGCAGCCCGTGGCCATGATCCGGCCCTCCCAGCCCGCATCTTCTTTAATAAAGGGTATATATTCCTGCGTAAGGTAGGTAATCCAGCGCTCATGTAGCTCAATGCGTTGTCGGGGATTCCCATTGTAATTAGACCAAGTTTCCTTGTCGATACTGTCCACACAATACAGGGTAATGCGCCCGTCTCGCAAGTAGGGTTCACATGAGGGAAGCATACCAAAACCCTCAAAATCTTTGGCCACACCATCCTGAGAGGGTAACACAAGCACCGGCTTGCCCCCATAACCATAGACCATAGAATGAGTATCGCGGGATAAAGCATGACTATAAAAGTGTTGATAGCGTCCTGACATATTATAACCTTTCTGAAAGGGCATCTACAAAAGCATCCGCTTCCGCCCTGTCTAAACATTGAGCAATATAAAAATAATCTCCCATAGCCCCGGACAACGCTTTAGGGTTACGCGCCTGATGCACGATACGGTGTCCATAGCGTGCCATGATATCTGAATGATTCAGCTTATACGGCTGATTGTCCCTGCGGCCGACAAAGGCGCTGATAAAGGTACGCCGCCCGTCCTCCAGCCATATCCGATCATGGCAGACCATGTCCGCCCACAGTTTGTAGACATCAACGCTGCCGGCGTAGTTCATCATGTCGGGCGATATGCCACCGGAAGGCCGCATATTCACTTCAAGGCCTAATAAATCTCCTTTTTTGCCCAAGCCTTCCTGATCCTCCATCAAACGGAAAAACTCGAAATAAATCATCCGCCTTTTTACATCAAAGGCCGCAGCCGTCTTGCGCCCCGCTTCCAGAACATCCTCAGGCAACTCCGGAAAAATAAGCAAGATGCTTTCAAGATTGTCGTTTACTACATCCACCAAAGAGCTAAGTGTAATGTTGCCGTTTTCATAAAGAGGGGTTCCACGGCTGTCAAATATCGCATCGTAGGAGCAAACCACACCTTTTACAAAGACTTCTAACAGATATGGGTCATAAGGCTGTTTGTCAAAAAAACGATTCAAATCATTCTGATTATAAAACTTATAAACACCCTGAGCGCCCACACCGTCATCGGGTTTAGCAATGAGAGGATAACCATAGGTTTGCGCAAAGGCCAGCGCTTTTTCCCGAGTGGTGACAAGCTCCCATGGCGCTGTTTTAATGCCGGCCTGGGCATAGACAGCTTTCATGCGACTTTTTCGCTTAAAAACAGCCATATGCTCCAGCATAGGACCGGTTTCAATGTGAAACATGGTACGCAGCCAAGCGTCCTGACTAAGCCAGTATTCGTTATTACTTTCCAGCCAGTCAATTTTTCCCCACTTATGGATAAACCAACCCACAGCCCGCAGTACAGCATCCCCATCTTCCAAACTGGGCACCTGATAATAATCGCTCAAGGCTTCTTTCAGTTCCCAAGACAGGTTATCATAAGGCGTATCGGCAATTCCCAGCACATTTGCCCCGTTATTCTTCAATGCCCTGCAAAATAAATAGTAATTCGTCGGAAAATGGGGCGAAATAAATACAAAGTTAAGCATGACTCGCAACTCCCCTCCCGGCGATTCCGCCGATTTTGCACCAGAATAGCATAATAGATGGGGCGAGGTCAAAATAAATACAAGGAAAACACCATAATTAGGCATTGTATAGCTTAACAAGCTGTTCCTTTAATAACGCAGGATGAACTTTAGCTCATAATCACTTCATAGCCGTTTTCCAAATAATTTTTCATGCCTGCGTGCCCTTTCATATCATCAAGGAGCGGAAGACCTAATTTCTCGTTTTCTTCAAGGACCCCCATCATATTTGAGCAAACACGGCAAACACCAACGATAATATTGCTTTCAAGAGCTTTTTGGTACAAGGGATTAGCTTCTTTAGCCAGAACAGGGGGCAATTTTACCGACATGCCTTCAAATATAATCTTTGCCTCGTGACCTGCTTCATGTAACTGCAGCGCATTTAAAAGCACATGGACAAAACACATTTTTTCTTCTTTCATTGTGTAAAACAATATCCTTTTCATTTTTTCCTCCATAGTTAATAGAAATTTTGATCTTTGTATTTCATTCTACCCACTTTTTGATAGTACAGTCAAAAAAGAGCAATAGCCAATTATTCAACAGCAGGGCGCATATATTTGGAACGAATGAGGCGCAGCAACATCAAAATGCCACGAACACACAGTTCGGTTGCCATGGCAATCCACATGCCATGAATGCCGTGGATAGGAACCAAAATGAGGGCCAACCCTAAGCGTACGACCCACATGCTAAACAGATTCAAGATGCTGGGCACCAAGGTGTCCTCAGCGCCACGCAGCGCGCCGGAAGCAACCATTGCCACACCGAACAGGGGTTCAGCAATCAGACCGATGCGCAGAACTTGTGCAGCTATAATCTGCACCTCCCTCACCGGAGTAAGTATTCTAAACACAAGAGGACAAGCAATGTACATTATGAGTCCCGTCAATCCCATCATAGCACCACCGAAAACTACGGTGATATAGCCGTAACGCCGTGCTAAACCATAATCCTTTGCGCCGATGCTCTGCCCCACCAGCGTTGAAGCAGCCGTAGCAATACCGTAACCCGGCATATAACAAAGGCTTTCCGCCGTAATAGCAAGAGCATGCGCAGCCATAGAAACCGCGCCAAGCGGCGCAATAATCAGGGTGGACGCTACTTGCGCACCGGACATGGCCATCGACTCAGCGCCTACGGGCGCACCAATTCTCAACGCACGTTTAAGGATACTTGTGTCCAAGGAACATCTTTCATTACGCCTAAGCTGTAACGGTTCGTAACGGAAACAACAATACCAAAGCTCTACAAAGCATATAACGACAACAGCAAGGCAGGTACCAATCCCGGCACCGAGCACACCATATTTTGGAATAAATATTGCGTTGAATACAACATCCAGTAAACACATCAGGGCGTTCAGCACACTGGGAACAACCATATTGCCCGCGCTTTGAAGAAAGCTTGCCGCCAACCTGTTCATGACCGCAAAGGGCAGAGTAATGGCAAATAAAAGAAAATACGCGCTTGAATCCTCCCACAGAACTTCCTCACCGCCCAGCCAGCGGGGCAGCGGATTAGCAATCGATATCCCTACCAACATGAGCGCCAACGATACAAGCAGCGTTGTAATAAGTCCATGCTTAATTACTCGCCGAGCATGAAACGCCTCTTTTGCGCCAATGTACTGAGCCACCTGCACAGAAAAGCCTATAACAATAGCGGAGCTCACACCACTCATCAGCCATGTGCTGGTAGCAACTAAACCTATAGAAGCGGACGCATTGGCGCCTAATCTACCAACCATGGCCGAATCAATATACTGCATGGCAACAGTTGTTATTTGTGTAAGAATTGCAGGGACGCTCAGTTTCCATACCCTCGATATTTGGGGGCGAAGGTCTGCTCCCGGCTTCATAGAAAATGCTTTCATATCAACCTTTCTGTAACAGCTCCACTTCATCACATATTAATTAAAAACTTAATGGTATCAAAAACATTCAAATGATTGACCACACGTCCTGGCTACGGAAATATCGCTGTATCTCCCGACATTTGGAAGGATATAAAAAACCCCTTTCATCATCCGAATCTGGATTCCTATATTACTGTTTATTATGTGGCTCGTCAACAATTATCACGTTTGTTTTCTTCTCGATAGAATAGAGGAGAAGATTTTTAAATAAAGATATTTTTAATTAGGCATTAGCAGGCTTCGGAGTATTTCGTTTGCTTAAATACCTTGTACAGAAACCATTTTGCAGCCATTTGAAGCATCGGTAAAGATAGTAAACAGAAGAATTATGATAAAAAGGCTCCCATACAACCATACAAGAGCCAAAAAGCGTTGGTTAGGGCAACAACAAGGTCGCTTAATAAATCCTATCTATTTTTGATAAGTAGCAGTTTTCCATGGCGGACAACGACCATTGCTGTCTTACCAGATAGTATTTCGTTACTGATTCCATACTGGTATTCGCAAGTGATTTCCGCATCCTCAAGTAAATATTTTGCGCCACGAATGAAAATGCCTTTAGCACAACCAGTGATATTTAGAAGTGAAAAAGAAGTATATTTATCGCCGATATAAACCGGTGCATTGGACACGATTTCCATTTCTGAATAATCGTCAATAATCTGCCCTTTCTTCCCCAACGAATCAAGGTAAAGCAGAATAGATACATTCCCAATGGTATGGTCCAGTCTGGCGCCGATAACTCCAATAAGGAGGAAGTCATCGAAGCCCCGTTTGATTGCTTCTTTGACCGCAAAGACCGTGTCCGTATCATCTTTTTCACGAGGAAGGATAATGGTTTCCACATTCAGATGATGTGGATTCTCGTGCGAATCAAAGTCTCCAACAATCAAACTTGGTTTGACTTTTAAGCCCTTCATGTGTTTAAGACCACTATCACAGAAAATGATAAAATCATCCTCTTTTAGATTTTCATATAAGTATTTGTAGTTGTTGATATCGGCGCCGCCGACAATGACACAGCGATTTGATGCTTGTTGGCTCATTTGTTTTTCCCTAAAACTCATACATTTCCCACAAAAACATTATCAAGGCGCTGCTTCGCAACCTCCGCCAAGCGGAACAGCGCCTTCCTGTCTGTGGGCGCCCCTGAGGCTTGATAGCGAGGAAAATAGCGGCTTAAATGCAGAGGAATGTCCCGCCCCACGCTAGCCAGCCACCGGGCAAGGGTATCAATTTCCTCCACACTATCATTTTGCCCGGGCACCACCAAGGTGGTAATCTCTACATGGCTGCTTTCACAAGCGGCTTGGATAAAAGCTTTCACCGTGTCTAAGTCCCCGCCCAGTCGCCGGTACCAAGGCTTACTAAAGCCCTTTAAGTCAATATTGAAGGCATCAACTTTTTTTATTACTTCACCAACTGCGTCAAGACAAAAATTCCCGTTGGTAACCACAACGGTTTTCAGGTCAACTTCCCGCAATTTGTCAGCGCAGTCTGAAATGAATTCTATATTCAACATCGGCTCATTATAAGTAAAAGATAGGCCGATATTACCTCGAGGCGCAAGCTCCAAAGCTAAAGCACACAGCGCTTGGGGGCTATGTTCCTGCCAACGGCTGTCGTTTACTCCTGCCCTTGAAATACCATGGTTTTGACAAAAATAGCAGCTCATATTGCAGCCAAAGCTACCCGACGACAGAATCATACTGCCGGGATGAAACTTGGCCAGAGGCTTTTTTTCTATCGGATCAAGAGAAAGGGAGGTGACTTTGCCATAGCCTAAAGGCCTTGACGCATCCGAACGCATCACCCTCGCCCCGCAAAACCCTACCTGCCCTTCTGATAAGCGGCAGTGTCTGGGGCAAAGATCACATTCACTCATGTATGCCGCACCACCTTGAAACGCTCCAGCGTGAAAGGTTCATGAGGGGCGATGCCCGCCTTTTGCAGGGCGATATCCACTTGCTCCTCTACCGTGTCCACGCCTTCTAAGTTGGGCAACAGCAGACCTCGTCTACGCCCTCGGCTCACAATAACGCCGTATGTCTTTACATCAAGCGAGCACATATCGCTCACCGGCTCCGGGGTTTCCAGCACGTCCACCGAACAGGTAATGCCGGGCAGCTCATCCATTTGAATGGGTGGGAACCTTGGATCTCTAAAAGCGGCGCTGACGGCATTCATAATGATTTCCTCCGCTAAACTGTCCTGAATCGGGCTGATGGTGCCGATACAACCTCTCAATCTGTCGCCCTTGTGCAGAGTCACAAAAGCGCCGGCCCGCCTGTCCGTCAATTCTTCAGGCAAGCCCTCTGGCGCCTTTAATATTGTGCCGGTTTTTAGGTAATGGGTGTAGGATTGCACCGCTAAACGCACATAAGGATTTTGCATCATATTCCTCCTGTTAATCAATAAAATGTCGGTTGTTGTCGGGGCCCACAGGTGTGAACAAGCCTACGCCATAGCCCACGCCCGTTACCCCCTGGTAGGAAAGCATTTCCGCTTTCACCTTCTGCCCGTCAAAGGCTCCGGCCATGATGAGAAAACTGCGCTGGCCGCATTCCCCTGCCTTTTCACAGAAGTTTTCCGGCATGGCAAGCAATTCGTTAAAGGCCGCCCGACCCATGATGTCCATGATTTTTGCATCATACTCAGGCCCCTCTGGTCTAAAACCGTAAGGACCGTCCGCTTGAACATAGTGAGACAAGTCGCCACTTGCCACCAGACACGCCTTGTAAGACAGCTTCTCCGCCGCTTCCTTTATCAGCATACCAAGGCGGTAGTGCGTTTCAAAAGACAGACCGGAAAGACCCACCCGTACGAATTTGCACGGCCAAGGGCTCCCCATAGCCGCAGCAAGAAAATACAGGGGAACTAAAAAACCATGGTCCAGTGCAGGCTGCCGCTCGCCTACCGTTCCGGCATCAAGACCCTTGCTAATAGCCAGTCTTTCTATCTCCTCCACCAAAACTTGGTCGTACGTTACTTCGTACCGGATTTCGGGAGCACCAAAGCGACTAAAGTCACCCTTAGCGCCAGTACCGGGAGAAATATGAATATAGTCTTGATACATAATGCTATGCGGGGTGATGATTATCACTGTTTCAGGTTGCCAAGAAGCAACTTTATCCGCTGCCTTTTCATAGGCTTGAGTCGTTTGCTCAATCTGTCTTTCACCGCCTCTACCCACTGCCGGAACAATCAGCGGCGGATGAGGAACCATAACCGCTCCTAATATTGCCATACGCTCCCCTCCTTTATCTGTCGTTTTTATTATTATAACACACGGACTAAAGGTCGCCCATCTGCGCTTTAAGTTTTTAACAAATGCAGAGACTATTACTTTTGAAATACACATTCATTTTACAAAAACACTGAAATGAATGTTAAATTTATCAAAACTTTACATGGTCGATACTAAAATCCCATATAAACCCTGTATACTTTAGTTGGTGAAATAACTAAAGAAATTGACAATAAAGGAGGCCTGACTCATGAAGGAAAAACAACTCAAAGCCAGACCTGGCATGCCTATCCTGTTTTTAACCATTATCCTGTACCTTGTAGCCATCGGTCTTGTTGTGCTGGGCGCCATCCTGTTGGAAAGGGAAAGAAACATCGGGGCTCTGCCTCTTGTCCTTGGCATTCTATGGTTAGTGGTTGGTATTGTTCCCTTTTTTGGTCTGAAAGTGTTAAAACCCAATGAAGCGTTAGTACTCACTTTGTTTGGCAGGTACACTGGTACTTTGCGAGAGCCGGGGTTCTTTTTCGTCCATCCCTTTTCAGTAGCTGTTAATCCTGCCGCCAAAACCAAACTTGGACAAAGCGGCGATGTACAAACGTCCAAGCAAGGCATCACCATCTCCGGCGAAGGAGGTAAGGTTGATGTAGAATCTTTAAGTAAACGAGTATCCCTGAAAGCTATGACCTTAAACAACGCCGTCCAAAAAGTTAATGATTGCTTAGGCAATCCTGTAGAAATCGGTATCGCAGTCATCTGGCGGGTGGTGGATACTGCCAAGGCCGTATTCAATGTGGATAATTACAAGGAATACCTGTCTTTACAGTGCGACAGCGCTTTGCGTAACATTGTACGTATCTATCCCTACGATGTGGCTCCCAATGTGGATACTACAGGCGATGGCGAACCCGATGAGGGCAGCCTGCGTGGCTCCAGCGAAGTGGTAGCCACACGCATTAAAGAGGAAATTCAAAGCAAAGTTCATGATGCCGGGCTTGAAATCTTGGAAGCACGCATTACCTACCTTGCCTACGCGCAGGAGATCGCGGCCGTGATGCTCCAGCGCCAGCAGGCAAGCGCCATTGTGGATGCCCGCAGGCTCATTGTTGACGGTGCGGTAGGCATGGTGGAAATGGCGCTGGAAAAGCTTGCCCAGAACGATATTGTCACCTTGGATGATGAGCGCAAGGCGGCGATGGTGTCCAACCTTTTGGTGGTCCTGTGCGGCAACCGGGACGCCCAGCCGGTCGTCAACAGCGGCAGCCTGTATTAAGGCCAAGCTGTTCATTCAACTTTGATGAAAGGAGCTGTTTATGTGGCATGAACCCATCACCCGCTATACCCTTGGCCTAAGCTTCATGTTCAGCTTCTATTGGCTGTGCAAGCGCTTTGTTGTTTCGCCGCTTTTGGCAGAAGGCAAGCTGCCAAAAGAAAGGAAAGTTGTGCTGGAAACAGCCTTGCTATACCTGCCCGGCCTGTGCGTCTTGTGGTTATTGCTGGGCGGCCAGCCGGTATCGCGTGTTGTTCCAAAAAGTTTTACGGTGGCAAATTATGTAGTGGTATTCCTGGCGCAGTTTTTCGCTTTTATTATCATCGCCGCTTTTTCCCTGCTTGAAGTAAAGCTAAGTCTATTAACACCTGAAATGCTTGAAAAGAGGGAAAGGGAGGATCACAAAGGCCTGAATGCTTTGCTGCTGGTAATCATCGTGCCGCTGCTGGAGGAACTTGTTAACAGGAAATTGCTGGGCAATCTCTTGGGAACAGAGCATATGCGGTTTTTTATTTGCATATCCGCGTTAATATTTTCCTTGATTCACCTGCAAACGGGCCGAATCGCGGTGGCTGCGGGCACGTTTTACGCCGGTTTCCTGTGGGCTTGGGTGTACGCCGCCAGCGGCAGCCTGCTCTTATGCGCCCTCTACCACAGCCTCTATAACCTGATGATGGTGTTTATTCCCGAGTACTTGCAAGAGAAAAAGGGCAAAACGGCGCACAACTTGTATATAGCCGGTTTAATTTTGGCAGGCTCCATCGGCCTGCTGTTGTTTACATTCAACATAACGCATTACCTGCCGCCCGAGTTTTCCGCTGCCCAAAGCCTCTGGCAGACCGTCTTTTCCAGCTGGGGTTTTTGGGTACTGGTAGTCGTTTGCGCTTTAAGTTATGTTTACGGACGGCAGTCCCTATGGTATCACCGCACAAAGCTATCAAATGATTCGCATAAATAATATAATAATGACATAAAGAAACAGATGAACTCTTTTCCTTTTTTAAGGATGAATTAGCCACAAAACAAACCAACAAACAGGTGTTCCTGAAGGAAATCGATCGTCTTGTACCATGATCAGACTAGGTGAGGCTCATTAAGCCGCACTATTATAAAGGAGAACATGGGAATAAATTTTATGACCTGGAACTGATGTTACGGCTTTTATCAGTTTTTAGTCCCTAATTGCGGGAACATTCTTGGTCACAATCACATCGCTATTCAAGTTTAAAACATTGGCAATAACTACCTGCCCAATTGATACGGGAGCCTCTAATGTTCTTTTGTTGATTTCATTCATCACATGAAAAATCATGTCTTTAGGTATGGAGTTAGTAACTCGTACGCTAGTAAGCGGTAAAGTTCCTCCTGTGACTTTCACGCTTGAAGCAATGGTTCTACGAGGATCGGTCAATTCTTGCGTTACATAATCAACGCCCTTGGCGCATAAATGTCCCGTCAAGGACAATATTTTTTGGCCGTCAATCTCCGCTTCTATATCGCAGCCATTTGGGCAAATAATGCATGTAAACATTCTTTTCATTGCACTGTCACCTCCAAATCACCCTCCGGTTTCAGTTTACCGGCCTTGATTTTCGCTTGAATCATTTCCGCGGGGATAGCTTTTCTCATCTTTTTTTGAAAAACTACTTGACCATTTTGCGCAACAACAATCGACACATTTTTCATCGGTTGTCTCACCCGCAAGGAAAGGGTAAAGTCACTATCTCCGCATACCTTTTGCGGGATTACATGCCCGACATTTTGTCCGGCAACAACCGAAACATTGCCTAAAGAGGTACTGCCAGACTTTAGATAGCTTGCCACATGGGCCGCCATTTCTTCCGCCTCCAAGGAAACAAAATCCACCAAGTCGTGTACATGCAGCACATTGCCCGCCGCGAAGATGCCTTCAACATTGGTTTGATAATATTCATCCACAAAAGCGCCTCTGGTGCGGCTGTCAAGCTTAACGCCGGCGCTCAGCGATAACTCATTTTCCGGAATAAGGCCAACCGAAAGAATTAACGTATCGCAAGCGATAAAGCTTTCTGTTCCTTCAATCGGGCGTAAAGACTCGTCGCACCGGGCGACCGTTACGCCTTTTAGACGTTTTTGTCCATGAATGTCTACCACCGTGTGGCTTAAATGCAAGGGGATATCATAATCATTCAGGCATTGCTCAATATTCCTCGGCAGGCCGCTGGGGTAGGGCAATATTTCATATACTCCCTTTACATGAGCGCCTTCCAAGGTTAGCCTGCGCGCCATAATCAAACCAATGTCCCCGCTTCCAAGGATAACGATTTCCTTACCCACCATGACATCCTGCAAGTTAATGTAGCTTTGCGCGACGCCCGCTGTATATACGCCCGCGGGTCTGGTGCCGGGGATAGCCAGCGCTCCTCTTGTGCGCTCCCGACAGCCCATTGTTAGTAAAACAGCCTTGGCTTTTATTTCCAGATAGCCGTGATGCTTGCTTACCGCGGTGATAATTTTGTCTTCGGTCACGTCTATTACAGTACATTCCGTTAAATATTTGATGCCAGCAACTTCTATTTCATCAATAAAACGCTGCGCATATTCAGGGCCGGACAAAGATTTTTTAAAGCGCACCAGTCCAAAACCATCATGAATACACTGCCGAAGGATACCACCAAGCGTCGGCTCCCTTTCAAGAATCAGGATATCTTCAATCCCGCATTCCTTTAACCTAAGCGCTGCCGCCAAACCCGCAGGCCCGCCACCGATAATTACTGCTTGACAAATCATTCTTCCATTCCTCCTTTTACAGCACCGGTAAACATTTCCGAACCGCAACCCGTCAAGGTTACCTCATCAATTTCTTTTCCCAATTCCTCACGAATGAGTGCAGTAATACGCATCTCACAATAACCACCCTGGCACCGGCCCATGCTGGCACGGGTACGCATCTTAACGCCATTTACAGTACTCACGCCAAGCGGGTTATGTAGGGCCTGTACAATTTCCGCACGGGTAATCGTTTCACAGCGGCAGACAATTTCGCCGTAATCAGGGTTCTTTTGAATTAGCCGCGCTTTTTCTTGGGTTGTTTTATCATGAAAACGCACAATTCCCTTGCGCACAGGATTAAAAGCAGGATTTCGCGTCAGTTCTTCCTTGTCTTTTAGTAATTTGACTACTCTACGGGCGATGGGAAGCGCGCAGGTAAGTCCAGGTGACTCAATTCCAACCAGATTGATAATGCCGGGCGTATTCTCGGGACGCTGGACAACAAAGTCCTGCACCTGGCCAGTTTCGGGGTCAATGAGCTTTGGACGGGCGCCTGCAAAGGTGCGAATATAATATTCACGTTTCATGTGCTTAAACATCTTTTTGCCACTTTCCTGCAAACCGTCCATACCCTCTTGCGAAACGCTGTAATCTTCCCCATCCTCAACGTTTATGCTGTTGGGGCCAACTAATACGTTTCCATCAACCGTAGGAGTGGCGTGGGTGTCAAAGGTAAATTGCGGCGTGGGCGCCGGATAGACAGGAATTTGCGCAAATTCGCCCGCCTTCTTGTCCAGTACAAAGTATTCGCCCTTGACTAGCTGAATAACATAGCCGGGTATGCCCAGCATTTCACTGATCTGCGCGCTCCTAAGGCCGGAGCTGTTAATCACCCAGCGGGCTCTAAAAATTTCCCCCGTTTTGGTACGCAGAAGATGTTGATCATCCGCCAGCCTTTCATAGGCAATAACCTCGGTGTTTAGAAAATATTCCGCGCCGTTGTTTACCGCGTTTTCCGCCAAGGCAATCGTATATATAAAAGGATCAAGAATACCGCTTGACGGGCAATAGACGGCAAAATTCCCACCGGCAGAGGAGTCGATTTCGTCCATGCGCTTGCGGTCAATCAGTTCCATATCAATAACGCCGTTGATTTTACCCCGCTGGATAAAATACTCAAGCCGCTCACGGTCTTCAGGAGTAAAACCGACAATCAGCTTACCGGTGCGCTTAAAAGGCACGTCTAATTCTTTGGCAACCGTATCAAACTCCTTGTTTCCTTCGACTGCAAACTTCGCTTTCAGGCTGCCCGGTTTGTATAGAAAGCCGGCATGCAGCATACCTGTATTTCTGCCACTGGTGTGGACGCATACGTCGCTTTCTTTTTCTAATACGGCTACATTAAGTTGATAGCGCATCAATTCACGAGCAATGGCGCTGCCAATAACTCCTCCGCCAATGATGGCGACATCAAAGTCTCTCATTTTTCTCTCCTCCTTTTGTTATACGCGCATTTCGTTCTTGTCATGGCAATATTTATCAGTAACCTAACTGCTTGTTTACCAGCCGATACAACCTTTCCCCTTTGCAATAGCGCTCAAAATCCTCTAAAAACAGTTGCACAATGCGTTTGACCGTATAGGGCAAGGTCTGGTTGCCCGCACAGTGCGGGGTAATCAGCAGCCTTGGGCAAGACCAAATCGGGTCGTCTTTGGGAATGGGTTCCAGTTCAAACACATCCAAAGCAGCCCCTGCTAAATGGCCTTGTTCCATCACGCTTTGCAGAGCCCTTTGATTAACGGTATTTCCTCTACCCACGTTAACAAGAATGGCCTGCTTTGGCATTAGCTGTAGCTGTTTTTGGCCAATGATATGCGTCGTTTCTTTTGTGCCCGGCAAAGACATAATCAAAATGTCCGTTTCAAGTAAAACTTGGTTTAGCTCATTAACCGTCACTACCCAATCAAAGAGATTACCGGGGTTACCGCCAGCTCTGTTGACGCCCACCATACTCTGCGGTTCAAAGTGTCGGATACGCTTGGCACATTCTTGACCGATATCTCCCGTACCAAAGAAGGTAACACGACTGCCTTTGATAGATTGTATGGGCAAGTTATTCACCCAATCACGCCTACTAACAATTCTGTTGTAATCCATTTGCCTGCGCAATAGCTCCAAGGTGACCATCAACACATGCTCGGCAAGCGTCACCCCATATGCGCCGGAAGAGTTACTTAGCATGACTTCCCCGCTTTGAATAAGGGGATTTTTCAAATACGAATCAACGCCGGCGCTCGGAACGCAAAGCCACTTTAGGGCATTAGCGGTTTCCAAGGAACGAACGGCGCCAAAAATAATTTCCACGCCTTTTGCATCTTTAAGGGCTTTCGAATCATCATAGAAAGTTGCCTGATAGCCATGCTTTTGGATCGCTTGGGTTATTTCATCACGCATTTCTTCAGTCAGATTTTTAAATGTAACAAGGACTTGTTTTGACATTTTTTCTGTTTGTCCCCCTTAATTATTCAACCCAAGTTCTTTGCATCTGCGCCAGAGAGTGGTTTTGCTGATGCCCAGTTTTTCTGCCGCTTCCTTTTTAGTTCTCGACGATAAAAGTACCTCGGCTATTTTTTGTTTTTCCAAGTCTGCAAGTCGCTCAGCCTTTGCCTGAATAGTTTCCGGCTGTTCGTTTTCAGCAGACTTTTTAACAGGTACAACGGCTCGAACCTCCGCATAAGTAATGGTGTCAGTTTCACACAACACCACCAATTGTTCCGATATGTTTCGAATTTCCCGAATATTTCCCGGCCAATCATAGGCGGATGCAACTTGTTCCGCCTCATCGGATAAGTTGATTTTTCCTTTGCCAAATTTTTTGGCATAGTAATCAATAAAGTATTGCATCAGCAGCCTAACATCGCTTTTCCTTTCTCTTACCGGTGGCAAATCTACAGAAAGCACTTTCAGTCGGTAGTAAAGATCTTCTCTGAACTTGCCTTTTTTTATCATCTCATTCAAGTCACGGTTCGTGGCGCTTATTATCCTTACATTAATGGGAATCACCCGATTGGCGCCCACTCTTCGAATCTCTCGCTCCTGAATCACACGCAGAAGGCGACTTTGCAATGGCAAAGACAGTTCACTAATTTCATCAAGAAAAATGGTACCTTCATGCGCCACTTCAAACAAGCCCGCTTTGCCTGTCTTTACCGCTCCTGTAAATGCGCCTGGCTCATAGCCAAACAGTTCGCTTTCCATCAGGTTTTCGGGAATCGCTGCGCAGTTGACCGCCACGAAGGGACCGGACGCCCAGCGGCTTTCATTGTGAATGGATTGAGCAAACAACTCCTTACCCGTTCCCGTTTCGCCATATAAAAGCACATTTGAATCTACATGTGCAAAGCGTTTAGCCTGGTGTATAGCGTATTGTACAGCCTGACTCTCTCCCAGAATATCTTCAAAGCGATGTTTAGCAATATGACCGCTGACACGCAACCTGTCTCGAATACGGCTTTCAGTGTTGGATATGGTTTGAGCAGCCTGAAAGGCAATCAGGGTACCCAAACTCTTCCCTTCATGAGCCATCGGGGTACTGTTGACAACATAATTTTCCCCCATGATACGGACAATTTCATTGGTATACGATTGACCGCCGGAAAGAATGGCGCTTATTCTGTTATCAGGCAAAACCTTTCTCACTGGTTGTCCGATACACTGGGTAGCCTCAATATTAAGTAATTCAGAAGCGGCAGGGTTAAAAGTTCTAATTAGGTCATCCTGATCTACCGTGATAATGCCTTCAAATACGTTATCCACAATACTGCGTGAAATCATGGAGTTTTCCTTTTCAACCATGGCAGTATGGGCACAACTTTTGGCTTCGGTAATCGCCAAAAAAACCGACTCGATGGAAGAATAAATAAGCCCCGCTGGAATACCGTGTTCCCTGCAATAATTGCAGGTATTGTGACCCGCAAGAATAATACCGCAGCCGTCCTTAACAGCGCGCTCCATACCAACAATCAAGTCATCAATCTCAACGCTTGCTGTAGGGTAAGGTTTCACGCTCACCGGAAACTTATATCGGCTTAAATACAGTGAACGAATGGTATTAATCGTTCCGACCGCCCCGATGGGCGACTCGCCATACTGCTTTATTGCTCTTCTGACCGACACGACAATATCACTAATGGTGATGGGAATTTCTACAATCGGGCGCAATAGATTTTTCTTTTTTAAGGCAGCCGCTGTTCCTCCCCGGCAGACAATCACATCGGCGTCCCCATGGTCTTTCATGATTTTATCCGGCATAATTTCATAATCAACAGTGTATTGCAGTTCCTCATTTCTTCCGAAGAGGCTGTCGTGCAAATCCCAAGCTCGGCGCACCACGTCTACCAAGACAGAGTCCGGTACCACAAAAGCTATTTGTATCATAGGCGTTCCTCCTTGTTTCATTTTGAAACCATTATATGAAACTCTGCGGATAATTTCAAGAAATTACAGCCCTCGTTTCCGAAGGCTGCAAAAAGTTCAATTTGAAAATTCTCCCCTTAGTCAATATAATCGCTAAGATAACCTTTGTAAATTTCTGTCTGCTCAGCATAATATGCTTCAGTCTCTTCCGGCGTCATGTAACTGGCGTTAAGGTAGGCGCCGTTAAGATATTTCTTAAAGCCTTCGTTTTCAAGGGCTTTCTGCAGGCCTTCGTTCATCTTGGTTACGATCTCATCTTCTGTTGCGTTGGGAGCAGCAACATAGAAGAACTTGGAGAACTGCACATCATAGCCCTGCTCTTTAAAGGTAGGCAGGTCAGGACGGGCTTCTAAACGCTCATCGGCCAGAATACCAAGGCAGATGAACTCTTTGGTCTCTAGATAGTCACGCACAAGACCGGCCTGAGTTCCGATTACGTCAAGGCGGGCGCCCAGCAGCTCAGTAATCTTCTGGCTTGCGGTACCGGCATCGACAATGTTGAACTTGGCGCCCGAAGCCTCTTCAAAGGCAAGCACGTGCAGGTGGGTAAAGGAGCCAGTTTCAGTAGCGAAAGACACCTTGCCGGGATTGGCCTTCATGTACTCGACCATGGTGGGCAGGTCGTTAAAGTTGGGGTTTTTTCCATTGATAAAGAAAGCGTTGGTGTAGTCCAAAATGGGCATGCCGGTCAGCTTGAAATCATCAAGAACAGTGTAGCCTTCATACATGTCAAACAGTTCACTAATGACGGCACCGGAGTGATAAAGTACATAGCGATAGCCAGGATCAGGGTTGGAAAGCACGTCTTCAAAGGCAACGGCACCCGCGCCGCCGGCCATGTTAGTGACAATAACGTCCCACCCCATCTCTTCACGCAGAGCGGCAGCAAGGGCACGAGCGTTGGCGTCGGTGTCGCCGCCGGGGTTGGCGGGAACTACCAGTTCAATCGCGCGAGTAGGCCAATCTTGCGCCAAGGAGGTAACAACGCCCATAAGCATCAGGGCAGCCAATAGAAGAGCAACCAGTTTTTTCATTAGAAATATCCTCCATTCTTTTTTCGGGAACTCCCGTTTATTAATTATATGCAAATTTCGTGCCAACCATTCGAACGGATAAAAAAGCCGTTATCTGTGTGTATTTTAAATGGAAAACAACTATTCAGCGTTTCATATTGCATTTCAGTTTAAACCTTTTGTTTCGTTTAGGAACTATTTTGAACCCGTAATTTGTGTTATTTGTTCCGATTTATTCCAAACTCTACACCGTTGGTTTATGAACATAAAGGAAATGTAAAGGAAATGTTTCACTTGTTGTGATTGGCACGATTTTTGCATATAATTTTATCATATAGAATAAATCCACTTGCAAAGGAGGAACACCATGACATTCCGTAAGTACAAAGACTTAATCTTGGGCAGCGTCATGCTGGTGATTAGCGGTTTATACCTCTATTTCGCACAGCAAATCAAGACCCGCCCAAAGATTATCCCATCGTATTCCAACGCACGCATCTTTCCCACAATTTTGGGCATTCTATTATTGGCAATGTCCATTCTCCTCATCATCCAAGGAATTCGTAAGGCCAAGTCTTTTGATGCCTCTAAGGGAGACACCGGCGACCAAGTCAGCAAAGAAGACTATTTGGTCGTTGTCCTCACGTTGGGCGTTATTCTGCTATATGTGTTGTTGATGGTGCCGCTGGGCTTTAATCTCTCGACCATGCTCTATCTGTTTGTACAGTTTATGATCCTTGCGCCCAAAGGAAAACGCAAGCCCATACAGTTTGCCGTTATTGCCATAGCATTTTCCCTTGTGTGTTTCTTTGTTTTTCGTGTTGGCTTATCCCAAATGTTGCCCCGCGGCATCATCGAAAGCCTGCTTGGCTACTAAAAAGGAGAAAGTACTATATGTCTACTTGGCAATTAATCGCGAACGGCTTTGCCATGGTTCTAACGCCTGTTGGTCTTTTACTTCAGGTGGTTGGCGTGGCCGTCGGCATCGTCTTTGGCGCATTGCCTGGCCTTTCCGCCACGATGGCTGTCGCCCTCTTTCTGCCCGTTACCTATTCAATGACCCCCAGCAACGCCATGACGCTGCTGATGGCGCTTTTTATCGGCGCTATTTCAGGAGGGCTTATTTCCGCCATCCTTTTACGTATCCCCGGAACGCCCTCCTCCGTTGCTACCACATTTGATGGCCACCCGATGGTCAAGAAAGGGCAGGCTGCAAAGGCGCTGGGCGTCGGTATCGTGTTCAGTTTCCTTGGTACCATTTTTTCTACCATTTTGCTCATGTTTATTGCGCCCGAAATTGCCCGTGTAGCCATTGCCTTTGGGCCGGCGGAGTTTTTCTCTATCGCCATTTTTTCTCTGACGATGATTGCCACTCTATCAAGCGGAAACATGGTCAAAGGTATTATTGCGGGCCTTGTCGGCTTTATGTTTTCCACCGTCGGCACCGACACAATTGAGGGAACTCAACGGTTTACTTTTGGCTTGACCAACCTAAAGGGCGGCTTTGACATGTTGGGGGTCATGGTTGGCTTGTTTGCGGTAGGGGAAATAATTGCCGCCGCGGAAACAGCTCACCATAAACAACAATCAGAAATAACCGTACCTAATATGAAAGGTATCAAAGGTTTCGGCTTTACGGTAAAAGAATTTGTGGGTCAGCGCTGGAACGCTCTGCGCAGCGCCCTGATTGGCTTTGGCATCGGCGTTCTCCCGGGTATCGGCGGAGGCACCAGCAACATGCTTGCCTATACTGTTGCCAAAACCGCCGATAAAAACCCTGAAAGATTCGGCACCGGCTGCATCGACGGCCTTGTCGCCCCCGAAACAGCCAACAACGCAACTATCGGCGGAGCATTGGTGCCTTTGCTCACCTTAGGCATTCCGGGCGATACCACCACAGCCATGCTGCTTGGCGCCCTGACCTTACACGGTCTTACCCCCGGTCCCCTGCTGTTCCAAAACCAGGCCGATGTTGTTTACGGCATCTTTGCCGCAATGCTCATCTGCTCGTTCATTATGCTGGCCATGGAGTTTTATGGGCTGCGTGTTTTTGTTAAGATGCTGGCTATCCCTAAATATATCCTGCTGCCCTGTATTTTTGTGCTGTGCGCCCTTGGCGCCTATCAGCTGAAAAACAACATTAGCCAAGTGCTTGCTTGCCTGCTCTTTGGCTTGGTCGGTTATGGGTTTAAGAAGTTTAGTATTCCTTCAACTCCCTTTATTCTGGGCTTTATTCTTGGGCCGCTTGCCGAAGTTAATTATCGCCGTGGGATGATGGTTACCAATGGTTCCTTTACGCCTTTCCTCACCTCTCCCATCAGCGCGGTGTTCTTAGCTATCGCCGTGTTAGTCATCGTTATCTATGCTACCAAGCCTCTGAGAGAAAAACGAAAGGCAGCCAAAGGAAATTAATAACTAAGAAAATTTTTAAACCATATTAAGTGAAGGAGGTGGATTGATTGGCGCAACAGCGACTTGAACTGAAGCAACAGCAGAAGCTATCAACCAGCATGCAAACAATCATTCATCTCCTTTCACTTGATTACGAAAGCTTCGCCGACATTTTAAGAACACAAAAATAACTCTACTTCATGATTGTTAAGACAAAACCCGTACAAATTATAGAACACAAAAGCGGCAGTTCACTTTAGAAGTCTATCCAAACAAAGGAGAAATTTTAATGACTACCTGGCAATTAATCGCAAGTGGCTTTGCAACGGTTTTGACGCCTGTTGGCCTTATGCTTCAAGTAGTAGGCGTAGCTGTCGGCATCGTCTTTGGCGCATTGCCCGGCCTTTCCGCCACAATGGCAATCGCCCTCTTCCTCCCCGTTACTTACTCAATGACCCCCGGCAACGCCATGACGCTACTGATGGCGCTATTTGTTGGAGCTATTTCGGGCGGGCTTATTTCCGCCATCCTTCTACGTATCCCCGGAACGCCTTCCTCCGTTGCCACCACGTTTGATGGCCACCCGATGGTCAAGAAAGGGCAGGCTGCAAAGGCGCTGGGCGTCGGTATCGTATTCAGTTTCCTTGGTACCATTTTTTCTACCATTTTGCTCATGTTTATTGCGCCCGAAATTGCCCGTGTAGCCATCGCCTTTGGACCGGCGGAGTTTTTCTCTGTTGCCATTTTTTCTCTGACGATGATTGCTACCCTATCAAGCGGAAACATGGTCAAAGGTATTATTGCGGGCATTATCGGCTTTATGTTTTCCACCGTCGGTACCGACACAATTGAGGGAACTCAACGGTTTACTTTTGGCTTGACCAACCTAAAGGGCGGCTTTGACATGTTGGGGGTCATGGTTGGCTTGTTTGCGGTAGGGGAAATTATCGCCGCCGCGGAAACAGCTCACCATAAGGACAAGCAAGAACTGACTGTACCTAACATGAGGGGCATTAAAGGCTTTGGCTTTACGATAAAAGAGTTTATTGGCCAAGGCTGGAACGCTCTGCGCAGCGCCCTAATCGGCTTTGGCATCGGCGTTCTCCCGGGTATCGGTGGCGGTACCAGCAACATGCTTGCCTATACAGTGGCTAAAAACTACGACAAGAACCCCGAAGAATTCGGCACCGGTCGCATCGACGGCCTTGTCGCCCCCGAAGCGGCCAACAACGCAACCATTGGCGGCGCATTGGTGCCTTTGCTCACCTTAGGCATTCCGGGCGATACCACCACAGCCATGCTGCTTGGCGCCCTGACCTTACACGGTCTTACCCCCGGACCGCTGCTGTTCCAAAACCAGGCCGATGTTGTTTATGGCATCTTTGCCGCAATGCTCATCTGCTCGTTTATTATGCTGGCTATGGAGTTTTATGGGCTGCGTGTTTTTGTTCAAATGCTGGCCATCCCCAAATATATCCTATTACCTTGTATTTTTGTGTTGTGCGCCCTTGGCGCCTATCAGCTAAAAAACAACATCAGTCAAGTAATTGCTTGTCTGCTCTTTGGCTTGGTCGGCTATGGGTTTAAGAAGTTTAGTATTCCTTCAACGCCCTTTATTTTAGGCTTTATTCTCGGCCCTCTTGCCGAAGTTAACTACCGCCGTGGGATGATGGCGCACGGCGGTTCCTTCGCTTCCTTCCTTGCCTCACCTATTTGTATCGTTTTCCTGTTCGTTGCCTTGTTGGTCGTTGTTGTTACAGCCACTAAACCTCTGAGGTTAAAGCGAAGAGCTTCTAAATAATAATATTGAAGTCTGATTTTTTTGATTCATGTTTGAAAGGAGGTGGATTGATTGGCGCAGCAGCGACTTGAACTGAAGCAACAGCAGAAGCTATCCCTCAGCATGCAAACAATCATTCACCTCCTTTCGCTTGATTATGAAAGCCTTGCCGAATACATGGCCAAGGCAGTTGAAGAAAACCCGGCGCTTGAATATGTCCCGCCGGTAAAATCCCCAATGGAATTAACGCGATTCTATTCCCGGACAATCAAAGCGCCCGCCGATTATGATTGGCGTACCAACATCCCAAACCCTGTAAACCCTTTAATGGACCTTGAAGAGCAACTGCGCCTTTCCGTTCACAATGAAAACACCAAGCGAATTGGCCTTGATATTCTTCATTCTCTTGATCGGCGCGGCTATTTTACTCAAAAACCCAAAGAAATGGCCGATGATTTAGGTGTATCTTTGAAAGAATTCGACAGCGCCTTACGCGCCGTACAGGCGCTTGAACCCGCAGGCGTCGGGGCACGCAATATTGAAGAGTGCCTCCTTTTACAGTTAAAGGCGCACAAGATAGATAATCCCCTCTGTGAAGAACTGGTTCTTAACCACTTGCCCAATATTGCTAAAAATCGATTAAAACACATTGCAAAAAAAACTGGCGCTGATATACAAAACATTGAAAAATGTATCCAAATCATTCGAAAGCTTACCCCTACCCCTTGTTCACTGTCTCAAGGGCAGGTTGAATATATTATTCCGGAATTTACCGTTAATGTTGATGAAAAGGACCAACTCTCACTTACCTTTCATAGGGATTACTTCCCTTCCTTCCGTCCCGATGCAAGCTTTGTCGCGCTCATCCGGCAGCTTGAAGGCGATGAGCTCGCCTATGCAAGGCAGCTTCTAAATAAAGCAAAGCAATTGATCCGGGCGGCACAAATGCGTACTTCCACGATAGAAAAAGTCGCCAATGCCATTATCAAGGTACAGCGTCCTTTCTTTTTAGGGAATGATACCTTATATGCGCTTAGTTACCAGGAAGTCGCAAATAATTTAGCGGTGCATGAATCAACTATTTACCGAACGGTTCAAAACAAGTATCTCGCCTGCAGCCAGGGATTATATCCTTTAAGCCATTTTTTCCAAAGGCAGGTTGGCGGCAATAAGAGTGTCGCAACCGTGAAAGAAATGATTAAGCAACTGTGCAAAGATGGCAACAAGCTGTCCGATCAAAAAATCGCGGAGGTTTTGGAAACTCGTGGCGTTTCCATCTCACGGCGTACGGTAAACAAATACCGTACCCAAATGAACATTGCATCCAGCTACCAACGAAAAACAAAAAAGGAGGCACCATGAGAATACGGAACGATGGTACGGTCTCTTCGCTGTTAAAAGCCGTACCGGTACCTAAAATGTTTTTCGCCAAGCAATCCTTTCCCGACAACTATATTGCCAGAGAAGACATCCAAAAAGCTGTCTTTAATACCATTGAGGAAAAAGGGCTTGATAAGCGTATTCAAAAGGGGATGGAAATTGCCATCACCGCAGGTAGCCGTGGCATTCGTAATGTGGATGAAATCACCCGCTCTGTTGTGAAATATGTAAAAAGCAAGGGAGCAATCCCCTTTATTGTACCCGCTATGGGTAGCCACGGCGGAGCGACGGCCGAAGGGCAGGTAAGATTGCTTGCTGATTACGGAATCACCGAAGACGCAATGGGCTGTGAAATTCGCTCCTCCATGGAAGCAGTGCTGCTGGGCTATTCCGACCTTGGAAAGCCGGTGTATATGGACAAACACGCCTATGAATCGGATGGTGTGATTATTTCCTGTCGTTTAAAACCCCATAACGCCTTTCGGGGGCCTTATGAATCCGGCCCCTGTAAAATGATGACGGTGGGGCTTGGCAAGCAAAAGGGCGCTGAACAGGTACACTCTGACGGCATGGACATCATTGCCCAAAACATTCCCTCAATGACCAAGGTGACGCTTGGGACGGGCAAGATTCTTTTTGCAATCCCTTGTATTGAAAACGCTTACGATCAAACAATGATTATAGAAGCTATTGCCCCGGAGAATATTCTGGTAAGAGAACCCGAATTATTAAAAATCGCCTTCCAAAATATGCCTTCTATTTTAGTGGGTGAAGGCGATGTATTAGTGGTTGAGCACGTGGGTAAAAACTTTTCCGGAACGGGTGTTGACCCTAACATCACCGGAACCTTTTCTACCCCTTACGCTTCCGGCGGCGTTAAAGTGCAGCGTACTTGTTTTCTAAACCTGACGGAAGAAAGTCACGGCAACGCCCTTGGCTCAGGACTTGCAAGCGCCATTACCAAACGCATTTTTGACAATATTGATGCTGATGCTATGTATACCAACTGCATCACGTCCACGGTAATAAAATCAGCCATGATTCCATGTGTTATGAGCACAGACCTTGAAGCCATTCAATTTTGTATTCGTACCTGTAACCGCATCGACCCGCTTAAGCCTCGTATAATTCTAATCCAAAACAGCTTGCACATTGGGCAAATTATGCTGTCGGAAAGCTACTATGAAGATGTGCTCTCCGGGAAGTACGCCGGGCTGACAGCCCTGAGTGAACCTCACAAGCTTGAATTTGATGCGAACGGAACCTTGCATGTCCACTGGTTGACATAAATATTATTCAATGTTGGAAGGAGTTATTGTATGAGTTTCACCCCTGAAGGCATCGTCATTCCTGTTGTAACGCCCATTGATAAAAACGAGAGATTTGACGAAATTGCCTACCGCAAGCTTGTTGAGTACTTTGTGGAAAACGGCGTTCATGGTATCTTTCCTTTCGGTACCACAGGCGAATTCTATGCCTTTGACGACGGTTTCTATCGACACATGCTTGAGGTGACCAAGGATGCTGTTAAGGGACGCATGGCCATTTACGCCGGCGCCAACCACATTACCACCCGTAGAGCGGTTGAAATCGCAAAACTGGTTGAAGACGTGGGCGACATTGAGGCACTAAGCGTTCTAACGCCTATGTTTATCTCTCAAACGCGGCAGGAAGTGTATGAATACTACCGTGAGATTGCCGAAGCAACCTGTCTTCCCATTGTTGTTTACAACAACAGACCAAAGACCAATGTCATGGTAGATCCGGCAACAGTCGTTCAACTGGCGGAAATTCCCAACATTGTTGCGGTCAAGGATTCCACCGGTGATATGAACAACACCGCCGAATACCTGCGCCTGACCCAAGGCATGGACTTTCATGTAATGATGGGTCGTGATACTCTAATTTATGCAGGTCTATGTTACGGCGCTTCAGGCGCGATTGCATCATGCGCAAACGTCGCTCCCGGAATTGCCGTTGATATTTATGAAAAGCATAAACAAGGTGACCACAAGGGCGCCTTGGAGGCACAATTCAAGCTTACCGCCCTGCGCAATGCAACGAGCATGGGCTCCTTCCCGGTAACTATTAAGGAAGCGTTAAAGCTAATCGGCTACGATTGCGGCGACTGCATCAAGCCCATACAACCATTAAATGAAGAACAGCGGACAAAACTGCGTAGCGTGCTTCAGGATATGGGTATCCTATAAGTAAGTAAAGGATTGCTAAACACATGAACGAAATTGTCCAGCGGATGATTTCCACCCAATTCCTGCTGTTTCTTTACATGTTCTGTGGTGTGATTGCATCAAGAATTGGGATTATCCAAAAGGATAACAGACAACCGCTGGTGCGGCTACTCATGGACATTGCCATGCCGATGATGGTGCTTTCCGCTTTCAATAAGCCCACAAGTATGGAGCAGATGAAGGCCTCTATCGTAATCATGACGCTTGCTTTTGTCGGTTGCGTTATCAACGGGTTACTTGGTTGGCTCGCTTTCCGTAAAGTGCCCAAGGAAAAAAGGAGCGCCCTTTTGTACATGAGCATGTTTTCCAACGCAGGCAATGCGGGACTGCCGATTATCAGCCTAGTATTTGGTTCGGGTGGTGTGTTCTTGGCGTCAATGTATCTGATCCCTCCACGCATTTTGCAGTGGACGGTAGGCATCAGCTTTTTTGTTAAAAACAAGGAAAAAAACGCTTGGGTCAAGAACGTTTTACTCAATCCCATGGTGGTGGTGGTTTATATTGGCCTGATTCTCATGTTCACAGGATGGCAAATCCCCGGTGTCTTCGCTACGGCCATCGATTCCCTTGCCGACATGACGGCCCCGCTTTCCATGATGCTGATCGGAGCGACGCTTGCCGATATGGATCTGCGAATGCTAATTGACAAGGAAATCTTGAAAATGAGCTTTTTGCGTCTGATTGCCTTTCCGCTTCTGTTTACCCTAATCCTAACGCCGCTAAAGCTTGACCGAACGACGATGAATATTTGCATCATCCTGCTGGCGATGCCGGCGGCATCCAATACCGCGTCCATCGCTGAGCGTTACGGAGGTGACTACGAGTTCGCATCCGCCTGCATTAGCGTATCCACCCTACTATCTGTTGTTACCGTCCCAATAATTACTTGGATGATTCAGCGTTTCATAAACGCTTGAGCATAGAATATATTTATTAGGAGGAACCATTATGAAAATTGCATTTATCGGACTTGGCATCATGGGCAAGCCCATGGCAAAGAATCTGTTAAAAGCCGGCCACAGCCTGCGAGTTTATGACCGCAATACCCCGGCCGTTGAAGAACTGGAGAAGGCTGGAGCTACCGCTTGCAAGTCCGCTGTGGAAACCGTTGAAGGTGTAGACATGGTAATTACCATGCTGCCCAACAGCCCGCACGTTAAGTCCGTCATGATCGAAGATGACAAGGTTGCCGAACACATGCCCAAGACAGCCGTGTTTGTCGACTGCTCATCCATCAACCCCGTGGCTTCCCGTGAAATTGCCAAGGTGCTGAAAGAAAAGGGCATCGACATGCTGGATGCGCCCGTTTCCGGCGGCGAACCCAAGGCTATTGACGGCACGCTCTCTTTTATGGTGGGTGGCAAGCAGGAAGTGTTTGACAAGTGCAAAGATGTGCTTTCCGCCATGGGCGACTCGGTTGTCCTGTGCGGCGATGTGGGCGCCGGCAACGTAACCAAGCTGTGCAACCAGACCATTGTTGCCATTAACATTGCTGCCGTTGCCGAAGCTCTGCAGATGGGCCAAATGTGCGGCGTAAGCCCCGAAAAGGTATTTGCCGCTATTAGAGGCGGGCTTGCCGGCTCGACCGTCATGAACGCAAAGGCGCCTATGATGATGGACCAGAATTTTACGCCGGGCTTCCGCATTGACCTGCACATCAAAGACCTGAACAACGTTGTAGATGCGGCTGACGCTGCAAATGCGCCCATCCCGCTGACACAGAGTGTCCTTGAAATGATGAAGGTGCTACGAAAAGACGGCGACAGCGTATATGACCACAGCGCATTGTTGAAGTACTACCAGAAGCTTTCAGGCGAAGTATTGCACCGTTAATATGGTATCGGGGACAAAACTCTTGTTTTGTCCCCATTTTTTAATATAACGAGGAGGTTGCTGTAATGATTCCCAGGATTGTTAAAATGGATATCTATCCTGTTGCCGGACGTGACAGCATGGTGCTAAACCTTTCAGGCGCCCATGCTCCCTTTTTTACCCGCAATATCGTGATTTTAGAAGACTCAAGCGGTAATCTTGGCGTTGGCGAAGTGCCGGGAGGCGAAAGAATTACCAAAGCGCTTGAAGACGTGAAGGGTTTGGTACTGGACACAAGTATTGCCGAATACAAGGCCACCCTTAATAAGATACGCGCTTGGCTTGAAAAGAACATTCAAAACGACGTGCGCGGCCTGCAAACCTTTGACCTGAGGGTAGGCGTTCACGTGGTTACCGCCATTGAAGCGCCGCTGCTTGACCTGTTGGGCAAGTTCCTGAACGTACCCGCCGCAGCGCTGATGGGCGACGGTGTTCAGCGTGACAGGGTTCAGTTCCTAAGCTACCTTTTCTATATTGCCGACCGCAAAAAGACTGACCTGCCATACCACAGTGAAGAAGACGGCTCCTGTGAGTGGTACAGACTGCGCAATGAAGAAGCGCTAACGCCCGAATCCATTGTCGCCTTAGCCAAAGCTACCGAAGAAAAGTATGGCTTTGTGGACTTTAAGCTAAAAGGCGGCGTGTTTTCACCCAAGGAAGAGCTAAAGGCCGTTCAGGCAATCAAGGCCGCCTACCCCGACGCACGAGTGGATCTTGACCCCAACGGTTGCTGGAGCCTCAAAGAAGCGCTCGAAATCGGCCCTGAACTCAAGGAAGTTCTTTCCTACTGCGAAGACCCAGTCGGCGCTGAGGGTGGCTATTCCGGCCGTGAAGTCATGGCGGAATTCCGCAAAGCGACCATGATGCCCACCGCCACCAACATGATTAACACCGATTGGCGGCAAATGTATCACACCATTACCCAGCAATCTGTTGATATTCCCTTGGCCGACCCGCATTTCTGGACCATGAACGGCTCAGTGCGCGTGGGACAATTGTGCAACGAATTTGGCCTGATGTGGGGCTGTCACAGCAACAACCACTTTGATATCTCCCTTGCGATGGTCGTTCAGTGCGCAGCGGCAATTCCCGGCAAGATGAACGGCATTGATACCCACTGGATCTGGCAAGAAGGTCGTGAGCGGCTGACTAAAAAACCGCTGCAAATCATTGATGGCTGCATTGATCTGCCCAAGGAACCCGGCCTTGGTATCGAAGTAGATATGGAGCAGATTAAGAAAGCCAATCAACTATACCACGAGCATGGATTGGGCGCCCGCAACGATGCCATCGGTATGCAATACCTAATCCCCGGCTGGACCTTCGACCACAAGAAACCGGCCCTGGTTCGATAAATTTAAATCTATGCGAACATATATACAAATGAACCCAAGCGACAATGTGGCTATCACCGTGAAAGCCGTCGCTATGGGTACCGAATTGATGCCGGGAATCGTGACGCAAACAGAGATTCCTCAAGGACATAAAGTTGCATTGCAGGACATTCCAAAGGATGGGAAAATTATCCGCTATGGTGTGACGCTTGGCTATGCGCTGAGCGATATCGCCAAGGGGGCATGGATTAACGAAAACATGCTGCGCCTGCCCGTTCCCCCGCAGCTTGACAACATGCCCTATGCAACCAATTTGAAGACCGACCTGCCAAAAGCCACCCAGACCACTTGGATGGGCTATGAAAACCCGCTGGGCGGCTACGCAGGGACACGCAACTTGCTTGGCATCCAAACAACGGTGCAATGCGTTCAGGGCGTTTTGGACGTGGCAGTTGAAAGAATACGCAAGGAACTTTTACCAAAGTATCCCTATGTGGATGATGTAGTGGCTTTGAATCATGCCTACGGCTGCGGTGTAGCCATTAACGCCCCGGAAGCAATCATACCCATCAGAGCGCTTCAAAATTTGTGTGAACACCCAAATTTTGGCGGAGAGTTAATGGTGGTAACTTTAGGTTGTGAAAAACTGACAGCCGACATGCTTGTAGGCCCTGAAAATAACACGCCGGAAAATGTGGTTGTTCTACAGGACCACGAAGGGTTTGAAGCTGGTGTCCAAGCCATTATGGTAATGGCACAAAAAAAGCTGGAGAAGTTAAACCTGCGTAGGCGAACAGAGCAGCCGTTATCCAAGCTTTTGGTAGGTATGCAGTGCGGCGGGAGCGATGCCTTTTCTGGCGTCACCGCAAACCCCGCTGCCGGCCACGCTTCCGACATGTTGGTTGAAGGCGGTGCCACCGTGCTGTTCAGCGAGGTGACCGAAGTAAGGGACGGTGTACACCTAATCGCGCAGCGCTGCGTAACAGCGGACGTTCGTGACAAATTGGCTGCAGAAATGCGCTGGTACGACAATTATCTGGAAGCAGGTATGGTTGACCGCAGCGCCAATCCCACCCCCGGTAACAAAAAAGGCGGCCTTAGTAATATCGTAGAAAAAGCCATGGGTTCTATCGCTAAAAGCGGCACCTCGCCCATTGTTGAAGTGTTGTCCCCTGCCGAAAAGCCTACTAAAAAAGGCCTTATCTTTGCAGCCACTCCTGCCAGTGACATAGTGTGCGGGCCTTGCCAACTGGCTAGCGGTATTGGCTTACAAGTATTCATGACCGGACGTGGAACGCCTTATGGCTTAGCAGCAGCGCCTGTTATTAAGGTATGTAGCCGCAACGAAATGATGGATTCATGGCACGATTTAATTGACATAAATGCCGGTCCCATCGCAACAGGCGAAAAAACCATTGCTGAGGTTGGAGAGGAGCTATTTAATTATATCCTTACAGTTGCTAGCGGAGATGAACAACCGTGGGCAGAAAAGCACCGATTATTCAACTATCTATGTATTTTTAACCCTGCACCTATCACCTAATAATGTAAAAGTAGCCCTTCCTAAAACATGATCGCTTCAGTTATATGCTTAATTTCACGCTAAAAACCCGACAGTATTAACACTGTTGGGTTTTTAGCGGAGGAGGACTTTGAACCCATGCAACGGTTTCAGCTTCACTAATACTATGTTACTTTTAGAATAGCAATTTTATCGCAGCGGATTTTTCGGTTTTGCAAAACCTGGTGAAGAAAGTATAGTGGACCTTATGCTGACTGAATCAGGCACAGTCAAAGAGGAAAAGACATGTGAGAAAACGCTGGTTTAAAGGCAACATAGTATAAGCTCGTTGGCAGTACCGAAAAAGGTATATGTTTGTTTAACCTTGCTGAAATTTATGTTCCTATGATGATAGATCTGAAATTTGTATTATTTAATAGAAGTACTAATAAATGAATTTTAAAAATGCCCCGCAGTCGTAAACTACGGGACACAGTGGTTGAGCGGGCGCATCCACTATGAAAAGCGTCCTTGGTAACAAGAACAATTAGTAAGTGGGGGAAAAAGTTTCAATGATATTTTTGAACAGATTAATATCATCTTGTGTTATGCTCGGATCAACATTTCCCATTTCATCTAACCTGTAGAAGTAGAAACCAAATGCATTGGCATTCAGCATGATCTCGCCGTACAAATAAGGGCCGTAAGTATTGGTTCCGGTTATTATTGCAGCCGGATACTTACCGGCAATAACATTATCAATATACGTTGGATTTTCATCTTTAAAATCATTCAGTAGGAACTCTAAATATCCATCCCACAATTCTTTTGGGCTATTCCAAAGAGAAATTTTTGCCCAGTCACTGTAGAAAAACAACTTCGCCTCAATCAGCATCCGTTTATCCGATGAGTACATATGGCCAAAGCTTAACGCACCATAGCGGTCATTGGCCGAAGAGGTATCAATCGTCCAATCGCTAGGAATATAGAGTCGATAGTAATACGTTGAAAAGGTTTTTACCATTTTGGCACTGGAAGTACCAAAAACACAACATAGCACCAACACTATGGGGAGTACGACTGAGACGAAGCGTTTCATTGTTTTTACCTCTGAGATGATTTGTTTTCAAGGAGCTACAGTTATTTCATGGAAGCCATTTCTTTAAGCACTTGCGCTCGAGCGGCGTAGATTAAACCTTTAATCCAAGCATCGCTGGTGGCACGGTTGGTCTTGGCACCTAATAGTTCAGGATTTACACTACGGTGACTATGGTCACAGAAGATGGGTCCGTTAAAGCCACTACGGACAAACTGGAGCATTAGTTCATACATATCGGCATAGCCATCTTCTGCCAGAGTCTCTTCGAAGTAGCCCGAATAGTCTTCGTTCAACGGTCCAGAAACATTACGGAAGTGTACTTCGAAAACCTTGCCGCCGCGAACAAACTCATCAATATCACCTAGTAAATCGTCGGTAAAGAGCAAGCCTCCCTCCAACATGCATCCGGTACAAAGTTTCATGCCAAGGTATGGACTATCATTGGCCAGTTCAAATGCACGGCGATAGTCATCGGAAGATATGATTAAGCTACCCACCCCTCCAAGATAAGGTACCGGAGGATCGTTGGGATGTAACGCCATACGGACATTGGTCTCTTCACACACAGGAAGTACACGCTCTAAGAAATCCCCAAAAGTCTTCCACATTTCTTCGCGAGTATAGTAACGGTCGTTCTTTAACTCCATGGGATCAAGTTTTTCCATGTCGGTAGCAGAAGCATTCGCACCATGAATCATGACAGGTACATCACCTGTACGTGATATGCCGTTGGGTTGCCAGGCAATGGCAACGGTTCGAATGTTGACTGAGTCCATCAAACGCAGGTAATCCTTGAATTTTTCGATCTCTTCTTCCCAGCCTTCCAGCTGCAGATGGATAATCGTGTTTTTCTGATACCTGTAATAACTCGCAAGGAGAATCTCAAAGCCACCATGTTCAAAGTTGCGCAGTCTCTCTACAATGGGATAAAGGGCTTCATAGTTAAGTTCCTCCTCTTTAACAGATAGCTCTACTGCGTTGATGCCCATCTGTTTCCACATTCTAAGCTCATCGTCTGTGGTGCCAGAATTGACGCCGGCAATGATCTGAGGTTTGGCCAACGGGTTGGTTTTGGCGGTGTTCAGTGGAATTACAGAGTAGGAGACACACAGCGTAGTGTTGGCGGCTTTCTCTTCAACGGGCGTTACTGTGCTGGCCTGTTCAAGAAGCCTGTTGGGCTCAATCACAATTCCATCATAGATTGGATCGCTTCCTAGCGCGGGACGAGAGTTGGGCTCGGTGTTTGTTCCTTCAGACAAGATTGATAAGCCGGGCAGCAACATCAGTACAGTAAGTAGTAATGCTAGAATTTTTTTCATTGTTTTTCTCTCCTTGTTCATATTTTTTCGTTTTCTCATTTTACGAAAGTCACAAAAAATTCAGTCACTGCATTAGAGGGGTCTTATTGGACACAGATACAAGTCGAATGATTTTCCAACATAATATCTTGGCAGATGAAATGGAAAATAAGGAACGTAAAAGGTTTTTTGGTCAATGTGATCCTCTGGGTATCAATAGAAAATCAATACGATTTTCTAGAAAATGAAATACTTCTTGAAAAAACAGAGCGCCTGACCAAACTGTTTGTTTTTGGATAGAGCTATGAAAGTGACAGGGTTTAAGGTGATTGAGCCGATTGCCTTTATCTTCAACGGGTTTATCTGCTTTGCGATGGTTGCCAATACGATTCTAGTGTGAACAGGCTATAGTTTTAAATATACCGCCACCTCATGCCATTCACTGTTCAATCGTTGACTTATCTCGTTGTTGGTATAATCGTCCATGAGGGTAGGCCCATGACATCCCTCGCATAAAGGTCGGCTCAAAGTAACACAATGTGGTTGCGATTATGTTCTAGAAATATAAAGTAGCTCACAGCAGATTGAAGGATTATTACCTCACTCTAATCAACAAGCTGAAATGTATCCATGACATTTTCAGCGTTAATAATGTCGCCTGTCTTCTTTAAATTGACCTTGTAATACGCGCCCTTCTTAAGAGTAGCCGCCAGTACTTCTGCCTCAGCTTTTGTCATGCCCTCAGTGCGGATAAGCTCGACCCATCCCTCGCCACGGAAAGACTCAACAGGGCCGCTGGTAAAGGTAGTGCCTGCATTGACGCCGGAATCGCTATAGACATTGCCGTCATAATCATCCTGTACATGAGCGCCTATCTGCACGAACCATGTATCGGGATCGTAAACGAAACCATCCTTGGCAAAGAGGAAACCCTTGCTCATATCAAAGTCGGTTTTGGCGCTTCCACCTTGGGAAGCGGTATTAATCAGTACACTTTCTTCCACGCCGCCCTTGTTCAGGAATACATCATAGCCATGCATAACGATGATCTCGGTGTTTTCATCTATCTGAATGACAGTATCGCCGCCTTCGTGCTTGAAGGGTCCAGTTTCCTCAACAGTAAAGAGCTTGGTGGGATCTGCATTGGTGGCATCGATCTTGACTTCAATACCCTCAATAACATCATAGGGATTCTTGCCCTGCGCTGCCACCATCTCTTCATACTTTGCATCATAGGCTTGATACAACATTGCAGATGCGCGTTTTTCAGCAAAGTTAACTACCTCTTCTGTTCCTTCACGCAGGAAGTGTAGGAAAGGATATTCCGTACCAAATTTTTCGTTGTACATTTCACGCATACTCTGGACTTCCATATAGGGGAACTGATTGGTATGCTGAGGTAAATTGTATATGCCATCAGCCTGCTGACCGGTGCTGGTCTTCAGGTAAGGCAATACGCTTTGCAGATGACGCAAAGAACGTATAAATGCGGGGCGCAGATATCCAACAGAGGTATCGTTCAGACCATTAATGCCATATCCACCCATGTAGACGAAAAACAGTTCATCGCCTTCTGCATAATCTGTAATACTACGCTCGCCGGTTTCCGCATTGTAGACCAAGTGGGCATCTTTCATACCGCCCTCACCGACAGTAACCTGATAAACACAGGATGCAACACCGGGAGTATGGCCGGGGGTCAGGGTGGGATAGCAGGAAAGACCTTCGCCCAGCTCAAGCCAAACATCCATCTCGTACCAATCAGTAATGGTGGCACGGAAAGCATATTCCGTTGAGGGCAGAGCTCCTTTCGTGTCCTTAAAACCGTATTTGTCGTAGCCGACACCATCTTCGTAGGTCTCATAAACCCTGGCCACGCCGCCGGAACGAACGATCATCTCCCATAAATCGAAAGATGTTCCGTAATGGTCGGCATGCCCGTGACTCAACAGAACTTGGTTGATGTCGCGGCTGTCTAAGTTAAGATCCTTTAACGCCTTTTCATCATTCTTCCAGTATTGATAACCGCTCGGCGGCCAACCGGTGTCGTAACGTACTAAACTATAATCATCACCGCTGGAAGCATAGAACAAATAGTTCATCGCTTCATTATCACCGGTAGACCACATCTTACCGTCAACAACGGCAAAAGGAGCTGCGGAAGTAAGGAAGGGCACGCTGCTGGGCTTGGGATTCCCCTGATCTGCGGTAGATAGATCAGAGCCTACACGGTTGCTGGAAGGTACTAACCCAACACTATTACTGACATCGGCGATTGCAGACGCAAAGTAATAGATCTCGACCACCTGAGCAGCGCCTTCGTCATAGGCAGTATAATCACTATCAAAAATTGCGATTGCAAATTGACGCTTCTCAGATACAGTGTCGTATATAAGTCCATCCTTGGAAGGAGTTACAGGGATGTCTGCGAAAGTTTTTGCGGTAGAAATATAAGTCTCATTATCCACCTCGTATACTTTCACATCCGCAGCCACTGTATACTGTTCTATAAACACTTCAGTGGCCATATTGCCGTCACCCAAGGTAATCTTGTCATCTTCTTTAGCCAGCACCCAGCCTGACGCTACCATGTTGCCGGCTTCGCCGGTCATGATGCCCGTGCCTTCTATACCACGGTGTTTTACAGTACTGCCAACTTTAGTCAGGTCTCCACCATATTTGGCGGTATCAAAGAATAATCCTCTTTGTAGTACTCTGCGAACGTCAATAATCTCGCCAACTGCATTCTTGCAGAGTTCCACAAACACGCCTGGGCTGAAATTCATATCACCACGACGGCTCACGTCATAGCCAATGCGTACCAGAATGACATCTGCCTCATCGATAGCGGGCGCGCCTTCCAGCTGCTCATTGGTCAGGTTAAAGATCTTTTCAGTGGTGAGACCTTCAAGTTTGGTGTCTCCACCAGCCGGCATGATACTTACGGTCAAGCTGCCATCGCCATTGTTAATGGGAGCATCAGTAACCCAACCGTATATACTGGAAGCCACAACCATATCGACAGGGTTCTCTCCTCCTGCGATACCCGTAGACAAAACACTCACAAACATGGCCGTTACAAGAAGCACAACTAATGAATGCCTTAACATACATGTAATTGTTTTCATTTTTTTCCTCCTTAAAGTATTGTGTCATAGCCTGTTCACACTAAAAAACAATCATCACCAAGTAGATAAAGTCACTGAAGACAAGGACAAGCTTATCATAGTAAACAAACAACCTCTAGTACAACAGCAAGTGGAGCGAAAACAAGTCTTTTCAATAATGTATCCTCCTTAATATTATTTTAGGTTTAACCCTTCTAATATATTTGATATGCAAAAATCATGCCATAAACGACAAATCTTAGAAGAATCGCTTAATTATTTTTATTAATAATTTATTTTTGTAAAGATTGGTTTTGTTATGATATTGTGAAAGTAATTTTCCGTATGTAATGTATTTTTAAGTTATTTATTATGATTATTCATCCAAAAAGATTTCAGGATAATTCTCATATGGTTTCCATATGAAATGGTTTTGTTTCATACGGAAAT
>DUQF01000011.1 GCA_012837965.1 Clostridiales bacterium | reverse complement strand
TTATTGTACTTTCTGGAAGCTTTGCTTACTCCATGCCTTTGAGCAAAGCTAAGAAGGGATTGCCTGTACTTCATGTCTTGAGTTATACTGCTCATGGAGAAAGAGTTCCTTTCGAATTATTTGTTTATCAACAACATTCTATCATGAGAACTCTTTCTCTTTCCTTTTTCCTCCTAAACTTCTACTCAGTGTCCAAGATGTATGGTACTCCTACAAAATGATTGTGGAAGTAAAGAGGAATACTTTGACAATCAAAGCGTGAAAAGGCTATACTATATGGGTATTTGAAACGCTTGAGGAGGACTTTTGAATGTCAAAAATTTATGATCCGGCTACGATTGAACCTAAATGGCAAGCTATATGGGAAAAAGAAGGTGCCTTTGAAGCTTCACGAGATCATAGTAGGCCCAAATATTATTGTTTAATTGAATTTCCATATCCGTCCGGACAAGGCTTACATGTGGGACATCCTCGAAGCAATACTGCTATGGATATTATTGCCCGTAAACGCCGTATGGAAGGCCATAATGTGCTTTATCCGATTGGCTGGGATGCCTTTGGTCTTCCTACCGAAAACTATGCCATTGCCAATAAGGTAGCGCCGGCCAAAGTGACTGAAGAAAATATAAACAACTTCCGTAATCAACTCAAGCGTTTAGGCTTCAGTTTTGACTATACACGGGAAGTAGATACCACCGACCCCAACTATTATAAGTGGACGCAGTGGATTTTTCTGCAGCTCTACAAGCACGGCCTTGCCTATAAGCATGAGATGCCCATCAACTGGTGCCCAAGCTGCAAAATTGGCCTTGCCAACGAAGAGGTTGTCGGCGGCAACTGTGAGCGTTGCGAAACCCCCGTCATTCACCGTGTTAAGGAGCAGTGGATGCTTCGTATCACTAAATATGCTCAAAGGCTGCTGGACGGACTGGATACCGTCGATTTTATCGAACAGGTCAAATTACAGCAACGCAACTGGATAGGTCGAAGTGAGGGCGCTGAAATTCGTTTTCACCTTGCCGATACTGACGACAGCTTACTAGTCTACACAACTCGTCCGGACACTATTTTCGGCGCAACATATATGGTTGTTGCTCCGGAACATCCCTTGGTAGAAAAATATGCTGCCAGAATCAGTAACCTGCCTGAGATTCATGACTATATTCATCAGGCCAAACAGAAAAGCGACTTTGAGCGTTCTGAAATGGCCAAGGAAAAGACGGGTATCGAAATTCAAGGTGTGAAGGCCATCAACCCAGCAACGGGCAAAGAAATCCCGCTGTGGATCTCCGACTATGTTTTAATGAGTTATGGCTCCGGCGCTATTATGGCCGTACCTGCGCATGATACCCGTGACCATGAATTTGCCCGTGGATTTAATCTACCCATTGTAGAAGTTATTCAGGGCGGGGAAAACGTCCAAGAAGAAGCTTATACCGATACGGAGGTCGGAGAGCTCATCAACAGCGGTTTTTTAAACGGCCTTTCCGTTCAGGATGCGATTGTCAAAATTACCAAATGGTTGGAAGAGAATAAATTAGGCCACCATAAGGTAAACTATAAGCTTAGAGATTGGGTATTCAGTCGCCAACGTTATTGGGGCGAACCTATCCCACTGATTCACTGCCCGCGTTGCGGTGTTGTCCCGCTTGAAGTGGAAGACCTGCCGCTCATGCTACCGGAGGTTGAACATTATGAGCCTACCGATTCGGGAGAAAGCCCTTTAGCTGCCATCGATAGCTGGGTCAATGTACCTTGCCCCAAATGCGGCGAACCGGCACAGCGTGAAACGGACACTATGCCCCAATGGGCAGGTTCCAGCTGGTATTTTATGCGCTATTGTGACCCGCACAACGATCAGGCTCTTGGAGACAAAAAAGAGCTTGATTACTGGTTGCCTGTTGATTGGTACAACGGCGGAATGGAGCATACCACCTTGCACTTATTGTACAGCCGGTTCTGGCACTTATTTCTTCACGACATAGGTGTTACTTCTGCGTCTGAGCCCTACCAAAAACGTACCAGTCACGGCATGATTTTGGGTGAAAATGGCGAAAAAATGTCTAAATCACGGGGCAATGTTGTCAATCCTGATGACATTGTCGATGAGATTGGTGCAGACGCTTTCCGTTTGTATGAAATGTTCATGGGCGCCTTTGATCAGGCTATTCCGTGGAGTACCAGCGGCGCTCGTGGCTGCCGCCGCTTCCTTGACAGGGTATGGCGGCTTCAGGATATGCTTGACAAGGAAAATACCGCCATTCGTCCCGAAATGCTTCACCTTGTGCACTCAACTATCAAAAAGGTTTCGGATGACTATGAGGCAATGAAATACAATACCGCCATCGCCGCCATGATGTCGATGGTCAATGAATTAACTGAGTCTGCCAAAGTAACTGCCGATGAGTTCAAGGCACTGCTTTTGATTTTGTCGCCGGTAGCTCCGCATATTTGTGAGGAAATATGGCAAATACAAGGTTATGGTGAGCCGCTTTATCTGCAACCCTGGCCAAACTATGATGAAAAGCATTTGGTTAAGGCTGAGAGCGAGATTGCCATCCAGATTAACGGAAGAATCCGTGCCCGTATGCTAGTACCAACTGATATGACGCAGGAAGAGGCCACCCAAGTGTTGCCTGGTACGGATGAGGTTAAGAATTTAATCGAAGGAAAAGAAATTATCAAGCTGATTTTTGTTCCCGGTCGTCTTCTAAATATCGTTGTTCGTTAAGTGTTTATCTCAAGCGCAATGGGGTATATTTCACTATCACAAGAAAGGTGGAGAAGACAAAATGTCTGTAGTAACGATTACAAAAGATAATTTCCAACAAGAAGTGCTAAATTCCGACAAGCCCGTCCTGGTCGATTTCTGGGCAGCCTGGTGTGGCCCCTGCCGTATGGTGGCGCCCGTTTTGAATGAAATCGCTGTCGAAAACCCATCAATTAAGGTAGCCAAAATCAATGTGGATGAGCAACCTGAATTAGCCTCAAAATACGGAATCATGAGTATACCGACTCTCCTTGTATTTAAAAATGGCAAGGTTGCCAACCAAGCTATTGGCGCACGCCCAAAGGCAGCAATTCTGTCTCTGGTGTAACAAGTTAAATACTAATAATAAAAAAGGGTATGTATCATGAAATACATACCCCAGACTGTAGACAAAGTCCCAGCCATCTGCGCTGGGACTTTGTTCAATGAAACCCGTAAAACCCCTTAAAAATCACGATCAAATCGAGGTTATATGGTATAATATAGATACAAAAACTCGAGGTATTTTAACGATGATGACAAAAAACGCGAATGATAATCGAAGTCAAATTCTGATGTATTTGTGTATAGATGATTTAGTG
>DUQF01000010.1 GCA_012837965.1 Clostridiales bacterium | reverse complement strand
TACTCATGGGGAAAGAGTTCCTTTCGAATTATTTGTTTAGCAACAACATTCTATCATGAGAACTCTTTCTCTTTTCTTTTACCTACTAAACTTCTACTCAGTGTCCAAGATGTATGGTACTCCTACACTCACCAGTAGAACCTTTCTCCAAAAAATCGTTGACAGAATAATTCAACTATGATATACTTTATGATTGCATTCGTGTCTAATTTTTTGGGCGCTTTTTTGGCTGTTTATCAGCAAATTGTGCTTATGAATCAGACGGAAATGTAGAGAATAAAGGGGTGATGGTGCATGGTTCAAGACGTACATAAGGGCAAGCAAAGCAACAGGGTGAGTTTTTCCCGCATCCAAGAAGCGCTGGATATGCCCGATTTAATTGAAGTACAGAAGAATTCTTATCGTAAATTCTGGGAAGAAGATTTTAGAGAAGTGCTCGCAGATTCCTCTCCGATTTCCGGTTACAATGAAAACCTCTCTCTGGAATTTGTTGACTATACATTAGACAGCCAACCCAAAAACTCGGTGGAACGCTGCAAGGAACGGGATTTGACCTATTCCGCGCCGCTGAAAGTTTTCGTACGCCTGAAAAACAGGGAAACCGGCGAAATTAAAGAAACTGAAGTGTTCATGGGCGATTTCCCCCTAATGACCGAAACTGGTACTTTCATTATTAACGGTGCGGAGCGTGTGGTGGTTAGCCAGCTTGTACGCTCTCCCGGCGCCTATTATTCCATGGAAGTGGACAAGGCGGGTAAAAAACTATTTTCCACGCAAGTGATTCCCAATCGCGGCGCTTGGCTTGAATTTGAGTCTGACTCCAATGACGGCCTTTGGGTGCGCATTGACAGGGCCCGTAAGTTGCCTATCACTGCTATTTTGCGCGCCCTTGGCTACGGCACCGACAGCCAGCTTATTGAGCTTTTGGGCGAAGATGAAAGGCTGCTTGCTACCATTGAAAATAACGATACCAACATCAAATCTACCAGCGATGCGCTGCTTGAAATCTATCGCCGTCAAAAGCCCGGCGAGCCGCCGACGGAAGATGGGGCGAGGCAGCTGCTATCCAGCCTATTTTTTGACCGCAAGCGCTATGACCTGATGCGTGTGGGTCGCTATAAGTATAATAAGAAACTGAACGTTTCTGCCCGCATCGTGGGGCATGAAGCCGCCGCGGATGTTATTAATGAAGAAACGGGCGAAATAATCATCCAAAAAGGCGATATTATCACCCGCCAACAGGCAGACGAGGTGCGGGATGCCGCCATCAATGTTGTATATTTACAGGTGGGTAACCATGTGCACAAGTGCGTAGGCAACAACTTTGCCGATGCGTCCAAATTCCTGCCTTTTGACCCCAAAGAGTGCGGGATTTTGGAGTTTGTGCATTATCCCACCCTCAGAACCTTGATTGACAATGTGCCCGAGGAAGGGCTAAAGCAGGCGGCCAGAGAAAACGCACACTTGCTGGTGCCCAAAATCATCCAAATTGATGACATTATCGCTTCTATCAGTTACCTGCTTGGTTTGCCGCATGGAGTAGGCACGGTGGACGATATCGACCACCTTGGCAACCGCCGTGTGCGTTCGGTAGGCGAGCTGTTGCAAAATCAGGTGCGCATCGGCATGTCAAGATTAGAGCGTGTGGTGCGTGAACGCATGGCCATTCAGGATGCCAATGACGTAAAGCCGGGCGACTTGATTAATATCCGTCCTGTGACGGCTGCTATCAAGGAGTTTTTTGGCTCTTCCCAGCTTTCACAGTTCCTTGACCAGCCCAACCCCATGGCGGAATTGACGCACAAGCGCCGTGTGTCTGCTTTGGGCCCTGGCGGCCTTAACCGTGACCGTGCCGGCATGGAAGTGCGTGACGTTCACTATTCGCACTATGGGCGTATTTGCCCCATTGAAACGCCCGAAGGCCCGAACATCGGCCTGATTGGTTCGCTGGCGACCTATGCCCGTATCAACGAGTATGGCTTTATCGAAACGCCTTATCGCAAGGTGGACCCTGTTACCCATCGTGCCATCAACGAAATCGACTACATGACCGCTGATGAGGAAGACGAATACAACATTGCCCAAGCGACCGAGCAACTGGATGAGGACGGCAGGTTTGTCAATGAAATGGTGACCGTTCGCTCGCGTGAAAATGTGAAAATGGTACCTGCAGAGCAAGTGCATTACATCGACATTTCACCCAAACAATTGGTTTCTGTCGCCACGTCTATGATTCCCTTCCTTGAAAATGACGACGCCAACCGTGCTCTGATGGGCACCAATATGCAGCGTCAGGCTGTCCCGCTCCTTAGGCCCCAGGCGCCCATTGTGGGTACCGGTATGGAGTCTAAGGCCGGCCACGACTCTGGTGTTGCTCTCTTTGCCAAGCACAGCGGTGTGATTGATAAGGTGGCTGCCGAAGAAATCGTTATCCAGGACGATAATGGCGAAAAATATTCCTATAGGCTGAACAAATTTGTTAGATCCAACCAGTCCACTTGCATTAACCAGCGCCCTAAGGTAGAAGAAGGGCAAAGGGTGGAGATTGGTGACCTGCTTGCGGATGGACCCTCCACTGACAACGGCGAAATATCGCTTGGTCAAAACGTGCTGATCGGCTTTATGACTTGGGAAGGCTACAACTATGAAGACGCTATCCTCATCAGCCGCCGTTTGGTCAGTGAGGATGTATATACATCCATCCATATTGAAGAATATGAATCGGAAGCCCGTGAAACCAAGCTTGGACCTGAAGAAATTACCCGTGATATTCCCAATGTGGGCGCCGAAGCTGTCAAAGACCTTGACGAGCGGGGCATTATCCGTGTGGGTGCCGAAGTGCGTGCGGGCGATATTTTGGTTGGCAAGGTGACTCCCAAGGGTGAAACCGAACTGACCGCGGAAGAGCGGCTCCTTCGTGCTATTTTTGGTGAAAAGGCCCGCGAAGTGCGTGATACCAGCCTGAAAGTGCCTCACGGCGAGGGCGGCATCGTGGTTGCGGTGAAGCTGTTTACCCGTGAAAATAAAGACGAAATGAGGCCGGGCGTCAACGAGTCCGTTCGTGTCTATATTGCCCAGAAGCGTAAGATTTCCGTGGGTGATAAGATGGCGGGACGCCACGGTAACAAGGGCGTTATCAGCCGCATTTTACCCGAAGAAGATATGCCCTATCTGCCTGACGGTACACCGTTGGACATTGTTCTCAATCCCTTGGGCGTTCCGTCCCGCATGAACTTGGGGCAGGTGCTGGAAGTGCACTTGGGCATGGCTGCCAAGACGCTTGGGCACAAGATAGCAAGCCCTGTATTCGACGGCGCTTCCGAGCAGGATGTTGAAAGGTGGCTTGAAAAGGCTGGCCTTGAGACCGACGGAAAGACCATTCTCTACGACGGGCGTACCGGCGAAGCCTTTGAAAATCCTGTCACGGTGGGTTACATGTACTTTATGAAGCTGCACCACTTGGTAGATGATAAGATGCACGCCAGGTCCACCGGCCCTTACTCGCTTGTGACTCAGCAGCCTCTGGGCGGCAAGGCGCAATTTGGCGGCCAGCGTTTTGGTGAAATGGAAGTGTGGGCGCTTGAAGCCTACGGCGCGGCCAACACCCTGCAAGAAATTCTCACCGTCAAATCGGACGACGTAGTCGGCCGTGTCAAGACTTATGAGGCTATCGTTAAGGGACAGTCTATCCCCACGCCGGGTATTCCCGAAAGCTTCAAGGTGCTCACCAAGGAACTTAGGTCTTTGTGCCTTGATATCGATGTGAAGGACGAACATGGCAACTCCATTGAGATTCGTGAGTTTGAAGATGAGATGTTGCCCATGCCCGAAAGAGAACCCGAGCAGGAGGCGACCGAAGAAATACATGTCATCACTGAGGAAGACCTGGCAGGTATTAACTTGGATGATATCAGTATCATTGGTGAAGAAAACGATGAAGGTATGCTGTCGCTGGATGACCTTGGCTTTGAAGGTGATGAAGATTTGGACAGCGACGATGACGATGACCTTATTTTATAAGGTGGAGGGCAATAGATGTTTGATTTAAACAATTTAGATTCCATTACAATAGCCATGGCCTCGCCCGAAAAGGTGCGTGAATGGTCCAAGGGCGAAGTAACCAAGCCTGAAACCATTAACTACCGTACCTTGAAGCCCGAACGGGGCGGCCTGTTTTGCGAGCGTATTTTCGGGCCTGTCAAGGACTGGGAATGCGCCTGCGGCAAATACAAACGGGTTAAGTACCGTGACAAGGAAAAAATTTGTGAAAAGTGCGGTGTTCAGGTGACACGGGCTAAGGTGCGCCGTGACCGTATGGGCCATATTGAACTGGCTGCTCCCGTAAGCCATATTTGGTACTTTAAGGGTATTCCAAGCCGCATGGGTTTGCTTTTGGATATGTCCCCCCGCAACCTTGAAAAGGTACTGTACTTTGCATCCTTTGTGGTCATCAACCCCGGCAATTCCGAAGTGACCAAGGTGCAAAAATATGACTTAATCAACGACAATATGGTGCGTGCCATCCGTGCCCTGCCCGCTGATCTGCGGGGCGACTTTAAGGCGGGCATCGGCGCCGAAGCAATCAAAGAACTGCTTGCGGAGCTGGACCTTGATGCTATCAGCGCCGAGCTGAAAGAGGAAATCTCTGTTCTTATCGAAAAGGAACGCAACCGGGATGTAATGGGTCAAAGGCGTAGCCAGGCCATCAAGCGCTTGGAAGTTATTGAAGCCTTCCGCCTCAGCGGCAACCGTCCCGAATGGATGATTATGGATGTGCTACCCGTTATTCCACCCGATTTGCGCCCCATGGTGCAGCTGGATGGCGGCCGTTTTGCGACAAGCGACCTAAATAACCTGTACCGCCGGGTGATAAACCGCAACAATCGTTTGAAAAAGCTGCTTGAAATGGGCACACCCGAAATTATCGTGCGCAACGAGAAGCGCATGCTTCAGGAAGCTATCGACGCCCTAATCGATAATGGCCGCCGTGGCCGTCCGGTAACGGGTCCCGGCAACCGTCCCTTGAAGAGCTTAAGCGACCTCCTTCGAGGCAAACAAGGGCGTTTTCGCCAGAACCTGCTGGGTAAGCGTGTTGACTATTCAGGCCGCTCGGTTATTGTTGTTGGCCCTGAATTAAAGCTGCATCAGTGCGGCTTGCCCAAGGATATGGCGCTTGAGCTGTTTAAGCCTTTTGTCATGGAACGGCTTGTTAATACCGGTATAGTCAACAACATTAAGTCGGCCAAGCGTGCGGTTGAGCGAATGCTGCCCGAAGTGTGGGATATTTTAGAAGGTGTGATTAAGGAGCACCCGGTGCTCTTAAACCGCGCCCCCACCTTGCACCGCTTGGGCATTCAGGCTTTTGAACCTGTTCTGGTTGAGGGTAAGGCCATTAAGCTGCATCCTCTTGCTTGTACTGCCTACAACGCCGACTTTGACGGCGACCAAATGGCCGTTCACGTACCCCTGTCCGCTGAAGCGCAGGCCGAAGCCCGCTTCTTGATGCTGTGTGCCAACAATATCATGAAGCCGCAGGACGGAAAACCCGTTATTTCGCCTACCCAAGACATGGTTATCGGCTGTCACTACCTGACGATGCAGCATGGGGAAGAGCTGAAGCGGAGGTTTATCAGCGAAGGCAACTTTGCTTCTCCCGAAGAAGCCGATCGTATCTATCTTGAAAGCCTACCCTGCTACACTGACCAAAACGAAGCGCAAATGGCCTATGAAGCCAAACTTATTGGCCTGCAAACGCCTATCAGGGTGCGCCTTGAGCGTAGCTTTAATGGGGAAACGGATAGCAGGTTGATTGAAACCACCTTGGGCTTGCTCATTTTTAATGAAGCGATCCCGCAGGACTTAGGGCTTAAACCCCGTGAAAGCTTGGACGATATGTTCGTGCTTGAAGTTGACAAGGAAGTGGTAAAAAAAGACTTGTCCAACATCGTTGAAAAATGCTTTCATGTGCACGGGGCTGCTACGTGTGCCGAGGTGCTTGACGAAGTAAAACGCCTGGGCTACGAGTATTCAACCCGTGGCGCCATCACCGTGTCCTTTGCGGACATTATCATTCCCGAAGAAAAGAAACAGTGGTTGGATGAAGCCGACCAGGAAGTGCGTAAGATTCAGCAGGCCTATCGCAGGGGTTTGATGGATGATGAGCAACGCTATCAATTGGTAATTGAGGTTTGGAACAAATTAACCGACAAGCTGAAAAACCAGGTCATGTCCGTTTTACAGAAAGATAACCCCATTTACATGATGACCAACTCCGGCGCTCGTGGTTCAACCGGGCAGATTGCTCAGCTTGCCGGTATGCGGGGCCTGATGGCATCGCCCAGCGGCAAAGCGCTTGAGCTGCCCATCCGCTCCAACTTCCGTGAGGGACTGAGCGTGCTTGAATTCTTCATGTCCTCGCACGGTAGCCGCAAATCCCTTGCTGATACCGCCCTGCGTACCGCTGACTCGGGCTACCTTACCCGCCGTCTGGTAGATGTTTCCCAGGAAGTTATCGTCAAAGAGCTTGACTGCTTTGAAACCCTTGGTGAAAGGGTCAGGGGTATCACCGTTGAGGCCATTGTCGGCATCGAAGCCTTGGGCGAGCGTATCCTTGGCCGTACCGCGGCGGAAGACGTGATTCATCCGGTGTCGGGCGAAATCATTTGTCACGTGAATGATCCCATCGACTATAAGCTGTCCAAACGCATCGTTGATGCGGGCGTCACCCAGGTACAGGTGCGCAGCGTTCTTACCTGTCGCTGCAAGGATGGCGTCTGCGCCAAGTGTTACGGCTCCAACCTTGCCCACGGCGGGGACGTGGAAATCGGCGAAGCAGTCGGCATCATCGCGGCCCAGGCTATTGGCGAGCCGGGCACACAGCTAACCATGCGTACTTTCCATACGGGCGGCGTTGCTTCGGGTGAAGACATCACGCAAGGCTTGCCGCGTGTTGAAGAGCTATTTGAGGCTCGTAAACCCAAGCGTGAAGCCGTGCTTGCCGAAATCGGCGGAAAGGTATCCTTTTCCACCAACAAAAAGCGGCAAGAAATCGTTGTCACTAACGAATCCGACCCCAACGAAAGGAAAAGCTATCCCATCCACTATGGCGCCCGTGTCAAGGTGGAGGAAGGAGATGTTGTGAAGCCCGGCGACGAGCTGATCGAAGGCTCCATTAATCCCCATCACCTATTGCGCATTTTAGGTGTCAAAGCCGTTCAGGATTACCTCTTGCACGAGGTATTAAGCGTGTATCACAGCCAAGGCGTCGGCATCAACGACAAACATATCGAAGTCATTATCCGTCAAATGCTGCGCAAGGTGCGTGTGGAAGATTCCGGCGACACCGACCTATTGCCTGGGGCACTTGAAGATATTTTTGCCTTTGAGCAGGCCAATGAAAAGGCCATTGAAGAGGGCGGTTACCCCGCTACCGCCAAGCGTATTCTGCTTGGCATTACCAAGGCGGCCCTTGCGACCGACAGCTTCCTGTCGGCAGCCTCTTTCCAGGAAACCACAAGGGTGCTGACTGAGGCGGCCATCAAGGGAAAGAAAGATCCGCTCACGGGCTTAAAAGAAAACGTCATCATCGGCAAGCTTATTCCTGCCGGCACCGGCCTGAAGCGCTACCGTGACATTCAGCTGCACGAAGCCTACTAAATCAACAAAAAGCATCCCCCGAAGTTTTGCTTCGGGGGTGTTTTTGTCTGAGAACTTATCAGGACATCCAGGACAGCAGCGTTTCCTCATCAAAACCAATCATGGACTTTTGCCCGTTCCGGATAATAGGGGTGCGCAGAAATTGCGGGTTTTCAATAAGCATCTGGGCTATTTTTTCTTCGGACTGTGTATAGGCGATGGGGTGTTCCTTGACTTTGCGGTTATCAAAATCCACTAAAGAGCGGATATCGCCTTTGGCAAAGGTATTGAGTTCCCTTTTTCCCAAGCGGTGCTTTTGCAGGTTGACTTCTTGGTAAGGAATGCGGCGCTCTTTGCAGAATCGCAAGGCTTTTTGTGTGTCAAAGTTCTTTTTTAAAAAATAGATTTGCAGATTCATTCTTCTTCGCCTAAATTATCAAAGGGTAAAATGAGGCGGTTTTTGCCGTTATCCCATAACTTTTCAAGGTTGTAATATTCACGCTCTTCTTGGCGGAAAATGTGGACGATTACATCGGCATAGTCTATCACCACCCAAGCGCCTTCGCTTACGCCTTCCGTGCGTCTCAAATCAAAGCCTTTTTCTTCAGTCATGTCCGTGACATAATCTGCAAGGCCTTTAACCTGAAGGTGGTTAAAACCGCTTGCAATGACAAGATAGTCAGCCAAGGTGGTCAGCGGCGCCACATGAAGCACGGTAATATCTTGTGCCTTGCGGTCAAATAGAGCTTGGGCGATGGTCAGCGCTTTTTGTTTGGGATCCATAATTTCCTCTCTTTCTTAATTTGATGCGGCGTTGATTAGATTTTCGAGGGCGTCAAGCGATTGGGTAAAATATTCCTCGCCTGAAGCCAAAATAAATTTCCTGGCGGATTCAAGGCATAAGATGGCTGCTTGTCTCAAAGATTTGCGGGCGACTTGTCGTATGTTGGCAAGACCCTCGAAGGGACGGCGCTTGGGTTCAATAACATCGGCTACGAAAATACAAAGCTCAACATCGGTCATGTTGGGACGGCCAACGGTGTGGTATCGGATGGCGCTTAAAATCTCTTCATCTCGGATGCCGAATTTCTGTTTGCATAGGTGTGCCCCCACCAATCCATGGAGCAAAGCTCCCGAACGCAGGGTCTTTTTGTCGCTCGTTAGTCCATGTTTTTTTGCGATACGCTGCATTTCTTTAAGGGGCATGTTCTTGGCGTAATCGTGCATAAGGCCTGCGACGGAACACTTAAAGGGATTGATTTGATGGATGAATGCCAGCTCGACAGCCGTTTCGCGAACTGACAGAGAGTGTAGATAGCGACTGGGCGTAACTACCTTTTGCAACTTTTTTTCGCTGCCGGGAAGGTATAGGCCAGTGTCTGCAATATATCGGATAACATCGGGGTGTAGTGTCCCTTCATCGGCAATCATGTGCCGAATAGCAAGCCTGACGGTGTGTGAATCCGGACTGATTTTGCGTGGATTGAGCGCGTAGGCATTAAGGCCACGAGCCTTACACTTATGTATCGCGTTGTTTACCCGATCGCCCACCCTTGGCCATAACAGCAGATCTATATTTTTCAAATCACGGGTATCGCCCTGAAGCAGGTTATCTACCTCGTGAGCGCCGATAATCAGCCAAAGATGGATACCGGAAAAACTGTAACGGATGTTTTTTATAAGCACTCCATAATCACAAGCGGTAGCAGTTGATGTAAAAGAAGAAGGGGTAAAAAGGGATAGGCTTGGGTAGCTGTTGGTTGCCAACTGCACCATGTGTTGTCGCTGCCGAAGAGAGGCAATATTACGGACTCCATCTTTGTTAACAGGTACCAAGACAACGCCGCTTAAACTAAATTGTTCAAAGGCGGTTTGGGCAATCTCCACGTGACCCAGGTGAATGGGGTCAAATAGTCCAGGTAAAATGCCTAAGTGATGCACACATACTCTCCTTCCTCTTGTACATTTATTATAAACGATTAACCGATAAATGAAAAGGCTGAAACAAACAGGTATGGCTTCACATGAAGAATTCATGAAGAAAAACGCCCGTATGAACAGGCGTTGAAGATTATATACAGTACATTTAGGCTTTTTCGTCCGGTTCGTGGATTTCTTGCAAAAGAATCTTGTCGCCTTGAAGCAGTTTAGTATTGCCCGAAGGGACAAGGGGCTTTCCATTGCGCTGAACCATAACAATTAAGCGATCGGTTGATAAGGATAGGTCTTTGATTTGCTGGTCAATCCATTTATGTCCTTTGGGAATGGTGAACTCAACAAGATCCTGGCCGTCCTGGTCAAAGTATTGGGCACCGGCTAAGACGATCATGTCATTTTCTTTAACAACCACATGCCCCCTGGGGTTAATGGGCTTTCCGTCACGTACAATTTTAGCGACGATAAAATCAAAGGTGAGGTTGAGGTCTTTCACCTGTGTACCAACCAAGTGGCTCTCAGGGGAAATATGTGTTTCAAGGAAGCCGATTTCAGCCTTATCTTGGTAGTAGTTGAAGGTTTGCATTACCGTGTCGTTAGGATCCAGCATGTCAAGTTTTCTTGCAGCAGGGGGCATTAAGCTGCCCTGTATCAGGGAAGAGAGCACACAGATGCCAAAGACAATGTGGTAAATATCGCTCGAAAGCTCAACATCGCTATTGACGGTCAGGATAGCGAAAGCGATGGCGGCAGCGCCACGAATGCCGGTGAGGGAAATCATATGCAGCTGGTTTTTCTTTAACTTAAAGGGCAGCATCAATCCCCAAACACTCGCGGGACGGGCAACAATGGTCATGAATACCATGATGGCAAGAGCGACAGGGAAGGTTTTGAGAAAGTCATTAAAGTTAGATAAAAGCCCCAAAACAAAGAACAGGGCAATATTCATCATTTGAGAGAAACCGTCAAAGAAGAAGGTGGCTTCGCGTTTGCCTCTAAACTCCATATTGCCAAGGCGGATACCTAAAATATATAGAGCAAGGTAACCATTGCCGCCAATGATGCTGGCAGAAGCGTAGGTAATCAGGATAACTGCGGCCAGGAAGACCGATGTTAGACCATCTTCCCTTACAGGACGAAAACGTAGAAGCTTTTCCAAGAAGAAGGCATAAACAAAACCGATAGCTAAGCCGATAGCGACTTGGGTTAAAATAAGCAAAGGCACAGATAGTTCCGAACCCATCATGACAGACAAAAAGACCATGGTCATGGTGTAAGCGGTTGGGTCGTTGGAGCCGCTTTCAAGTTCTAATAGCGGTGCGGTGTTGTATTTTAGGTTTAGGTTTTTAGAACGCAGGATATTAGACACGCTTGCATAATCGGTCGAGCCGACAATGGAACCGATCAACATGCCTTCCAGGAAAGAAAAACCTAAAATATAGTGGCAGAAAAGTCCCGTCAATAGAGCGGTTGTTACAACACCCAAGGAGGCCAAGATAATGGCTTCTTTTGCTACAGGCTTGGTCATTTTCCAGCTGGTGCCAAAGCCGCCATAGAACATGATGATCATCAAAGCGACGGTGGCAATGCCATCCGCAAAGGCGTAGTCGTTAAAATCAAGCCCTAAAAGCCCAAAACCCATACCCAACACGATAAAAAGCAGCAATGCCGGAATTCCGTGTTTGCTGGAAATTCTGATCGCGGCCATGGCCAAAATAAGAATGATACCAAGGACTAAAAATTGCATAAACACCTCAGAAATTATGACGGTCGTTAGCGAAATACTGTGGGAAAATCTTTTGGATTATAAGAAAATCTTTTGGTTTTTCCGTGAAAAAATGATGCCGGGTGGTAAAAACATGGCAATTCTTTTTTGTTTCACTCAAAATAAAACTTGTGCCGGTTAGGATAACACCTTATGGATTATACGGAAAAGTGTGCGTTTCTGTCAAATTGAGGACCTGAAGCTTTTATTTTAAACCTAAGCCGCCCTCCGTGTACACAGAGGGCGGCTACGTGAAAATGCTACTTTTCTTCTTGCGGTTTTTCTTCCGGTTGGTAGGCAGTACCGAACCAGACGATATCATTCAGCGGCCTTTTTTTGGGATTGTTGGGAGCATTAATCTTTTTGTTTTGAAATACCATGGTTGCGGAGGAGCCGCCATCTAAGTTATAGGCATTGAGGATGGGGCCGATTTCTACGCCTTCATGGCTTGTGTTTCCAAGATTGTAAACAACCTCGGCAAACTGTTCAAGCGTAAAACCGACCGAGCCGGGATCTTCCGGACCCTCACTGGAAATGCATAGGTATTCAAGCGGGCCAACCTGCGCAAGACACATTCGCTGAGCCGGAACACAGGGAGCGTTTTTCAGGTCGGGGAAATCGCCTTGTTTTTCTCCGTTGACAATCAAACCCGGGCCAAAGGTGAAGCCGTTGATGGGCGTGTAATCGATGTTCTCAACATCCTCATTGGTGGCGGCCTGTAAAATGTGCATGTCACCATTTTCATCAATGATAAGTACATCATGCCTGCCGTCACAGCGGGTACGGTATACCGTACCCTGTCTTGCGACATAGCCTACATTGTTTTTGGCGGAGAAATAGTCGCCGTTGATGGCGAGTACCGCATTCACTCGCTTGGCGATTGTTGCGCCCAAAGCCATGTTGGTGGAGCGGTAGGAGCTGGCCATTTCCGTGCGGATTTGGCTGGCGTTGGCAAGTTTCACGTATGCCACCATTAGGTTGGTGTCAAATTCACGGCCTGTCCATATCCTGACAGAAATGGAAGGGTCCTGATAGGCCCAATCGGAAAGATAGCCTTCCGCATGTGGCGCGAGCCCGATTTTTTCTTCAATGGGAATGATGATAATATTGCCCGTATCTTCCATTGCTATGGAAACGAAGGATAGAAAGACGGTCATTAACAGGATAGCAACTAAGAGAACAGATCGTTTGGGTGGCGTTTTCATTCTTGATAACTCCTTATTATTGCATGATGCCTTGCTTAAAATATACAATGCCATTTTCTAAAAAAGAGGGAGGGAGATTTTCAAACCCTTCAATTTCTTTTTTAAACCTCAGCTTAGAAAATACTTCCTGCTGCAGGGCAGGTTCCGTCAGTTCAAGTGGGCGATACTCCGGGCCATGCTGCGTTTGATAGGGGATAACTTGCATTTTAGAAAGCTGGATGCCATCATCGCCTTTTTGATAAGTAAACTGGAAAATGCCCGTTGAGGGATCAACCTTGGACATGGTACCAAAGGTAAAGTTGCCGGACGAGTACATGATGGGCTTGCCTTTATAAAAGTGAATGGGCTGCAATACATGCGGGTGATGCCCCCAAATTAGGTCCGCGCCCAAATTAATGACTTTTTTAGCGAAGGCATATTGCCAATGTTGCGGAGTCATGTGCGTTTCTCTGCCCCAGTGCAAACTTACGACAATAAGGTCGCAGCCTTGTTTTTTCAGCTCATCAATGCGATACTCAATCCTTTTCAAATCGCTTTCTTGGGGATAAGTAAATCCGATAAAGCCGATGTTTACTCCTTTGACTTCTACAATGGGGTAGATGTCTGAGCCGTTTTTATTGCCGGGGTAAACGGTACCAAAATGCTTGACCCCTGCCCCGTCCAAGGTGGCCAGAGAATCCCGGTAGCCTTCGACATAAAAATCCATCGCATGGTTGTTCACGGTGTTGACCATTTCAACGCTTCCATCAATAAGGCACTGCACGTGATCAGGGGCGCCAATCAGGTTGAACCGCTTGTCCGAGCGTCTTGTGCGGTTGGTAAAAACGACCTCCAAGTTGGCGATGGTTAAATCATCCGATTGGGTATATTTTAAGGCCGTTGAAAACGGCCAGGCATAGCCTTTTTCCCTAATGGTCGCATGATAACAAGAATCGTAATTTACAAACTGAAAGGCATCGCCGATGCTGCAATCTCCCACAAAAGAAAGGAGGATGATTTGCTCATTGCCGGGTGCGCTTTTAGATTGGTTTTCAACCGGAGATTCGGCCAGGGATAAAGTACAGATACAAATAATAATTAAGAGCCAAAAAGTTACTTTTTTCATTGCTCCTCCTTTGTGATAGATAAGTATAATCAATGCCAATTCATCTTACAGAATCTACCTGCTTGTGTCAATAACGGATAAAGAAAAAGCCCTCTGCCTCCAGCAGAAGACTTTATAATTTGGTTGTTGGGATAAAAAATATACGAATTTATGCGGACAAGAGCCTTTCAGGGTCAGTCAACTGGTAGGCGCAAATCCCTACGCCAAGGCAAAATAGACTCATGATGAGGTAACTCATGCCAACGGACAGGCTTGCAGACTTATCAACGGCAAATTCACATAGGATAATACCGGCTGCGCAAAGTAAAAAGCCTGCCCAGCGAAGGGCAAGGTACCTTGCCGGTTTTCGCTTGCCTGAAGCGTGCTTTTTCCATACGGCAAGGAAATAGAACATCATCCCGCCAAGCACCAACGCCGCATTGAGTTGGGACACCCGCACAAACAACCACCTGAGCATGCTATCCCGGCGTAAAGATTCATACAGTATCTGTGTTGTGCAGTAGACGATAAAAAAGAGGTGAGCGCTGCGGCCGCCCTTTCGGTTGGTTCTTAAAAGCAGAAGAAAAAGCACGAAGGCTGTCAGTGCTTCCAATATAAAGATGGCAAAATACCATTCACCCCATTCATTTTTGATGGCAAGCGGAAAGAAGGAAAAACTGCTGTTTTCCACCAAGGGTCCGTATCCTTCACCGCTAAGCCCTTCTGCCAAGCGCCCCAAGGCAAGTGTGAGCGCGCCGGCGGGGGCGATGGAGTTGAGGAAAGCGACAGGGCGCTGGCCGGCTCGCTTGGCTACAATCAGCGCGGCAAGCACTGTGCCCAAGATAGCGCCCCAGATAGCAAAGCCGCCTTCCTGCACTTTGAATATGTTTTCAAGACCAATTTCGATATACAGCGGAAGCCTTGCCAAGCAGTAGTACAGCCTTGCGCCCATCCAAGCAAGGGAGAGGGCGATTAGAGCAAAGAGGCTAAGATTATCAAGGGACTGACACCAGTATTTGTGAAAAATCAATAATACGCCAAGCCCGACGGCAACCGATAGGGCAAGGGCAAGTGAAAAGGGGGTAACAGAAAAGGTACCCACCGAGAAGATGATGGAAGTGTTCACTTGGTGCCCTCCGCTTTGTAAGCTGTCGGATAAAATAAAATATTTTGACGGTTGTAATTTTGCACCTTTATTTGGCCTGCCTCTTCGCTTTCTGCAATGATGGCGGGGCAAGGAGTCAAAAACATCAAGGCCATTAGCAGTAAAAAAATAACCAAGAGCCAAAAAGCTACTTTTTTCATTGCTCCTCCTTTATGTTAAGCAAGCATCAATAATCTCGGTTCATCTTACAAAAACTATTTGTTTGTGTCAACAACCAGGTAACTCCGTTTTTCGATTTCTCAGATAACAAAAAAGGCGGAACGTTAAAAACAAACCGCCTTTCAAACTCTTAGTTAGGTTGAAAGTGTTAAAAAGTTATTTTTAATCTTCCTAATTTTCAGCAAGAGCAGCAATCAAGTCCTGACTTCGTTTGAGAAAGCGCCGCAAATCGTCCTTTTCAAGTGGGCGGGTCGCAAGGCGAGCCAGATCATAAATCTGGGCCGCGATAAGCTCTTTTCTTTTCTCATCCTTTAACTGAACCAAGGCTTTGATGGTGGAAGATTTGGGGTTAACAACCAGTGTTTGTTGCTGGGTAAGGCCGAGCTCTCTGCCATAGAGGGCATTCATGTCGGCAAAACGACGCGTCTGCTCGTCTTCTGTAAGCAGGGCATTGAGCTGTTCGTCTTGTAGGGGCTGGAGTTTAACTTCAAGGGTGTCAAGTCCTGTTACTTTGCGGAAAAGATTTTCCATTTCTTTTTGGCTGATGGAGGAGTCGGCCTCTTCGTCGGCTTCAAGTCCTGAGATGTCCGCATCCACCCGCACAAAAGTGGGGGTGTTTTCGCCAAGGTTGGAGGAATATTCCATGAAAGAAAGGAAGGAAATGTCGATTATGGTGTCCATGACCACCACGTCAATTGAACGGCTACGGTAAAGGGCGACCTGCCCTTCTTGACGGGCAGCGTCAGCCGTATAGATGACTTTCTTTTCTACCTTGTCTTGGTTACGCTCCTGGTATTCTTCAAGGGTCAAGTAGTTATCTTCCGTGGTTTTGTAGAGGATAACATCCTTCATGGCCTCGTAGAACTTTGAGTCCCGAAGAGCCCCGTACTTGATAAAGGGATGGATGTCGTCCCAGTACTTTTCATAGGTGGGGCGGTCGGTTTTGAACAGACCGGTTAATTTATCGGCTACCTTTTTGGCAATATGCGCGGAAATCTTGCGTACCTGCCCGTCATTTTGCAGGAAGGAGCGGGAGACATTCAGCGGCAAATCGGGACAATCGATGACGCCTTTAAGCACCAGTAAAAACTCCGGGATAATTTCCTTGATATTATCAGCCACATAGACCTGCCTGTTAAAGAGCTTGATTTCACCTTCCTGACCGGCGAAATCCCGCCTGATGCGGGGGAAATAAAGGATGCCCTTTAAGTTGAAGGGATAATCCACATTTAGGTGTACCCAGAAAAGGGGGTCATCAAAGGTGTGGAACAGCTTGTGGTAAGTTTCAATGTATTCTTCGTCGGTGCATTCCCTTGGCGGCTTAAACCACAGGGGATTGGTATCGTTGATGGGCGTGGGAGCCGTTTTTTCATCATTTTTTTTAGCTTCTTCGGCAGCGTCCACAAAGTAGATGGGAACGGGCATAAAGGCGCAATACTTGTTCAGCACCTGCCTAATGCGGTGGGTTTCCAAAAACTCTTTTTCATCTTCAGCGATGTGCAGGGTGATCAGGGTGCCCCGCTGGCTACGCTCGCCCGACTTGATTTCAAAGGCGATGCCGTCTTCGGAATCCCAGCGCACGGCCTCCGCCCCTTCTTGGTAAGAAAGGGTGTCGATGGTTACATGGCTTGCCGCCATGAAAGAAGAATAAAATCCCAAGCCGAAGTGACCGATAATACCGGCATCTTCGGCCTGCGTGTAGTTTTTCACAAAGTCTTCAGCTCCCGACAAGGCTACCTGGTTGATGTACTTTTCCACTTCTTCCTGAGTCATGCCGATGCCGTTGTCTTCAAAAGAGAGGGTACCTTTTTCCTTATTGAGAGTGAGGGTGATTTTTAGTTCCTCGTCCTTATCGAGGGATTGAATGAGCTTTAATTTGGTGATAGCATCAACCCCGTTTGATATTAACTCACGAACAAAGATATCTTTATCTGAATAAAGCCAGCGCTTGATTACCGGCATAATGTTTTGGGCATCAATGGAGATGCTGCCTGTTTTAACTGTCATCTATTTGCCTCCTTATTTATTATCAGTTACAATATGATTATACCACGAAGAAGGCGAACGAACAAGCTGTTTTGGCACTCAAAAAGAAAGAGTGCTAAAAACTCTGTTTTTTGTATCTCGGTTCGAATGTAAAGGGAGGTTATTCTATTCATGAAAAGGGTTATAGCCATTTTGTTATTGACTGCCTTATGTTTTACCGCTTTGGCGCAAGATTATGTGGTCGTGGATGGCGGCGAAGTTGTTTTAACCTTTGGCGGCGATTGTATTTTGGCAAGCGACCGGGGGGAAAGCGGGGAACCCGATTCCTTTGAGCAAACTGTTTTACAAAAAGGAGCAGACTGGCCCTTTTCCGGCATTAAGGATGTATTTTTACAGGACGATATAACTTTGATCAACCTTGAATGTGTTTTGCATTCAAGTGAAGAGGGTTTCAAAAAGCGGCAACACAATTTCCGTGGTGACCCTGCCTATGCCATGATGCTGAGGGACGCTTCGGTGGAAGTGGTCAATGTCGCCAACAACCATTTTGTTGATTATGGCTCTCCGGGACGGCAATCCACCTATCAGGCGCTTGCGGCGGCAGGGGTGGCTTACGCGGGCTATGAAAACCTGTATATCAGGGAAGTGGACGGTTTTCTAATCGGCTTTGGCGGCATACGGGAAACCATCTGGCTGGGCAATAAAAAAATCATGGATACGGACATTGCCGAACTCAAAGCCCAAGGATGCGATCTGATCGTGTACAGTCTGCACTTCGGAACCGAGTACCAAGAGAAGCATAATGAGCTGCAAACGGAAATGGCCCGCCGTGCCATTGATTTAGGGGCGGATATCGTGGTAGGTACCCATCCCCATGTGGTGCAAGGTATAGAAAAGTACCAAGGCGGCCTGATTCTCTATTCCCTTGGCAACTTGGTATTTGGAGGCAACCGTAGCCTAACGGTTTTTGACGGTTTGCTTGTCAGGGTGCGGGTGCCATTTTTTTCCGGCGGCGTTCGGGGTGATATGGAGGTAGAGCTAATTCCTGTAGCCACTACCGGCGCTATCCCCGCCAACGATTTTCGACCCGTACTTTTAGAAGGGGAGCGAAAAAAAGAGGTCTTGGGGCTTATACAAAATGACACCGACTTTCCGCTTAGCGAGCCGATAGTTGTTGAGCGGCTTGTTAGTAAGTAAGATAAAACAAGGGAGGCGAAATTCATGAAATACATCATGTCTTTAGACCAAGGGACGACAAGTTCAAGGTGCATACTCTTTGATAAGTCCGGAAACATCCGTGCTTTGGTGCAGAAGGAATTTCGGCAGATTTATCCCAAGCCCGGCTGGGTGGAGCACGACGCCGATGAAATTTGGGATACTACTTTGGAAGTGTCAAGGGCGGCCATGGCCAAATTGGATGTGGAAGCTGATTCAATAGCCGCTATCGGCATCACCAACCAGCGGGAAACGGCTGTCATTTGGGATAAAAAAACAGGTGAACCCATCTGTAACGCCATTGTGTGGCAGTGCCGCCGTACCTCCGATATTATCGATGAACTTGTTAAGCGGGGTCATGGAGATACCATTCGCTACAAAACCGGCCTTGAACCGGACGCCTACTTTTCCGGCTCCAAAATCAAGTGGATGCTGGATAATGTGCCGGGAGCAAGACAGCGGGCAGAAAAAGGAGAGTTGCTCTTTGGCACCATTGATACCTGGCTCATTTGGAAACTTACCGGAGGTAAGGCGCATGTGACCGACTATACCAATGCCAGCCGTACGATGATTTATAATATCCATGAACTTTGCTGGGACAAGGAGCTTTTAGAGCTGCTTGATATTCCTGCCTGCATTTTGCCTGAAGTGAAGCCTTCAAGCTTCGTATACGGGCAAACGGAGTTTGAGCTTTATGGAGGCGAAATCCCTATCGCCGGCGCGGCGGGCGACCAACAGTGCGCGCTGTTCGGTCAGTGCTGCTTTGAGCCGGGGCAAATGAAAAATACCTACGGTACCGGGTGTTTCCTGCTGGTTAATACGGGAAATGAGATTGTCGAAAGTAAAAACGGCCTGTTAACAACCATCGCTGTAGGCTTTCAAGATCAGGTGATATATGCTCTTGAAGGCAGCATTTTTGTTGCGGGCGCTGCCATTCAGTGGCTGCGTGACGAATTAAACGTTATTTCCACTGCCGCCGAAAGTGAGGAATATGCCAAAGAAGTGCCCGACACGGCGGGCGGTTATGTAGTACCGGCTTTTACCGGACTTGGCGCTCCTTATTGGAGCCAGCGCGCAAGGGGGACCATTGTGGGTGTTACCCGTGGTTTTTCCCGTGCCCACCTGATTCGGGCGACGCTGGAGTCTTTAGCCTATCAAACCTATGATATTGTGCGGGCGATGGAACGTGATTCAGGTATTCGCATTGCTGAGCTGAAAGTAGATGGCGGAGCCTGTGCCAACGACTTTTTAATGCAGTTCCAGTCTGACGTTACGGGCAGCGATGTGGTTCGTCCCAAGTGCATTGAAACCACCGCCCTTGGCGCTGCCTACCTTGCCGGCCTTGCTGTCGGTTACTGGACCAACCTTGAAGATGTCAGAAACAACTGGGCTGTGGACAAGGTATTTACCCCCAAGATGGAGGAAGGGCGCCGTATTAAGCTGTTAAAAGGTTGGCATAAGGCTGTCAAGTGCGCTCTTGCTTGGGCGGAAGAATAATATAGGTTGAATTAACAACCACATATAAGTTGTAATCAAGCCCCCGAAACTTCAGGTTGAGGGGGCTTGATGCTTAAAATGGTATGAATTTAGGAATGCTTGTTCAATTATTCATTTTATGTTAAACTTTTCTTGACATCTTTTAGCGTTTGAAAGGGGGGAATTACCTTGAAAAAAATGCTTATTACCTTCATGGCGATCGTGCTTCTGTTGGGTTCAGTAGCCCAAGCGGAGGTTCAGTCCCTTCAGTTTGATTCCATCCGTGCGTCCATCACACTGCCGGACAGCTATACCGTCGCGGTAACCCAGGACACCCTTGATACCTATGGCGATTTCTTCCTCTCGGTGGCATCCAGCCTGGAAAAGCAAAAGACCGATTTTGCTCAGGATGGCATTCTGTTTCGAGCTTTCGACGTGGAAAACGATCGGGTGCTGACCCTCTATGCGGTTGAGGACGATTCAGCAAAGCAGTACTTTAACATAAACGAGCATACCAACGATATCAGAGCGGCCTTCCGCCTGCTTCATTCCAAAAGCGACTACTACAAGGCTCAGGGCTATACCTATACCAGCGTTCAGTGGAAAAATTACTCGACCAAGCGTTGGCTGGCTCTCGCTTATACTTTCAAGAACAGTCAAGGCACCAGCTATGGCTACCAACGCCGCACCGTATATAATGGTCATACTATTACCTTGGAGATGACCACAAGCACCGGCCGCAAGCTGAAAAAGACTGACGAAAACGCTTTTTCAAAGGTGTTTAAGGACTTTATCTTTACAGAAACCCTGCCCTTGCCTGCGCTTCCCGTAAAGTTTATTGAAGAAAAAAGCGCGCCGGTGGAAACCGACAAGCCCACCTTTACCATGAAGGGGAAAACAGCGCCGAATGCCAAGATCACCGCTGTGATTGGCTCTTTTGCTACTGCCCAAACCCAGGTGGTGGAGGCGGTTGCCAAAGCCAACGGCAACTATGAACTGGAAATTACCCTCCCGCAGGAAGATCGTTACTTTATGACCCTGACCGTACAGGCTGAAGGCGCTATTACGCTGGAAAAACAATATGCTATCACTTACATGAAAGATGTTTTAAACGTAGAAATTACTTCTGCCCCCGCAGCGGCCTTGCAGGACACTACTGTTATTGCCGGCACCACGCAAAGGGGGGCGACAGCGGTTTTAACGGTGAACGGGCGGGTGCATAACGGAAAGGTCAATACAAAAGGCAACTTTTTCTTTTCAATTGACACTTCACAAAACGGTGATTATGCTTTTAAGCTGACTATCACCAAGGCGGGTTATGAAACCCGCGTCTTCTCTTATAATGGAACCCGCGCTGTAACCAAGGAAGAGCAGGCCGCGCGTACCCGAAACAAAGCCAAAACGGTTGAATATCAGAAGCTTGTCAAAAATATCGACCTGTACGACGGCCAGATACTCATGTATGAGGGCGTTCTTCTCTCCAAGGAAGAGTTGGCGGGCGAGTGGCTTTTGCGCTTTGACGTAAGCGGGGAAGGCGGGAAAGGACAGTTGGTTATTCTTTCCAGCGACCATGAGCCGGAATTTACTCAAGGGAAGAAAATGCGTGCCTACGGCATACTGGTGGGGACGACCGGCTCCTATAACCAGGACGGGGTAGTGCTTGAATACCCTAAATTGCAACTTCGTATACTTGAGGCGGTAGAATAATTTAATAAAGGGGGATATATGGAACTTCAATCAGAGAACATTATCAAGGATCTTGTCAGCGTACCCATCGGGCCATTGGGCGTAATTGCCATGGCCGGTATGGAAGAAATTGGCAAAGAGGTTAATGAGTGGTTAAATATCTGGCGAGATTCTCAGCACATCGACTTTTTTGAAGAAGAATACTATACTGTTCCGGGAGCCGATCGTGATACCTTTCTTGTGAAGGCCGATTGTCCCCGTTTTGGCACGGGTGAAGCCAAGGGTATGCTCAGAGAAAGTGTACGCGGGCTTGACCTGTACATCCTGATTGATGTGACTGCCTATAATGTGCGCTATAAAATGTATGGCCTTGAAGTACCTATGTCTCCGGACGACCATTTTAGCGATTTGAAGCGTATCATCGCCGCGGTAGGCGGCAAGGCAAAGCGTGTAAACGTGATTATGCCCTTCCTGTATGAAAGTAGGCAGCACCGCCGTACCAGCCGTGAGAGTCTGGACTGCGCGCTTGCCTTGCAGGAACTGAAAAGTATGGATATCACCAACCTGATTACCTTTGACGCGCACGACCCTAGGGTACAAAATGCCATCCCCGTAAGCGGTTTTGAAAACGTTATGCCCACATACCAAATGATTAAGGCCTTACTTCGTGAAGTACACGATCTGAATATCAACCGGGACAACATGGTGGTTGTTTCACCCGATGAAGGGGCGGTGGAGCGCAACATCTATTATTCAAGCGTTTTGGCGCTTGACATGGGCATGTTTTATAAACGCCGTGACTATACCCGTGTGGTGAACGGGCGAAATCCCATCATCGCCCACGAATATCTTGGTCCCGATGTAGCGGGAAAGGATGTTATTGTTGCCGATGATATTCTATCAAGTGGCGAAAGTATCTTGGATTTGGCCAGGGAGCTTAAAAATAGAGGCGCCAAGCGCATTTTCCCTATTGTGTCCTTTGCCTTTTTCACCAACGGATTGGATGCTTACCAGGAAGCTTACGAGCAAGGATTGATTACCAAAGTGTTTGCATCCAACATGAACCACCTGAATCCTAAACTCAAAGAAATGCCGTGGTTCGCTGAAGCCAATATGGCTAAATACATTGCCTACTTTATCGCCACCCTTAACCACGACCGCAGCTTGGAACCCCTGCTAAATCCCCATGACCGTATTAAAAAGCGGCTGGCGGAATACCACCAGAAACAAAAGGAAATGGGCATCAGGTTCGCATGACAGAAAAAGACAACTTAGAAAAAAAGCCGGGCCTTGTACAAAAATCAAAGGGTTTAATCGATTCTGCGGTTTCTTCCCTCAAAGGTCAAGATGTGGGCGATCTTGTGGAAAAGTATACCGAGGAAGTAACCTTGGTTTTGGAAGGCATGAGCGAAGACTTTAATCGCATGGATGAGCGGCAAAAGTCGGGGGATGCTCGTATGACCATTTTGGAAGAAGCCGTACGTACGCAACTGAGCGATTTGGCCGAAGAAAACCTGCGCCTTCAAAGGCGGGTGGAAACCTTGCAGACCAAAGCCAAGAAGGATTCTGCCTTAGGTAAGTTGGTATGGATTGTGGGTGTCTTTTGCAGTGCATGGGTGATAACCGCTCTGCTAAAATTTTTCGGAGGATAAATGAACTTTGGACAGTTAGTAAAACTTTATACAAAGCGCAACAAAGCCGTCTTGGTGGACACCATCACGGCAGGTCTTAGCGTGGCTGATGAAATTTCGGTAGATTTAGGGCTGCTTGAAGGTGGCGGAATGCTGGAAGAATTGCTTGATAAGGTATCGATAGCTCTGCCCTTTGTGTTGGTTGCCGTCACCGAAGGGGGAAAGGTTTTGTTTAAAAAGAAAACCCCGCAAGCCGCCTTACAGGATGCCAAATACCGCACTGTTAAAACGGGCATAGCCATGGGAGCTGGCGCTGCGGTGGTGGCAGCGGGCGCATCGGTTGCCGCCTTGCCGGTTGTGGTGGGTGTGCGCCTAACGCTTGATAAGTACCGCTCGAAAGCTTTGCTTAGCCGCCGTGTGCATAATCGCTTGAAGCGGGTGCGGGCGCTAAACGATGCCAGGAGCGACCGAGACAGTCATGAAGATTTGCCTATTTTACTGAATGAATAATTGACTTATTTTCTGCGCTCCTGTATGATGCAGGGGCGCAGTTTTTGCTTTTGAAGGAGGAAGAAAATGGCCAAGCGGAAGGCACAAGAATTTGTAAAGCATATCACCCCAAGGGAGGAAGATTTTTCGCAGTGGTACACCGATGTGGTAACCCAGACGGAACTCATGGACTACACGCCCGTTCGGGGTTGCATGGCCATGCGCCCATACGGCAACCGCATTTGGGAACTGATTCAAGAAAGTCTGGATAAGCGTTTCAAAGAAACAGGCCATGAAAATGTATCCATGCCCATGCTCATCCCTGAAAGCCTTTTAGTTAAGGAAGCCGAGCATGTGGAAGGTTTTGCGCCCGAAGTAGCTTGGGTAACCCACGGAGGTAACGAAGAATTGCATGAGCGTTTGGCGGTGCGCCCCACCTCCGAAACCATTTTTTGCACCATGTTCGCCAAGTGGGTGCAGTCTTGGCGGGATTTACCTATGAAGTATAACCAGTGGTGTTCGGTTATGCGCTGGGAAAAGAGCACCCGTCCTTTCCTGCGCACGGCGGAATTCTGGTGGCAGGAAGGGCATACTGTGCATGCCACCGAAGAAGAAGCACACGAAGAAGCGCTGCTGATGCTTGAAGTGTACCGTGAATTCTGTGAAAATGTGCTTGCTATGCCCGTTTTTTCCGGACAAAAGAGTGAAAAAGAAAAGTTTGCCGGCGCCCGCACTACCTACTCGGTGGAAGCGATGATGCAGGACGGTAAGGCCTTACAGGCGGGTACCAGCCACGACTTCGGTACCAATTTCTCAGAACCCTTTGAAATACAGTTTTTGGATAAAGACGGTCAGCTTAAATATTGCTATGAAACTTCGTGGGGCGTTTCAACCCGCTTGATTGGCGCCATCATCATGACCCATGGCGACGAGAGGGGACTGCGTCTGCCTCCGGCCGTTGCCCCTTTCCAAGCGGTGGTTATACCGGTTGCGGCCCATAAGCCCGGTGTCAATGAAAAGGCGCAGGAAATTACGGATGCCCTAAAAGCCGCCGGCATTCGTGTAAAGCTGGACGATAGAGACAACGTTTCGCCCGGCTGGAAGTTTAACGAGTGGGAGTTAAAAGGCGTGCCGCTGCGTGTTGAAATTGGCCCTCGGGATATTGAAAAGGGCGTAGCCTTTTGCTGCCGCCGCGATACCAATGAAAAGTTCTCCTTGGATTTGAACGGCTTGGCGGATAGTGTAAAGGAAACCCTCAATAGCATCCAACAGGGCTTGTTTGAACAGGCCAATGCCCTGAAAATCTCCCGCACGAAGGATGTGTACAACATGGAAGAGCTCAACGAACAGGTACAGATCGGTTATGCCCGTACCATGTGGTGCGGCGACAGGGCCTGTGAAGATTTGATTAAGGATGAAACTTCGGCCACCAGCCGCAATATACCCTTTGATGAGGAGCCCTTCCACGACCGCTGTGTTTGCTGCGGCAAAGAAGCCGATACCATTATGTATTTTGCCAAGGCCTACTAAGACGATAGCTATCATATTAAGATATGGAGCCGTGAGAAATGGCGGCTCCGTTTTTATTGGATTGGTTTTGTTTTGCCCCTAAATTAAATGAATGAGAATTAAACTGTTAACAACCCAAAAAGATACACACGACACAGGGTACACAAAACGGTTCAGAAAACCCGCTAAAAGCGCTTGATAAACATAGCAAAGAAAAAAATAATTTCAAAAAAGAAGGGTAAATAATGCAAAAAACGCTTGCAAAAGAAAAAGAAATCATGTACAATATTCAAGCTGTCTGTTTAATGGGGATGAAACGATAGGTTGCCGCGTCTTGGCCAAAGGCGGGTATTTATCGTGGACTTAAGCCCATTTTTTTGGGCGACAGACGAACGCCAAGTGCAAGACCAAGCCTTGTGCGTGTCGCTAAATCAAGAAGGGTGGGCGCCGTCTGCGTCGGCTAAAGCTCCTCAACCAATAGCGACGGGAGAAAAAATATCAGGAGGAAATCCAATGGCCAGTCAGAAAATTCGTATTAAGCTGAAGGCATATGAGCACCAGCTCATTGACCGGGCTGCCGAGTCCATCGTCGCAGCCGCCAAGCGTAACGGCGCCAGAGTATCCGGCCCCATTCCGCTTCCCACCGAGAAGGAAATTATTACCATTTTGCGCTCGCCCCACAAGCATAAAGATAGCCGTGAGCAGTTCGAGCGCAAGACGCATAAGCGGTTAATCGACATTTTGAACGCCAACCCCAAAACAGTTGACGCCATGACCAAGCTCGATCTTCCCGCCGGCGTTGAAATCGAAATTAAGCTGTAAGGCAGGAGAGATATCATGAAAAAAGCAATCTTAGGTAAGAAACTGGGCATGACCCAGATATTCCTTGCTGACGGTCGCCTCGTGCCCGTGACAGTTATCCAAGCCGGTCCTTGCACGGTTGTGCAAAAGAAGACCAAGGAAACCGACGGATATGAGTCCATCCAAGTCAGTTTTGATGAGCTGCCTGAAGCCCGTGCCAAGAAGCTTGTCAACAAACCCCTAACGGGCCACTATAAAAAGGCGGGTGTCGCCCCTGCCCGTCACCTGCGTGAGTTCCGCGTAAGTTCCATCGATGAATACGAAGTTGGCCAGGTGTTAACTGTCGAACAGTTCCAAGAAGGTGACAAGCTGGATGTAACCGGCACCACCAGGGGACGAGGCTTTACCGGCGTTATCTATCGCTGGAACCAGTCCAAGGGCCCCATGTCCCACGGCTCCAAGTATCACCGTGGCATCGGCGCCATGAGCGCGGGCTCCAACCCGTCCAAGGTATTTAAGGGCAGGCACATGTCCGGTCAATACGGTGCGGAGCGCGTGACCATCCAAAACCTTGAAGTGGTTCAGGTGGATGCGGAGCGTAACCTGCTGCTTGTCAAAGGCGCGGTGCCCGGACCCAAAAAGGGCCTTCTAATGGTCCGTGACTCGGTGAAGGCCTGAAAGAGGAGGAAAGCAAACAATGCCAACAATTGATGTAGTCAATATGCAGGGCAAGGCTACCGGTACCATGGAGCTTTCCGATACCGTATTTGGTATCGAGCCCAACGTGCCTGCCATGCACCTGGTTGTTCGTTCTTATCTGGCAGCCCAGCGCCAAGGCACCCAAAGCACGCTCACCCGCAGCATGGTGCGTGGCGGTGGTCGTAAGATGTATCGCCAAAAGGGAACGGGCAGGGCGCGCCACCATGGCAGCCGCGCGCCGCAGTTCCGTACCGGCGGCGTTGCGTTCGCCCCTCAGCCCCGTGATTATGTGGTTAAGGTTCCCCGCAAAGTACGTCGGCTTGCTATGAAGAGCGCCCTTTCCGCCAAGTTTGCCGCCGGTGCGCTGGTGGTGGTGGATGAATTTAAGCTTAAAGAAGCCAAAACCAAAGAGATGGTTCAGGTTCTTAAAAACCTTGGTTGTGAAAAAAGGACTCTGCTTGTTACCCAAGCGCCTGATGAAAGCATCCGCCGCGCTTCCGGCAACTTGCAGAAGGTTAAGAACAGCTATTGCAACACCATCAACGTCTACGACATTCTCAACGCCGATAAGCTGATTTTCACAAAGGAAGCCATTGGCAGCATTCAGGAGGTGTACGCGCAATGAAAAACCCGCATGACATCATTTTGCGTCCGGTGCTGACCGAAAAAGGTTATGAAGGCATCGGCGATAAGCAGTATGTATTCGAAGTGGCCATTAACGCCAACAAGATCGAAATCAAGCGTGCCCTTGAAGCGGTATTCAAGGACATCAAGGTACAAAAGGTCAACACAGTGCGCACCATTGGCAAAATGAAGCGCCAGGGCCGTACCCAGGGTCGCACGCCCGAAGTCAAGAAGGCCTATGTGAAGTTGACCGAAGACTCCAAGCCGATTGAGTTCTTCGAAGGCATGGTCTAAGGAGGAAGTTTAAAATGGGAATTCGAATTTATAAACCTACTTCGCCGGGCCGCCGCAATATGTCGGTGCTGGCCTACGAAGAGATTACGACCAACAAGCCGGAAAAATCCTTGCTGACCCCCCTAAAAAAGAAGGCGGGCCGCAATGCTCACGGCAGAATCACTGTTCGCCATCGTGGCGGCGGTCATAAGCGCAAGTATAGGATCATCGACTTTAAGCGCAACAAGTTCGATGTACCCGCCAAGGTGGCCACCATCGAATACGACCCTAACCGCTCGGCGTTTATCGCCCTTTTACACTATCATGATGGTGAAAAGCGTTACATCCTGGCTCCCGTGGGCCTGAAAGTGGGCGACACAGTCGTATCCAGCGACGATGCCGACATTGTAACCGGCAACAGCCTGCCAATTTCTTTCATTCCGGTGGGTACGCTCATTCACAACATCGAGTTGCATCCCGGCCGTGGCGGACAGCTTTGCCGTTCAGCCGGTACCTATGCCCAGCTGATGGCCAAGGAAAACAAGTACGCTACCCTGCGCCTGCCCTCTGGCGAAATGCGCCTGGTGCCCATTAATGCCCGTGCCACCATTGGCACTGTCGGCAATGTGGATCACGAAAATGTGCGTATCGGTAAGGCCGGACGCAAGCGTCACATGGGATTCCGTCCCTCCGTTCGTGGCTTGGCCATGAACCCCGTTGACCACCCGCATGGCGGCGGCGAAGGCAAATCGCCCATCGGTATGCCTGCGCCTGTTACTCCTTGGGGCAAGCCGGCACTCGGTTACAAGACCCGCAAGAAGAAGAAGTATTCCAATAAGTTTATTATTAAGAGGCGGAAGTAACCGCAGCTGCGTGAAAGGAGGCAATTAATCAATGAGCCGTTCCGTTAAAAAGGGACCTTATGTACAAGAGGCGCTGTTCAAGCGCATTGAAGAAATGAACAAGACGGGTAAAAAGTCCGTTCTAAAAACCTGGTCACGTGCATCTACCATTTTTCCGCAGTTTGTGGGCCACACCATCGCCGTCCATGACGGGCGCAAACATGTGCCGGTGTATGTGACCGAAGACATGGTGGGTCATAAGCTGGGTGAGTTCGTACCGACCAGAACATTCCGCGGCCACGCAGGTTCCAAGACCTCCAAGGGTCGCTAAGCGAAAGGAGTAAAAGCAAATGGCTACAAATACCCGTGAAAAGGGTGCCGCGCGCAGGGAAAACCGCGATAGGCGTCCTCAAGCCCATGTAAAGCACGTGCGCATCTCCTCTCGTAAAGTGATTCCGGTCATCAACCTGATTCGTGGAAAGCATGTAGAAGAAGCGCAAGCAATTCTCAAGTTTACCCCCAAGGCAGCGTCGCCAGTTGTACTCAAACTGCTCAACTCCGCGATCGCGAACGCCGAAAACAACCTCAACCTTGACCGTTCCGACCTGTTCATTGCTGAGGTGTACGCCAATCCTGGCCCCACCCTCAAACGATATATCCCTCGTGCTCGCGGTTCGGCAGCGCCCATACTGCGCAGGACAAGCCATATCAGCATCGTGTTGGATCAAAAGTAAGGAGGAGGTAATACAATGGGTCAAAAAGTTAATCCCCATGGCGCACGCGTTGGTGTTATCTTCAACTGGAGCACCCGCTGGTATGCCAACAAAAAAGATTTTGCAAACCACTTGATCGAAGATCACAAGATTCGCAAAATGCTCAAAGAAAAGTATTTTGTAACCGGCATTAGCCGCATTGATATCGAGCGTACCCCATCCCGTATGACCATCGAGATTTTTACCGGCAGGCCCGGTATGATTATCGGTCGTGGCGGCAAGGGCATTGAAGAACTCAAGGCCCTGGTTGAAAAAGAACTGGGACATCCGGTTGTTATCAACGTGACTGAAATCAAGAATCCTGATACCGACGCGCAGTTGGTGGCGGAAAACATCGCCCAGCAGCTGGAAAGGCGTATTTCTTTCCGCCGCGCGATGAAGTCTTCTATCCAGCGGTCTATGCGTGCAGGCGTCAAGGGCATCAAGGCTATGGTAAGCGGCCGTTTGGGCGGCGCGGACATTGCCCGCTCCGAAAGCTACCATGAAGGTTCCATTCCCCTGCAAACCCTACGTGCTAACATCGATTATGGTTTTGCAGAAGCAAAGACCACCTACGGTCGTATCGGTGTGAAGGTATGGATTTACAAAGGTCAAATCCTGCCTCAGACCAAGCGTTCCGGCCGTGCGGAAGGAGGCAGATAATCATGTTAATGCCCAAACGTGTGAAGCGCCGCAAGGTTTTCCGCGGTCGCATGAAGGGCAAGGCCAATCGCGGCAATTTCATTGCTTATGGCGATTATGGCCTTGTCGCTCAGGATCCCAGCTGGGTTACCAGCCAACAGATCGAAGCTGCCCGTATCGCCCTAACCCGTTATATCAGGCGTGGCGGTAAGGTGTGGATTAAGATCTTTCCCGACAAGCCTGTCACTGCCAAGCCCGCTGAAACCCGCATGGGTTCCGGCAAGGGTTCACCCGAATACTGGGTAGCAGTTGTCAAGCCCGGTCGTGTCCTGTTTGAGGTTGCCGGCGTTGAAGAAGCTGTCGCAAAAGAAGCGTTCAGGCTGGCAGCAGCCAAACTCCCCCTGCGCACCAAGTTTATGACCAAGGCGCAGAATCCTCAAGAAAACGGCGGTGAGAATTAATGAAGGCTAGTGAATATGCAGCAATGAGCCCTGAAGAATTGAACAACAAAATTGCTGATTTAAAAGCAGAACTCTTTAACCTTCGTTTCAGGCTTGCGACCGGTCAGCTGGAAAACACCATGCAGATCAAAGACGTGAAAAAGAATATTGCACGCGCTTTGACTGTGAAGACCCAGGCCCGAAAGGTCGCCCGATAAGCTGGAAAGGAGGCAGGAAGAATGTCAGAAGTAAGGGGCATCAGAAAAACCCGTGTAGGCGTCGTTGTCAGCGACAAGATGGACAAGACCGTTGTTGTGGCCGTTAACCGCCGTGTGCGCCATCCCTTGTACGGCAAGGTCATGAAGCGCACATCCACTTTCAAAGCCCATGACGAAGAAAATGCCTGCGGCATCGGAGATACCGTGCGTGTGATGGAATGTCGTCCGCTCAGCAAAGACAAGTGCTGGCGCGTAGTCGACATCATCGAGAAGGCGAAGTAATAGCGTACGACCTCTCATGCGACTTTTGTCATGAAGAGGATACAATAAAGGAGGAACACAATGATTCAGCCACAATCCCGGCTTAAAGTTGCCGATAATTCCGGCGCAAAAGAAATCATGTGCATCCGGGTGATAGGCGGTTCGTTTCGCCGTTCCGGCTCCATCGGCGACATTATCGTTGCCAGTGTGAAGGCGGCAGCGCCGGGTGGACAAGTCAAAAAGGGCGAAATTGTAAAAGCGGTAATTGTGCGTGTGCGCAAACCGAAACGGCGTCCCGACGGAAGTTACATCGTCTTTGACGACAACGCCGCCGTCATCATCAACGATGCCAAGCAACCCAGAGGCACCCGTATCTTCGGACCGGTTGCCAGGGAACTGCGTGAGAAAGACTACATGAGAATTGTCTCCCTCGCGCCGGAAGTTCTGTAAGGAGAGGCAACGAAATGCATGTAAAAACAGACGACAAGGTCATTGTCATTACCGGCAAAGACAAGGGCAAAGAGGGCAAGGTGATTGCTGCGCTGCCTAAGGTAGGCAAGGTTATTGTTGAAAACGTGGCCATGGTTACCAAGCACCAGAAGTCCCGTGCCCAAGGACAGCCCGGCGGCATTATTCAGAAAGAAGCCGCCATTGACGCCAGCAACGTGATGCTGGTGTGCCAGAAGTGCGGCAAGCCGTCCCGCTACTCAATCAAAAGGCTTGATGACGGCAAAAAGATTCGTGTCTGCAAAAAATGCGGCGAACAGATTGATTAAGAAGGAGGATACAGCCAATGGCTACCCGTATTAAGGAAAAGTATCAAACCGAAGCTGTACCCGCCTTACAGCAAAAATTCGGCTACAAGAACATCATGGAAGTACCCAAGCTTGCCAAGATCGTAATCAACATGGGCCTTGGTGATTGCAAAGACAATCCCAAGCTTCTGGAAATTGCTGCCGCCGAGTTGGCAGATATTTCCGGCCAAAAAGCTCAAGTGATTGCGGCCAAAAGGTCTGTGGCGAACTTTAAGCTTCGTGAAGGCCAGAACGTTGGCGCCAAGGTTACCCTGCGCGGTGCCCGCATGGAAGAGTTTTTTGACCGTCTGGTCAACATCGCCCTGCCTCGTGTACGTGACTTCCGTGGCGTTTCCAACAAAGCTTTTGACGGCCGTGGCAACTATGCCTTAGGTATCAGAGAACAGCTGATTTTCCCTGAAATCAACTACGATAAGGTAGAAAAGATCCGCGGCATGGAAATGATTTTTGTAACCACCGCTAAAACTGACGAAGAAGCCAAAGAGCTGCTTAGTCTCCTAGGCATGCCTTTCGCGCAATAAGGAGGAGTGAGCAATGGCAAAAACAAGTAAAAGAGTCCGTCAGGCTCGCGCACCTAAGTTTTCCAGCCGTGCCTATACGCGCTGCCGCATCTGCGGACGCCCGCGTGCGGTCCTTCGCAAGTATGGCGTATGCCGTATCTGCTTTAGGGAGCTGGCCTACAAGGGTGAAATCCCCGGCGTGCGCAAAGCAAGCTGGTAAACAGTTAACGGAAAAGGAGGCTATCATATGTTAATTAACGATCCTATCGCCGATATGCTGACCAGGATTCGTAATGCGCAGGTTGCAAGGCATGAAACCGTCATGATACCTGCCAGCAAGACCAAAAAGGCTATCGCCAAAATCCTGTTGGATGAAGGCTATATTAAGGCGTATGAAAACATCAACGATGGCGTTCAGGGACAGATTAAGCTGACCATCAAATACATGAATGACAGGCAGCCTGTCATCCACGGTCTCAAGCGTATTTCCAAGCCCGGCCTTCGTGTCTATGCAGGCAGCCAAGACCTGCCCAAAGTATTGGGCGGCTTGGGAATCGCTATCATCTCTACATCAAGGGGTCTTATGACCGATCGCCAAGCTCGCCAGAGAAATCTGGGTGGCGAAGTCATGGCCTTTGTTTGGTAACTGTAACGCATTGGAGGAATAAGTAATGTCTCGAATCGGAAAACAACCGATCACGGTGCCTGCGGGCGTCACAGTTACCATTGGGGAAGACAACAACGTGGTTGTCAAAGGCCCCAAGGGCACACTGTCCCAACAGGTACATCGTGATTTCAAAGTCGTTTTAGAGGACGGCGTTATCAATGTCGAACGTCCCAGCGACTCCAAACCCCACAAGTCCCTGCACGGGCTCTACCGGTCACTCATTCACAACATGGTGGTTGGCGTAACCGACGGCTATGAAAAGACATTGGAAATTGTCGGCACCGGTTATCGTGCGTCGGTAGAAGGGAACAAGCTGACTGTTAACGCAGGCTATTCCCATCCCGTGTTTTTTGAAGCCCCTGAGGGCATCACCTTTGAAACGCCCAACCAGACGACCATTGTCGTTAAAGGCATTGACAAGCAGGTCGTAGGCAATCTTGCCGCTGACATTCGCATTGTACGTCCGCCGGAACCCTACTTGGGCAAGGGCATTAAGTACAAGGGCGAGAAGATTCGTCGCAAGGCCGGTAAGGCTGGCAACTAATAGGAGGGGAGTGAACGCAAATGTTTAAGAAACGCGACCGCAACAAGATGCGTGTTATCCGTCATGCACGTGTTCGCAAAAAGATTAGCGGCACACCCGAAGTGCCGCGCCTGTGTGTATTCCGTAGCAACAAGTTCATTTATGCACAGATCATCGACGATACCGTCGGCAAAACCCTGTGCCAGGCTTCCAGCTTTGAAGAAAGCTTCAAGGAAGCGGAAGGCACCAAGACAGAGGTTGCCAAACTCGTCGGCAAAACCCTGGGAGAGCGTGCTCTTCAAGCGGGTATTTCCAGTGTTGTTTTTGACCGTGGCGGCTACGTGTACACCGGCCGAGTTTCCGCTCTTGCTGACGGTGCTCGTGAAGCCGGGCTGAAATTCTGATAGGAGGGTATACGCATGGCTCGCAGAGAAGAAGTCGAAAAAGAATTTAAAGAAAGATTGGTATCCATCAACCGTGTTGCCAAGACCGTTAAGGGCGGCCGTAACATCCGTTTTTCGGCGCTGGTCGTCGTTGGCGACGGCAAGGGGCGCGTTGGTGCAGGCATGGGTAAGGCTGTGGAAATTCCTGAAGCTATCCGCAAGGCTGTTGAATCTGCTAAAAAGCAGCTAATCAATGTGCCTATCGTGGATACAAGCATCCCGCATCAGGCGACCGGATACTTTGGCACCAGCAAGGTAGTCTTAATCCCTGCTGAAGAAGGCTCGGGCGTTATTGCCGGCGGCGCTGCCCGCGCTGTGCTTGAAATGGCAGGCATCCGTGATATCCGCACCAAATCTTTCGGTTCTCCCAACCCCATCAACACCGTGAAGGCAACGCTGGAAGGCTTAAAGCAGCTGCGCAGCGCCGAAGAGGTGGCAGCGATGCGGGGCAAGACCGTCGAAGAGATTTTAGGCTAAGGAGGGCAAGATGAAACTGAAGATTACCTTAACCAAATCTACTGCCGGAAGAAACAAGAATCAGATTCGCAACATTGAAGCCCTTGGCCTCAAAAAGATCGGTTCCTCAGTTATCCATAACGACATTCCCAGCGTGCGTGGCATGATTTTCAAGGTCAAGCACATGGTAACCGTCGAAGAAATCAACGAATAATAGACAAACAATAGACACAGGAGGACGTCCTATATGAAATTGCACGAGTTGAAGCCCGCTAAGGGCTCTACGACTGCTCCGAAGCGCCTGGGCCGAGGCGTAGGTTCGGGACTTGGCAAGACCTCAGGCAGGGGTCATAAAGGTGCCAAGGCGCGTTCGGGCGGCGGTAAAGGCCCCGGCTTTGAAGGCGGCCAAATGCCTTTGACGCGCCGTCTACCCAAGATGGGTTTCACGAATATTTTCAAAAAGAAATATGCCACCGTGAACGTTGCAACACTTGAACGCTTTGAAAACGGCAGCGTTATCAATGCGCAGGTACTAAAAGAAGCCGGCCTGATCAAGCAAATCGGTGACGGGCTTAAAATCCTTGGCGGCGGGGAGCTGACCAAAAAGCTCAACGTGCAGGCAGTGAAGTTCACCGCCTCCGCAAAGGAAAAAATCGAGGCTGCCGGCGGAAAAGTTGAGGAGGTATAAGCATGTTTGATACTCTCCGTAACGCTTGGAAGGTACAGGACATTCGCAAGAAGCTGATTTATACCTTCTTCATGCTCATGGTTTACCGCCTGGTCAGCGTCATTCCTGCCCCCGGTATCAACGCCGCCGCGGTGCAGGAGGTTGCCAAAAACTATGATGCCCTCAATCTGGTCAATATGATGACCGGTAACGCTTTCCAGCAGATGACCATTATGGCCATGGGTATCACACCCTACATTAACGCCAGCATTATCATGCAGCTGCTCACAATCGCCATTCCGGCGCTTGAGCGTATGGCTAAGGAAGAGGGTGAGGAAGGCAAGGAAAAGATCAACAAGATTACCCGCTATGCAACGGTTGTACTGGCTGCGCTTCAGGCAATCGGTATTATTTCGGGCCTCAATGCCGCTTCCTTTGGTACTTCCAGGGTACTAATGGAAGGCTACAACAACTTCCTTGGTAAGCTATCCATCGGTTTTGTGATGGCTGGCGGCACGGCGCTTGCCATGTGGATTGGTGAAAGGGTTACCGCTAAGGGAATCGGAAACGGCATCAGCTTAATCATTTTTGCCGGCATCATTTCCAACCTTTTTAATGGCATATTAACAGCTTTCCTGGACGTTATCGGCGTTGTGCCCGGCAATACAACCGTGGTGCAATTCCTGATTCTGATTCTTTTCACCTTGGGAATTGTTTTTGTTGTCACTTTCATCGACATGGGCGAGCGCAGGATTCCCATTCAATATGCCAAGCGTGTTGTTGGGCGCAAAATGTATGGCGGCCAATCTACCCACATTCCGATCAAGGTGATGAGTGTGGGCGTGCTTCCCCTTATTTTCGCTTATTCCTTTACAGCCTTTCTTGGTACACTGATTACCATCATTGGCCCCAACTCAGGGATAAATGCTTGGTGGCAGCAGAACATGAGCCAGACTTCCTGGTTGAACCTCTTGATTACGGGTTTGCTGATTGTCGCCTTTACTTACTTTTATTCATCCATCAGCTTTAACCCTGTTGATATTGCGAAGAACATCAATCAGCAAGGCGGTACCATACCCGGTATCCGAAGCGGCCGTAACACTGTAGAGTTTTTGGCCCGCACTACGAACCGCCTGACTTTGTTTGCAGCGATTTTCCTGGCTTTTTTAGCCACAGTACCTTCGGTGCTGTATGTCTGGCAAAGCGTGCAGGTTCCTTTCGCCGCTTCTTCCATCCTTATTGCTGTAAGCGTCGCAATCGAAACTGTCCGTCAGCTCGAAGCACAGATGGTGATGCGCAACTACAAGGGTTTCCTATAATCGGAAAGCTGTTGACAATCCCATCTTTGTCCTTTTGGACCAAGATGGGATTTTGAGGTGTGGTATGAACGTGATTTTATTGGGTCCACCGGGGGTGGGCAAGGGTACTTTAGCTTCTATCGCGCAGGAGAGGCTTGGGCTTGTGCAAATTTCTACCGGCGGGATGCTGCGCAGGCATCTGCGGTTGGGTGATGAGCTTGGAATCATCGCAAAAGCCTACATTGATGACGGAGAGCTTGTCCCTGACAGTGTCATTATTGATATGGTTAAAGAACGCTTGCGGGAAGAGGACACACAAGGCGGCTATATTTTGGACGGCTTTCCTCGAACGTTATATCAGGCAGAAGAGCTGGCAAAGTTTGCCGACATTGACTTAATTATCGACTTAGAGCTTGAACACGAAGCAATCATCCGTCGTTTAAGCGGACGTAGGGCATGCCTTTCCTGTAATGGTACTTTCCATATGTCCATGTTACAGGACGAAACAACCTGTCCCACCTGCGGCCACAGGCTTGAACAGCGTAAGGACGATTTGCCTGAAACCATCGCCCATCGCCTGGAAGTGTATGAAGAGCAAACAGCTCCTTTGATTGAGCTTTACCGTAAAAAAGGCAATTTAGTGGTAGTTGAAGTGGACGGTACGGTTGAAGAAAACTATCAAAAAATGCTTAAAGTTATTGAGGAAAATCAATGATCAGCATCAAAAATCCCAAACAGATTGAAAAGATGCGTAAAGCGGGCGCTTTGCTGTACGAGGTGCTTGAAAAGTTAAAGGCTGCCGTCAAGCCGGGTATTACAACCGTCGCCCTTGATTCCTATGCCGAGGAGCTGATTCGCCGTAACCACGCAACGCCCAGCTTCCTTGGATATCAAGGCTTTCCGGCTTCCATTTGCGCCTCCATTGATGAAACGGTGGTGCATGGTATTCCCTCAGATAAGGTGGTTCTCAAAGAAGGCCAAATTTTGTCCGTTGACTGCGGACTTATCTTAGATGGCTGGCAGTCCGATAGCGCTTTTACCGTTGGCGTTGGTGAAATATGCGATGAAAAACAAAGGTTAATAGAGGTTACAGAGCGCTGCTTTTTTGAAGGCGTCCGTCATGCCGTCAAAGGCGGCCGGGTGGGCGACATCGGGCACGCTGTTCAGTCGCTGGCGGAATCCCACGGCTATGGCGTGATTCGGGATTTAACGGGACACGGCATCGGCCGCAACATGCATGAGGATCCCAATGTTCCCAACTTTGGTGAAAAGGGGAGAGGCGTTCGTTTGCGCTCCGGCATGACCATCGCTGTCGAACCGATGATTTCTATGGGTGATTGGAGAATTGAAATTTTAGATGATGGCTGGAGCTGTGTTACCCAAGACAAGAGTCCCAGTAGCCACTATGAGCACACTATCCTCATTCAAGAGGGGCTGCCGGAACTGCTCTCTTATCCCGACTTTTCTTGGGAGGAATACTTCAAAAAAACGGGTGAAAGCCAATGAAACCGGAAATTAAGCCGGGAATTGTCGTTTTTTCTCTAAAAGGGCGTGACAAAGGGCGTATGTTTGTGGTATTATACGAGTTGGACGCTGATTTTGTGTCTATTTGTGATGGCCTAACCCACCCGATCGAAAGACCTAAGAAAAAGCGCCTGAAGCACTTGAAACCAATCGGTCACGAGCTGCCGGAGATTATCAAGCTGTACGAGCAAAATCGGCTCAAGAACAGCGATGTCAAAAAAGCGCTCAAACCGCTAATCGACTCACAGTCCTGACAAGAGATCAAAGGAGGCCCGTTTTTGCCCAAAGAAGATGTAATTGAAGTGGAAGGTACGGTAGTGGAGGCGCTGCCCAATGCCATGTTCAGCGTTGAGCTGCCCAATGGCCACCGCATTATGGCGCATATTTCCGGCAAAATGCGTATGCATTTTATCCGTATCTACCCTGGCGATAAGGTAACCATCGAGATGTCGCCCTATGATTTGACCAGAGGCCGAATCACTTGGCGCAGCAAAAATTGATTTGTCAAGACAACTACTTTACTTAGGAGGAAAGGAAATGAAAGTTCGTCCGTCCGTTAAACCCATCTGCGAAAAGTGCCAGATTATCAAGCGTAAAGGCCGTGTCATGGTCATTTGCGAAAATCCCAAGCACAAGCAGAAACAGGGCTAATTATCGTCGATATATCGCATGGGCGGCTGCTCTTTGAATAAAAAGAGTTCCATGCGGTTTTATCATACATGTTTGGGGCTTTCCCACCCAAACTCCCATACTATTTTACCTTTTGTCCGGTGTTTTTTGCGCGTCTTTTCCACTTTGGCAGTGCTTTGCTCTGTCGGCATAGGTCAACCATGCCTCTTCCAGCAAGCTTTGCCGAACCGAAAAAACCGCCACAATAAAATTGCCGTTCTAAAACTAAAATAGTATCCAAGGTCATAAGACCAATTCTTTTGGAGGTGTATCCTAACAATGGCACGAATTGCAGGCGTTGACCTGCCCAGAGAAAAGCGAGTAGAATACGGCTTAACGTACATCTTCGGCATCGGTCCGGCTATGTCCCGACGTATCCTGACCGCTACCGAAATCAATCCTGATACCAGGGTTAAGGACCTCTCCGAAAACGATATCAGCAAGCTGCGTGACTACATTGAACACCACGTCAAGGTCGAAGGTGACCTGAGGCGTGAAGTTTCAATGAACATTAAGCGCTTGGTTGAAATCGGCTGCTATCGTGGCGTTCGCCATCGCCGCAGCCTGCCTGTCCGTGGACAGAATACCAAGCAAAACGCACGCACCCGTAAGGGTCCCAGGAAACAACAGGTTGCCGGCAAGAAGAAGGCACCCAGGTAAGCTTGTGAATATGACGCCTTAAAGGCACGGAGGGAAAAAATATGGCAAGAGCCAGAGTAAAGAGGGCAAGCCGCAGGCGCCGTGAGCGCAAGGTGGTTGAACGTGGTGTCGTTCACATTCGCTCTTCTTTTAATAACACAATCGTAACCATTACCGACACGGTCGGTAACACCCTGTCATGGGCTTCTGCCGGTGGCATGGGTTTCCGCGGCAATAAAAAGTCTACGCCCTTCGCGGCGCAGCAGGCCGCCGAAGCCGCTGCCAGGGCCGCAACCGAGTATGGTTTGCGCACGGTGGATGTGATGGTCAAAGGCCCCGGCTCCGGCCGTGAAGCCGCCATCCGTTCGCTTGCCAACGTTGGCCTTGAAGTGACCATGATTAAGGACGTGACGCCCATCCCCCACAACGGATGCCGTCCACCCAAGCGTCGCAGAGTCTAAAAAGGAGGTTTTATCTAAATGGCACGCTATACCGGAGCTTTGCTCAAAAAATGCCGTGCACTTGGGATTGAACCTCAAGTGATCGGTATCAATAAAAAATCCAACCGCCAAGTGAAGAGGAGTTTCCGCAAGCCCAGCGAATATGCGCTGCAGCTGCGTGAAAAGCAAAAAGTCCGCTTCATTTACGGTGTTTTGGAAAAACCTTTCCGCAACCTGTACGAACGCGCGGTCACCATGAAGGGCGCTACCGGTGAAAATCTGGTGCAGCTTTTGGAGCGCCGCCTTGACAACGTCGTATACCGCGCCGGCTTTGCCGCCACCCGCGCACAGGCCCGTCAGATGGTCAATCACTCCCATTTCCTTGTCAATGGCAAGAAGGTGAATATTCCCAGTTACACAGTCAAGGAAAACGATGAAATTACCGTTCGTGCAAAGAGCAAAAATAGTACATACTTCAAGGCCGTTAAGGAATCCGGCTTCCGCATTGTGCCCAAGTGGCTGCAGGCGGATAAGGAGGAACTGAAAGCGACTGTTGTTGAACTGCCTGCCCGTGAAGATCTTGATTTCCCGCTGCAGGAGAATATGATTGTTGAATTCTACTCTCGTTAATTGTAGGTTTTACATTACGACCGACCATATAATGAGGAGGAGAACAAGACGTGATTATTCCGATGGAAAAACCGCATATCGAGCGTGTAGAATACAACGAACAGGAGCACTATGCCCGTTTTGTCGTCGAACCGCTTGAGCGTGGCTTTGGCCATACCTTAGGCAACGCGCTGCGCCGTGTGCTACTTAGCTCACTGCCGGGAGCAGCAGTCACCAGTATCAACATCGAGAGCGTTCAGCATGAGTTTTCCGTCATTCCTGGCGTTAAAGAAGATGTAACAGAAATTATTCTAAACCTAAAGCGTCTGGTGGTTAAGCTTTACAGCGACCAACCCAAGATGCTTGAAATCAATGCGGTCGGCCCCGGCAAAATTACCGCCGGCGACATCCGAGTGGATAGCGAAGTGGAGATTGTCAATCCTGACCTTCATATCGCCACCCTCTCTAAGGATGCCAAGCTGCACATGTGGCTTACCCTGAACAAGGGGCGCGGCTATGTACCCGCCGAACGTAATAAGATGACCCCTATGTCCTTAGGTGTCATCCCCATTGACTCCATTTATACCCCCATCAGAAAGATGAACTACATGGTAGAAGACACCCGTGTAGGCCAACAGACCGACTATGACAAGCTGGTGCTTGAGGTGTGGACCGACGGTTCCATATCGCCTGAGGAAGCTATTGGCCAGGCGAGCGAAATTATTGTCGAGCAGATTTCCATTTTCCATGGGCTGTCAGAAGCGGTAGAAGCAGAGATGGAGCAAGAGGGCGCGCAAGATGGGACAGAGGACACCGAAGAAATGTCCATTGAAGACTTGGATCTGTCGGTGCGGGCGTTTAACTGCTTGAAGCGTGCCAACATTAACACTGTTGGCCAGCTGATTCAGATGACCGTCGAAGACATGATGAAAGTGCGTAACCTTGGCCAAAAGAGCTTGGAAGAAATCAACCTGAAACTTTCACAGTTGGGTCTAAGCCTGCGCACGACCGAACAATAAACTGCCCACCCGGGCGAAGGAGGAACCCCCTATGGCACAACGTAAACTTGGCCGTGTCGCACAGCAGCGCAAGGCAATGCTGCGCAGCCAGGTTACCAGCCTGATTTGGCATGGGCGCATTGAAACAACAGTCACCCGTGCTAAAGAAATCCGCTCTTTGGCGGAAAAACTGGTTACGCTTGCGGTGCGTGAATATGACAACACCGTAACGGCCCAAAAGCAATACCATAACGAAAAAGGCCAGATTGTTACCATTGAGGTAACCAACGATCAGCCTTCCAAGCTCACCGCCCGTCGCCGGATGCTGGCTTTCCTATACAATTTCAAGGAAGAAAAAAAGGAAGGCGAATCCAAGAGCGAATATCGTGAGCGCACCAAGGATGTCAAGCATCCCGTGGTTGAAAAGCTGTTCCGTGAGTACGGACCCAAGTACCGTAAGCGTAACGAGGAAAAGAACAGCGTGGGTGGTTACACCCGCATCTATCGCCTTGGACCCCGTCGTGGTGATGGCGCGGAAATGTGCATTATCGAAATGGTGTAAGCGATAGTAACCAATCCATTAAAAGGTCGTGTCAAGCGACCTTTTTTATTGCGATGAATTGAGAGAACAAACTCGTTTGCGGGCCATATGTTGACTCCCATCACATTATCTGATAGTATAAAACTGCTGATTTGTGTAATGGAGGTATTTTTTTATCAAATGGACAGCGACAGTAGTGATCAACTACTTGTAATAGCTTCTTTTGGCGCTCTTTTCGAGGCATATCTGTGCTGCTAATAAGCTTGGCCGGATGTGCTTTTTGTGTAATTTAGGGTTTCAACCCTGAAAAGGAGAATGGACACATGACCTCGCATATAATTGTCATTGCTATTTTATTGATTTTTTCTGCCTACTTTTCTGCTACGAAAACAGCATTTTCTTCCCTAAACAAAACCCGAATCAAGGCTCTTGCAGAAAAAGACAACAAAAGCGCGCAGTTTGCCTATAAGCTGTTTGATCATTATGACAAACTGCTTTCTACCGTATTAATTGGCAGCACCCTTACAAATGTTGGCGTGTCGGCTTTGTCTGCGCTTCTTTTTGTGGAGCTCCTTGGTGGCGCAAATATAGGAGCAACTGTTTCTACCATCGTTGTTACCGTTGTTGTTTTGTTTTTTGGTGAGATGGCTTCCAAAAGCCTTGCCAAAGAAGCGCCGGATAAATTTGTTATGTATTCGGCACCCTTTTTAAAAATATTAATTATTTTATTAACGCCCCTGACAGCTGTCTTTTCCGCGTGGAAAAGGCTAATGTCAAAGGCCTTCCGAACGGAACCGGACTCAAAAATGAGTCAAGAGGAGTTGCTCATGCTCATAGATGAGGTTCAGCAGGAAGGCAGTATCGGTGAAGATGAGGGCGACCTGCTACGAAACTCGATTGAATTTACGGAGCGCAGAGCGGAAGATATTTTAACGCATCGGGTGGATTTAGAAGCCGTTCCTGTTGAGGCGACCAAAGAGCAAATTGCGGAGGTTTTTTCCGAATCCAAGTTTTCTCGCATTCTTGTGTATGAAGATAATCTTGATAATATTGTCGGGGTTATCCATCTGAAGGATTTTTATACCGGCGGCGGTATTATTTCAGGAGATATTAAAGATATTATCAGCCCGGCGATTTTCGTCTTAAAAAATGAAAAAATCAGCTCCTTGCTGCGCAAGCTCCAGCAAACCAAGTCGCATATTGCCGTGGTGCTGGATGAATATGGCGGAACATATGGCATCGTAACCATGGAAGATGTTTTGGAAGAGTTGGTAGGCGATATTTATGATGAACATGATGATGTGGTGGAAGAGTTCAGTCGTGTTAGCGACAGTGCATACCGTGTAGACTGCTCAACCGATTTGGATGAATTCTGTGAGCATTTCGATATCCAGACCGATTCAGAAATGGTATCTCTTGGCGGGTGGGTTGCTGAACAACTTGGCAAGATACCGGAAGAAGGGGATTTTTTCAGTTACGATAATCTGGAAGTTACTGTAACTGATGTAGAGAGTCATCGGGCCATGTTTGTGGAGATTATTCAGCACCAGAAGGAAGACGGCGCTTCAGATACCGATACTGCGCCTGCAACATAAAAGAGTCCGCTCAATAAGTCTGGAGTGCCTTAAGAATTAAACAAGAATTAGATTATCAATGTACGGAGCTTGCTTTCAATGAGGAACGGGAGGCAAGCTTTTTGTTTGCCGAATTCATCGGTTGGTTGCGCGATCAAAATTCATATCTCAGCTTTGTAATGCTTCAATCATTGAATTTTACGGAAAGAGCAAGTCAACTATTAATATTATATTGAAATTCTAAGAATTATCGGTTACAATTAAACAAACATAGTTGGGAGGTGCCTATGGGCGAGCTATTAAAAAACACCCCTTCAGCGGTGATAGACGTGATTGTTTATTCGGCAATTGTGCTTGTCATGGTTGTGGGCTTGGTTAAGTGCATTTTTCCCATGCGCCGGCTTACCAGAAGCTTTAGACGTAGCATTCGCAGTTTACAAAAAGCCGTGGTGAAGGGCGAAAATGCCCAAAGCTGGCGCAGCCCCGACTTTCTTGGCAGCGCCATGCAAAAACAGTGGCAGCGCTTTTTAACCGTGAATGAGCAATTAGAAGCAAGGGGGCTGAATGCCGATACCGAAAACTATATCAACGACGAAAGCGTGCTTGTTTCCTATGCGCACATGAGCGTTAACGATACTATACCGGGGCTACTTACTTCTCTTGGCATTTTGGGCACCTTTATTGGCCTGATGCGGGGCGTTTCAGGCCTTGACGTAACGGGGGCGGAAGCTACCATGGCCTCCATTAGCCAAATGATTGGCGGCATGACCTTTGCTTACGGCACCTCCATTGCCGGGCTCACCTGCTCACTTATTTTTAACGTTCTTTCAAGGATGAGCCAAGGCAGCGTAACCCTTGCCATGGACGAATTTCACGAAGCTTTTCATACCCTTGTGATGAAAGAGCCTCTGGACGATGTGACCCACCGTACCATTTACTTGGAAGACCAGGCGGAATTTTTACGTCGCAGCGCCAAGGACCTAAACCATCAGCTATCCACCGGTATCGTGGGGGCAGTACGTGCGGGCTTTGAGCCGGTTAATTACCAGCTCAATCAGTTTATGCAAGTTCAAACCCAGGGGCAGATGGAAGTCCTTGGCAGATTAGTTGGCCGTTTTTTAGAGCAGCTGGATGGACAAATGGGCGGCCAGTTCCACCAGCTTGGACGTCAACTTAGCGCCTTAAATCAAGCGCAGACCATCTCGGTGGAAGGGGTCAACCGTGCCCTTGAAAGCGCCGACAAGGTCATTGGCGGCATGAACCAAATGAACAGCCTCACGGCCACTGTTATAGAAAAGTTTGATAGTTATTTAAGCGACTTAAACCTTGGCCAGCAAAATACCATCGTCTTTGCCAAGCAAACGGCGGAGGTTACCGACCTGATGCGCCGCTCGCTTTCCCAAAGTCAGAGCGAAATAGATGCCATCAAGCAAAGCCGTGTACTCCTTGACCAGCAGCTGCAAAAATATGCCTCCTTTACCGGCGATACCTTGCAGGCTGTTCAAAAGCAGGCGCAGGATATCATGCTGCAATCGGGCAAGGTGGCTGATTCCATGCTTCAAAGCCAGCGGGAGGTAAAAACCGCTTACGCTGGCTTTGCCCAAAATTTAAGTGATGGCTTTTCCCGTGCCCTTGCTTTATTTGAAGAAAGCATCGCCGATACTGCCAAGGCGCTCAGCCAAAAAATGCAGGAAGCCACCCAAAGCGCCGATTTAAGCGCCCTAAGCCGCATGGAAGAAATGCTGGCAGAGCTTAACCGTCATATTGAAACTCTAATCCAAGAGGAAAAGACCCATGCGTAAGGGACGTAAGGGGCGTCGGCTTATCAGCCGAGATACGGGCGAATATTGGATCAGCTACTCGGACATAATGTCCTCCATGCTGCTGGTCTTTATGTTGGCGGTCACCTTTTCCATTTACCAGTATTACAGCCTGCTTGAAACCAAAACTAGGGAATTGGGAGAGCAGCAGGCCGCCCTTGACTTGGCGCAAATCACCCTTACGAAGCAAGCTGAGGAGCTTGAAACCACCCGTGTAACCCTCATGGGCAAGGAGGAGGAGTTAAGTACCATCCAAATTCAGTTGGATGAAAAGGAACAGGCGCTAAAGGCTGCCGAAACTGCCCTTGCTACCAAGGAACAGGAACAGACCGCCTTGCAGTTGGTACTTACCGCCCAGCAAGCCGAGCTGGACAGCTTGCAGCTTACCCTGTCCGGTCAGCAAAGAAAGTTAGACGAGCTACTTGGCCTTCGCACTTCTATTGTACAGGAATTGTCCGCCGCCCTTAATAAGGCCAATATTTCCGCCAATGTGGACGCAAAGACAGGCGACATTGTTCTATCCAGCAAACTCATGTTTGCAACCGCAGACAATAAATTAGCTCCTCAAGGGGAAAGGGAATTGCAAACTATTTTGCCGGTGTATCTGTCGGTGCTTTTGCGCCCGGAATACAGGAATTATTTAGCTGAAATTATTATCGAGGGGCATACCGACTCCGCCGGTAGCTATGAATTTAATTTGGAGCTTTCACAGGAGCGGGCGCTGAGCGTCGCCACTTATTGCCTCAACCTTCCCGGGCTTACCAGACAGGAAAAGGCCTTGCTCGAAAGCATTCTCACCGTCAAGGGGCGCAGCTATGCAGATAGGATATTCAGGCCCGATGGCACGGAAGACATGGAAGCTTCCCGTCGGGTGGAGCTGAAGTTCCGATTAAAAGACACCGAAATGATCGAGCGCATGAACGAAATCTTAAAAGGCCTATGAAGCGACTAATTAAAACCATCTTCATCTTTGCCCTAATTGCAGGGCTTTTGTGGGGAGTTTCCGGTTCTTGGCTAAAAGTGAAGGTATCTATGCCAAGCGAAGTAGATATTGCCGCCTATCAGGGTGTGTACGACGGCCTGTTGGAAGATTTGCACAACCGCTCCCTGCAAGGCCATGCTTTTCGCAATTTACCCCAAGAAGAAAGTTCAAACGGGCGTATGGTCATTTATACCATTACGGCGACTAACCGCCTGCCATTCCCTATCCAAATGATGGAGCTTTCCATCGTCCCGTCTTCCAAAGATATTTTGACCGTAGGCGGACTTAAAGAGACGGGCTATGACATTAACAAAGGAGTAGAGGTTCAGCCCTTTTCCACAGCAGAGGTTCATTTGATTTTAATCACCACCGATGCAAGAATCGAACGGGACTTGAAGCTGACCGGCTACCTGCTTGGCTATCCCGTTGAGCGCAAGCTGCGCTGACTTGTATCAAAGTCTTTTGAAGTGGTACAATATATCTGGACTTTGAAAAAAGGGAGGCAACCATGAACGCGAAAGATATTTTGTCCCATGTGGACCATACCTTATTAAAACCCACTGCAACTTGGCAGGCTATTTTGGCCCTGTGCGAGGAGGCTGTGAAATATGGTACCGCCACCGTGTGCATTCCGGCAAGTTATGTTGGGAAGGCGCATGAACACTTTGGCGATAGCCTCAAACTTTGTACGACAGTCGGCTTTCCTTTGGGTTACGATACCACCGAAAGCAAGGTGTTTCAAGCCAAGGATGCCATTGCCAAAGGCGCCGAGGAAATCGACATGGTCGTCAACCTTGGTTGGGTCAAGGACGGACTTTTTGACAAGGTAACCGAAGAAATCCGCAAAGTAAAAGAAGCCTGCGGCGACAAGGTACTAAAAGTAATTGTCGAAACCTGCTATCTAACGGAAGATGAAAAAATTGTCCTCTGCGGCTGCGTCAGCCAGGGCGGGGCGCAGTATATCAAAACCTCCACCGGCTTTGGCGCCGGCGGCGCCACGGTGGAAGATATTTTTCTTTTCAAGCAGCATATTGCCCCACATGTGAAGATGAAAGCCTCGGGCGGCGTGAGAACAAGGGAAGATATGGAAACCTACCTGCGCCTTGGCGTGGACCGACTGGGCGCATCTGGCGCTGTGGCGGCCTTGAAAGACGAAGTGTAAAAAGCTTTGCTTAAGCAATGTAGTTTGAAAACCGCTTTTAACAAGGGCGGTTTTTCCTTGCGTAGATTATTATTCATTGTCAGTTGCGTTTTATTCGCCTTGATTTTTAAGGCTTCAAATGGTATCTTGGTAACTGATGAATTGAGGAGGATGGCGGATGGATATTGTTTGGTACCCCGGTCACATGGCCAAGGCAAAGCGAGCCTTGGAAGATATGCTCAAGCGTGTGCACGTGGTGATTGAACTTTGCGACGCGCGCATCCCGCTATCCAGCCGCAATCCTGAGCTATTGGAACTAACGCAAAACAAGCCCCGTGTTCTTTTGATGAACAAGAGGGACTTGGCTGACAGGAAAGCCACCGACCAGTGGCTTGAATATTTTAAAAGTGAGGGTGAAATAGCTTACGCCATCAGCGCCGATAAAAAGGGTACGCTTAGGCCCGCTTTGCCTGCCGTTCAGGCGGCTGCCAAAGAAGCGGTAGATAGGGCCGCCGCCCGTGGCATTGCCCGTACCGTGCGAGCCATGGTAATTGGCGTACCCAACGTGGGCAAAAGCACCCTGATAAATGCCCTCCTTGGGCGCAGCTCTTTAGAGGCGGAAAACCGTCCCGGCGTAACACGGGGGGTGAAGTGGGTGAAGCTTAGCCCTTATCTTGAGTTGATGGACAGCCCCGGCATGCTTTGGCCAAGGCTGGACGACCAGGAGGCTGCCCGCCGCCTTGCTTATATCGCAGCCGTCAGGGACGAAGCTATCGACTCTTACAAGCTGTGCTTATATTTGCTGAACGACTTGATGGACATTGCCCCTGAGCAAACCATTGCCCGCTATAAAATAACCGAAACTGTTTTGAGGGGAGAAGCATTGCTAAACCACATTTGCCAAAAACGGGGCTTTTTAATGTCGGGCGCACGCCCCGATATTGACAGGGGAGTGGCGGCTGTTTTGTCTGACTATCGGGATGGAAGAATCGCCAAGCTGACCTTAGAGATGCCTCCCGTATGAAAATAAACGCCAAGCGCCAAGCGCACCTAAGCGAGCTTCTTGCCTATGATACGAAGTACCGAAACATGGGTGCGCTTTTTGCGGGGGTGGACGAAGCGGGGCGCGGCCCCCTTGCGGGCAGCGTGTACGCCGCCTGCGTGGTGATGCCGGAAAATCCAGTTATCCTTTGGATGGACGATTCAAAAAAACTGTCCCAAAAGCGGCGGGAGCAGGTGTTTGAAGAGATTATGGAAATCGCCCTCTTTGTCGGGGTGGGCAGGGCAAGCGTCCAAGAAATCGACCGATACAATATTCTTGAAGCCACCAGGCTTGCCATGCGCCGAGCTGCGGAAGGCTGCCCTGCCACAAGGTTTTTAATTGATGCCGTGAAGGATGTGGGCCTTGCGGGCGAAGAAATCTCCGTTATCAAAGGGGACGCTACCAGCTATTCCGTCGCTGCGGCTTCCGTTATCGCCAAAGTTTCAAGAGACAGGGAAATGCTGACGCTTCATGCGCTTTATCCCCAGTATGCCTTTGCGTCCAACAAAGGTTACGGCACCGCTGCGCACATTGCGGCGCTAAAAGAATACGGCCCGACTCCCCAGCACCGGCAAAGCTTTATTGGAAACTTTGTATGAAAAAATCCTACGAAAAAGGCTTGCAGGGTGAGCAAATCGCCGCCCAGTACTTGGAAGCTATTGGCTACAAGATACTTAAAACCCGCTACCGGATTATTGGCGGAGAAATTGACCTGATTGTAAAGGACGGCGATGTAACTTGTTTTGTTGAGGTCAAGTACCGCCCCGATGCAAGGCTGGGCGATGCCTTAGATGCTATTACCGAAAAGAAACTGGCAAGAATTGCCTATGCCAAAAAGGTGTGGTTACAGGAACACCCTGCTACTAAAACCCGCACCGATATTGTAGAAATTACCCGAGCAGGCGTTCGCCTGCTGAAAGGCGAGTAGTGCCCTCGGAGGACTCATGCAAAAAAGACACAAAATAATTTTATCCGTTTTATTGTTGGCCGCTATCGTGGCCGCCTTTTGGCTTTATCCTAAAAGCCCGAAAGTGAAGTACGGCGAAAATTTATTATATAACCCTTCTTTTGACCAAGTGGACGAAGCAACCGGCCTGCCTCTTTCCTGGATGACCGGCGCTTATGTGCAGGCGCAGAATGTAACCAGCTACCAAGGGATAGATTCCTACGCCCAAATTCAAAACCACGGGCTAAATGATGCCCGTTTTTTCCAGCGGGTGAACGTGGCGCCAAATACCCTTTACTGCTTAGAAGGCCTGATTAAAGCGGACAGCCAAGGGGGCAGGGGAGCCAACCTATCGATTGAGGGGCTGAGCGTTTATACCGAAAGCATTTACCAGTCAGAAGACTTTCAAAAGGTATCCTTGTATGGTAAAACGGGGCCCAAGCAAACCATGCTTACTGTCTATGCCCGCCTTGGCGGCTATTCGGGCGAGGCTGAAGGCTGGGCGCAGTTTGACGATATCAAGTTTTACCCTGTCAAAGAGGCGCCCGAAGGTATAGACGTGCACCTATTGTATGATGCTTCCGATTATATTGAAGACGAAAAAGAGCCAACCAGCGCTTGGTGGAAGCTTTTGATGGTGGGGCTTTTGTATGTAGGCTTTGCTTTTGCGCTGCTAAAAAACACAAAAGAAGAAAGCCCGATTTTGAAAGTAAAATATAACTGTTATCTCTTACCCGCCTTGTTGCTTCTTGCCCTTTTGGTGCGCATCGCAGTTTTAATTTTTGTGCGGGGCTATCCGGTGGATGTGGGCTGCTTTACCTCCTGGGCCAGCAGCATGGCAAGCTATGGATCCAAGCGGTTCTATGATTCTGTCGGCTTTTCCGATTATCCGCCGGGTTATCTGCTTTTCTTGTGGCCTTTTGGTTTTTTGGGTCAGCAGCTTTTTGGCGGGGTGAGTGAGGCGATGATTAAAATCCCGCCCATCCTGTTTGATTTAGGTACCATTTGGGTGTTGTTTGGCATGGGTAAAAAGCACGCCAATATCCGCCTTGCCTTTGTAGTTAGCCTATTATATACTCTGCATCCGGCAGGGATACTCATTGGCGCCGGATGGGGCCAGATTGACAGCGCTCTTGCTTTCTTTGCCCTTGTTACGGTGGATAACGCCATCGAAAACAAGTGGCGCCTTGCCCTGCCTGCCTTTATGCTGGGCGTGCTGTTTAAGCCGCAGATGCTGATGTTCGGCCCTTTAGGGCTGGTGGCGCTTATTGCATGCATCGTCCACCGGAAAAAGGATGCGCCCTGGAAAGAAATAATAATCGGCATAGTATTAGCGCTCATGATCGGCGTTTTTGTCGTGTGGCTATTTTCGCCCGATGGCAAGCTCACTTGGATTTTTGACCTTTACTTTAAGACCATGAGCCATTACGACCGGGCAACGGTCAATGCCACCAACTTCTATTTCCTCTTTAGCCTGAACTGGGGCATGATGGATACCGTGCTGCCTTACTTCATAAAGGTAATGGGCTTTTTGTTCATTCTTGCCCCTTTTGCTGTTTTTGATGGGCTAACCTACAGAAATAAAAAAACGAATATCATTTGGGCTATTGTCCTTGCCTGCGTTTTTCTTTTGGGACTTGTTCCCATGCAGGTGTCGCTTTACGGCCCTTTGATGATGGGCGCTTCTTTCTTTATCATCTTGTTTTTGTATATCAAGGGAAAGGACGTGCGTTTGCTACCGTTGATGAGCGCCGTACTTCTTTGCGCCTTTTTTGCCTTTGGCGCCATGATGCATGAGCGCTATATTTTTCCGGCCTTGGCGCTTCTTGCCGTGAGCTTGTACTTTTACAGAGATAAGCGGGTGTTCACTCTATTTTTATTGGTGGGGCTGGCAGTTTTTTTGAATACCGGCATTGTGCTGGACAGGGCTCTTCGTATTGGCGGGGTGGAGGGGCATTTGCATGCGCCTTCTTTTGACATTATCAGCGACAGTCCCCTGTTTGAATACCTGATTTCTGCCCTTAGCGTGGTAACGGCAAGCTATAGCTTTTATGTTGCAAGAGCCATGATGGAAGAAGAGCGACAGCCCTTGGAGGTTTCGTTGAAAGAAAAAAGCGGTAATTATCTTGAAGAAGCTTTTTATAACCCGTCAAAGCCTGTTAAAATCGAAAAAAGGGAAGCTATTTGGGTTTGGCTGGCAACGCTTATCTATACCTTGTTTGCTTTAACCAACTTGGGCTCGCACAAAGCGCCCGAAAATGCTTGGGTGTCCGAAGCCCTTGGTGAAAGCGCCATGATTGACCTTGGCGAGAGCCGAAGCTTCAACATTCTGTACGACGTGGGCATCCATTACGGCAGCAATTCCTTTTTGGTGTCGGCGTCGGAAAGCGAAGAGGAGGGCGGCAATTACGATGAAGTGACCGTCAGCCCCGGGGATTGTTTTGCCTGGCGTTTTGTCAAAAAAGACAATCAAAATATCATCTACACGGGGCGCTATGTGCACCTGACCGCCCAATCCATCGGGCTTACGGTGTATGAGCTGATTTTTAGGGACGTTGAAACGGGCGAAAATATCGTGCCCGTATCCTCTACCGTCCCCGCTTTGGTGGATGAACAGGACACCTTGGAAAATGAGCCGTTATGGTTTTCGCCCAAGCGCCCTGCCCAGCCGTCTTGGTACAATAGCATGTACTTTGACGAAATTTACCACGCCCGCACCGGTCTTGAACAGCTAAACGCCCTGACAGGCAGGCAGCCTTCTTCCATTTATGAAACCACCCATCCGCCCCTTGGCAAGGTGTTCATGACCTTATCCATTGCTCTCTTTGGTATGAACCCCTTTGCTTGGCGTTTGCCCGGCGCTTTGGCGGGCGCCTTCATGCTGCCGGGAATGTATTACATGGGCCGCTATTTGTTTAAAAACAAGCGCTTCGGTTGGCTGGCTTTTACCCTCATGGCTTTGGACGGAATGCACTTTGCTCAGACTCGCATTGCCACCATCGACAGCTTTGTGACGCTGTTTATCATCTGGGCCTACCTATACATGTACCGCTATTTCCTACAGGACGATTTTGAGCCCGACACTAAAAAAACCTTCAAACCTTTGCTTTTAAGCGGTATTTTCATGGGACTGGCCTGCGCTTCTAAGTGGACGGGCTGTTATGCTGGCCTTGGGCTTGCGGTAATTTTCTTTTGGAAACAGGGGCGTATGGTGCGAACCTCCCTGTCCATTAAAAATACTGATGATGAAAGCAATCCACGCATTAAAACGTTGAACACCCTTTCCACAAGGCAGCTGGATACCTTCTTTGCCTGCGTGGTGTTTTTTGTCATCATCCCCTTGGCTATTTATATTTTAAGCTACATTCCTGTTTATGCGGCGGAGGGCGGAATGACCCTCAAAAAGGTTTGGAACTCAGCGCAACACATGCTTTCTTACCACGGAAAACCCGGCTTAGGCATGGACCATCCTTACTATTCGCCCTGGTACAAGTGGCCCATTAATCAAAAACCCATGTGGTACTATTCCTCCCAACGGTTTGATGGGACCGGCAGCACCATTTTTGCTGTCGGCAACCCCGTTGTATGGTATAGTGGCCTTTTGGGGCTGTTGTTCATGGTGATTCATCTGATTGTGTTAAAAGTAACACGGCAAAAAGATACCGTGCAGGTAGGAGATTTTGGCCTTGGGATGCTGCTGTTTATCAGCTTCCTTGCCCAGTACCTGCCGTGGGCGCTGGTTCCTCGCGGTACCTACATTTACCACTATTTTCCGTCCGTGCCCTTTATTATTCTGTGTGCGTGCTATGGATTGTTTGTTCTATCCAAATACAAAGAAAAGCCCGCAACAATTATTTCTCGAACTTTAATTTTATTAAGTTTTGTCGTCTTTATTTTCCTGTTCCCTTATGTTAGCGGCCTGAGGATGCCCACCTGGTTTATGGACATCGCCAAGGTCATTCCCGGCATCTGGTATTGAGGTAAAAAATGCTGTCACGAACCTTATGTTATACTCTGCAAGGCATTGAAGGCGCTCCCGTTACGGTAGAATGCTTTGCCGGAGGCGGCAACCAGTTTCAGTTTATCATTGTGGGCTTGCCCGACACGGCTGTCAAAGAAAGTCGGGACAGGGTGCAGGCGGCGCTAAAGAATTCGGGTTTTATTATGCCCTACGGTCACACCACCGTGAACTTGTCGCCTGCCGACCTTAAAAAAGAAGGTTCGCTCTTTGACTTGCCCATTGCCGTATCCATTATCGCCGCCACCCAGCAGGTGAAAATGTATGCCATGGAGCATATACTATTACTTGGCGAATTGGGGCTTGACGGGCGGCTGATTCCTGTTAAAGGAGCCTTGCCGCTGGTGATTTCTGCAAGGACCAATGGGGTCAAGCAAGTCGTTTTACCCAAGGACAACGCCCCTGAAGTGGCTTCCGTATCGGGCATTGAAGTCTATCCCGCCGGGTGTTTATTTGATGTGGTCGCCCATTTATCGGGAAAGGCGCTGATTGAAAAGCAACAGCAACTTAGCTATGAAGACTGCCTCAAAAAAGCCGAAGTATCTTTGGACTTGCAAATGATCAGGGGCCAGCATGTTGCCAAGCGCGCCCTTGAAATTGCCGCCTCGGGCGGGCACAATATGTTAATGATTGGAACGCCGGGCAGTGGAAAAACCATGCTGGCTCGTAGCCTTCCCGGTATCCTGCCCCTGATGAGTGAGGCCGAATCTTTAGAAACCACCCGCATTTATTCTTCCGCAGGCCTTTTACCAACAGGCATGGGTCTCATGACCCAGCGACCTTTTCGCACCCCGCACCATACGGCATCGGCAGCTTCTCTCATCGGCGGCGGGACGGATGCCCGTCCCGGCGAAGTATCGCTTGCACATAACGGCGTTTTATTTTTGGATGAGATGCCCGAATATCCCCGCAAGGTGCTGGATGCCCTGCGCCAGCCTTTGGAAGACGGCTTTGCCACCGTCAGTCGGGTGAAGGCAAGGGCGCGCTACCAATCCCGGTGCATGCTGGTTGCGTCCATGAACCCCTGCCCCTGCGGATACTATGGCTCCAAGGTGCGCCAGTGCCGCTGCGGCAGCCACGAGATTCGTAAATACCTTGACCGTATTTCCGGTCCTTTGCTTGACCGCATTGATATTCAAGTGGAAGTGGACGCCGTACCTATCGAAGATATTATCGCCAAAAAGGACGAAGAAAGCAGCCTGGACGTTCGGCATCGGGTGGAAAGAGCCAGAAACATTCAGAAAAAGCGCTTTGAAAATACCAACATCCGAGCCAACGCCCAGATGGATAACAAGGCCCTTGAAAAATACGCCCGTGCCGATGATGCTGCCCTTGATTTCCTCAAAAAAGCCATGGACCGCTATGGCATGAGCATGCGGGCTTATACCAGGATGCTAAAAGTCGCCCGCACCATCGCCGATTTAAATGAGCGGAAAAATATCACTCTGCCCGATGTGGCCGAGGCTGTGCAATTGCGTACCATAGATAAAAAGTACTGGGGGAGTGGCCATGAAGCGTGAAGAAGCCATCCGCATCCTGCTATCGGGATGTAAGCATACAGGATATGCAACAAGACGAAGGCTCAAAAAGCGCTTCGGCTCATTTGAAGCGGCTTTGGAAAACTTGGGTGAGGCAACTTATCTATCCGAAAATGCCTTAAGGGAGCTTAACAAAATCCGCTCCGTTTCGACCGAACGGGTGGAGGAAATGTTAGACAAATCAAAGGCGCAAGTGGCTTTTTGCGAAGACGAAAACTTTCCCAAACTGCTTGGTAGCATTATTGACCCGCCCGATTTGCTGCTTTATCGTGGCGTTTTATTTTTAGGCGAAGAAAAGGCGGTGTCCATTGTTGGCGCTCGCCGTGAAACCCGTTATGGTCGAGGCCACGCTTTTCAAATTGCCAAAGGATTGGCTGAAAACGGCATAACGGTTGTGTCTGGCCTTGCCTATGGTATCGATGCCGCCGCTCATCAGGGGGCGCTCAAAGGCGGTGGGCGCACAGTAGCTTTTTTGGGTTCGGGGCTAAATAAGATGTACCCCAAAGATAACCAGCCCTTGGCAAAGGAGATTATGGAAACGGGCGGCGTGATTTTTTCCGAATATGGCCTATCGGCCGCTCCTAAGCCCTATCACTTCCCGTTTCGCAACCGGCTTGTAAGCGGCTATTCCCAAGCGACCCTTTTAATTGAAGCCCGTGAAAAAAGCGGCACGCTTATTACTGTAGGCCACGCCCTTTCCCAAGGGCGGGAAGTTTTTTGCTTGCCCGGCCCTATCGATTCTGCCACTAGCGGGGTGCCTCACCGCCTGATTCGGGAAGGGGCGCATTTATGCACAAGTTACCAAGATATATTAGACGATATGAATTGGACTGTTTCTATCAACGAAAAGAAAGAAAAGACCATTCTATGCACTTTTAACGAAAACCAGGAAAAGATTGTCCAAGTTTTGTCTAAGGACGAGCAGGATTTTAATGCCCTGCTTGAAATAACCGGCCTTGAAACGGGCGAACTGAACAGTGAACTATCCATTTTAGAAATTTTCGGCATCATCCAAAAACTGCCCGGACAGATCTTTCGTCTAATGGGCAGTATTTAAAAGATATTATTTCGAAACCTTCATGTACATAACCACATGAAAATTCCCTCCTATTTTTTGTTGATATTCCTTGTTTTTAAGATGATTTTTTGGTAATATTATCTACAATAGAAGTGCTTATGTCGATGAAGAAGACTTCTTTGATGGTTTTCGTGATCTTCTTGCTTGTATGTGAGTGAGCAAGATCATTGAAAAGGCTTGATTACCGGTTGTTTTTGACTTACTGCTTTTAATACCTGCGGGCATATATTTTAACAGTGTCAAATGCACTTGTTTGGAATTATGGGATAAAAAACAATACAAATAGCTATGGAGGTTCATTATGTCTGATTCTAGCACTGCTGAAAAAAACAAGGTCAGAAAAATTGCTCTTATTCTTGCTGCTGTGATTGTGCTTGGAGCAATCTTTGTCTTTTTGTTGACGAAAGATAGCCGTACTTATTCAAAAGCAGTGAAACTTGAAGAAAAAAAATCATTTCAAGAAGCAATTGATTTGTTCGAGACTATTCCGGACTACAAAGACTCTAAGCAGCGAATTCTAGATAACAATTATCGGATAGCCCTTGCTTTAGAGGAAGCGGGAAACTTTGCTGAAGCCCAAGCAGCGTTTGAAGCACTGGGTGATTACGGCGACTCCGCCGAACACGTAAAAGTTGCCAAGTACCAGCAGGCTTTAGCGCTGGAAGAAGCCGGAAGCTATGCTGAGGCCCAAGCGGCATTTGAGGAGCTTGGCGATTATTCCGATTCCGCTGAGCGCGTAAAAGCAATCAAGTACCAGCAAGCTTTGGCGTTGAAAGAAGCCGGAAGCTATGCTGAGGCCCAAGCGGCGTTTGAAGCGTTGGGCGATTATTCCGACTCCGCCGAACACGTAAAAGTTGCCAAGTACCAGCAAGCTTTGGTGTTGGAAGAGGCCGGAAACTATGCTGAGGCTCTGGCTGCGTTTGAGGAGCTTGGCGATTACTCCGACTCCGCCGAGCGCGTAAAAAAAGCCAAGTATCAACAGGCTTTAGCGCTGGAAGAGGCCGGAAACTATGCTGAGGCTCAGGCTGCGTTTGAGGAGCTTGGCGATTACTCCGACTCCGCCGAGCGCGTAAAAAAAGCCAAGTATCAACAGGCTTTAGCGCTGGAAGAGGCGGGCAATTATACCGAAGCCCAAGCGGCGTTTGAAGAGCTGGGAGATTACTCCGACTCGGCCGAACATGTAAAAGAGGCCAAGTACCAACAGGCTTTAGCGCTGGAAGAGGCGGGCAATTATACCGAAGCCCAAGCGGCGTTTGAGGAGCTTGGCGATTACTCCGACTCCACCGAACACGTTAAAAAAGCCAAGTACCAACAGGCTTTAGCATTGGAAGAAGCCGGAAGCTATGCTGAGGCTCAAGCGGCATTTGAAGCGCTGGGGGATTACTCTGACTCCGCCGAACATGTAAAAGAAGCCAAGTATCAGCTGGCGGTTCTTGGAATGAGTTCAAAAAGTGTGGAGGAGCTATTAGCGCTTTTTGGTTCTTTAGGTGAATATCAGGACAGTGGAGAGTATTTAAAGAACATCCAAGAAGTTGCGAATAATTATGGCGAAGCGCTAAGTAACGCCACTTCTTCTGAGACTGATTTCGTGAACGCTTTTGATGCGGCGACAAGCCTGCTAAATGAATCAAAGATTCCCTTGGATATGGAATTATTAGATGATTTATCCACGCTTGTTGGCAATACAAATACTGAAGTTGCTGCTTTCCCGGATGAACCGGTCACGATTGAAGAGTATATCTCTGCCACAGAAGCTTTACAGCAGATTGACTATTCAGAAACGACAAATGCTTTAGTTGAAGCAACAACTCTTCTTGAAGCAAGCTGTAAACAATATGAATTTGTCAATTCGCCAAGTGAAGATTTCATCATTGACAGATTGTCTCGCATGGCCAATGTTGTGCATATTGCGGTAGCCACGGAAGGCAACGACCCGAATGGAAAATTAAACAAGCCCGGCGGGTACACTTCTCAAGTGTTTTTCACCAGCCCCTTAGTGAATCCATCGTATTTGCAAATGTCGAATGTTGATGCCGTAGAAGAAGGAACCAATGGCGGCGGAAGCATAGAAGTGTATGCCACGATGCAAGATGCTCAGGAAAGGGATGCTTATTTTTCGAAATTCGATGGATCTGTATTTGCCTGTGGCTCCCATAAGGTGATAGGTACCATTGTGGTTAGAACTTCAAGGTCGTTGACGGCTTCAGAGCAAAGAGCTTTTGAGGCGGAGATTATTGAAGCGTTAATAACGCTAACGCCCGGAAAAGTTATTGAAAGGTAAAAATCAGTAACTTTTTCTAAGCGGCATCCTTTTGCGGTGAAACGGAAAGTTGATTGAAAATCTAAGCGAAAAGGTGTTATAGTACAGAGTCGGCAAGTCGAAATCGATTGGCCGGCTCTGTTTTGGAGTGCTTTATATGATTGATAGCATTTGACAAATGAATTTATACATTCTATGATATTCAGGCATAGAATCTATTGAAATGTAGAAGGAGTTTATTGTGTCCCAACCAAAACATACTTTAGTTATTGTCGAGTCGCCCGCCAAGGCCCGCACCCTATCCAAGATGTTAGGGCGTAATTACCGCATTGAGGCATCGCAAGGGCATGTGCGGGATTTGCCCAAAAGCCGTTTGGGCATTGACCCCGAAAATGACTTTGAGTTAAAGTACATTACCATACGTGGGCGAGGAGAGATTTTGGCTCGCATTCGCAAAGAAGCCAAAAACGCTAAAAAAGTGTTGTTGGCCACTGACCCGGACCGTGAGGGTGAGGCTATTTCTTGGCACCTTGCTAATATTTTGAACATTGACCCTGAAAGCAACTGCCGGATCGAAGCGCATGAAATTACCAAAAGCGCTGTTGCGGTAGCGGTAAAAAATCCCCGCCCCGTCAACATGAACTTGGTGGACGCTCAGCAGGCGCGCAGGGCACTTGACCGTTTGGTGGGATATCAAATCAGCCCCATTTTATGGAAAAAGGTACGCAAAGGCTTGTCAGCTGGTCGTGTGCAATCGGTTGCCGCAAGGCTAATTGTTGATAGGGAAAATGAAATTAACGATTTTGTACCCGAAGAGTATTGGGACATTTACGCTGCCCTGAAGCTGAAAGTAGGCAAAAAGAACGTTACCTTTCAAGCCAAGCTGCACAGGTTAAACGGCAAAAAGGCCGATGTGACCAATCAAAAACAGGCGGAAGAAGCCAAGAAACTGATAGAAAATGCCGACTTAACCGTTAGCAGCGTTAAACTTGGACAAAGAAAAAAATCGCCCGCACCACCCTTCACCACCTCCACCCTGCAGCAGGAGGCGGGGCGTAAATTAAACTTCACCTCCGCCCGTACCATGCAAGTGGTGCAAACGCTTTATGAGGGCGTTGATGTGCCCGGCGAGGGGTTGCAAGGCCTTGTCACCTACATTCGTACCGATTCGGTCAGGGTAAGCAATGAAGCCCTCGCTATGGTCAGGGACTATATCCCCAAAACCTATGGCAGCGAATACATGCCCGCCAAGCCACGGGTATATAAGGGCAGGTCTACTGCTCAAGATGCACATGAAGCCATTCGCCCCACCTCCCTTAGCCGCACGCCCGAAAGCTTAAAACCGGCGCTCACACGGGACCAACACCTGTTATACAGGCTTATCTACAACCGTTTTGTTTCCAGCCAAATGACCGATGCCCGATATGAAAATATGACCATCCTGTTTGATTGCCCGGGCGCTACGCTGCGTTATTATGGCGAAAACAAGGTATTTGCTGGCTTTACCGCCGTGTATGAAGAGGGCACGGACGATGAAGATGCCATCAAACCTCAAGCCTTGCCAACGACAGAGGAAGGGACGATTGTTAAGGCCGATGAGGTAACTGCTGAGCAGCGCTTTACCCAGCCTGCGGCTCGCTATACCGAAGCGAGCCTGATTAAGGCCTTGGAAGAAAATGGTATCGGACGCCCGTCCACCTATGCGCCTACCATTGCTACCATTATTTCAAGGGGCTATGTAAGCCGTGAGAAAAAGCGCCTATATCCTACTGAGCTTGGCTTTATTGTAACCAAGGTCATGACCGAGTACTTCCCGCCCATTGTGGATGTGGACTTTACCGCTCAAATGGAAACGGAACTTGACAAGGTAGAAGAAGGGGATCTTGAGTGGAAAGAAGTTTTGCGCGCCTTTTATCCTTCATTTGAAGAAATGCTCAAAGAAGCTGAAACGCAAATGGAAAAAATCGAGATTAAAGATGAAGTAAGCGACGTTCCGTGCGACAAGTGCGGGGCGACGATGGTGTATAAAAATGGGCGCTACGGGCCTTTCCTTGCCTGTCCCAATTTCCCCGATTGTCGCAATACCAAGCCTATTCTCAAATATATTGGCGTTCCTTGTCCCAAGTGCGGCGGTGAGGTTTTGGAAAAAATCAGCAAGAGGAACCGTAAATTTTTTGGCTGTGAGCAGTACCCCGATTGCGACTTTGTATCTTGGGAAAAACCCTTGAAGGATCGTTGTCCCAAGTGTGGTGCCTACATGACCTACAAATATCGCAAAAAGGGTGACAGTCTAAAAATTTGTGCAAATGAAACCTGCCGCTACCATGAACCCTATCAAGAGTTAGAGGATGAATAACCAAAAAGTAGCAGCCATGGTCATTGGGGCCGGTCTTGCGGGTTGTGAAGCGGCCTGGCAACTGGCCAATCAGGGCGTTGCCGTAAATTTATTCGACATGAAGCCCGACAAAAAGTCGCCTGCCCATACGAGCGACCTATTTGCGGAACTGGTTTGCTCCAACTCTCTACGCTCTGATCGCATTCAAAACGCGGTGGGGCTACTAAAGGAAGAAATGCGCCGTTTAGGTTCTCTCATTCTTGAAGCGGCGGACAAGACTAGGGTGCCGGCAGGCGGGGCCTTGGCTGTGGATAGGGAGTTGTTTTCAAGCTATATCACTGAAAAAATCACTTCCCACCCCTTAATTACCGTGATATCAAAAGAGATAATCCAAATTCCGGACGCTCCTTGCATCATAGCGACGGGGCCACTGACAAGCGATGCGTTATCAAGCGCTATTTCGGCAATGCCGGAAGTGGCCACCCTCAACTTCTATGATGCTGCTGCGCCCATAGTGTATAAGGAATCCCTTGATATGAATCACGTTTTTCGGGCTTCCAGATACGGAAGGGGCGATGATTACCTCAACTGCCCCATGGATGAAGAGACTTACCACTGTTTTATCGACGAAATTACCCGGGCGAAGTGCGCCGATATTCACGGCTTTGAGGACAAGGCTGTTTTTGAAGGCTGTATGCCCATTGAAACCCTGGCAAAGCGGGGGCGTATGACGCCCGCCTTTGGCCCCTTAAAGCCGGTAGGCATGGTGGATCCCAAAACAGGCAAGATGCCCTTTGCTGTGCTACAGTTGCGTCAGGACGATGCGGGCGACATTATGTACAATTTAGTGGGCTTCCAAACCCGCCTCACTTTTCCGGAACAAAGGCGGGTGTTCGGTATTATTCCGGCGCTCAAAAACGCCGAGTATGCTCGATACGGCGTTATGCACCGAAACACTTTTCTTGAAAGTCCCGGCTTGCTTGATCAAAACTATCAAATGATCAAGAGAGAGGGCGTATACTTTGCCGGGCAAATGACTGGCGTTGAAGGCTATGTGGAAAGCGCCGCCTCGGGCTTTGTCGCAGGGTACTCCCTTGCAAGCCAGATAAAAGGGCAGGAGATGCCCATTTTTCCGACTATTACTGCCATTGGGGCGCTTGGACGATATGTTTCAACGCCAAATATCCGATTTCAACCGATGAACATTACCTTTGGACTGATTGATACGCCCGAAAAGCGTATCCGTAACAAACAGGAGCGATACACATACATCGCTCAAAGGTCGCTTGATTGGGTGGACGATTTTGCTGCCCGCAAGCATCAAAAACAGGAGGAACAACCATGAAACTGATAGGTACAACTATCTGTGGCGTCCGGCGTAACGGACAGTGCGCCGTTGCGGGCGATGGGCAGGTGACTTTAGGCGAAACCACCATTTTTAAGGCGACGGCGCATAAGGTACGCCGCATTTATCATGATCAAGTGGTGGTAGGCTTTGCGGGCACGGTGTCCGATGCCTTTACTTTGTGCGAGCTCTTTGAAGAAAAATTGGAGCAGCTGAGCGGCCAGCTTGAGCGGGCCGCCGTGAGTTTAGCCAGACACTGGCGCAGCGACAAGGCCCTAAGGCAGCTAAACGCCATGCTGATTGCGGCTAATAAGGATAGCATCTTAATCATTTCCGGTACCGGTGAAGTGATTGTGCCCGATGACGGTATTTGCGCCATCGGCTCGGGCGGCAATTTTGCCATGGCTGCCGCCCGTGCGCTCATGCAAAATACCGAACTTTCCGCCAAGGAAATTGCAGAGAAGGCCCTGAATATTGCTGCAGACATTTGCGTTTACACCAACCATAACATTCTTGTGGAGGAAGTATGAGCTATCTGACACTCACCCCTCGCCAAATCGTCCATGAGCTTGACCGCTATATCGTCGGCCAGGACGAGGCAAAGAAATATGTAGCTATTGCGCTGCGCAACCGCTACCGCCGTGCGCTTGTAGAAGACAGCATGCGGGATGAAATTTCCCCCAAAAACATCCTGATGATTGGCCCCACAGGCGTTGGCAAGACCGAAATTGCCCGCCGCCTGGCCAAGCTTGTCAAAGCCCCTTTTGTAAAAGTCGAAGCCACCAAATTTACCGAGGTAGGCTATGTGGGGCGGGATGTTGAAAGCATCATCCGTGACCTTGCGGAAAATGCCTATCGTCTGGTCAAGGAAGAGCACGCCCGGCGGGTTGAAAAGAAAGCGGCCAAACTTGCCGAAGAAAAATTGTCTGAAATTTTGTCGGGCTATCGCAGGCAGCAAAAACCGCAAAACCCTATTGACGTGCTGATGGGTAAGTTCCAGCCACAGCCGGAAACTTCAAGCGAAGAAAAGCAGCAGCTTTCCCTCAAAAAAGAGGAGGTTCTTCAGGCGCTTCAGAGCGGTGCTTTGGATGAAAGAGAAGTGGAAATTGAGGTGGCCGAAAGCGCCCCGCAAATTGAAGTAGGCGGCGCTTCCATTGCCATTGGCGACATGATGGGTAATATGTTGCCCCCACGCACCAAGATGCGTCGGGTCAAAGTCAAGGAGGCCCTTAGGCTGCTAACCCAGCAGGAGGCGGATAAGCTGATAGACGAAGACGCCGTCAAGGAAGAGGCTGTCAGGCGCGCGGAGCAGGACGGCATCGTGTTCATTGACGAAATCGACAAGATTGCGGGGAGGTCCTCGCAAGGCGGTCCCGATGTCAGCCGTGAGGGAGTGCAGCGGGATATTCTGCCCATTGTTGAGGGGTCTACCGTCAACACAAGGTACGGGGCGGTACGCACCGACCATATTCTGTTTATTGCTGCCGGCGCTTTTCATATCGCCAAGGTGGATGACCTGATTCCCGAGTTACAGGGGCGCTTCCCCGTGCGGGTTACCTTAAAGAGCTTAACCCAGGAAGATTATGTGCGCATCCTTACCGAGCCGGACAATGCCTTAACTCGCCAATATACGGCGCTGATGGCGGTAGACCATGTGCACCTTAGCTTTGACGAGGGGGCGATTGAACTCATCGCCAAGGCCGCCGTTGAAGCCAACTCAAGCGGGCAGGACATTGGCGCCCGCCGCCTTCATGCCTTGTTTGAAGAATTGCTGGAGGATATTGCTTTTAACGCCGGCGGCGACTCTATGCCCGATGTGGACCTGAATATTACTGCCGACTATGTGCTGGAACACATCCAAAGCGCTAAGCCTGCCGACTTGAATAAGTATATTTTATAAAGTGTAACCGCTCAAAGTATAGTAAATTTTTTGGCATACATACACCGATAACCAATCGCCCGCAGGAAACCTTTTGCGGGCGATTAAGTTTTATGTTTTTAGTTGTTGATTTATCAACAAGCCTATGTTATAATCCGCCTGTTGATTTATCAACAAGATTGAAGGGAAGCCATGATGCAAGAACGTTTTGAGAATTTTACGGTACTCATCAACCGTATCAGCCGCAACATTCGAAAGATTAAAAACCAGGAAATTGCCGCCTTTAGCCTAAAAGGTGCGCATATTTCCTGTCTTTATTATTTATATATGAACGATGGCCTCACGGCAACCGATATATGCGAGCGCTGTGAAGAAGACAAGGCGGCTATTTCCCGTTCTCTTGACCACCTGGAAAAAAACGGCTATCTGGTGTGCGATACACAAAAAACCAAGCGCTATAAAAGCCCCTTTTCCTTGACTGACAAGGGGCGTGAAGTGGGAAAAGAAATTATTGATAAGATTAACCAAGTTTTGGAAGAAGTAGGTACCGGTATCACTCGGGAGGAACGTGCAGTATTCTATCGCAGCCTTTCTATCATTAGCGATAGCTTAGAAACCATCGCCCAAAACTTAGGCAAGTAGGGGCACAGTGTTTTCAGCTTAACAAATACAAGATAAAGAAGGAATATGAACCATGAAAATCAGAGTAATAGTTGATTCAACCGCAGATCTAATGCCGCAATACAAAGAGCGTGTGCGGGTTGTACCGCTTACCGTGCACTTTGGTGATGAAGAGTACATCGATGGTGTAACCATCGACCATCATACCTTTTATCAAAAGTTAATCGAAACCGATGTGCTTCCCACCACCAGCCAGGCGACTCCGGCCGGCTTTGCCAAGGAGTACGCAAAAGCCAAGGAAGCCGGCGAGGCTTGTATTGTGCTTACGCTGTCTGCCAAACTTTCCGGTACCTATCAAAGCGCCGTGATTGCTGCGCAGGGTTATGAAAATGTGTATGTTATTGATACTGAATCGGCCGCCATCGGCGCCGGTATTTTAACCGAACTTGCCTTTAGTTACATTGACCAGGGCATGGATGTGCAATCTGTTGCGGCAAAGCTTGAAGAAGAGAAAAAGAAAATCGTGATCGTTGCCTTGGTTGATACCTTGGAGTACCTGCACAAAGGCGGCCGTCTTTCAAAAACGGTGGCTATTGCCGGCGCCGTGCTTAAAATCAAGCCTGTTCTTTCCGTCATCGGCGGTAATATTAATGTTCTTGGCAAGGCCATGGGCTCCAAGCGGGGCAACAATCTTTTGGTTCAGGAAATTGAGAAAGCTGGCGGCGTTGATTTTACCAAGCCCGTGTTGCTTGGTTATTCCGGCATATCCAATGCGCTGTTACTCAAATATATTGAAGACAGCAGACTCCTGTGGGAAAATGAGCTGGACGAGGTACGCTATGCTACCATCGGTTCAGTCATCGGTACCCATGCGGGTCCCGGCGCCGTAGCGGTCGCTTTCTTTAAAAAATAAGAACTTGTACTATAACTCAACCCATCTTCTCAGGTGGGTTGAAATTTTTAACGCCTTATCATATATTAAGACAGCTCGTTATTAGAATGCCTGCTTGAAACAGGCAGGTTTATGAAAGGACATGGTAGTGGATAAAATCAGACAAAGGGTTCAAATACCAAAGGGTACAACCGCCATTTTTTCTTTTTTGTTTTTAACTTTGGGCATTTTAATGGGCGCGATGTCAAAATGCCTTGATACGGTAGCGGTTAATGAGTTGCCACGGTTTTTGCGGACATTAGATATTTCTAATTTTTTGGGCAGATTTGCCGTTTGGGTTTTTATAGCGGTAGCTATTTCCATTTACACAAAATCGCCCGTTCGTGCGGCTATTTACGTGTTTTTGTTTTTTGTGGGCATGGTATCAAGCTATTATCTGTATTCCAAGTATGTGGCCGGTTTTTTTCCCAAGTCCTACGCACTGGTTTGGTTTGCCTTAACGCTTATCTCTCCCCTGTTATCCTTTGCGGTTTGGTTTGCCAAGGGGCAGGGGCCAGTGGCCGTCGCTGTAGGTGCCGTTATTGTTGGCGCTATGTTTCAGTTTACTTTTGCCTACGGCTTATTTTATATTGATGTTATAGACATCTTAGAGCTAATTCTCTTTATTCTTATCTTGTTTATGTTAAGGCGCAACAAGAAAGAAACACTCATCATGATTGTGGCGGGAATTTTCTTGGCTATTGTGTTTAATGCCGTGTCACCTATTCAATTTCATTAAAATCAAGCTAAATCAACATGCCGATAACAACGGCCGCAGCTCCGCAGCCCACCATAACGGGAATGGGGCTTTTTTTGAAAAAACGAATAAGCACAAAGGCGCCGACAAATATCAAAGCCTGAACATAATCAAAGCTTATGGCGCCCGTTTGGGCAACCACCGTGGTTACAGCTCCCGATAAAATCACCAGCGTTGCCGCGCCCACCAAGCCCACTACTGCCGAACGCAGGGAGCTGAGGATATCTTGCATTAAGGAAGTGTGCGCGTATTTTTGATACACTTTGGAAAGCAGGGTCACGATGATAAGCGACGGTACAATGGTGCTGAAGGTGGCTAAAACCCCGCCTAAAAAGCCGCAAACCCGAATGCCTACAAAGGTGGCGGCGTTAATCATGATGGGACCGGGCGTCATTTCAGCGATGGTGACCAAATCAGTAAATTCAGACATTGATAGCCAGGCGTTCATATCCACCACCTGCTGGCGAATCAAGGGAATGGCCGCATACCCGCCGCCAATTGAAAAAAGACCCACTTGGAAAAAACTCCAGCACAGATTCAGCAAAGTCATGCTTTGGCCTCCTTTTTGAAGCTGCGCGCAAGGCCGGTAAGCGCCGCCAAGAGCAAGAGCCAAACGACATTGACCTTAAAAAAGTAGCTGAGCACAAATACAAGCGCCATTAGAATAATCAGCAGCCAACATTTTTCTTTTAATACATTGGTAGCCAAGGAAAAAACCACGTCAAACAGCACGGCGGAAACGCCCGCCTGCATACCCCTTAGAGCAAGGATTACATAGTTATTTGTAATAAAAGCGTCGTACAGGACAGAGATTATGGAAATAATAATCAGTGGCGGCAAAATGGTACCCAGTACTGAAACCACAAGCCCCGGAATACCGGCGAGGTGCCTGCCCACCAAAATGCTGGTGTTAATGGCAATAGCGCCCGGCGCGCTTTGGCCAAGGGCGGTCATATCCAGCATTTCCTGATCGTCAATCCAGCCCAGCTCATCAACCATTTTCTTTTTCATCAGGCTCACAATGACAAAGCCGCCGCCAAAGGTAAAGGCGCTGATTTCAAACATGACCCAAAACAGCTTTACCAATCCTATTTTCTTTTTCTTCATGGTTACTCCTTTGTTGTGATGCGTTCTATTATAGACCATCTGTAAAAACTTTTCCATGTATTAGATTGCTTGCAAAGGATAGGTGGACAGCCTATAATGAAACCATCAACCAGCGGGAGGTTCATATGCAACTTCTGACCATACAAAACGATTTTCTAAAAGTCACCTTGGCCGATAAAGGAGCCGAGATGCAATCCATCATTGACCTCAAGGGTCGTGAAAGGCTTTGGCAGGGGGACCCCGCCTTTTGGGAAGAACGTGCGCCCATTCTTTTTCCGGTGGCCGGCGGCCTGAAGGACGACCGGTACACCTTGGACGGCCAAACCTATCCCATGCCAAAACATGGTTTTGTATGTAATTTGACCTGGGACTTGGCGGATAAGGATGAAGACTTTGCCGTCTACTGTATCTCACAAAAACATGAGGGCTTTCCCTTTGAATATAGCTTCTATGCTCGTTATGAACTTAAGGAAAACGCCATCAAAGTAAGCTATACTGTTAAAAACAAGGGTGATAAGCGTTTTGTTTATTCCCTTGGCTCGCATGAAGGGTTTTGTACGCCCGGCGGCATTGAAAAATGGGCGGTGCGTTTTGAGCAGCCGGAAAACCTCCAAGCCTACCAGTTAGACGGGGCGCTGCTGAGTCATGACACTGTTTCTTTGGGTGAAAATGTAAGCCTACTTCCCTTGAAGACAGAATATTTCTTGGTGGACGCGCTTATTTTTCTTGGCATCAAGAGCCGCAAGGCGCGCCTTGAAAGCGAGCACTATGAGGGCACCATTACGGTGGAATTCCCCGGCAAAGAAAACCTACTTTTATGGCAGAAACCGGGCGCCCACTACCTTTGTGTTGAGCCTTGGCTTAATGCCCCCGACTTTGTGGATGCTGATGGCGATATCCTCAAAAAACCGGGCTGCGTACTTTTATTGCCGGGTGAAGAAAAGACCCATACGCATGTTATTACCGTTGATTAAAAACTTGTTGCGACAAAAAAGGCAAGGAGCTGTTCTTGCCTTTTCATATGGTATGAAAAAACTACAGATAGGGTTGAACCAGCTGATACAGCGCAGCCGCTCCGGCCATGGGACTGGTGGAGTTGTCAAGCGTCAGGTCGGCGCACGATTTGTAAAAGCCGATGTGATTGTTGTAAGTTGCAATGACTTCTTCCCTGGAAGCATCGGCAAGCATGGGGCGCTTGCTCAACTTAATATCGGAGAGGATTTGATCGATTGGCCGGTTGATATGAACGATAATGCCATGATTTTTCATAAGGGAAACATTTTCTTTAACCGTCGGCAGATCACAACCCGTTGAAACAACGCAAGGGGTTTTGCCGATAAGGGCTATCAAAATCCCCATTTCCTGGTTGCGATAGAATTCCTCCCCGAACTTTCGGTAAATATCGCCTGCCGACATTTTCATCTGTTTAATAATTTGTTGGTCGGTATCGACAAAGGGGCGACGCAGCCTTTCCGCAAGGCGTTTGCCCAAAGTGGTTTTGCCGCCGCCTGCCATGCCTACTAAAAAAATATGCATGCGTGCCTCCTTTCTTTAATCACAAATTTAGTCTATACTTCACTAAGGACATTTTATCATGAAAGAAAACGGGCTGCAATAGGGGCGAAATTCACTCCGTTAGGGAATTTTGGTGCAAGAAAGCGATACCGCGCTTTTTTGATACCTCTATCGCCTTTGGCGGTTTACAATTGTTCGCGGGTTTCCTATAATGTTTTCAAATTTACAAAATGCGGCAGAGTAAAGCATTTGACGCGGAGGTTGAGCGCATGAGTTTTAAGAAAATGTGTCTAGACATAAAAAAATGGGCGTCAACTTGTATAATCTGGCTTTTTACTATACTGTCTTAAAAACAAATAGACAATAAATGCAAAGGACTATGGACGAAATATGAAAAAACGCAAGCTCCTTGGTCAAATCAGTGTATTTGGTTCGGCGATTATTTTCGGTTTTACACCCGTGCTGGCTGCAATTTCCTATCGGGGCGGCAACAACGGCATCAACATGGCTTTTTTAAGGGCATTGCTTCCCATCCCCCTGCTTTTGTGGATTGGGCGCAAAATGCCTTGGCCACGAAAGGGGCAATGGAAGCGGGGGCTGTTTGCCGGCTGCCTATCCTTTGGCTGCATGCTGCTGCTTTATACCTCGTATGAACATATATCGCCCGGCCTTGCGACCACCCTGCACTTTCTTTACCCTATGTATGTGGCCGTGTATGAAGCGGCGCGCGCTAAAAAGCGGCCCGGAAAAAGGCGTGTATTTGGGCTTTCATTGGCTTTTGCGGGGACGCTGCTTTTTATCGAAAGGGGAGAGAGTGGCAGTTTTATTGGGCTGGGTATGGCCATCGGCAGCGGTATTTTTTATGCCGCTTATATTATTGCTCTTGGCAAGGAAGCCAAAGACCCTATGCCCATCTTCCGCCTGATTTTGCTTGTGTCCCTAAGCGGTGTGTTCATGTGCGGCCTGCTTGGCGTAGCGATGAATAAAATCACCTTTTCCATATCGCCCCTTGCCTGGCTGTGCGCTATTAGCGTGACGCTTTTTGCTGCGGTGCTCGGTTCCACCCTTTTTCAATACGGTGTGCGCGTGGTAGGTGAAGCCAATGCCGCGCTGTTTTCTCTTTTTGAGCCCATTGTCAGCGTTCTTTTTAGCGTGTGGCTGCTGAACGATACGCTATCAGTTCGCAAAATCATGGGCAGTATCCTTATATTAAGCAGCTTGTTCATTACGCAGCTGCCGGGAAAAAGAAAAGCGACTGTCAAGGGCAAAGGATAGTCTGCCTATTTCTGCCCTGTTTTAGAGTCTACTCTTTTTGAGAGAGACTTTTTAGGAACAACATAAGGAGGCGGGTTATTCTGTCACTCCTTGTCCGTCCGGCAGGACGAATGCAAAAACATACCTGTTTTTTCTTTAAAACGGGTATTCTCTTGACCACCTAAAAGGAAAAAGTTCATTGATGATATTTGACCGTCATCCGAATCTGAAGTATAAGTATGGGAATCGGCACTTCTGGTGCCGTGGCTACTATGTAGACACGGTGGGTCGCAACAAGGAACGCATAGCACAGTATATACGTGAACAGCTCCAGTCAGATATAATGGCCGACCAGTTATCCTTCAAGGAGTACATTGACCCGTTTACGGGTAGCAAGACTAAATAGGCATAAAAAGAGGCCGCTTAAGCGGCGGCCTGAGAAAATGATGCGGTTGCTGGATGTTTTCAATGCGTCTTTAGATGCGGCAAGAGAGTTGCCTTGAAGGCCTTGTGCATACCACCGGCTAAGCCGGTGGT
>DUQF01000009.1 GCA_012837965.1 Clostridiales bacterium | reverse complement strand
GGAACAACACCCGAAAGCACGACTTCTTTTACATATTTTTTATATTCATTAGTGAAATCCTTCTTTGGACTGTTTCTATGCTACAAAAAAGCGGCTTTTGCATAATTGCCAAAACCGCTTTGTCTACGGTCTGACAGGTGCGCCCTCTTAAAGCGCACCTGTTTCTTTGTCGCAGCACCCTTCTGATTTTTGGGTGTGCCCGTTTTTGAAATTCTATTTTCATCTATATTCTGTTCCAATAAAAGACCGCCCGTTAGGATGGTTTTTTGTTGGCGGAAATCCGAAAAAGGATTCGAACAGAACGTAACGAAAGCGTCCGGCAGACGGTTTTGTAGCGAACAGTTCCGCAAAACCTTGGCAAATCCCACCCTCGCCTCTTAATCCGCGCTTGCTTTCATTCATTCTGACTCTTTCTGCGCTTTTTTATAGTAAATTACAGTATTCTTTCCATTGGCATCTTCAACTCTTGAAATAACCCCATCTTTGTGTAGACGAAGCGAACATTTGATGGAAGTTACATTGCCATCAACTTTTTTAAGAACCAATTCTCCGTCTAACAATTCGCAGGGGATTTCGCCAGAGTTTTCGCCGTCCGCATCACTGAAAAAGGCTGTTCCAGTATGAATCTTCAGATTCACCATGTCACTATCCTTAAGGAGATCCATTGCCATCTCCGCGGGAAACTGCGCGCCATCGAAATCAAGCGTATATACCGTCCATTCACCCTCAAAATCTTTCAGGCTTGGTTTAGTCACAATATCACCGGGCACATATGCTTGTGAGTCCATTAATTCTCTGGAGAAAACCATGGAAGAGCTTTCCCCTCCTGTGAACTGCCCATCGGAGAAAGCATACACTTCAGGACAATTATCAATCGTGATTGTAAGCTGATTTCCATCCATCACCCATGTGCCTTCATCAACACCCTCTCCAATGCCCATGTTTGCTGTCCTTATAACGGCGCCATCGACCTTAAGATCAAAAACCATTGATATTCCCATTAGATTTGGGTCAATCAACTGACCTTCCAAAACCATACCACTCAAATACCATTTGCCCAGCATATCTGTGTTCTGCGCATTCGCCCATAGGCACACGAAGAGAACCACGGCAAAAAGTATCAAAGAAATTAATCTTTTCATCACACATATCCTCCGATTTGGATAAACCCATGAAAACCTCAAAATAGCGTTTTGATATCAACCCATCTCGAATAATATAATACGCCATTATCCAATGTCAATGGTACATTATATCGTGATAAGCCAGCGCATAATGAAAATAATGATCATTCTACACGGTTACATTTTACTCAAAAAGTGTACTTCTCTGAACCTAAAATGTACCCCCCCAGGCGATCGCAATGTGTTTGTATCAAATTTAATGTTCAGATACTTTGAATGTACTCAGGCTGCTTTTAAGCAATCTCCTTGCCGTTTACTCATCCATATTATATCATATCATTTTTTTTCAACACCTTAAGCAGTATCCACAAATTCAGCTGAGCAATACTGAAGTTTTGCTTGATCATTTCTCACTCACTATAGGGTGTGCACAAAGTAAACGGGAGAACTGTTACCAAGTACGTTTTGTATAAAACTCGTGTCTTTCTCCAACAAAAAGACTACTATTCCGATAAAATAGCAGTTCTTTTCTTTTTCCTTAAATTATAAAGTTTTCCAAAGTTTCAAGCAAAAAAATCTGCTCAAAAGCGCCTTCCAATACGGGTTTTATATGTTTTCGACGTTTAGAAGGCCAAACGACAAACAGCAATCAGTTTGCATTTTCAGGCAAAAAACGTAACAAGCGTTTTATATTCCATCTTTGTCATGTTCAGATGCGCTCAAAGAAGGCTTTTCTATTGTTATCCTACTGGTGAATCGGTTCTAAACTGTCTATGCCTTCTTTTGTCTTCATACATTTTATGGTCGGCTCTTACGGCGGTAGAATATAGGTCTGCGTCCAAGGAAGCCTCATACTCCGCGAAACCTAAAGATATTGAAAAAGTATATTCTCTTTCTTTGTCTTTTATTTCTACGTCCTTTTTTACTTTCTCAATGATAGCGTCCACTTCCTCTGCCGTTGCGGTGTTTTCAACGATCACAGCAAATTCATCCCCGCCGATACGGTAAGTTTCGCCTACATGGGCGAAATTATTTTCCACAACTTGATATGTGTCAATTATTGCCAAATCACCCGCGGAGTGGCCAAAGCAATCATTGATATATTTAAGCCTGTCGGTATCCACCTGTACAATGACCACGCCGCCCGGCTCGGTTATTTTTTCCATATCTTCCAAATATTTCGCGCGATTGTATCCGCCTGTCAAAATATCGGTATATGCCATTTTCGCGTAGTATTCTCTTTCTTCTCTGATCCTCTTTCTGTCCATATAGTCTTGAAACTGGGATACAATCATTAAGACGATATAAACTAAGACACCAATATGCAGAAAGTGAGATGTTACCAATTGTCCGTTGATATAATATACTGTTATTTCCACAATTCCGGATACGAAAACAATGGATAGAAACTTTAATTCTCTAAGCGCTTTCTGATTTTTGTATAAAAAGCTTTCTATCAGAAGAATTCCCAAATAATACAATAGGATAAATACGATAAGCACCATCGTCATATCAACGGTATCGGTAAGACCTAAGATATTAAAATACTCCAGACCCAGCGTGACAACTGCATTTACAATAGCTACAGTAACCAAAAAATCGGTAAAAAACCTCTTTTTCATCGGAACGTTTTCTCGTATAAAAAAGCAGGCGGATATAGGAGCAAGCAAAGTCATCAGATGCGTAATCCTAACGGTATAGTATGTGTTTTTCGTTAAAAGCTGCAGCATTTGTGACTCGCCCAAGAACCAGTTGCCCATGAAAAAAGCGAAAAATCCCAGATAAAGAAGCGCTCGATTTTTCTCCCTGAAAATGCCAAAAACAAAATAAGCAAAAATAATGAGTAAACCCAAAAGGATAAGAACAGGGGCGAAAATATTCCACAAACCATTTTGCGTAAAAAGGTGGGCGTACAAGGCGCTTTCGGAACCCACAAACACCTTGGAAGCGAAGCCATGCGAAACAGTTCGATAGGAAAAAAGAGAAATTTCAATTTCTTTGCCCTTATGCTCCGGTTCGGTTTTGATAAACGCCCAAAATGTACCCAAATCCCGACCCAAATATTGACTTCTATCATTGCCCATTTCGTAAATCGTTTCTCCGTCAATTTTTACAACAACGGAATGAGCGACGGATCTGGTCGCAAAAACGGAACCATCGGGCAAATCTTCGGGAATAGTGTTCCTTATCACCAAAGGCTCGGAGTCTTCCACATCAAAATGATAAGGCAAACTGTATTCTTTCTTGAATCCGTCGCCTTCCCAAGTCCAGCCGTCTGAAAAATCAATCACATTTCTATCTATAAGATAGAGGTTCGGCATATCATCCATCACATGCGGAATGATCACGATGGATAAAAATATAAAAGTCAATAGCGCAAAAAATGCTATCTCATTGAATTTTTTCACCTTGTTTTTCCTCTCGCCGTCCGCTTATATATCATAAGTGTGAAATAAGTTACGTTTACCGATTTCTTCAACGCTATTTTCTGAAGCAAAGTGTTTTTGTTCCGCCCGAAAGCTTGTTTGGCACGATTTAATACCAATAAAAACAAATACACATATTTGCTATTATGATTATAACACCAACAACGGCATTATAACAAAGGTTTTTTTCATTTTCGTAATTTTTACACTCAGCTCACTATTTTTGCTCATTTGCGAAAAAATTTATTTGCCCATATTTATGATTGTCAACATAAAATTTTCACACGCTAAATCACGATAACCATAAATACTATCTATGCCGCACTTCAAGCGGAGGCGCTCAGTCCGCAAGGGTGGTTTTTTGTTGGCGGAAATACAATAGAGGATTCAAACAGAGCCAAGCAAAAGCGTCCGGTAGACGGTTTTGCTGTGAACGGACCTGCGAAAGCGGGTGAAACCAACCCTCTCCGCCAAATAAGGACTGTAGGACTACTATTGGATAGAATAATGGTCTTTTGTTTTTCCTTGCTATATAAGGCTTTCTCGTGTTTCAATCAAAAAATCCGCATCAGGGTACTTTCCGGCGCGGATTTTTTATGTTTTCGGTGTTTGAAAGTCGAACGGCGAAATTAAAAAGTTTACAGTATCAGGGCATAAGGGAAATAATTTGCATCGTAGATAAAAGTTTATATTATGTTTATCGATAACCATCAAAAATCATGAACATTTAACATCATATAATAACAAGTCAAAGGCTAGCACCGATTATATGTGTACATAGGAAACATAGCTATTATCTTGGTGATTAATGCCGATAATTCAGTATTCGTCATTACATCTATATTTGCATATTCTCCCATCGAGAATGATATCATAGACTCCAGCCCAAACAGATTCTTCATATTCCAACTCTGAACTGGTAATGTTCTTCATTTCTTTGCTGTTACCTCCGAATATGTTATAAAAATTTGGACCTCGCATTCCACCGTAAATCGCAAACTCTTGCATGAGATTTTGCATCCGAGTTTCACCATCCGCTCCGATTCCTAAACGATTTCCAACAATTACATTGTTATTACTCATAGCATCGCCAACCAATACGCCTACTCGACCGTTAGCACAAGAAATGTTATTTTTCACTATCGAACCAAAACCGCATAATTCAAATGTAATGCCGTGATTACCGTTGCCAAAGGGATGATTGCCGGTTATATCCGTTCCTACTAAATTGCCTTCAATTAGGTTGCCATATGCACTCTCCATTGACGATACGCCATTTTGACGATTAGCACTAATCAGATTGCGATACTCCGGTCTATCTACACCAATTACATTCCTGGTCGTATATCTACGTAAAGATATCCCATCTTTATTCCCAGCAGGTGTTACCCCATCTGCTTTCATACCAACATTATTTCCAACAAAGATATTATCTGTTACTACTTCGCCATGCAGTGTAACGCCTGCAGATGAGATGAATATATTCCCTTCTCCAATTGGCGCGGCACCTATTTCCCTACTCCCACCGATGATGTTGCCTCCATTCCGGTGAATCATTAATGCATACGAATGAAAGTTCTGTATTTGCAAGCCGCGAACAACATTTCCTGAAGACATAATGTGTAATCCTGCTTGGTCATGCGGTACATTTGTCCCGTCAATAATTACACCTGCATTACTTGCGTCAATAGTAATATTCCCTACGCGGAAAATTTCATATCCATTTGAAGCAAATATAGTCGCTGGTTGTTCGGGAGGAAAAACTGATACGTCAAAAAGAATACGTCCACCTTCATGAATATTTTCCAGACACCAGTCAAGACTGCCTTCACCAGTACTCGCTATTGTATTAACTATCAAGGTCTCTGCAAAGTCGGACTTTTCACGGAGAGATTCTATTCTCTTTACTGCTTTTTCCGAAGAAAGCGCATACTGTTCTATTGAAGCACTCTGATACCAAGAAGTATCAAATTCCCATGCCTCGTTTTCGTTTGTTGACTCACTGCTGGCACTATTTAGAAGTGATAACATAAACACGCCTCCTATGCTATCAGTAATATATGCAGTACCATCACAGACCTCGACACGAGAAGGAATTCCCGGGGTGTTTATATTACCAATCTTTATTGGGTGCATAGCATCTGAGATATTATAAAGCTGTAGACCTTGCTGGTCATTAGGTATAATAATAATATTACCGAAAGTTCCCATGGAATAGTTGAATTGCGATGAAATCGTGTCCAATATAATAGTACTTCTTTCTTCTGGTTCATTTGGATTTGAAATGTCAAGAAATTTTACATAATTACCAAAGTGAATAACTGCGATATCATTAACTAACTGAATGTTGCCAACTGAATATTCTGATGCGCCAAATGATCCAATATATTCAATTTGCTCAGGATCATTGATATTATACATTTCCAATCCACGATTTTCAAAAGCCAGATACGCAATATTATCCCGTACAGCTATGTCTGATGTGCAGCTATTGAACCCAAATTCATCAGTCCATAATTCTGTAAAGCTGACTAACTTACACTTTGATGGATCTTCTATAGAAAATATCTTCAAACCCCATTCATCTGCAGCATATACTTTATTCCCTTCAACTACCACCCCTCTTATCGGACCACCAACGAAAAATGATTCGCTTGACAACCTGTATGGATGATAAGGGTCTGATATGTCAATAACATATACACCATCGTCACCGAACACATAAGCATATGCATCTTTTACTTTAATAGTAACAGATTCTGGTATGTCTATGTGGGCAATCTGATGCGGATTCGATGGGTCTCGTACATCAATAACACAAAATCCGTCACTTCCTGCAAGCACATATGCATAGCCATCAACCACTTGAATATTGTATATATTATATGGAAAAGCTTCAAGCCTTAGACCAAAGCTATCGAAGAAAAGTGTCTTGTTTGTGATACTATCAGGAATTTCCATAATAGTCTTATATAGCATCACCATGGCATTTGCCCGTTGTACATACTCTTGATCCTGATTTGCACTATATACAGACTCAAGACCTAATTTCTTTGCCATCTCGATACATAAATCAGTTGAATATTCGACAGGTATTCGATTCACTAATCTTAACAATGAAAAGACAATTTCAGAGTACGTCATCGCCCCGTCTGGATTAAATGAATCGGGAGAAGGTAATATAAAAAGTCCTAATTGAACTGCATTTTGAATAGCCTTATATGCAACGTGATTGACAGGCACATCCATAAGCGTTATTGAAGAACTGGTTTGCAAGCCATCAAGTTTCTTAACTCGATAGAGCATAGAGGCGAACTCAGCGCGGGTTATGTTTGATTCGAGACGCAACGGTTCATCCCTTATTACACCTAGTACAAGCAATCTCATGATATCTGCTTTATATTCCCAATCCTGAACTTCAGAAGGAACGTTCAGAGGTAGTGGGATAGAGCAAGCGTATAGGCTTATTAGCTTTGGGGAAAATGGATTATCAACATTCAGACAGAATAATCCATTTATACGATCAACACAATATAATAAACTATTATCAAGCGTTACACTTATCATTTGACTTGAGGCTGGTGAAAAACTGGTTATATCTTTGGGTGAATAAATATCTTCTATATCGATTATTCGAAGCCCCATATATGCATCTGCAACATAGAGAATCGAGTTGTCTTTGGCCAATCCAAATGCATGCCCGGCAGTATCAAGTTGAGTAATAATGATTGGGTTTGTTACGTCACTAATGTCTGCTACACATATTCCTTTCCAATCATCTGCAATGAATAATCTGTTCCCATCTATAAGAACACTTCGCACAACACCTGGCGTATCCAATGTGGAGAGTTCATGGAGACTCTCGGGATTACTTATATCTGCTAATAAAATACCGTCATCTGCAGCCGATAGGACTGCATAGTTATCAGACAAGGTTACATTCACAACATAATTACCAGCAAACGCTTGACCCTCAGATTTCGGATTGCGTGGGTCTGTAACGTCAAGCGTAAGCAATCCCTGATTGCCTGCTGCTATATATAGAATATTCTCCCTAATTGTTATTGATTCTGCGAATCCGTCAATTTGATATTGGCTTAATATAACTGGTTCAAGATCATTTGAAATATCAACAATGTAAACTCCCGCGTTCCCGGCCGAAACATAAAGAATATCATTATCTGATACAATCGAAGATATGAAAGAATTCAGCGACAACTGCTTACCTACTTGTTTTAACGAGCCGTCTGATTTGTCTAGGACTATGACTGATGATCCTTTTCCAACATAAGCGTATTGATCCGAAAAGCTAACAGCACAAGTTAATCCCCCGAAACTACCTATGGGTGTAAAGTCATTTATCGAATAATCAATTGGAAAACTCTCTGCATTGTCGAGATTGATATTTATCTTGTCATCAAGAGAAAAATCCTTCTCAAGCAAATTATTATATAAATGAATAATGGGTGAATAGCTGTTTACTGGATTATCATGTATTTCAAGTGTAGTTAATGAGATTAATCCAGATAATGGACTGAGATCTTTAACTCTGTTTGAAAAAACCGAAAATACTCTAAGCTTTGTTAAACCCTTGACTGGGTTTAAGTCGGATATTTGATTCGACCAGAAAACAGCATGTTCAAGTTTTGATAGACTTTCTATTGGGCTCAAGTCACTAATCTTATTATGAGGAGCCTCAAGATAAGTCAATTCATGCAGATTTGATAGAGGAGTTAGGTCTTCAACCGCATTGAGAGCGATATCTAGACTAACAAGGTTTGGAAAATACTTTAAATCTTCAAGAGAATGTATTTTTTTGCTATCAGGATATGTTTCCCATTCATCAAACGGTATGCTCAGGTTGGATAGATTTAGGGATGTAACCTGCAAACACTGTTCCGGCGTTATTATGCCAGAAGGCACCTGAAGAAAAGCTCGTACTTTTTCTTCAAACACATTATCCAAAAACACAACTTGTTCTTCTGCAGAAACCACATTTAAAGAAATAACAATTGACATCGACACAATCATTATTAAAACAAGAATATTTGCCTTTTTCATAAACTTTACTCCTTCTCTTAAGCACATCATCGAATTGCTCCAGTAACATTCTGCGTCGTTATTTACACTTGGCATTAACTACTTCAAGTTTGAGTTGTTCATTTGTAAATTAACACATAGTTGAATTGTCAAAAGTGATTTGCGACAGATATCATGCGATTTATAAATCGTAGTTCTCAACAGATTTTAGGTTTACTCTTCTATAAAGATGTCAAGGATTCATCAAATTAATTTTTGATTAAGATCATTATAACTCTATAAAATAAAAAAACAAGTGACAAATTAAGGAAATTATCATCAATAACATATCGTAATTGAACTGACGCAATGCTGCGAGGAAGAAAACCACATAGCCATCCGAACCAGCATACACCCAAAGAAATTACTTTGCTGCAAAATATGTGCGGATGAAACTCCAAGGGCAATTCCATTGAGGCCATGAATCTGGGCTTTACCCTGCAGGCGCTTTCGCTTGAGCGCATTGCTACCGCTGCGAAAACGCTGCCCAAAGACCCCCAGCGTCCCCCGCTGGATATCGAACATCACATTATAAAAGCGTTTCTATCAGAATTAAATTCTGCGGAGTAAAGAAGGCAGACCGCAGCAGTCGCATACTCTTCTAATTCACAGCTTCCAGTTTTCCAAGATGAATAACAACTTCAGCGTCGATCAAACAAGCGGCGCTATTATTATACCCTTAAGGAGGTGAATGTCTATGCTCTGTGTCCATCCTGCCGACTGTTCCGACTTCTCCACAGATAACAATGGCGCACTTTTCCTTTTCGTAATATTTTGCTTGTTCTTACTTAAAAACCAACAATGTTAATTCGGTCAATCATACAAAAAAAGCTACACCTTCTCTTAACAATGTACCCTTTTCTGTTGGTGTATCCTTTCTGATTTTCGGATGTACCCTGTTCTGAGATTCAATTAATCTATGTCCAATTCCAACGAAAGGCCACCCGCAAGGGTGGTTTTTTGTTGGCGGAAATATGATAAAGGATTCGAACAGAGCGTAACGAAAGCGTCCAGTGGACGGTTTCGTAGCGAACGGCCCCGCATAGCGGGCGAATCCCACCCTCGCCTCTTAATCCGCGCTTGCTTCCGTTCATTCTGACTCTTTCTGCGCTTTTTTATAGTAAATTACAGTATTCTTTCCATTGGTATCTTCAACTCTTGAAATAACCCCATCTTCGTGTAAATGAAGCGAACATTTGATGGAAATTACATTGCCATCAACTTTTTTAAGGACCAATTCTCCGTCTAACAATTCGCAGGGGATTTCGCCAGAGTTTTCGCCGTCCGCATCGCTGAAAAAGGCTGTTCCACCATGAATCGTCAGATTCACCATGTCACTATCCTTAAGGAGATCCATTGCCATCTCCGCGGGAAACTGCCCGCCATCGAAATCAAGCATATATACCGTCCATTCACCCTCAAAATCTTTCAGGCTTGGTTTAGTCACAATATCACCAGGCACATATGCCTGCGAATCCATTAATCCTTTGGAGAAAACCAAAGAAGAGCTTTCCACTCGCTGCCCATCGACCGACATTTCCCCTCCCGTAAGCTGCCCATCGGAGAAAGTGAACAAGGCTTCAGAACCAGTATAAGACGTGACTGTAAGCTGATTTCCATCCATCACCCAAGTGCCTTCACCAACTTCCTCTCTTATAGCTATGTTCGTTGTTATTATAACGGTACCATCGGCCTTGAAGTCGAAAACCATTTCCATCCCCAACTGACCATCGCTCCAATACCATTTGCCCAGCACATCTGTGTTCTGCGCATTCGCCCATAGACACACGAAGAGAACCACGGCAATAAGTATCAAAGAAATTAATCTTTTCATCACACAATATCCTCCGATTTTGAATTTGATATCTCCTTAGCTCCATTGCCGCATTCAGCGGAGCGCGGCAAGAAGTTCGGAAAGTTCACTAATGAAAGAGGGGGAGAGGTTCAGCCTGCTTATACCTCAAGCATTTCCTTTGAGAATCCATACCGGAGTATACTACAACCTGATATCAATGTACAACAATGAATATGTAACCACGAATTTCCATTTGACTGAGCTAAAACACCTCATATGTTGTCCCGTTCTGATGGTCGGGTCTGTTTGAAATTCTATGAATCTGTGTTCTGTTCCAATAAAAGACCGCCCGCAAGAAAAAGAATACGCTTGTTCCCTTGAAATAATCCCAACCAAAACATAAAATAAAAAAGATTTTTATGCATACGAAAATAATCGCGGGTTTATCCGTCCAATAAGTAGAAGGAGGTGAGCAGAGGGATGCAAGGGATCAAGGCGCCTGATCCTGCCGCGGAGCAGAAATTTACTGAACTTGTAGATACCTATCAAACATCCTTGTTGCGCATGTGCTACCTGAACTTACAGGACTTGGGGCTTGCGGAGGATGCGGTCCAGGAAACCTTTATAAAATCCTACAGAGCGATGCCCTCTTTTCGTGGAGAAAGCAGCGTGAAAACCTGGCTTATGCGAATTGCCATCAACACCTGCAGAGACATGCAGCGTGGGGCATGGCTGAAGCATATTGACCGTCGCATAACGCTTGACCAGCTTCCGGAAGCTTCGGACACCTTGCCCGAAGACACGGTCGCTATCAATATGGAAATTGCGAAGCTCCCCATCAAGCTGCGGGAAGCGGTATTGCTCTACTACTACCAGGACATGAGCATGGAAGAAGTCGCAAAAACGCTTGATATCGCAGTCTCTTCCGTGTTCGGCAGACTCAAACGAGCAAAGAAAAAATTGCGCCAAGCAATGAAAGGAGCGTATTTTGATGAATGACAAGAGAGATAAAGATTTTGTACAACACTCAATAGACACCGTCCTTTCTTCGATTCAGGGGGATCCCTGGCTGGCGCAGAAGATTATGCATCAGGAAAGGACGGAAAATACCGTTATGAAAAAGAAAATATCAACTACTTTGATAGCAGCAATTGTATTAATTTTAGCCACAGTGACAACGCTGGCGGCCACAGGCGCTTTTCAAAAGTTATGGGAGGTGTGGCAAAACTCCTTCCAAAAAATGAACACCACAGGCGCAATTGAGATCATCGAAGAATTTGACCAAGAAGGTTTTGAAAAAGAATATGGGGGCGTGAAAGAGGATTTAGTCATTTCAACCGTGCCGCAGGATAAAGACCTGGATTATGAGCAAGCTTTTGCCATCGCCCGAAAGGCCATTATCGATGCTTTCGGGACGCCGGAAGAGGAGCTTGATGCCATGGGCGTCTATCCCAACTTTTTCCATTCACCTTACGAAGATGAAGTGAACGAATGGGAATTTTACATCACGCCCCGAAAGGGTGTGAACATCGATGAAGACCACGACTATGGCCCGCCGGGCGAGTACAGGGTTACGGTTGCTTCTCCCTCGGGTGAAGTGATGATGTGCAACTGGTATCTGGATGATTTCTTCCCTGACTATGCCCGGCGCACCTGGGAAGCGGGCAAAAAAGATTATGTTTTTGGCAGGGCCAAGAATGTTCAGTTTTTTATGCAGCCCTTTGAGGATCAGGTCTATTTCATGAATCAGTTTGAGGAAGCAGGCTATGATCTTTCACAAATTCAAAAAAGCGATGAAGAAATGCTCTCCCGTTTGGAAACGACACTGGCGTTTGCGGAACCTGACGAAAATCTATTGTATGCGGATACACCGGAAGTCAAAGCGGCTATTGCCGCCATGGAGAAAGTATCCGGTTTAACAAAGCAACAGATGGAGAAATTCAGCTTTATCCTTTTGCCGTCGCCTATAGCAAGCGCTACAAGGGATTATTGTTTCTCCTTCAATTACGAAATCCAGTTTCAAAAGCTTGAGGAGAATAGAGTAACCGAGTTTGAAAACAGGATCCTCTCGTATATCAGCCGGTTGGGACACCATATGATTTGTCTTGACCCAGATACGCTGGAAGCTGTAAAGACCGTGCACGCCAACAGAACGCCGGCCTATGAAAAGGCGGATGATCCAAGCGCCCTGCTGGGCCGCCGCAACTGGACAAACAGCGATATCCCGGAATTTGAAGCACTCGTCAACGAAGCCGCTTTGATTGATCGCGAGCTTGAAAAAGGAACGATCACCAGAAACGAAGCCGAAAAAAAATTCCGTCAGCTCATGCTTGCCTATGGCGGAGATCCGGCGATCTATGGAACCAATCCGTAACCAGCGCTTTCATTTCGGAAACGGCTAATACTCTTCTCAGGTAAGACAGGCATAATGCGCAAGGGATTGTTTGTTTTGGCAAAGGGCGACGAAGGAGGCGTAGTGGATCCTACGCTGACTGAGCCTCCCAAAGCCAAAACGAGGAAGACCTGCGCAGGAAAAGCTTTTCTTATTTGAGAGGAGTATAAAACAAGGCGCCGCCTCGCGCGGCGCCTTGTTGATGCTTTTTGGGGAGCAATTAAAAGCGCTTATTCAGTTTCTAAAAAAGCAAACGTTATTGCGTTTTCCTTGCCCTATATAAGCTTATCCCCGACAGCATTGCGCAATAGATAAGAATCGCCGCCAGTACAATCATACTAAAATCACGTTGGAGTGAATAAGTCGGAAAATTGATTCCTTTTGTAAGCAAATGCGCTAATACATAAGAAGCAGGAAGCAGCGCCAATCGATCAAGCCAAATGACAACATTCGATTTTTTCTTGAAAAGAATCGTTAATAATAATCGTGCGACAAGCAACACGATAAACGCACCTAATGCCCAAAAAAAATACCACCCTAATACTAATCTCGGTAACGTTTTCCTGCCTTCATTATCGCTCACACGGGCGCCATAAATCGGCACATCGACAGCGTCGTTGTTTTGGGCATAGTAAACTTGTATTCCCTTTTTGTCCGCAGTGTCGACCACCATATTTTGTTTTTCACGCTTGGAAAACAACAAATCCCAAATCGTATTCCATGCGTCTATGTAGTAAACCTCCACGCCTGTATCGATATCAATTCCTTTGGAGCAACTGTAGCCTGTAACTTTTTCGTCAAAAAATATGGTAATACTGCCATTCATATTGTCCGAAACGGTTAACAGGTTATCGGAATAGGGAAAATACTGCGGTGATGTTAAAACCGCAAATAAAGACACGAGAATGACAAAGGCCAATGTGACAGTAAACATTATCGTCTGGATTCTTTTGGTTCGCAGTTTCTTTTTCAGCTTTTTGAGCGGCAAAGTGTTCCCGTCAGGTTCAAAATCTACGGATTGTTTGATTTGTCTAAGTTTTGCCTGGCACCCCGCACAATGTTTCAGGTGTTCATCTACAAAATCTCTTGTGTCTTGACTTGCCATATCCTCTGCATAGAGAGGGAGAATATCTTTGATGATATTGCATTTGTTACTCATTGCTTTCCTCCATTTGTTTGATGATTTTATTCTTTGCTCTGTGATAAGTAACGCAAGCCCAATTATCCGTTTTATGAAAAATGCTCGCAATCTGCTTAAAACTTAGTTCTCCAAAAACACGCAACATAAACACCTCTTTATACGGTTCCGGCAGTTCATGGAGCAATCGATGTATCTGTGCAACATCGTCCTGTTGTAATATTTGTTCTTCAATGCTGTTTCCATGTTCCGGAAAAGAGACGTTGTCAACATTTTCTACATCTACGATGCGTTGCCGCCTTTTTAAATAGGAATAATAACAATTCTTTGCGATTTGACATAGCCAAATGCGAATGTCGCAGTCCCCACGGAAACTATCGATGGAGCGCATGGCTTTGAAAAAGGTCTCGCTGGTTATCTCCTCCGCAACGCTCCTGTCTTTTGACAAGCGTTTGAGAAACAAATACACGTCGTTAAAATATATCGTATAAATTTGCTCAAACTCTTTGTCGAGCTCCGCCACTTTCTCACCTCCTCACCTATAAGACTACTGAAAGCTGATAATCTTACAAATTTTCTGTGGTGGCAGCCATTCTATCTTCCACCTCCCAGTTTTTCAGTCAACGCATGTAAGTATATCATCCCTTAAACTAAAATACATAATAATGGCGGGCGCTCTCAAGGCGGTGCTACATGGAAGCCCCCCTTGCCTTAAATCCGTCCCTTTGGGTATGATTGAAGCAAATGAAAAAGGAGGTTGTCAGAATGTTGGGAGCAATTATAGGTGACATCGTCGGTTCGGTTTATGAATTTAATAACATCAAAACCAAAGACTTTCCCCTGTTTCAAAAGGCCTGTTCCTTTACCGATGATACCGTGATGACCATTGCCACTGCGGAAGCCATTATGAACGGCGGCAAGCCCGATGATTTCATTGATGCCTACAAAAAATGGGGACGGATGTATCCCTACGCGGGGTACGGAGCTCGGTTTGATTACTGGATACATTCAGCCGACCGCCAGCCCTACAACTCTTGGGGCAACGGCTCGGCTATGCGGGTGTCCCCCTGCGCATGGAACATGAGCTTCGGGTATTATGATCGCGTGGGCTTTTGGCCGGAAAACGCCAGAAACACGGCGAAAACATCAGCCGAAGTTACGCACAACCATCCTGAAGGCGTCAAGGGCGCCTTGGCAGTGACGGACGCAATCTTCTATTGCCGCATTTTTAACTTCGGCAGCTGGTATATGACAGATATGCCGCTCAAACAATGTTCCGTAACCGCCGAAGAAAAAGAAAAACTCCGGCGTTTTATTGAAAAACAGCACGGCTACGATTTGAGCAAAACCTTGGATGAAATCCGCCCGACGTACCGTTTCAACGAAAGCTGCCAAGACACCGTCCCGCAGGCTATCATCGCCTTTCTTGAAAGCACCGGCTTTGAAGATGCCATCCGAAACGCCATCTCCCTGGGCGGCGACAGCGATACGCTGGCCGCCATCACAGGCAGCATCGCCGAAGCCGCCTATGGCATTCCCTGTGAAATCAGGGAAAAAGCCTTGTTGTACTTGGACGAACCCTTGCTTGATATGTACCACAAGTGGATAACATTTTTGAAACGTACACACTTGGGAATAGGACGGTAAAGCGCCGCTCATCGGAAATAATTGGTCCACCGTGCCAAAATTGCCAAACGCAGTTTTGGCACGATTTTGTTTTCCCTTTTATGTTCATGTGACTTTTTTGTCCCATCGTTAGTGTTATGATGAAATTACAGGCAAAAAACCAACAGACATGGAGGAAAACAAATGAGCGCGTTTGATAAAATCATCGGTTATGAAACCATTAAAAACGAATTTATGCAACTTTGCGACATGGTTCACAATAGGTCTATTTATGAAAAGCTCGGGGCAAAGCAGCCGCAAGGTATTTTGCTCTATGGTAACCCTGGATTGGGCAAAACGCTCATGGCAAATTGCTTCATCGAAGAAAGCGGCCTAAAGTCTTACACGGTAAGAAGAAATAAATGCGCCAATGATTTTGTAAGTGAAATCGCAAACACTTTTAAAGCCGCCAAAGAAAACGCACCCGCCATCGTGTTCTTGGATGATTTGGACAAGTACGCCAACGAAGATGAAAGGCGCAGAGACACTCAAGAATATGTTGCCGTTCAAACTGGGATTGATGATATTCAAAATTGTGACGTATTCATTATCGCAACCGCCAACAACATTGAAAAGCTGCCCTACTCACTTACACGGTCGGGACGCTTTGACCGAAAGATTGAAGTTTGCATTCCTACCGCTAAGGACGCGGAAGAAATTATCAAGCACTATCTTCAAGACAAAAAGGTGTCACCCGACGTGAGTTTGGAAGACATCGCCATGATGATTAATTACAGCTCCTGCGCAGAACTTGAAACCATCCTAAATGAGGCCGCTATCAACGCAGCTTTCGCAAGGCGTCCAAGCATTTCCATGGACGATTTAACCAACGCCGTATTACGGATGCAATATCATTCCCCCGACAACTTTAGCAAGCCTTCTGAAAAAGATTTGCAAAAAACCGCCCTGCATGAAGCGGGTCACTTGGTGGTTTGCGAGGTTTTATGCCCCGGCAGCGTAGGTTTGGCCTCCCTCAGATCAAGGGGCAGAGACTTTGCAGACGGCTTCATTCGTATATGCAGGGAATTAATACGCAGACCCCATCGTATCTTAGTGGCCCTTGGGGGTAAAGCCGCCGTTGAGCTTTACCATTGCGAAACATGCGCAAACTGCTGCCAATCGGATATCGAACGGGCTGTTCGAGAAATTCGCAACGGTATTTCCCAAAGCGGCACCTGCGGCCTTGGCCTGATTCATGTTGCCACCCATCAAATGCCTAGGGTTTCCGAAAATATGAATACAAAAACCGAAGCCGTTGTTCATGCGGAACTTGAACGATACATGTTTAAAGCTCGGGACATCCTGCTGAAAAACATGACTTTTCTTAAAAAGGCCGCAGCTTTACTCTTGGAAAAAGAAACGCTCCTTTACTCGGACATCAGAGCCTTGCGGGAAAGCGTTACCATTGTTAGAGTGCCCGTTTGAAGACGGAACATGATTCAAGGTAAAATCACTCAAAAATATCATATTCCTCGCCGGTATATGCTATAATCGATGAAAGAGGTGGAATATGCGCGCTAAACAACCCAAAAAACTTCTTATTATGAATATCCTTGATATCCTGCGCCGCTACAGCGATGCCGACCATCGGCTCAGCCAAAAAGATATCTTGGACATTTTGCAAAACGAATATGAAATGGACGCAGACCGGAAAGCCATCAAGCGTAATTTGATGAATTTAATCGACTTTGGCTATCACTTGGAATACTCCCAAAGCGTTCGCCGCAACAAGCACGGTGAAGAAGAGGTTATTTATACCGACTGGTACTTGGAAAGAGATTTTTCGGACGCTGAATTACGCTTGCTGATTGACAGCCTTTTATTCTCCAAACACATTCCATATAGCCAATGCAAAAAGCTGATTGAAAAAATCCAAGGCTTGTCCAGCCGATACTTTAAAAGCAAGGTGCGCCATGTGCGAAATCTGCCCAGCGATCAGCCCCAGAATGCCGAGTTGTTCTACACCATTGAAATTTTAGATGAAGCCATCGAAAGAAACCGTCAGGTGGTGTTCCATTACGGGGACTATGGCATCGACAAAAAATTACGCCTTAGACAGAATAAGACGGGAGAGCCGCGAAACTACCTTGTCAACCCCTATCAGATGGTGGCAACCAATGGCAGATATTACCTTATCGCCAACACAGATAAACATAACAATATATCCCACTACAGATTGGATCGTATCAGGGATATAGAGCTGAGAAAATCACCGGCAAAACCGCAGCGCAAGGTGGAAGGCCTGGAAAACGGCCTGAATCTGCCTAAGCACATGGCGGAGCACATTTATATGTTCTCCGGTGAAAGCCAACAGGTAATCATGCGCACCACGCCCGACATGGCCGGAGAACTGATTGACTGGTTCGGAAACGGCGTAATATTCACAGACGAAACGGAAACTTCCGTCATCGCCCATGTGAAGGCCAACTTACAGGCCATGCGGTTTTGGGCTTTGCAGTATGCCCCTTATGTAACGATTTTATCCCCGCAGTCGTTGGCGGATAAGGTGAAAGAGGCGTTACGAGATGCTTTGAAAAGGTATGAAGTATAAAACAGCGAAGAAGAATTGAAAGCGAAAATGGATTTTTTTCGAAACTGTTATACTAACTAAATGATACATACCCTATGGGTAAGTAATAAATCAAATCTGAAGAAGGTACATTATGGATAAGTATTATAAGAATATTCTAACACTCTTAAAAACCGCTTTTGAAAAGGTGGTTGGGGTTCACCCTTATCAGTGTGAAGACGAAAAGTATACACGAGCGTACTATCTAAAAGAGCTGAATGACAATTTTTATAAGCCGATGAGCAACAAGTCTCGTAGCAATTATGAACAAGGAAGTGGAAACGAACTGAAGAAAAACATGTACGCCCTTCGTTCTTCCGCAGCACTAACTTATAATCTTTTCGGAAATGGAGCAGCTATATTTAAAGATCAAAAGGAAAGAGATGACCAGAAAGAGCAATTCAAACGCATCAGAGAAGGCGTTTATTCTGTTGAATTTGAAAAGCAATATCCAACTCTAACTTCCTCTGATAAGCCAGCCAACTTAGATGCCTTTCTATATCAAAAAGACACTTGTGAAGCCATCGCTATTGAAATGAAAATGTTAGAGTGGATTATTGATAGCAACCAGGGTAAGCTTTCAGATAGTTATCTCAGTAAGAAAAATTATATTGATGATGACGCAGGAGAGGTTTTTAGTTACATCGCAGGAAAACTGAAAAATGAGGTAAAAAAAATAAAAAAATATGATGCTTTCCAAATATTCAAACATACAGTTGCTTGTTACAGAGCTTGTTTCGATAAAGAGGCAGAACCCCGAATAATCAAGAAACTAACATTGGTCAACTGTATGTGGACTCTACCCACATCCAAAATTCCAGAGTTTAAAGATAAATACTGTGCAAACAAGAAGGAAGTACAAGGAGAATTTGAAACATTCTATAATTACATGAGGGAAGTCAAGAGTCTGTTCAAAAGAATAGACAAGGATTTTGAATTTGATATCATTCTATGTTCCTTCAATGATTTTCTCGCTCTCCTCGAAAAAGACAAAGAAGAATTGGATTACTTGCGCAGATATACATTTGACGGTTTAAACTTGACAGACAAATAACTTATTTTCCAAACTCAAATACCAGTAATTTATAAAGCCACTTACTCCGTTGCCATTCTTGGCTTTCAGAGCAAGCGGTTTTTCGTTCTTCCTCCCTTGCCTAAAATATATGATTAGGCGCCCCAGATGAGGTACAAAATGCAGCCCGCCAATACTCGCCTGTTTGATGCGTTTTATAAGCCCGCTATCGGGGCAATAAGGTAAGTCTATATCCCCATCTGCTATTTTTCGTTCATTAAACCACAAACAAATCTTTGACCGTTGTCCAAAATCCTTGCGGGTTGATGGCAATGGTTTTTTTGTTTCCGGCTTACATGCCCGCCGGGAAAGGACCAGTCGGGGTATTTTTTGGTGCGGTTTTGAACCAACACTTCGTTTGTTTCCGCGTTATAAATCATCACGCAGGTAACTATTTCCGCTTGCGTTTCATCTCTTTTAGGTAAAGGTTCTATCGGGTAACTCATTACTATATTTGAATGGAATGGGCGTTGATCAAAATCAAAAAAAAGCAATTGAGTTGTTACGATCAGCCTCTCAAAAAGGGCATCGGAAGTCAATGGTGAAGCTTGCTGAATTACAAAGCGGTAGAATTGATTAGAAAATATGTAAAATAGGATCTGTAGCCCCGTAAGTTAAGTTTTGTAACTTTGTTCCCTGATTGTTATGTTGTCAGTTTGTTTGTGAGTTTGCGACGATTTGGCTGGAAACTTCTACTTTCATGAGCCGATGACACAGCCATTCAAGCGTATTGAGAACGGAATCAGGGGGATGTTCATGAAATAGAATAGCATTTGTCCTAAATTCGTGATATTCTTGTCTTGAGCCTTTGGAGTTCTCCTCCTTGTGAATGTCTTGGCAACACACATTGTAGCGGAGTCCCAGTGGCTCGCCTATACCTGCTCACTCAGAGAAGTTGCGAACTTTGGTGTACTTTATCCTGAACCCCAATCAAAAAAGGATCTTTCATCAGGTTTTAAATCAATATTGTAAATTTGTAGAAAGGGGCTGCCCATGGCCAAAAAATATAAATTAGGCTTTGATATTGGGGCGCTGTTGCTGTTTGTGGCCGTCATGATTCCAAACTTCATATGGTCAGCCCTTCCCGCGCCCAATGATATTTTAAGGGCAGAGTCGGTTACCAAAACCATTGACGCCATTGCCTCCGTATGCCAAGCTTTGATGCTTGCCGCCTTGTGTTTTATTCAAGACAGGGAAAGGAAAAAACTTAGCGTATCGCCACTCCTTATAGCCACAGGTCTTTGCTGCCTTTTGTATTATATCAGTTGGCTTGCCTATTATCGGGGCTTGGCGGGCGCCATCGTTATCTTAGGGCTAAGCGTTCCGCCGTGCATGGCGTTCATCTTGTATGCAATCGACAGGAAAAATTGGGTGGCCGTCATTCCAGCCTTGGGTTTCACTATCGGGCATATCATTTACGCGATGGTCAACTTTATTGCTTGAAAACCATTGATTGACAATGTGAATATCTTTCTAAATCTTTGGCTTTGACACCCATTCTTATATCAAATTATTTTAGAACGCTGCCCCTTAAAGGGCAAGGCAAGGAGGCTGAGCAAATAAGATGCTAATTGACTGCGTTTGGGAACATAATGGTAACGATAGCTTGCTTTTTGCAAACAATGTTATCGGCGCTTTTACAAGAGGCGCAACCAAGGAAGAAGCGCTAAGCAAGATGCCGGAAGAAATTAAGTGCTATTTAGCTTGGGCAAACCGGGAGGTTCCATCAATCGTGCGTACTCGCATTGTACAAGAATCAGCAACGAAACTCGATATTGCCGACGCCGATTCGGATGTCCTTTTCGATACCGAACGGGAAGATATGACCATCAAAACCTATGAACGCCTGAAGGCTTTGGCGCTCAAGTCCGCAAAGGATTTCTTAATGCTTTACCTGGCTATGCCGGGCAAAGAAACCACCGTCCTTGAGCCCCGAAAAACCTTTTACGGGCAAACGCCCCGCACCGCTTCCGAAATGTATTTGCACACAAAAAACATCAATGCGTATTATTGGGGCGAAGTGGGCGTGAAGGCGTCAAACGACGGCGATATTTTAAACAACCGTTTGAGGGGCTTTGAAGTTTTGGAAGCGCGGGGAAATTTTCTATCCGGTAAAGTGTACGAGGGCAGCCATGGCGAGGAGTGGTCCATTCCCAAAGTCTTGCGCAGGTTTCTTTGGCACGACAGGATTCACGCGAAGGCCATGTATCGAATGGGGGTAAAAACATTTGGCGAAAACGCTGTTCCCAATATTTTTAAATTTCCGGAGTTTTAGAAGGTGAAGCACATCATCCGGCCAATGTTCCCAGATGAATACAATTTACTCAAAGATTTTTTGTACGAAGCGATCTTCGTGCCAAAGGGCATGGAGTCTCCACCAAGATCCATTGTTGACTTGCTGGAATTGCGGATGTATACAGAAAATTTCGGAAAAACAGACGATCACGCCCTGATTGCCGAAGTAAACGGGCAAATTGTCGGCGCGGTATGGGTTCGCATTATGAACGATTACGGGCATATCGACAATGAAACCCCGTCCCTATCCATTTCCGTATTCAAAGAATATCGTGGCTCTGGCATCGGCACGGAATTGATGAAAGAAATGCTAAGGCTCTTAAAAACAAAGGGCTATCAAAAAGTCTCCCTGTCTGTACAGAAAGAAAACAGGGCAGTGAGCCTGTATAAGCGCCTGAGTTTTCAGGTTGTCAAAACCAATGAAGAGGACTATATCATGATTTACAACTTAGAGGAAGAGAACGTTAACGCCTGCGAAAATCAAAGGAGGTCAACATGAAAAAAACCAAGAAACCCGATGCCTCCGGTCTTCCCATCGGCATGGCAATCGGCCTTGCGTTGGGCGCGGCCATTGGCGCGGCGACGGAAAATATCGGCCTGTGGATGCCCGTGGGGATGGCTTTAGGCATTGCCTTGGGCGCCGCCTTTAGCGCCAAAGATACGCATAAAAACAAAGGCGATGAGGAGGACGACAAGTAGCGTTTGCTGCGCTTCTTTTACTGCCGGTCAAAAACAGATCGTACCCCGAGGAGTGAACGGGGTTTACCACGCCCTGCAAAAAATATCATGCCGGGCGTGGTTAAGCATACAATTTAGCGCAGGGCGGCCTTTATTTGTAATTCAAAAACGAATATGCTATAATACGCTTACAGACCTTATGGGTGCATACGCTTAGAAAACTATAGAACGCGGCAACCGGTTTATTTGGTTGTTAGCATATATAATAAGGAGGAAACAACATGCGTCGTAACTTAAGAATACTATCGCTATTGTTAGCGCTGGTGATGGTACTGCCTATAGCCGCCAGCGCCCAGGACATCTGGAAACCCTATGACGAGCAGGGCAATCCCCTGCGCACCGACCGTGACGCCGTGGGCGAAAACGGCGTGGTGGCAGCATCCAACTTCTATGCCTCCCGCGCGGGCCTTGAAATTTTGCAAAAGGGCGGCAACGCCATTGACGCAGCCATCGCTACCGCCTACGCCATCGGCGTGGTCGAGCCCTATACTTCCGGCCTTGGCGGCGGCGGCTTTATGCTGATTCATTCCGCCGAAACGGGCGAGGATGTATTTATCGACTTCCGCGAAATGGCTCCCTCCCTGGCAACACCTGCCCTGTGGACCATCGGCAATGATGGCAAGGTCATCGGCGGCCATAACTCAGAAGGCGGCAAGTCCGTTGGCGTGCCCGGCGAAGTGGCCGGCCTTGAATACGCCCTTGAAAAGTACGGCTCCATGAGCCGCCAGGAAGTTATGCAGCCCGCCATTGACTTGGCGACCGAAGGCTTCCTGGTATCCTACAACATGAACGCAGCGGCAACCGATGCTTACAACAACATGATTAAATACCCCGAACTTGGCCACTACTATCTGGATGAGTTTGGCCTCCCCCATGAAATCGGCCACAACTACCAGAACCCCGACTTGGCCAAGACCCTGAAAATGATTGCCGAAGGCGGCAAGGATGCCTTCTATACCGGCGAAATCGCCCAGGCCTTTGTCAACGCCGTGCAAAAATACGGCGGCATCATTACCATGGAAGACATGGCCAACTACCAAGTCAAGGTTCGTGAGCCTGTGCGCTCCACCTACCGGGGCTATCAGCTCATTTCCGCGCCCCCCGCGTCTTCGGGCGGCACCCACTTGATTGAAATCCTCAACATCCTTGAAAACTTCGACATCGGCGCCCTGGAGCCCAGTTCCGCTCCTGCGCTGCACCTGTTCTCCGAAGCCTTTAAGATGGCCTTTGCGGATAGAGCCAAGTACATGGCCGACTCTGACTTCCAGGATGTGCCCCTTGACGGCCTCACGAACAAGGACTACGCCAAGATGCTGTCCGAGAAGATTGACCTTGAAAAGAGCGGCGCCTACGAAGCCGACGACCCCTACAAGTACGAGTCCGGCTCCACCACCCATATTTCCATCGCCGATAAAAAGGGCAATATGGTGGCCATTACCAAGACCATCAACTACTTCTGGGGCTCCAAGGTGGCCATTGAAGGCTACGGCTTCATCGCTAACGACGAGATGGACGACTTTGTGGCAGGTACCGAATCGGTCAACCGCATTGAAGGCAACAAGCGCCCCCTCAGCTCCATGACGCCTACCATCGTTTTGAAAGAAGACGGCAGCCCCTTCATGACGCTCGGTTCCCCCGGCGGCACCCGCATTTTTACCACGGTGGCGCAGGTTATTTCCCATGTGATCGACCACGGCATGACCATTCAGGAAGCTATCGACGCCCCCCGTATTACCGACAACTTGGGCAACAAGATTCATTACGAATCCGGCGAAATGGGCTTTGCCCCCGAAGTGATTGAAGCGCTTCAGGCCATGGGCCACGAAGTGAATGACAGGGGCGAGTGGAACCTCTACTTCGGCGGCGTGCAGGGCATCGTCTATCAGGAAGACGGCGCCCTCCATGGCGGCGCCGACCCCCGTCGCGACGGCAAGGCCTTGGGCTTCTAAACGTTTGATTTAGAATTAAACCATTTCACTTATATACATGAAATGCACCCCCAAAGTTGGTTTAGTTCAACTTTGGGGGTGATTTATAAGAAGTATAGTCCTGATTTTATTCTATCCATTGATCGTTAATTCAGAGTATATGGAACTGCCCTTAGTATTTATCTGTCTTTTTTCCGTTGCAATCCTTGCAGAGCATTTGACAGTTTTCGGGTACAGTTTTTCCACCTTTACTCCAAGGTATTATGTGGTCGCCTTCCATTTCTTCATAATTAAAATGTTGTTTGCATATGGGGCATATACCATCTTGTTTGGTATATGCAGCCATTTTATCTCTTTTGTCAAACGCTCTTATGCTCAACAATCTGCCTGCATAGGGGTCAGTGTCTTTGCAAAGAAGATATTCATAGATTCCTTTTTTCTTCTGTACATCCTCGTCTTCATGAAGTTTTTTTACTTCGGCAATCATCACTGATGAATTATATGAATTATGATGATATTTATTGTAAAGGTGTAACCAGTCCAAACCCTTCATAGATGGATAGTGTTTAGGGAATATTTTTTCTACCCAATGAAAAACATCTTGAAAATATTGCCACAGTTCATTTGCGTCTGCATCTGATTTATGCTTTGCCATATATTCTGAAATTTCTTTTATTCCTTGATATTCACAAATACCTTTAAGTGCTTTTTCAAGTAATTCCTGCCTGTTTGGATCTCCGGTTATATATCTATCCGATAATTTTTTTGCGGCACAATTTCTCTTTGAAAAATATCTTTTGGCATCAGATAACCATTCGCCAGTATAGACGGAGTTCAAAAGCTCTTGGTCGGTTAATTTTACACCAGCTATATTAACAACCCTAAACCATTCTAACTTCTCAGATTCTTCACCTTCACATATATAAATCATAAATTCATAATTCATAATCGCATCATATTTGTCATCGGGTAAAGCATCCCAATAATATTTCTTCCCATCAAGCAGAATAGAAAATTTATGGTCTAAATACTGCATAACAGACAACGTTCTTTGCTGTCCGTCTAATATCTCGTATTGATTGTCCCCTACCTTGACCCAATACATAATATTTAACGGAAAACCTTTAAGTACAGTTTGGATAACTGATTCAGCTTGAACATTATTATATACATAGTTTCTTTGATATGCCGGACGGATGGCAAGCTTACCACCGTAGGCAAACACACCGTCATCATCGTTATCAACATAACCATCAAAAATATCTTTGACTTTAATTTGCTTTGGTTCAATTTTCATGATTTTATTCTCCTGATTAAAATTCGAGGATATATACTTAGCAAGTACCCGTCTGCATTATCTGCAGTATAATAAACTTTGTCCTTGGGTTTTTCTTTTACAAGGACAGCAGCTCTTGTGTTAACTTTACTCCCGCTTTGTGTTTTACCGTTTTGATTGTGTTGAATGGCATTTTCATAAATGGTTGTCATTGGATAATCAACTGTATTACCCAAGGTGATGCCCAATATTTCAAACTGTTCTGGATTATATTTATCTAAAAAAGTAATAGGTACACCCATGATTCCGTTACATCTTTCTCTTAATAAGGATTCTTGCGTATTTTTCTCGACCATTGACAGTGAATCTGTGTCCGTAGTGTGGATTGTCTGGGACATATCTGTCAAGTCCGATGATGACGAATTGGTCTGGATTGTATTTATCAAGGAATGTGATAGGTACTCCCATGATGCCGTTACATCTTCCGCTTGATGACAATTCTGACATAGGTAATTCGTCTGTCTGTCTGTCTGTCTGTCTGTCTGTCTGTCTGTCTGTCTGTCTGTCAATGATGATATGGTCAGATTACGATTTGTCAAGTCTTTTTTTGTAGAAATTTCAGTAGAAATAACAGCATCTTTGTCTTTAATTAAACCATGTTTTTTTATTGGTGTGTCTTCATTTGTTCTTATGGTATTCGCGTCCACAATCTCAAACTGGTCTGGATTATATTTGTCTACGAAGGTAATAGGAACAGCCATGTTTTCAAAATAATCACAAGGTATGTCGGCAACTTTGTCTACATTGATCGCATCATAATTATCGTATTTGGGATAGTTTTCCTCATTTCCATAATAACGTTTATACAATACTAATTTTTCGTGTCTAATAGCGAAGTCGAGGTTAGTAAACCATCGAACTCCTTTTACACGAATATATTTTCTACCGTTTTCATCTATGCCGCAACCTGCAGCACGGAGAGGATAATCATCGGGTACATAAAATTTTCTGTCTCCACTACGGATACTTGGACCAAGCCATAGTTTATTGTTTTTGAAAAGTGGGAATACTTCTTTGTATGAAATAGCGTTTATATTACCGATAATTAAAAAGTCTTTATTGTATTCCACAAGCTGTGCTATATATTCTCGAAACAGACTAAACGGAGGATTCGTTACAACGATGTCCGCTTGTTTCAGATATTCGATACATTCTTCTGAACGGAAATCTCCATCCCCTTTTAGCTTTTTTACGCCTCGTTTTTTTGACTTCAGAAGAGCGTCTATATCATCATCTGAAACGCCTCGGTTGTTTGCCATGGGGACCTCTTTTATATCCATGACATAGCCGTTGCCCTGCACGACAGGTTCGTCCATATCATCAAAAAGTACCAGTTGCTGCGCAATCACGGGAGAAGTACTGTAAGAAGTGCATATTAGGCGCTTTAACCCTAAATAATTAAAGTTTCGCAAGAAAAACTTAGAAAAGTAACTTTCAAAGGGGTCATCACAATTGCAGAAAACAGTTTTACCTCTGAACTTGTCTTCATAATGGTTTAATTCTGCCTGTATATCTTCATAAGTAGTATAAAACTCATCTTTTTTTGCCACGCTCGCCGCATGTAAATTTGCGTTTTTTGCCACCCTTGCCACGAGATTTTTCCCCTCTCCATTTCAATCATATCAGTGCTTATTTATAGTCCCAAACAGCATTTGCTTTCCTTATTAGTATAATATACTTCAAAAAACAAGGTTTTTCAATCTGTTTCATACATTAAAACAGCCTTCAAGATTTTTTCTGTGAAGGCTGTTTGGTTTTTTCCTTTTATTCCTCCTGTCTTTCCTCCTTATCCCGCATCGCTTCAAGCGAGGACAGTACCTGTTTGGGGAAGGGGACGCCAAGCAGGGCGGCGTTTTCCACGATGGACAGGGCTTCATTTGCCACATAAAAGCCAATCACGGCAAGGCGGCTGACGCTGTCAAGGCCAAGGAGGCTATCTAATTGCACGGCCATCATCACAAGGATGAGTACGATGAGCTTGCGCCCAAGGCCCAAAAACATGGTTTTGGAAGAAAGCCCCTCCGACTGCTCCTTGCGCAGGGCGGCTTTGAGCATGCCTGTGATGAGGTCGGCTGCCATCAGCGCAAACAGGGCCTTGAGCGGGGCGTCCACCCCGCCAAGCAGTTGGCTTAGCCCCATTAGCAAAGAGGACACAAGGCCTAAAATGACTTTGCGAATGTTCATACGTTCACCTCGGAATAGTAGGTATTGGGGTCTTCCCGCAGCATTATTTCAAGGTTTTTCCAGCCGTGTTTCGCTTCTTCAAGGCGGCTGTGAACAAGGCCGCACACCATGCTGACGGCCATCTTTGTGGCGGGGTCTAAAAGCTCCACCGTGACCGGCCCGCGCACGGCCGCCAGCAGCTTGTGGGCCTCCTCGTGTGTGCAAAAGTCCCAGCTGGCAATCAGGCTTCGGACGCAGCCGCTTTCTGTATTGGGGCTGTAGGATAGCCGCAGGCGGGCGGCTCGGGGCAGGGTTTGGCCGTTAATTTTCATCGTTCTTTTCCTCCAGACGCTCTTCTTCGATTTCCCGCTGCATGAGCGCTTCTTTTTGCATGCGGTACAGGGTTTTGAGGGTGTCCATCAGTTGTTGTTCGTCCATGGTTGTCTCCTTTCAGGGGCGGGGCGGGTACTGATTTTGGGCGCCCAGGGCGCAGGCGATGTAATAGCCCGCACGCCAGGCCTGGTACTCTCGGTTGTGTCGCAAAAACATGCGTTTTTGCCGTTGGTAGGCGGCGGTGGCGGCGGCAAGCAGCCGGCCATAAAGATTGGGCGGGCGGCTTTTAAGCAATCTGTCAGCCTCCGCTTCGGGGTTTTTGCGCCCTGCGCCTTTGAGGGCAAGGCAGAGTAGGGTGTGGGGCAAATCGTCTTTGGAGAGTTTGTTAAAGTTTAGAGCCAAGACGTCCGCCCGGCGGAATATAAATGGGTTCATGGCGTCTCCTTTTCTTCAATCAGGTGTTGGCAGGTAATGATGCGGCCCTGAGCCTTGGCTTCCTGCAGGGCGCAAAGGTAGGTTTTGTTGTTGAATGCCATCTGACCGCCTGTGAGGGCGGCTTGCTGGCCAAGGTCGTCAGGGTTGTGGATAAAGCTGAGGACGAGGCGCATAGCTCCGCCTTCTATGCTGCGAACGCCGCCGTCATTCAGGGCGGAATAGGGCAGGCGCTTGATTGAAAGGGCATATAGCCCGCCCACCTTTTGCCCGTTTATATACAGCTCAGTGGTAAGCAGCCGGTGAAAGAGCATCTTTTTAATAAAGGCGCCCGACTCCCAGTTTTCATGGTTGTTTGAGTTCTTTAAGGCGTAGCCAAGGGCGTACAGGGCGTTTTGAGTGGCGGCGGATAGGCTGTCGCAATGTTCCCTTGACAGGGAGCGAACTTCCACCTGCATTTGAGCATGGCCGTCTTTGGTTTTGTCTTGGAAGGACACCCAAGGCAGCGGCCAGTCGGCCCCATCGCCCCGAACGGCGCAGCCCGTGGCGTTTTGAAGAGCAGTGTAAACGGTTTCCATGTTCATTTTAGAGCATCCTTTCCGCTTCGATTTCAAGGTGGCGGGGGTAGCTTAGCACACGGCTGATGCGGTAGGTGCGGCTGTCGCCTGCCAACCTCAAATGGTCGCCGATGCTGGCTTGAATGGGGCGACTGGGGATGAAAATGAGCCTTTCCAAAGGGCGGCGGGTGGCCCTGTCAGTGAAAATGCGCCTGTCAAAGGGGTAGACGCTGGCTAAGAAAGGCGTCTGCTCGCCTGTTATCTCATACAAGGTCACAGCGCCCGTTCTGGATTTGTAGGGGCGGGTGGGAAAGAGGCTTACTTGGCGCAGGTTTCGCTTTACGGGACGCATTTTGGCACCCAGGCAAGCCGCCATGCCCTGATTTCCCGCAGGATATCATCGGGCACCCCGTCCATGGCCATTTGCACGCTGCCCTCCTTGCGCAGGTTTTCCCCTTCCAGCCCCAAACGGTTGTAGTACACCGCCGAAAGGCGGGAAAGCAGGCCCGCCATACCAGCGGGCAGCTGCTCCCTGTGGGTGAGGGATAGGAGGGTGAGGGCGGCTTCGGACAGCAGGCTGTTGAGCAGCTCCGCGTCCTGTTCATCAGGCAGGCGTTTTTGAAGCATGTTTTTCGCCGTGTTTAAGGTATCTCCGGTCATAGCGGCGCCTCGACCAAGAGGTATTTGACGGGCATTTTTTGGCTGTCGCATAGCACCGCCTGCAAATAGCTTTTGTCCTGCAAGGGAATTTCCTGCCCCTCGCCCGGCCAAGGCGCGCCTTGATAGGCCGTCTGGTAGCTGATGCCCATGGCGGAATCGGCGGGCTTTACATACCAGGCGTAGCCCCCCGGCGGTTGCAGGTGCGCTTCCATGCGCAGGATATAGCTGCCCAGGGTTTCGCCCCTTTCAAGCGTCATGCCGCCTGATAATTGCTCAAGCCCTGTAAACTTGGTTAAGGCGATGGCCTTTTGCGCATCGTACAGGTAGCAGGCCAGGTGACGGGAGGCGAAGATGGTGTCCCGCATCTTTTCGGGCTCCCGCTTTTTTTCGATGATGGTCTTTTGCTTGGACACAAGGCGCAGGGCGCCGGGCTTGAGGATATAGTAGTTCTTTTCCTTGGTTTCGGCATCTTCTTTCAGGCGGCTGGACAGCACAATCCGGCAGCCCCAGATTTCGCCTACGACGCCGAAGAAGATGGTTTCCTGCCCAAGGTCGCTGGCCCTGATATAGCCCGGGTCTTTGCGCAGGGCGGCAAAGCCTTCGGCATCGACAAAAAGGTACTTTTCGCCGTCGGGGTCATCGCCAAAGAGGGTGAGGGCGTCGGCTACCGTATCGGCGGTGAGGGTATCGTAGACGGACTTTTGCCTTAGCGGCAGGTTTTTTAAGATGCCGTACATTTCCTCATCCACTGCGTGGTCAATGGCGTAGGATAGCTGCCTTGCCGCCTCGCCCACAGGGTCGCCAAAGCCGCAGAGGCGGGCTTCGTCGGTCAGGCACACGGCCTTGGCAAACTTTTTAACCTTCACTTCCGTGGTGTCGGCGGTCAGGACGCCCAAGGGCACGTCGCCGTTTTCGGGCACTTCCTCGGCCTTGCCGATGTAGCGGAAGCAGGGAAACTTGAGGGTGTCGCCGGGTACGCCTTCCAAGGTGGTATCCACCTTGCATACCTTCATTAGGCTCATTTTTTGCCCAAAGAGGCTGTCGGCCATTTCGCCCATCACTTCGGGGATGATGAGGTTTTGTTTCATGGTTTCGCTCATGGTTTTTCCTTTCCTTAGTTGTTGTAGGGGATTGAAAAGCGGCTGCTGTAGCGGCGTAGCCTTTCGTTGTAGCTGAGGTTCCGGGGGTTTTGGTCGGGAGCCGCCACCTCGGGCGCCCCTTGGGAAAAGCGCTCCTTCAGAAGGTTCAGGGTCTTGATGCTTTCCATCATGCTTTCGTGGCTGTCAAGGCTTACAAGGCTTAAAGCCTCCTTGGGCAGGCCGCCTTTTCGTAGTAGCTCGCCCGCTTCCAAGGCCTTTTCCCGCCTGTCAAGCTCCCTTTCCCTCCTGTTGAGGGCTTCTTCCCGCCCTTCCTGTTTGTTTGGGGTTTGTGTTTGTTGCTGCATCGTTGCGCTCCTTTCTGCGCCCTTTTTCCGGCGCAACCGCAAGCTACCAAAGCAAATCAGCGACATGAAAGGACTTCAAAGGACATGAACGGACATGATTTTGTGTTTTGACTGGCTTCGAGCCTTAAAAACCTCAAAAACATTAAGAAAATTCAAAATAAATGTTGACCTCGTAACGAAATTGTAATATACTATGTTATGAGTTCATGCGGATTGATTGCTTGCGGTCTGTTTGGCTGTCAAGCGATGGAATAACAGTAGAGGTAAACGGTATGCACAAAAATGGACACAATCCTATTATTCGGGCGCTGTGCCTAATGATGGCAGTGGTCTTGCTGCCTATCATGTCGCTAGCGCAAAGCCGTACGGGCACCATCATCAACGACAAGGTGCTTTTCCGTAAGGAGGCCTCGCAAAACAGCGACCACTACGGCCATTTCCGCTATGGGGATGTGGTCGAAATTCTTGGAACCAAAACGGCCGAAGGCTATACCTGGTATAGGGTGCGGGGTACCGTTGCCTTGAAAGACAATGTAGGCACCCGTACCTACGAAGGCTATGTGCGCGGCGATATGATTAAAGAAAGCGGCGCAAGTAGCCCTTCGCAGTCCGCTGCGCCTTCCACAAGCATAGGTTCCGGCCCCACTGTGGCGGCGGGCGGCTATGTCCGCATTACAAGAACCAACACCAATCTGCGCTCTTCCATGGGCGGCAGCTCCATTATGCAAATGCAAAAGGGCATCATCCTGCCCTACTATGGTCAGCCTGCGGCTTACAACGGCTACAACTGGGTGTATGTTCAGGAAACCCAGTCCGGCAGGTACGGCTATGTGCGTTCGGACTGCTACGAGTTTGTCGATAGCCAAGGAGATGCCACCACTCCGGACACTTCCGGCGGCGTTGTGGTAACCAGCAAACCTGAAGGCAGCTCAAATACAACCTTCCCCGTTTCCGCTACTGTAACGGCGCATGGCGCCAACCTGTGCATAACGCCCGGAGGCAACGGCCTGTACGCCTTTTTGCAGGGCGACAAGGTCACCGTGACCGGCCCCGTACAGGACGGCTGGTATCCTGTTACCTACGATAAATTTACCGGCTATATGAGCGCCGCCCACCTTGAATTGGGCGCGCCCGTTGTCGCGCCGCCGGAATCAGGCGGGCAGCCTGAAACTCCCTCCGGGGGCGTACAGGCATCTGGCTATATCACCATTAACAAAAAGAACGTTAACTTCCGAGACAAGCCCAACGGTTCCAGCCTCTTGTGGCTGCAAAAGGACGAGGTCCTGCCCTATTACGGCCAAAAGCAGGTGGTAAACGGCGTTGGCTGGCAGTATGCCTATTATGCTTCCGGCAAGGTGTACGGTTATGTGCATGAGGATTTTTTCTACTATTCGGACGGTTCGGGCAATGCGGTGACCCCGTCGCCAGCCCCAACCACTGATCCCACCCCGCCGTCAGCCATTACCGGCTATGTGAAGCTGACCAAATCGGGCGTCAACCTGAGGCTGTCACCGGGCGGGGAAAGCCAAAAACAGTTGAACAAGGGCACTATTCTTCCCTTTAGCGGCGGCCCTATTTACTATGGCGGGTATGACTGGGTGTACGCAACCGACGTGCAAAGCGGCCTGAGAGGCTATGTGCGCTCGGATTGTTACGATTATGTAGACAGTGAAGGCAACGCGACGGAACCTCCCGCCCCGCCCGCGGTAACCGATTCGCCCAAGCCCCCTGTTGTCACTCCCGTTCCATCGGTTGTCGGCGGTAAGCTTATCTTAATCAAGGGCGGCGTCAACCTGAGGCAGGATCCCGGCGGCAGCGTCATTGCCCGCCTTGACAAGGGCACGACCCTTAACTACTATGGCACTACTACCCATGGCGGCTACTTATGGTACTATGTGTATTCCGAACAGGGCACGGGCTATATCCGTGGCGATATGGTCAAAGTATTGGACCAAACCACACCCGGGCAGCCAAGCCCCACCACCCCGCCGGAGGTGAGCGCCAGCGGCTATATTGTTCTGACCAAGGGCAATGTCAATTTACGTAAAACTCCCGCGGGCACATCCATTATATGGTTGCAGAAAAACAAGATTTATCCCATCACCGGCCCCATCATCAATCAGGGCGGCTACCTGTGGTATTTTGTATCCGCCGAAGGGCATACGGGCTATTTGCGTTCCGATTGCGTCCGGCAGCTGACCGATGCTGAAGTGGCGCAGTACCTGGCCGGCCAAACTCCAAACCCCGGCACTGTTATCCCCCCGCTTACCACTACCGGCTATGTGATGATTGACTATGACCACACCAACCTGCGAACTGCGCCCTCCACCTCGGGCGGGCTTGCCAGGCAGGTACTAAGGGGCACGGTGCTGCCCTATCAGATGACCATGACTTCCGGCGGAACCACCTGGCATCTATTGACCGATGCCGGCGCCGACGTTTATGTTCTGGCCAAGTACGCCCATATTATGTCTGCTGAAGAAGTAGCGGCTTGGCTTGCTACCCAGACACCGGGCACGCAAACGCCGGATCCCGCGCAGACGCCCGCTCCCGGTACGGCTTCAGATATTGCCGTAACGGTGATGAACAATGTGCTTATGCGCAAGCAAGGCTCCATGAAGGCGCTGACGCTTACCAAGATTTACCGCATGGGTACACGGGTGAGGCTCATGGGCACTACCGTGCAAAACGGCGGCTATACCTGGTACCACGTGTATTACAGCGGCATGAACGGCTATATCCGCGGCGATATGCTGCGCATCCTTACCAAGGAAGAAGTGGGAAGCGATCCCGGCGGCACTACTGACCCCAGCGGCAAGCCCATTGCCACCTACCGTACCTTGCGGCGGGGCATGTCGGGTGACGACGTAGCCAGGCTGCAGGGCGAACTGATTAAGTTAGGCGTGTTAGAGCCTGCCTACGCAACGGGCATTTACAACCTGCAAACCGAGGAAGCTGTCAAGGAATACCAACGCTCAACCAACGGCTTGCTGTTCGTGGACGGTGTTGCCGGGCAGAAAACCCAGGATGCTCTTTATGGCACCGTCCCACCCAGCCAGGGCCCCATTTCGACCGATACCACCATTTATCCGGTCGAATTGGTTGACTGGTACACCGGCGACATTCAATCGGCCTGGCCCAAGGGCGCGGTGGCCACCCTCACCGATGTGAGAACCGGCCTTAGCTTCAACGCCAAGCGCTGGTCGGGCGGCTACCACTCCGACGCGGAGCCCCTGACTGCCCAAGATACCGCTATTATGTGTAGAATTTACGGCGTATCTCACTCCCAAGAAATTAGCGAAAGAAATATGTATCAGCGTCGTCCCTTGTGGGTAACCATCGGCAGGCGCACTTTCGCCGCCTCCCTCTATGGCGTACCTCATAACTACCCGGCGGGCGATACTATCCCGGACAACGACTTTAGCGGCCAGTTCTGTGTGCACTTTGTCAACTCCAAGATACACAGCTCGGGTAAGGTTGATGCGGAGCACCAGGCGGCCATCCAGTATGCCTACGACCATGCACCCGTCAAGGCGCCGCTTAATTAATTTCATACCGTTTGTCGTGATAGGCGGCGGGGCTTCAGGCCTCGCCGCCTGTTTAGCCGCGGGCAGGCGGGGGATTCCTACCCTGCTTATTGAAAAAAACGACCGCTTGGGCAGAAAGATTTTGGCGACTGGAGGCGGCCGGTGCAATATTATGAACAGCGGCCCGCCCGCCTATTTTGGTGACAGCGACTTTGCGTATAGAGCGTTAGCCGCTTGCCCTGCGGGTAGATTAAACGACTATTTTTCATCCATCGGCCTGTGCCTGAAAGAAGAGGGCTACGGGCGCATGTACCCCGCCACCGGCAGAGCGGACAGCGTGCTTGAAGCCTTTGAAACGGCTATAGAAAGTCTGCCCGTTACGGTTGAGACGGATAAAAGATTGACGGCGCTTTCACCCCTTTCAGGCGGCGGCTTTGAACTAACCTTTCAAGACGGCAGCCAAGTGTTGGCCAAAAATGTCCTGCTTGCAGGCGGCGGTCCCGCTTCCCCGCAGCTTGGCGGCTGCGACGATATGGCGGCCATCGCTTCTTCTTTGGGCTTTATCGTTACGGACAGGCTGCCCGCCCTTTGCGCCCTGGAAACCAACAGAAGGCCCATTCGGGGCTTGGACGGCCTTCGGCTTCCCGCAAAGCTAACCCTGCTTTCAAATGGCAAGCCTGTGGACTGCGCCCAGGGCGAGGCGCTGTTTTCAAAAACAGGCTTGTCGGGGGTATGCGCCATGCAGCTTGCCGGGCGGGCTGCCATAGGCCTTGAAAACAAAGAAGATATGCAGGTGAGCCTTGATTTTTCCGTCCTCCTTGGAGTGGGTGACGGGCGTATGGAGCGAAAAGAGCCCAAGGCGCCCGACATAAACCAAAAAGCCACCCTTGACAAGCTACAGGAAAGGCGTCATCATTTAGGTGATAAAAATGTGTTGGTGGGCGCCGTACCGCAAAAATTAGCAAAAAAATTAGCGACTCAAACGCTGCCTGAACTTGCCCGAAACCTTTGTGATTGGCGGCTGAACCTCACCGGCGTTCGTGGCATGCGCCATGCGCAAGTGAGCCAAGGGGGCGTCAAAACCGATACAATCGACCCTGCCACCATGCAAACATCTATCTCCGGTTTGTACATGGCCGGTGAAATGCTAAACGTGGATGGGGACACCGGCGGACATAATTTAATGTTTGCCTTTGCCTGCGGCTTTTTGGCCGGAGAGCATGTTAAATAGAAATATAAAGATCTATAATGAAAGGAGCTTTCCATGGCGCACTTAACCGACATTGAAATTGCCCAGTCCGTGACCCTCCGTCCCATTAGGGACATAGCGGACAAATTAAACATTCCCGATAAATATCTCATCCCGTACGGCAGGGATAAGGCCAAAATCGACCTGAAAATGATTGAAAAGGGCAAAAAAAACGGCAAGCTTATTTTAGTCACCGCCATCACCCCAACGGCGGCGGGCGAAGGAAAAACCACCACGTCCATTGGCTTAACGGATGCCCTATCACTCATCGGCAAGGATGTGATGGTTGCCCTGCGGGAGCCGTCCTTAGGGCCGGTCTTTGGCATCAAGGGCGGGGCGGCGGGCGGCGGCTGGGCGCAGGTTGTCCCCATGGAGGATATTAACCTGCACTTCACCGGCGACTTTCACGCCATCGGCGCAGCTAACAATCTGTTGGCCGCCATGATTGACAATCACATCCACCAAGGAAACGAATTAAACATCGACCCAAAGCGCATAACCTGGCGCCGCTGCGTTGACATGAACGACCGATTTCTGCGCTCCATCGTGGGCGGTCTTGGCGCAAGGGGCAATGGCGTTGTCAGGGAAGATGGCTATGACATCACCGTGGCCAGCGAAATTATGGCCGTGCTGTGCCTTGCAAACGACTTGCATGACCTAAAAGAGCGGCTTGCCCGCATTATTATCGGCTACAACAAGGACGACCGGCCCGTAACCGCCGGCGACCTGAAAGCCCAGGGTGCGATGGCCGCCCTGCTAAAAGACGCCCTGCGCCCCAACCTTGTGCAGACCCTTGCCGGCGTACCGGCCTTTGTGCACGGCGGCCCCTTTGCCAACATTGCTCACGGCTGCAACAGCGTGGTTGCCACCCGCATGGCCTTAAAATTGGCCGACTATGTGGTGACCGAGGCCGGTTTCGGCGCTGACCTTGGCGCTGAAAAATTTTGCGATATTAAGTGCCGCTTCGCTAACCTTAGCCCCTCAGCGGTGGTGGTGGTTGCCACTGTGCGAGCCCTTAAAATGCATGGCGGAGCCAAAAAAGAAGACCTGAAAGAAGAAAATATAGACGCCCTCAAAAAGGGTCTGCCCAACCTCTTGCAGCATATCAACAACATGCAAAAAGTCTTTGGCCTGCCTTGCGTTGTGGCGCTGAACCGATTCCCTGACGACGCCGAAAAAGAATTGGAGCTGGTGGAAAATAGCTGCAAGGAGCTTGGCGTCAACGTCGCCCTGTCCGAAGTCTGGGCAAAAGGCGGCGAGGGCGGCGTGGAGCTTGCCGAAGAAGTGGTGCGTCTGTGTGAGGGGCAAAGCCGTTTCACCTACGCCTACCCTGATGCCATGAGCGTGGAAGACAAAATCCGCACCCTTGCCAAAAACATTTACCACGCAGACGATGTGGAGTTTTCCGCCGCCGCCAAGCGGGAGCTTCGGCGCATTGAGCGCATGGGGCTTAATCGCCTGCCTATATGCGTGGCCAAAACCCAGTACTCCTTTTCGGACAACCCCAAACTTCTTGGCGCACCCAAAGGCTTTAACATCACGGTTGACAATTTGAAACTTTCATCGGGCGCGGGCTTTGTAGTTGTTTACACCGGTGATATCATGACCATGCCCGGGCTCCCCAAAAAGCCCAGCGCCCAAAGCATCGACGTGAGCGATGACGGGGTTATTACGGGGCTATTTTGATTAGGCAATGCCGATAGTATGTTTCCAATCAAACCAAAACGCCCCGCCGCTTCATACGGTCGGGGCGCTTTTTCTTGCGTATGGCGGATACGCCGCCATTCTGCAGTGAGGATATGGGCATGTCGCGAGCCGTACACATTCCGTCAGGACAGCTTGCCATCCAGCAGGGCATCATACAGCGCAATGGCCACTGCCGCTACTACGGCGGGCAAGGCCCTTAGGGCGATGCAGGGGTCGTGGCGGCCGGTAACCGACAGCACAGCCTGCTCGCCGGTTTGGATGTTCAGCGTTTTTTGTTCCTTTTCAATGGAAGGGGTGGGCTTTAAGGCCACCCGCAGCAAAACGGGCATACCGGTGGACATGCCGCCCACGATACCGCCTGCGTGGTTGGACAGGGTCTTGACGGTGTTGCCTTCCTTTACCCAGGGGTCGTTGTGCTCGCTTCCCCGCATGAAGGCGGCGTTGAAGCCTTGCCCGAAGTCAACGCCCTTAACGCCAGGGACGGCAAAAACGGCCTGCGCCAAGCGGTTGTCAAGCCCCTGAAAAATGCCGCCGCCAATGCCTGCAGGCAATCCCACCGCCGCCACCTCAATGGTACCGCCGATGGAATCCTTGGCGGCAATGGCAAGAGCGACTTCCTGCTTCATTTTTTCTTCAACGTCCTTGTCAAGGCAGCGGTAGAGGCTGGTGGAAAGCAAGTCTATTTCGGGATGTACTGCATCAAAGGGGCGGTCGTGTATTTGGCCGATGCTCAGGTGATGGGCAGCGATTTTGATGCCTTTTTTTTCCAAAAGTTGCATACAAACTCCACCTACAGCGCATAGAGCGGCTGTTAATCGCCCGGAATTATGCCCGCCGCCCGACTGCACCGCTACCCTGCCATGCTTTTGCGACAGGGGATAGTCGGCGTGGCTGGGGCGGGGCGTGTCAAAAATAGCCGAGTAGTCGCTTTTTCGCGCGTCGGCGTTGTCAATTACCAAACACAGGGGCGAACCGCAGGTTTGCCCATCGTTCAGGCCGGACAGCGCCCGCACCCTATCGCTTTCCTTGCGTTGGGTAACGCCCGCCTTGCCCTTGGCGCTGCGCTCATCCAAAAAGGCTTGCAGCCTGTCAAGGTCAATGGCGTGACCGGCCGGCAGGCCATCCACAACGGCGCCGATGGCTATCCCGTGGCTTTGGCCAAAAAGCGTGATTTTTAGATTACGACCGAATACAGAACCCATTTTTCACCTTTTCTTTGAACAAAATTCTTCGTCACTTTCAATGCGCCAGCCGCTTGGAATGATTTGGGGCGCGGTTTGCTTTTCCATCTGGCAAATGCGGATAAGCTCGCTCACCTTGGCCTCCCCGGCGCTTAGGGCATCGTTTAGCTGTAAAAGAGCAGTTTCTCTTAGATTGATATTTTGTCCGTCCATGTCCTTTCTCCTTCCTTTTTGTAAAAGCATGAAGGAAGAAAAGAGGACACGCAAGGACTTCGTCAGGGCCCTTTCTCTCAATCGAAAACGGGTTTTTGATTAAAAAGGAGCGGAATACGGACTAACAAAGGAATAAAAGTTGATAAAGTCAATCAAAACCCATCCACAATTTCGCGGAACCTGTCTAAAAAGGCAGCTTCGCCAAAGGTATTGATTTTGAAAAATACCGCCTGGCTGCCGCCGGAGGTGATGCCGGTGATGAACAGCCTGTCGCCCTGGCCTACCAGCGTAACACTCAGGCTAAGGCGGTTTGAACCCAGCCAGCTGTAACGCTCAAACACCCGCACGGCAACCCGCACATCGCCGGTTTGATAGTCGGCGCTGTCCTCCAGCGAGGCGCTTACGCTGCCGCCCAGAATGCCCTGCTCAATACTTTGGAGCAGTGTTTGGAAATCACCGGTCAATTGCCGAGTATATTTTGCCATATACTTCCCTTTCTTCGTTAAGAGCAGGCTAAATCCAATTCCTCATTCCTAACTCCTAATTAGCTTCAGATTCCTAATCCCTTTGTATGCTTGCTTGCCACCTGTCCAGCAACGCTGCCAGCACAAAGCCGACAGCGGCAAGGCCGACGCCCCAAAGGGTGATGGGCATCGGGATAATGGTTAAGGTGGAAGCCAACACCAAACCCACCACGGCGTGGGAGGCGTAGGAATAATGCTTTTCAAAGAGTTTCTCCACCGCCCTGGCGCACAGCGCAGCCACCAGGACGATGCCCAAGATTAAGGGTACAATGACCGAAAAATCGAGCTTTCCCACCGCCGTCATGATGTGGTCGTACAGCCCCATGAAAATGAGTAGGGAGCTTGATGAAAGCCCCGGCACAATCAGGCTGAAGCCCCAGATAATGCCGCTTAAAAAAGTGGTGAGAAGGTTCAATTCCATCGAGATGCTTGTTTCGCTTTGAAGATTTAATTCCTCCATACTGCTTGCTTTGCTTTTCCAGCTGAGCAAGATGGTGAGCAGGGCAAAGAAGGCGATGAGCAGAGCCACAAGGTCGCCTTTTTGCGTTTTGCCTGTCTTTTCCCTGGCGGTCTTCAGCAGCATGGGCACGGTACCAAGGATGATGCCCACAAACACCCACAAGGTAGGTAACTTGTAATTTTCAAATAGAGAGCCTAGAATTTTTGCAAAACCCACAAAGCCGATGCCAACGCCAATACCCACGGGGATAAACAGGCTTAGGTGTTTTTTAATGGCCTTAATGGGGTGGCTAAACAGCTCCATCATCGGCCGGTAAATGCCGAAGATAACGCACAGTACACCGCCCGACACCCCGGGCAGGATGGCGCCGCCGCCGATTAGAATGCCGCTGATAACGAAAGATAAAAACAGTAGCGGCCCTTGTTTTTTCTTAACATCGGTGCTCATGAATCAAACATTACTCCTCAGAAGTGACCTGTTCGTTCTCATCGTCCGCCGGGTGGATGACAGGGTCTTTGCGCAATAGCGCTTCAATATGCTCCGCAATCTCGGGATTGTCTTTGAGGAACTTGCGGGCGTTGTCCCGCCCCTGCCCGATGCGCTCATCGTTGTAGGAATACCAGGAGCCGCTCTTTTGGATGATGTCGTGCTCCACCGCCATGTCCAAAAGGCCGGATTCCCTGGAAAAGCCTTCGCCGAAAATAAGCTCGGCTTCCGCCTGACGGAAGGGCGGGGCTACCTTGTTTTTTACCACCTTGATTCGGGTGCGGTTGCCGATGATTTCAGAGCCGCTTTTGATGGGCTCGCCCTTGCGCACGTCCAATCGCACGCTGGCGTAGAACTTCAGCGCGCGGCCGCCGGGCGTGGTTTCGGGGTTGCCATAAATGACGCCCACTTTTTCACGCAGCTGATTAATAAACAGGGCAATGGAATTGGTTTTGCTTACAACGCCGGCAAGGCGGCGCATAGCCTGGCTCATCATGCGGGCCTGAAGGCCCACGAAACTGGCGCCGATGTCGCCCTCAATTTCAGCCCTTGGCACAAGGGCGGCCACGGAGTCGACGACCACAATGTCCACGGCGCCCGAACGAATAAGCGCCTCGCAAATTTCAAGGGCGTCTTCGCCGGTGGAGGGCTGGCTTACGTACAGCTCGTCGATATCAACGCCAAGGTTGCGGGCATACACAGGGTCCAGGGCGTGCTCTGCGTCGATAAAGGCGGCAATGCCTCCTGCCTTTTGCACCTGTGCAATCATATGCAGGGAAACGGTGGTTTTGCCCGAAGCTTCGGGGCCGTAGACCTCAACGATGCGCCCACGAGGAATGCCGCCCACACCTAAGGCGAAGTCCAGCTCCAAAATGCCGGTGGACACAACGTCTACCTGAATGTTGGGCTTCTCGCCCATTTTCATGATGGTGCCTCGCCCGAATTCTTTGTTCAGGGCGTTAAGAGCCCGCTTGAGGGCTTCCTGCTTTGCCTCATCGGAGGCGGAAGAAGGAACCAAGTTTTTTTCTTTAGCTGCCATGTTCAATATCCTTTCGGTTTAGTTGTTGATAGAGTATGTGAAGGGCAATCAGGGCGCAAAATTTTCGCACATATTGCCTGTTTGCCTGTAGGCGAAGTTTGAATGCAAGAGTTTTATCTTGAGCTGCCACGCCGATATAGCATAGGCCAACGTCCTTGCCGTCAGGCCCCGCGTAGCCGGTGGTGGAAAGGGCGATGTCGGTTTGGAACAGCTTTCGGGCGTTTAGCGCCATTTCCTTGGCACAGGCGGCCGACACAGCGCCGTGCTTTTTGAGCGTACTTTTTTTGACTTTCAGTACCCGCGCTTTGGCAGACTCTTGATAGCACACAGCGCTGCCGGAAAACATCTTGCTTGCGCCCGGTACCTTGACAATTTCGTCTGCAACAAGGCCGCCCGTCAGGCTTTCCGCCAGCGACAGGGATAGTCCCCTTTCTTGAAGCAGAGCCACCAAGGGCTTGGCGCAGCTCATTGCAGCAGCAGGTCTTTTGCGCCCTTAAAGTATTCGGCGCCCGACAGGATGGTAAGCACGCTTGCGGCAACGGACAGAAGAATCACCACCCACGGGGACAGCATGAGCATAGCGGCAACCACGCAGGCCATTTGAACCACGGTTTTTACTTTGCCAAGCTGTCCGGCCGGAATGACCACGCCCTGTTCGACAGCTACAAGCCGCAGGCCGTCTACCGCCAATTCCCGTATGATGACGATAACCACTACCCACCAGGGCAGCAGGCGCTGATACAGCAGCACCGCCATGCAGGATAGCACCAAAATTTTATCGGCCACGGGGTCGGCGAACTTGCCAAAGTTGGTGACCAAGTTTTGAGAGCGGGCGATGTAGCCGTCCAAAAAATCGGTCAGGCAGGCTAAAAGAAACACGACGGCCGCTACCATGTTCCACTTCACCAGTAAAAACAATAGGCACAGGGGAATCATCAATATGCGGGCGATGGTGAGCTTGTTGGGAAGGTTCATACGCTTTCTCCTTTGATTTCTTCGGCTTCAAGGTCGTAGACGTCGGCCTTGGTGATGCGAATATAGATAAAGTCGCCTAATTTCAAGGGACGTTTTGCCGTAACCAAAACATGGCCGTCGGCGTCGGGCGCTTCAAAGGCGGTGCGGCAGAGGTAGGTATCGCCCTGCTTGCCAACAATGAGCGCCTTTTGCGTGCTGCCCACCCGCCTTTGGTTGTTCTTTAGGCTGATTTCCTGCTGCAGGCGCATCAGGGTATCAAGCCGCCGCTGCTTGACTTTTTCGGGCACTTGGTGCGGCATTTTGGCGGCGGGGGTGTCCTCCTCCCTTGAATAGGCGAAGGCGCCCATGCGGTCAAAGGCCATTTCCCTGGTGAAGGCAAGCAGCTCCTCAAAGTCCTCTTCCGTTTCGCCGGGAAAACCTACAATAAAGGTGGTGCGCAGGCAAAAACCCTTGTCCTTGGCGTAGCGAAGCAGGCGCTTAATGTTGTTCATCTTGCCACGGCGGTTCATTTTTTGAAGCACCCGTTCGGAGGCGTGTTGCAGGGGCAAATCAAGGTAGCGGCAGATGTTTTTATGCCCCGCCATGGTGTCAAGCAAGGCGCAGTCGGTTTCGTCGGGGTACAGGTACAAAACCCGCAGCCAATCGATACCTTCGATGTTTGCCGCTTCGTCCAAAAGCTCTGCCAAGCTTTCGCCCCGCTCCATACCGAAGCGGGTGGTATCCTGCGCCACTAAAATCTGTTCCTTCACGCCCTTTTGGGCAAGGCTCCGCATTTCCGATAGCACGTCGTCCTTAGTACGGGAAACGTGGCCGCCCCGAATCAGGGGGATGGCGCAATAGCTGCACCGGTTGTCGCAGCCGTCGCCAATGCGCACGTAGGCGCTAAACGGCGGGGTGGTCAGCGCCCTTGGGGCGCGAATTTCCTGCCGCCTGCGATGGGTGTTCAAGACCCTGTCGCCCTCCAAGGCTTGGTTTAAGATAGAAGGCAAGCGGTCGTATTGGTTAATGCCCACCAGCACATCAATTTCAGGCATTTCCTGAAACAGCGTATCGCCATAGCGCTGGGCAAGACAGCCCGTCACGCATAGCGCCCGGCAACTGCCCGTTTTTTTATACCGCGCCAGCTCCAAAATGGTGTTGATGGATTCCTGCTTGGCCGGTTCGATAAAGCCGCAGGTGTTTACAACCAACACTGTGGCGTCCTGAGGATTGGGGGTCGCCTGCCAGCCTGCGGCTTTGAGGTTGCCAAGCATCTCCTCGGTATCCACCCGGTTTTTGACACATCCCAGGGAAACAACGCCCACGCTGCGGGCGGCGGAATTATTTGACAAGCTTTTTGGCCTCTTCAAACGCCGCTTTCAGCTGCGGGTCGCTTAGATCCCCAAGCTCATAGTAAGGGTGGTCCATGCCTTCAGGCCAGAGGCTTTCCACGTTGGGGACAATGCCCTTTTCATGCACCTGCCGCCCCTTGGGGGTAAAGTACTGGGCGGTAGTAAACTGGAAACCCGTTTTCATGTCGGATAGCACAGTCACGCTTTGGATAATGCCTTTGCCGAAGGTGTTTTCGCCAACAATGACGCCCCTGCCCCAATCCTGCATGGCGCCGGCGAAAATCTCGCTGGAGGAGGCGCTGTTTTCGTTCACCAGCACCACCAAGGGAATGTCGGTTTTGCCTTTTTTGGAGAAGAACTGCTCCCTGTCGCCCTTGCGGTCTTCGGTGTAGAATAGCAGGCACTTGTCAAGGAAAAGGTCGGCAATATTAATGGCCTGATCTACCCAGCCGCCGGGGTTGTCCCGAAGGTCAAACACCAGCGCCTTGGCGCCCTGTTTTTCCAGCTCGTTCAGGGCGGCTTTCACTTCATTGTGCAGCGTTTTACCAGCAAATTCGTAGGCGGCAATGTAGCCCACCTCGTCATCCAGCATGGTATATTCCATGCGGTTGATGTTGATCATCGCCTTGGTCAGTTCAAAGGTAAGCGTTTCAAAGTCACGAATAACCTGCACCGTCACCTTTTCGCCGGGTTCTCCCCGCATGATGCTGACAGCCTCTTTCATGGTTTCGGTGGTTACTACCAAGTCTTCGGTCATATAAAAAACGTCGCCCTTTTTAAGGCCGGCTTCTTCAGCGGGCGTTCCTTTAAACACACGGGTAATGGTTACCGAACCGTCCCGCCAGTCGCCCAGCATCTGAACGCCGATGCCCGCGTAGACGCCCTCGTCTTCTTCCCAGAGCTTTTCCCACTCTTCCTCGTTAAAATAGAAAGAGTAATTGTCGCCAAGACCGGACAGCAGGCCCTGAATGGCGCCATCCATCAACTTTTTTTCATCGGGCTGCTTGTAGTAGAATTCCTCTACATATTGGTGCACTTCGATAAGCTTTTTGTATTCCAAAAACAAATCATACTCTTCTTGGGACAGCTCAACTTTTATGGTGCTCGCAAACCCGGACAGTATAAGCATGAGGCACAGCATGAAAGCCAGGGTTAGGGTAGTGGTTCTCTTCATTGGGGTTCTCCTTTCGTTGGCGCAACCTCTTTGGCACGCAAGGATAATTCATAAAATAGTTTAAAGGTCATAGCGTCGTTAAAATTGCGTATATCAAGCCCAGTTAAGGACAAAATTTTATCCAGCCTATAGGCAAGTGTGTTTCGGTGAATGTACAGCCTTCTTGCGGCTTCCGTCAGGTTCATGCCCGCGTCCAGGTAGGTGTTCACCGTTTCAATCATGCTATTGTTGAGGGCACGGGTAATTTTTTTGTCGGAAAAGAAAGAGGAGTATTTCTGAGCGATGTGCAGCGGAATTTCCGACAAGAATCGCTCAAACCAAAGGCTGTCATAGCAGAAAACCAAGTCTTTTTTGCGGAAAGCAGGCCCCACTTCAAGGGCGGCGCGGGCTTCTTTGAGGCTTTGATGCCATTTGGCGGGACTATCTACCCGGGAGCCGAGGCCCGCCTTTAATGTCATGCCCTCTTCGACTTGGGCGGTTTCCAGCATGGCAAGCGCCAATTCCTGCATGTCCCAAGGGTCCTGCTCGTCGATTACTTTAATAAACACGGCTGTTTTGGGGCTGAGCGCAAGGAAGCAGTCATTCTTTTCCAAGGGGAAGATGCTTTCCAACACTTTGATATCCGCAGGCGAGCCGCCATGCAGGGTAAAAAGCATGACTTGATAGCTTAAATCAGTCGCGAAGTCGGCGCAAAGGGCTAATCGTTCGTCTTGGCTTATATCGCTGCTGAGCAACAGCTGTAAAGCGTTTCGCCTGGCGTCTTCGGGATGCGCTTTGGTTAGCAGTTTTTCCACCGTAGGAACGGCCAGCAGCAAGGCGTCATGGGCATAGGCGCTATCCTTACATAAAATAAGCGCCCCGCCTTCAAGGCCAAGGTACATCAGGCCATTTTGTACAAGAAACTGACCGGGCTTTAGGTTGGCCGGGGGAATCTCCCGCAACTTATGCCCGTAAACTTGAACGCCGTGCGCGTCGTAAATGAAAAAGGGGGTATCCAGCCGGCTCAAATAGGCGTCCAGCTTTAGCTTTTGCCAGGCATTCATCTTGTTCCCCTTTCCATTCGTGATACCACAATATTATACCACAGATGCCAAGCAAAAATGAAGAAAGGGGTAATGTAATTACAAAGAGGGTAGTTACAAGGGAAGGCAGCGGCGCCCTCCTTTCAAGAAAAACGCTTGCAAAGTTTATCCCCTCGTGCTATAATATAGCCCGTGCCGGGATTATAGCTCAGTTGGCTAGAGTACCACGTTGACATCGTGGGGGTCACTGGTTCGAGCCCAGTTAATCCCACCAGACAAAAATCCCTGAAAACGCTACGTTTTCAGGGATTTTCGTTTATTAGGTTTTTGATGATTTTTTGGTTTTGACCCCTACCGGCTTTTTATGTAAGGTTTTGACTGCTAAAAAGCCGTCAAGGTTAGTTGCTATTATTACTCATAAGCAAAAGTGATTAATTTTTTTATTTGTGCCGTCTCACCATTTGTTAATGAAATCTTTATCGAAATGTTTAATTCGGATTGAAGTCCACAAAAGATTGAACAAATTTTCGTGCATTGTCAAGTTTGGACTCAATTGTAAGATTGTAAGTCTCTAAAATATGATAAACCCATTCTCTTTTTTCTTTATTAGTTGTTTTATCAAAAGATTCAATCTCCCCATATGGAACAACATACAGGCCAACAGAGCGACACAGGTTCTCCACGGCTTCATACGCAGCAGGTTCATGTCCTTGCAAACCATTCTTTCCGATTTTTTTTAGTCTATTCCATTCATTATTTTCATCATTCGCTACGCTATTTCTGGCATTCACACCATCGTAAATAGTTTTCATATAATTGGCTAATTGAGAATCCCAATCAAGCCCGAATGCTGCAGCAAGTGGTTTGAATTCATGACTAAAATTGAGTATGTCGAAGTCACAAATCGCGACTACTGGAACATTAACCGCTCTTAATGCTTTTACAACTTCTTTAATTCGTGATTTTCCTCCACAATGGGCAAACAAGATATCAGGGGATGTTTCATTACGGCTTTCATATATAGCATCCATAATTGCTTGATAAAAGAGACAATCATAATCACTTTCACAGACGACTACTTTTTCATGAAAAAGCCCGCTTAAGATATTGGAATATCGCAAGAGTGGCTTGCCCCATAGTTCGAGGACATCATGATTCTTAAGAATACTCATATTGTTTTGTTTATTATCTCTAGTGATTCGAATAACGCTCACATTTTCGCTATTGGCATCAACTAAACCCTGAAGAAAATCCTCACTATGGGTTGCAATAAACAATTGACGATTATCCAGGTTATCTTTAGCCAGCATTCTACCAAGGATTCTTGCTTGTGGTGGATGAAGGAAAGCTTCGGGTTCATCAATCATAATAATAGTTCTACTTGTCGTGAATGTGTCAAGTAAAATGCTGACAAATGCCCTCATTCCGTCACCTTGTTCGTGAAGCTTGGGTAGTTGATTAATTAACCTATAATACTGATCGTGCTGACTGAAATTGTATGCGGTCGGATCAGGTGCTTGACCTGTATGTAATGATATTGACTGGAGTTCATTGCGGTTTACCACTAAATCAACCCCAAAGGCTTGGTGGAAGTATTCTGATATTTTCTGAGCGAGTATTTCACTTTTGGTCATTTTATAGATAGGATGAGATTCTGAGCTGTCTACTCGTTTAATAGCATTAGATTTAGTTAAACGATTCTCTGTGCTTAATAAAACAACAAATAACTTGTGCATTTCATTGTGCAACTCTTTATTGCTCCAAAAGATCTTAAGATCGTTTAGAGTAAAGGAATACCCCGAATACCCCTTTAAATCGATCATTTGATGGCGACCATTTTTATTTAGAAAAAAACGGCTATTAAAAAAAGCCGGATTATCAATTTCACCTTCAAACGTCAGCTTGGAACTTTGAACTACTATAGGTTTTATATCAGTTGAAGCATTCAGTTCATGCTCCAAATCCTTTAAAATTTGACTTTTGCCACAGTTATTGGGTCCTGTAAATACAACGATACTATTTTTTTGAAGATCAATTTGCGTTCCATCATTGAAAATAATGTTCCTAAAAAAGACTTGAGGAGTTTGAAGCTGCTCATTTTCTTGCTTGTCAGTTTCCATATTCATGTTAATCTCCTATATTGTGTACAAAACAAAAGTGATAAATACGACTCACAACATTTATATATTATCAGGTTGATTTCACAAAATCAAAGCTTTGATTTTCATACGATCAATGTTCTCCTTTGAATGTAGTTTTGGGAGGCCTCATATATATTAATAAGAATTCACCCAACGAGCGCGCTTAAAGGCTTTCTTGAAAAATTTATATGTAATCTTACCGCATATCGCTGATAAACCATTTGCCTTTACCATATACCAAGTCAAAGATTGCCACATAACTATCGGTACTGTCTCCCGTTTGAACATGCATATCGCATGTTACGCTGGCTTTGTTTCCGGTTTCTACCGTACTAAAGTTTTTTGCTTCCCACTGCGGTAAATCAATGCCAATCCCGACCAAATTCAAAAAGGCCGTCAGCACCGGCAACAGAGCGATCAAAGAGTTGCTATCCAGTTCTATACCTGTCAGCTTTTTGGAAAGCAATCCGCCAAGCGACATGGAGGCCCTTGTTTGGTTCGCAAGCTCGGGCTCCAACAAATCAATGCAGGCTTCCGCATTGTAATTATTTATGTGTTTAATAAACTCTTTAACCGTATCTTCCGGCTTGGGCCTGGAGCTACACGCGCTAAAGATAAAAGCTATGACAAGCAAGTAAGCAAGAAAAACTGGCTTTTTGCTTTTGGAAGTTGGATTTCGCATATTTTAATACCTCCTTTGCCGTATCAACAGCAGCCATGGTTTAGTTTATCAACGTTGATGACGCTTTCATACCGCCAGCCCCCGTTACTAAGCTTTCTTCCTCGTATAAGCCTGCAACAAGGGCGCCAGCGCCGCCGCCGCAAAACCGCCTGCGAAGCCATTGTTATACAGGTTCATGCCGCCATGCAGGTAACTTGTATTGGGCACGATGGATATATGCAGCAAGCCGGCCAAAAGCCCCGCCCCTATACCAAAGTCTCCGGCAATGGGCGCAAGCGTGGTAGAAAAAATGACCGCCATCATGGCGCCGGTTGCGGAAAGCTGTACCCCTGATAGGAGATAGCCGAGGATAGCCCCTGCCATAACGGGCAGCGAATTCTTTGGGTGATTGCCAAAGGATGAAAAGCCCGCAACGGTAAAAACTGCGCCGACAACCGGCCCGTTCAAGGGCGCTTTGAATAGCAGGGCAACGGCCATGCACAATAACCCCATCACGCCCATATTGATGAAGGCAAGAGAAAAGCCCGCAAGCTCCACAAAGTCCGTGGCCGCTTTGATGCGAAACTTCAGTAATTTGCCATAGTTTTTGAGGCTGTCTTTGGAAAACAGCGCCCCAAAACCAATCATGGACACAAAGTACAGGACAAGGAACGCCGCTACAGGCGCTTCGGTTTTTGGGTAGATAATCGATACCATCTTGTGGTCATGGCCTGCGACCCTGAAAAGAGCCATCACCACCATGCCTGCCATACCGGCAGTGAAGCCTAAGTTATACAGGTTGTACCCCTGATGGAAGTTGACAAAACTGACGGCAAGGGGCTGCAGTATCAGGCCAATAATGATACCTGCCAGATTGCCCAGGACAAGACCAAGCAAGGGGTCAAGGTTCATGCCGAAGCTAAGCTGGCTCACCACGGGCGCAAGCGCTGTACCAAGGAGAGCCACGTTTACATGTTTGGCAAACCTTTCCTTTTTCAAGCGGCCATATAAAAACACGCCCGTAATAATGCTTAAAACATTGTAAAAGTTCTTTCCGAACAGGGCGAAACCGCCGAAGAAATACATGGCCGAAAGAAACTTTCCGTTGATTGGGGCCTTGCTTTTTTGGGCAAGAAACACCGAAAACAAAAGAAGCATACCGCTGTTGACAAGGGCTGCACCAATGCCGCCTAATTGAAAGTAATCGGTCAGCAGCAGGGCCGGCGACACGGTCAATTTGATAATGCCTTCTACCACCTCTTGAAAAGGGCTGACCAATAATCCGCCCAGTACAACCAAGGCGGAGTACAGGTACATGACTGCGTACTTGTGCTGCTCTTTCATTTCAACTTTCTGTATTGTATCCATTGTTTCAATTTCCCCATGTCTTCATGTTTGAGAAACCGTTGATGTTATGAATTTATTTTATCATATTCTGGCGCAAGCATAAAGAGGAAAGGTTGGGTTATAGGCAAAAAGTGTGTCTGGAAAGTTAGTTCCAAGGAGTGTAAAAAGTAGTTGAATGATGTAGTTCCGACCAAACAATCGCATCGCCCCAATTAGGCAGTTCTTCAAACATTCTGTTTTG
>DUQF01000042.1 GCA_012837965.1 Clostridiales bacterium | reverse complement strand
CCCTGACGATTACCAAGCGCCAAGTGACCCTGACGAGCGCTGACGACAGCAAGGTGTATGACGGCACAGCCCTGATCAACGACACAGTTGATGTGACCGGTGACGGGTGGGCTAATGGCGAAGGCGCGACCTACAATGTAACCGGCAGTCAGACCGATGCAGGTTCAAGCGACAACACGTTCACCTACACGCTGAACGAAGGTACTCTTGCCGCGAACTATGACATCGCTACAGTCGAAGGCAAGCTAACGGTAACTGCTCTGGACGATGAAGTCGTTGTGACGATTACTGAGAACAGCGGTACCGAGCTGTATGACGGCTCCGAGAAGACTGTGACCGGCTACGAAGTGACCTCCATCAGCAACCCGCTGTACACTACATCTGACTTCACATTCAGCGGCACCGCCAGCGTGAGCGGCACGAACGCCGGCACGTATGATATGGAACTGAAGCCTGCTGACTTCACGAATAACAGCGCCAACTTCACGAACGTGACGTTTGTGATAGTCGACGGCACCCTGACGATTACCAAGCGTCAAGTGACCCTGACGAGCGCTGACGACAGCAAGGTGTATGACGGCACGGAGCTAACCAACGACACAGTTGATGTGACCGGTGATGGGTGGGCTAATGGCGAAGGCGCGACCTACAATGTAACCGGCAGCCAGACCGATGCAGGTTCAAGCGACAACACGTTCACCTACACGCTGAACGACGGTACTCTTGCCGCGAACTATGACATCGCTACAGTCGAAGGCACCTTAACGATAACCCCAGTGACTGACGAAGTCGTTGTCATGATTACTGAGAAAAGTGGCCTCTATAAGTACGATGGTGCTGAGAAGACAGTGACTGGTTATACGGTAGCCATCAGCAACCCACTATACACCGAAGCTGACTTTACTTTCACTGGTGATGCGACTGTTAAAGGTACGAATGCCGGTGTATACAACATGGAACTGAAGCCTGAAGACTTTGCTAATACCAGCGTCAACTTCACAAACGTTAAGTTTTTGATTTTCGACGGCACATTGGAGATTACCAAGCGTGAAGTAACGCTAACCTCCGCCACTGACAGTAAGGTGTATGATGGCACGGAGCTAACCAACGATACTGTTGAAGTAACAGGCGAAGGCTGGGCTGACGGAGAAGGCGCAACGTATGATGTGACCGGCAGCCAGCTGGATGTCGGCACGAGCGACAATGAGTTTGACTACACATTGGATAGCGGTACGTTAGCTGATAACTATGATATTTTCGTTGTGTTCGGTACATTAACGGTAACACCCGTGACTGACGAGGTTGTTGTCACGATTACTGAAAACAGTGGCACCGAGCTGTATGACGGCGCCGAGGAGACGGTGACAGGGTACGTAGTGACCAATATCAGCAACCTGCTGTACACCGAAGCTGACTTCACGTTCAGCGGCACAGCCAGCGTGAGTGGCACGAATGCCGGTGTATACAACATGGAACTGAAGCCTGAAGACTTCGCGAACGACAGCGCCAACTTCACGAACGTCACCTTTGTGATTGTTGACGGAACTCTGACGATTACCAAGCGTCAAGTAATGCTAACCTCCGCTTCGGCCAGGAAAGAGTACGACGGCACGGCGCTGAGGAACCGCAATGTGATTGTCGGTGGTGATGGTTGGGCCGCTGGTGAAGGCGCGACCTACAATGTAACAGGCGCGCAGCTGAATGTTGGGACACGCTACAACACGTTTACCTATGCGTTGAGAGCTGGCACACTTGCAGCGAACTACGATATTATGAAGGTAGAAGGTACCTTAACGGTAACGCCACTGGCAGTTCCGAATTTCGACCTTGGAGTTGTCCCCAGCAACGTTGCAGATTGTTTGGAATAATAACAAACATTTATCAGGATACCGGCCTAGTTGCGCCGGTATCCTGAATATGTATCATAACGACAAAGGAGTTTGTTTATGAAGAGATTAATTGCAGTTCTCGCAGCAGTTGTGATGTTGCTGGTCAACATAGTTAGTCTGTCTGTTGCCGAGACCATGCCGGAGCAGCGTGATCCAAACACCCTGATAATTGGCCATACGACTATGATGAACGGTAATTTTTTCTCGGAACTTTGGGGAAACAATACCGCTGATATTGATGTTCGTAGCCTCCTGCATGAGTATCCCTTGATTGCTTGGACAGACAATGGTGACTATCAGGTGAACGGAACGGTTGTCAGAACGCTGGAAACCACAACTAGTGACAACGGAGACCGAACCTATACTGTCAGTCTTCGCACTGATTTAAAGTATTGTGATGGTTCAGATATCACTGCCAAGGACTATGTATTCAATTTCCTTCTAATGTCCTCACCACAAATTAGGGAGCTCAGCGGTTTATCCATCACTAAGGACTACATTCAAGGATTTGCAGAGTATAATGCAGGTGATAAACCTTTCTTTTCTGGCGTTCGCCTGATGGATGACTTTACTTTTTCCGTTCTTGTAACTGCAGAAAACCTTCCCTACTACTTTGAACTAAGTTTCATCAATAACTTTCCGCTGCCTTACAAGGTGCTCATTCCTGGCTCAGATATTGTTGATGATGGGGAGGGCGCTTTCATTAGCGGTGAATTCACAGCCGAAACGCTTCAAGACACTTTGCTTAACCCGCAGACTGGCTATCTGTCTCATCCCGCAGTCACTTCCGGTCCATACAGGCTGGTTAATTATGACAGCGCAAAAAGGCAAGCAGAGTTTGAACTAAACACGTATTATAAGGGAAACTACGAAGAACAGGTTCCGTCTATTCCGAAAATCATTTTCCGCGAAATCAAAAACGAAAACATCATTACGGAATTAAATGAAGGAACGGTTGACTTGGTAAACAAGGTTAGTGAGGGGCGGGTTATTAACGCCGGGATAGAACTCACTGCAAATGGTGACTTTGTAGCAACACCTTATCCACGCTCCGGTGCAGGCTTCTTGGCGGTGGCAGCCGAACACGAAATAACCAGTTCCGTCACCCTACGGCAGGCACTGGCTTATACTCTTGATTATGAAGTATTACCACGCGATTTCCTCCTTGGCCATGGAGAAAGAGTCTACGGTTACTATGGATTAGGGCAGTGGATGGCGGCTGAGATGAAAGAGCGTCTTGAAAGGATGCAACCTTATAAGCTGGATCTGAATAAGGCAACAGAGCTTCTTCAGCAGGATGGCTGGATATATAATTTGGATGGGTCACCCTATGATTCCAATGTAGGGCTTAGACATAAGCAGGTTAATGATGTCTTTATCCCCTTGAGCTTAGTTATGGCGGTTACTGAGAGTAATATAGCTGCTGATTTGGTTGCAGAAATGTTAGGAAACTCTCTTGCCCAGATTGGTGGCGAGTTAAATACAGTCCGTATGCCTTTGGATCAAGCCCTGCGTCAGTATTACAGACAAGAGGAAAGGCAGTTCGACCTTCTTTTCCTCGGTTCTAACTTTACTCACCTGTTCGACCCGACGGATACATATTTGGTCGGCGATCAGTATCAGGGCACTATGAACACCTCCGGCGTCCAGGATGAGAAACTTGCCCAGCTTGCGAGAAATATTACGCGGGATCAACCTGGTAACCGTAATGCCTATCTACAAAGATGGATGGAATTTCAGGAGTACTGGTCTGAGGTTCTGCCGATGATTCCCTTGTATAGTAATACCTACTGTGATTTGTTCACATCCGATCTGGTCGGATACTTCCCTCAGTTCTATTGGAATTGGGGTACCGCGATTCTATACGCTGGGTTAATCAGGCAATAAGATTTGCAGTACGCTCCTCAATAAGATTTTTAATACTAAAGCTAAAGCGCCTCTTTATTTTTGAAGAGGCGCTTTCAACTGTTTATGTTACTTTTAAGTGCTTAAGCTAACCGATTGCTCTGACAGATTCGCGTACTATCAATTCGGGTTTCATCGATAAGGGAACGAGGTTAGTATCAACATAATCATCCATCCGAATCATAAACTGTGTTGCGCGCTGAGCCAACATGCCGGCTAAGGTGTCAACTGTTGTCAATCGGGGGAATGATATGTTATCAAAGTGAATATTATCAATCCCTACAACGGAGATGTTGTTGGGCACATGCGCGCCGGCAGCTTTTAGGCCGGAAATCAAACCATAGGCGAGCATATCGTTTTGGCAGACAATGCCGGTATAGCGGTTAGGATGCTGCAATATTTTTTCTGCCATAGAATACCCAACCTCGAGTTCATACATACTATCTTTTGAATCGCTTTCTTCAGAAGCCATAAAAATATTCTGAAAGGAAAAGGGCAAGGCGTGTTTTTCAATAGCAAACCTGCAGCCATCCAACGTGAGGCGTCTGCTTTGGAAGTGTTTGAGTGGTGTGGTTAGAAAGGCAATGGAGTGGTGTCCTTGGCTTAACAGGTGTTCAGTCGCGATGCGGCCTGCTTCAAACCGATTTTCCTTCGCGTTGAGTACATTCGGAAGATCCGGGAAGTTTGATTCAAACACACAGGCAAAACCGCCCAGGTCAAGGTAGTGGCGTAGTGACTCAGATGATTCATCAACTGACATTAATAAGAGAGCTCCGATCTTCTTTTGAATGAGACTGTTGATAAGCTGCCGTTCAAGAACAGGGTTACGATGAGAATTCATAATGAACGTCGAATGGCCCTCTCGATTGGCTGCCTGCTCAATGCCGTTAATAAACTGTAAATAACGAGGGTTTTGAAAAGTTGGGATGATAACACCCAAGAAGGGGTTCTGGTCTGTTGCCAGCATCCTTTTTTTCAGGTTGTCAGAATATCCGAGCTTAGCTGCCGCATCCAAAACACGTGTCCGCATCGCGGTGCTTACAGGGTATTTGCTGCCGCTCAGCACACGTGAAGCTGTAGCTACGGAACAGCAAGCTTCATTGGCAACATCTGCAATTGTTAGCCCATTTGTTAATTCATTAATGTTTTTTTCCACTTTAAGCGCATCCTTACTTTTTTTTCACAGAGTGTGATTAAATAATATCATAGAACGCAAAAAATTGCAACATTTCTACAACTTTACAGAAAAAATACCACCACAATGCAAGAACTGGGACAAAAAAGAACAAATAATACAACAGCTTTAAAAAGAAATGTAATTTTACTGTTTACAAATGGAAAATATGTGGTATACTAATAATGTGCCTGGGAGAAGAACTCCCATTAGCAAAATGATTAATTGGCTATTCGCCTAAAAATTTGGAGGGAAGAACCCATGAAAAAGAACTTTATCTCAATATTACTTGTAACTATACTTCTTACCACTCTTGTTCCTACAGTAGCTCTTGGCTCAGCGCCCGCATCCGGCAAGCTGATGCTTTATTCCTCCCTACCTGTTACCCAGTTGGATCTGATGATCGATATGTTCAACGAGAAGTACCCCAACATCACGGTAGATGTTTTCTCCGCGGACAGCGCTGATGTGTTTGCCCGTGCGCAGGCTGAAGCCGGCGTAACCGGAGGTTTGGTACTGGGTGGCAACCTTGAGTCCTTCCGGTCCGCGCAGAATCTGTTCACGGCTTATACGACGTCCAACGCCAAGAATTTTCATGAGCAGTATGCCTCGGTCGAAAATGCCGCCTTTACCCCAATTCAATTGCACGTGAGCGCCTTGCTTGTCAACCAGGCTCTGGCCAAGGAGCTTGGCGTGAAGGTAATGAGCTGGGAGTCGCTAAAGGACGAGAAATTGTCCGGTCGGGTGGCGTACATGAACCCTGCTTCAAGTTCTCCTGTAAGTGAGCAGACCAGCTTTGTAACCAACTTTGCCAAAACCATTAATGTAGCTTCTCCCTCGGCCCCTTCCTTCGTGCTGAACGCGGTGACCGCTGGCCAGTACGCTGTAGGGATTGTCAACGAGGAGAAGGCGATAGAGCGTCAGTTGTCCGGGGCCAATGTGGATGTGGTCTATGCCGCGGAAGGCGTGGCGATGGGCGCGTCCCACGCCGGAATCTTGTCTGGCGCGCAGAATGAAGAAAATGCCAAGTTGTTCCTTGACTTCATCACCGGGAGAGAGTACCAGCAGGCCGCGGCTGATATCCTGCACCAGCGCTCGGTGCGCCGCGATGTTGACTTTGGTTTGAAAGGAATCGCCTCGACAAAGAATCTGAAAGCGCTGGATTTTGAAAGCATGGCGCTATTGACGAGGTTGCAGACAGCCGCCAGATAAAAACCATACGATTACTGTTACTGGGTCGTATACCAGATAAAATATTGGCGGACGCCGTGACAAACTCACTGCGTCCGCTATTAAACAGATAAGAACATTGGCCGACAACGGACGAAGAAAACTGGCTGATAAGTAGTAGAGAAAGTTTATGAGAGAGAAACTGAGAAAATTTTTGTACAACCACCTATTACGACTTCCATTTACAAGTGATAATGAGAAATATTTATATTTAATTTCGATTATCGCATGTATTTATGTGGCGTCCATGCAATTCTTTCTTTTATTGTTTCACCTTGTTATTCGTGTTTCACCTTTATTTTTCCTCTATTTGTGTGGCTTTCTAATTAATATATTTCTTGTTTGGCTGATTAAAAAACGCCGTTACTCGCTGTTCGGTATCCTACTTTCCTTGGTAGTTATAACTCTAACCTTGGCGTCTGTAATCTGTGTTGGCGCTAACAATTTAGTTATCGTTTATTTACTCGTGACGCTTATAATGCAAATAATTATTCCCTACGCGAGCGTCCGCATTCGTGTTTCGATGATTGTTGCGTTGTGGTGTAGCGCATTCGCTCTGGTTGCTTTTAATCGCTATATGGAGCCGATATGGGATATTGGAGAAGCAAATACAATACTTTCTTTATTTAACATTCACTTGGCGTTTATAGGCATCATTATTCAATTGACTGTAGGAAACATTATTTGGGACGTAATTAGAAGATTTAACCAAAAAAAATTGGAAGAAAGTCAATATGAGGCCAACACAGATCCGCTAACCGGCCTTTTTAACCGCAGGTATGCGAACACGATTTTCAAAAGGTTAAGTACCGGTCAGCTTGGGCAGGTTTGGTGCGTAGCCATGTTGGATATTGATGAGTTTAAACTGTTCAATGATATTAACGGACACCAGGTTGGTGACGATGTGTTAATGTTGGTTAGCGATTTTATTAAAACAAACCTGCACAAAAGGGACTTCTTGTTTCGCTGGGGCGGAGAAGAATTTTTGATTTTGTTAAAAGATGTCGATGTTGCCACCGCCTTTCGTATCTTAGACAAGCTACGTAATAAAATCATGTCAGAGAATTTTGAAATTAAAAACAAGACCATAAAAGTCACTGTAACAATCGGCGTCTATCCTTTGGATATTCACAATATTGAGGAAAGTATAGACATGTCCGACCGTCTCATGTATGATGGAAAGACTTCAGGAAAAAATGTGGTGATTATGTAATGGTTTGACAAGTTTTTGACAACGTTGTTTTTAATGATAGCTTGTGCGGTATTCCCGGACAGCTTTTGCTGTCTTGTCTGAGAGCTAAATGGAGGAAAAAACCATGAAATGTGACATCATCCTGTCTTTAGTTTTTTATTTTTGTGGCTGTTTTTATATGGTTTATGGTGCCGTTATAATAGCGATAGACGCGAAAAGCAAAGTAAGCAGGTTGTTTCTATTGATAGCGAGTTCATTGGCAATCTGGTCATTTTCATGTTCCATTTCCAATTCAGCGCCTACAGCGCAAGTGAGTGCTTATTGGAGGTCTTTCTCCGCTTTTGGGTGGGGAGTTTTTAGCAGCTTACTACTCCACTTTTTACTGGTTCTCACAAAAACTGAAAGTCGCTTAAATAAGCGGGCTATGTTTGTAATCCTTTATTTACCTGCTTTAATCAATATTATTCTGTTTGGCCCCTATGGATTGCTTGCAGAGAAGCAATATCAAATGGCACAAACCGATTTTGGTTGGGTAAACATGGCTCCCATGTATGCCGAGAGGATTTGGCTCAACCTATATTACATAATTTTTTCAATTGCGAGTATTATAGTACTTTTTCAATGCTGGAACAAAACCGAATCTTACCCCCCTCGTGAGAAACGACAGATAAAACGATTCATAGTATCTATACTGTTTGTTTTTTTAATAGAAACAGTAATAGATGTATTGCCTGACATTTTAGGAAAGAAGTATCACCCTCAATTGCCCGTTGTATCCTTATTAATACCAACGATAATGATATTTCCATTATTGAAAAAAACTGTGCGTATTGAAAGGAAAAACATAATACACCCTTTTTTAGGGACTGAAAAAGATCTGGATGGAGACCGAGTACGTTTATTTAATACGGTAACGGTCATATTTATGCTGGGTAGCGCGCTGTCCTTTTTAATAGGATATTTTGGCATGAACAGAAACTTGGGCAATGAGCTTTTGCTTGCTGCCTTTTTACTTTTAATGGGAATGGTTGTAAAATGCATACCGCTCATAACGAAAAATCAAACTGCTCAGAATAGCATTTTCCTGATAATATCTATCTCATGTTTGTTATATTTTATAATAAAACATGCCGGAACAGGTGGGTTGACGGTATGGGCAATATATATTTTGGTTTTATTATTTACTGTCGTTCTTGGAAGTAGTCATGCCTATGTCATTACTGCGATTAGCGTAGTCGTTCAAATTGTCTTCTGGATAATTCTGCCGGAAGTCTCCGTCACTATCGATATAAATGAGTATGTTGCGAGAATATTTATTATTGTACTTTCTTTTGTTGCTGTGCAATATCTGATAAACGAATTTACTGCGAAGATACGGGGGTATCAAAGATTTGCAAGGGAGCAAGAAGTGCTCGAGAAAATTTCTTCCAGTTTTATTTCGGTAAATAGCAAAAACGTTCGAGAAAAAATCAATGAAATGTTTGAAATGGCTGTCGAAATACTTGAATTTAATCATGCGTATATCACCGGATTTGGCCAAGACTATAAAGATGCGACAATAGTTAATATGTATATGAAAGATGTTGATAGAGAGTCGTTTCCCTATTATCCGGGAATGAGGTTTTCGACGGCAGAATTACCCATGTTTAAGTTTCTGATTGAACAAAACGAGCCCATAGTCTGTGAAGACACCGCAAATATTTCCTTTGATAAGGATGGATTGCATAGAGATTATTTCATGTCAAGAGGGGTCAAATCATTTCTTGCAATACCAATAACAATTGATAATAAAACAGGCGGAATATTTTTCATTGAATATCGTGACAGAATTGATGGACGTCTTGCGGAAAGTCGATTAAACTTTTTGAAAATTATCGCGAATATATTGGGGGATGCAAGGAATAAAGCCTTATATGAAGAAAGGCT
>DUQF01000008.1 GCA_012837965.1 Clostridiales bacterium | reverse complement strand
TTTTGCCAGGCAGCTCGCTGCCTGGCAAACAAGAAGCAACCATCTGCCTATGAGACCCCTTGGATATCTTTCACCTAACGAGTTCATTAAACAACACAATGTCCAATATGTTTGACAAACCTACATTCCTCTTTACTTCCACAATCATTTGAGCTACAATTTAATACGTATTAACGATTCTTAAGGGGGTTCAGACTATGAAAATCTTGGTTACCGGTGGCGCTGGTTATATTGGATCGCATACCTGCATCAAGCTACTTGAAGAAGGGCATGAAATTATCATCGTAGATGATTTGTCTAACGCCAATATAGAGGTGCTTGAGCGAATCCGTGAGCTGAGCCAAAAAGATTTTGCCTTTTATCAGGTGAACATATGCGATTTTGAAGCCATGGACAAGATTTTTGGCAAACATGATATTGATGGTGTCATCCATTTTGCTGGATTCAAGGCCGTTGGTGAATCGGTTGCCAAACCGCTTGAGTACTATAGTAACAACATTACCGGTACCCTATCGCTTTGTAAAGCCATGTTGAAACACGATGTAAGGCGAATGATTTTTTCATCATCTGCAACAGTATATAAAGTAGGCAACACCATGCCCGTTGATGAAGAAGCGCCGCTTGGTTGCACCAACCCCTATGGTTGGACCAAGCTGATGATTGAACAGATTTTAAATGATGTAGTCGTTGCTAACCCTGATTGGTCTGTAGTTTTACTTCGGTATTTTAATCCTGTTGGCGCTCACGAAAGCGGTCGTATTGGTGAAGACCCCAGTGGTATTCCCAACAACCTATTCCCCTATATTTCTCAAACTGCGCTTGGCCGCCTTGAGAAGTTGTATGTGTTTGGCAACGATTACGATACGCATGACGGAACCGGCGTTCGGGATTATATCCATGTGCAGGATTTGGCCCAAGGGCACATTGATGCCGCGAACTATGCTATCAAACATACCGGTGCCGTTGCCATTAACTTAGGTACAGGCAACGGCTACAGCGTGCTGGACATGGTTAAAGCCTTTGAGGAAATAAACCAAGTGAAGGTCCCGTATGTAATCGACGCCCGTCGCCCGGGCGATGTGGCTACCGTATATGCCAACGCAAGTCGTGCAAAGAAATTGCTTGGTTGGGAAGCCAAAAAAAACCTAAGAGACATGTGCCAAGATAGCTGGAACTGGCAAAAGAGTAACCCAAATGGGTATAATAAAGTCTAAACTGACTTTTCAGATTTACATGATTTAAAGTTTCATACTTTTTAATAAGTATGAAAATACGGCCGTTCCTCTCATTGAAAACGGCCGTATTACTATGTTTTATTTTTTCGTTCTTTGCGTTATTCCACAGAAGGTAAAAGAAAGTTGTAAGGGTTGAGATACGTCCAGTAAATAGTCATCATGCGTGCGGGCTCCCCAACTGTTATCGCCACCAACACCCATTTGCTGGGATGCGATGCGCAGTACCGTCTGATAAACGGGTGGCAACTCGTTTGGATGGCGCGCATTTTCCATTTCATGCGCCGTATAAGGTAGTACGCCCAGTTCAAAGGGAGCTTCGTTTGCCGTGAATCTAAAGCCTCTGCCTTTTTTGTCGGTGAGTTCTGCCCAGCGTATACCCGTACGGTTTCCGCATTCTTGGGGGCGAATATAGGGTGTCAAGTTTTCATGCGGAGTCGTATCAAAGATTCCAAGACGCGCTCCTTCTTTTCGATCAACGTAGTTTTCTTCCGGTCCCATACCATAGTAACGAACATATTTGAAATCGGAATCCAGCGTCATTTGATAACCGAATAAAGGCATTTCAATTAAGCCTTCAACAGGCGAATAGTTCTGAACAACATTCACTTCACCTGATGGATAAACCCTATAAGTAACAATACATTCTGCAAAAGGCTCCATCGGTAAGCCGTAAACAAAGCTTATTTCAACTGAACCATCTTGTAGCTGTTTTATTTCGCTGCGTGAGGGATTTGTTTTGGCAAGCTTATTAGAAATATACAGCGAAGCAAGCTTCCACTGACTATAGCGGGCTGGCATGCCGTTACCGGTATCGTTATCAATGGGCGCACGCCAGAAAGTGGGGCGTGGCATCGATTTAAGCAACTCTCTATCTCCAAAACGATAGGAGGTTAAACCACCTTGTGCGTGACTAAATAAAACGGAAAAATGGTCGCCAATAATACCCGTATTAAATACGCCATGTACGATACGAAGAGGCGCGTGCACAATGGTCGCTAGTTTATTTCCCTGTTCAACCTTAAAGATTCCTTGACCAAAGGCAACCTCATGCCCAAGTTGTGCCCAACAGGTATTATTACGCAAAGTAAAGGATACCTGTACACAGTATTCACCCGGTAATGTGGGAAGAGCGAAAGGTAACGGATAGCTCTTTTTTTCTCCAGCAGCTACGTCTGTGTTTAACACTACAGTTTTTACCAAATGTCCATCACGAAGCAAGGACACAACACAAGTGTATACTGAAGTATTTAAAAACAAACTGTGGTTTGTAATTTTAATTTTCTTTTTATTTGCCTTTATAAATATATCTTGATAATTGTATTTAACTTCTTGTAGTTTAGGGGTTGGTTTTCCATCACCAAATACAATACCATTTCCGCAGAAGACATCATCGTTAGGGCGATCACCATGGTCACCACCATAGAGCATGACATCTTTACCATCAAAACCTTTCATTATAAGCGATTGGTCAATAAAGTCCCAAATAAAGCCGCCTTGGTACAGAGGCTCACGATAGGCAAGCTTGGTATACCAGTGCATAGCGCCGTTTGAATTGCTCATTGAATGTGTATATTCGCAAAGGATGAAGGGTTTGTCACGATTTTCTTTCAGGTATTGCTCTACCTCTAAAGCAGGCGTATACATATGGCTCATCATATCGCTTGAATCTGGATAACGCATATCTTGACGAATGCCTTCATAGTGAACAAGGCGACTTGGATCAAGCTCCCTGAAACGTTCGCTCATTTTGTAAATGACTTCGCCACCAAAGGCCTCATTACCACAACTCCAAATCAAAATACTTGGATGGTTTTTATCGCGCTGGTAGACGGAATCAACTCGGCTTTTCAGCATTGGCCACCATTCCATGTGATTGCCCGGAATAGCAAAGTTGATATCTTTTCCCTGTATATTCATTTGCTCCCAAACACCATGGGTTTCAAGGTTGGCTTCGTCAATAACATAGAGGCCAAGCTCATCACATAGGTAATACAGAACAGAATTGTTTGGATAGTGACTGGTTCTGACGGCATTGATATTGTTGCGCTTCATGATAATTAGGTCACGACGAATGTCTTCTTCAGTAACCACCCGTCCGTTAGCTGCGCTATAATCGTGCCGATTAACACCCTTGAATATAATGCGCTTGCCATTTATGCACATGATTTTATCAATAATCTTAAACTCCCTAATACCAACGGGGTTTTTAATAGCTTCGACAATATTTCCATCTTGATTTTTTAAAATAACTTCAAGGGTATATAAGTGCGGGGTTTCTGCTGACCATAGATGAGCATTCGCAACGTCAATTTGGAAAGATATATCTTTATCATCAACGGCCATTTCTATGAAATGAATAGTTTCTTGACCGTATCGCAATGCAATGTCTACAGTTCCTTTGCTTTCTTCAAGAAAAGTAATTTGACCATCAATTTTGGCATTTTGATAGTTTTCATCAAGAACAGTATTAATCTTCAAATCATAAACATGCATTTCCGAAGCCGCATACAAATATACATCTCTAAACAGACCGCTAAATCGCATAAAGTCCTGATCCTCCATCCAGCTACCTGACCACCACTTATATACACGCATAGCTAACTTGTTTTCGCCTTTAATTAAATATGGCGTCAATTCAAAGTCGTGACCAGTAAAAGAATCACCGGTAAAACCAACATAATGCCCATTTAACCATACTGCCACGCAACTCTCCGCACCCTGCAGAGAAAGAAATACTCGTTTTTTGTTAAAATTTGAGGGAAGATAAAAATATTTAGCATAGCAGGCTACGGGATTAAAATCTACCGGCGCATTGCCTAAGTCCACTTCCTCACAGCCATCCCAAGGATACTGGACGTTAGTGTACTGTGGATGACCATAGCCCTCCAACTGAATGTGAGCCGGAACTACAATTTTTGACCAATTCTTGCAAGAATATTCCTTTGATTCAAATCCTGCAATAACCTGCTCTTCGTTGGTTGCATAGGCAAACCGCCATACACCGTTCAGGGAATGTATTAGGCTTGACTTGCCTGAACGCATTTCTTCCTTGCTTGCATAAAAGGCATGGTCAGAATGCGGCGGTAGTACATTCTCCTGAAAATAAAGTGGGTTACTAAGCTTTTCAAATGAAAACGCCATAAGATTCTCCTCCTTCATACATTAAATCAGCACGCTGAGGCGTGCTGTAATTGCTTATCCTTTGGGTCGATAGCCGACCCGCAATCCTTTGGGTTTGGAGAGAATCTCCTGCCACACTATGCCTTGTATAATTGTTTGGGCCATTATTTTTTCCTGACCCAGCGTCTGCGAAACGGCCGTATTATGTGTAAGACGCTTAGCCGGCATCAGACTTTGACTCCCCTTTTCTTCAAAGCTAGATTGATTAGAAAAGTCGGAATATGAGGTTTCCAGAGACTGGAAAGTTCTTGGCGCACGTTCAAATACCGGTGCTTTTTCCGAAAGCTGACCGGATTCCGCAGTCAGTTCAAAACTTGTTTGTCCTTGGGATGGAGGCACCCTCTCTTTGATCGGCTGATTTTTTGTATTTTTAGTATTTGTCTGTTTCTTCTTGCTGCTTAAATACTTTGAAACAATCACAACAAGAAGGTAAATAATAAGTCCTCTTAACATAACGAATTACTTTAATTCTTCGCCAGACTGTTTCTGTGACCCCTGCGTTTCGGCAGCCTTGGAAATACCCTCGCGCATAGAGGTATCGGCCATAATGTTTTGCAGTTGATAGTAATCCATCACGCCAAGCTTACCGGTACGTAGAGCCTCAGCAATAGCAAGGGGGATTTCAGCTTCTGCCTGAACAACTTTTGCACGCATCTCCTGAACCGAAGCTTTCATTTCCTGCTCATGAGCAACGGCCATAGCACGGCGCTCCTCCGCCTTCGCTTGAGCGATGCGCCGATCTGCTTCCGCTTGATCCATTTGAAGCTGTGCACCGATGTTTCGGCCAACGTCTACGTCAGCGATATCAATAGACAAAATTTCATAAGCTGTTCCTGCATCCAAGCCTTTTTCCAAAACCGTGCGGCTGATAAGATCAGGGTTTTCAAGCACAGCCTTATGGGTGGCGGAGGAACCAATAGTCGTTACGATACCTTCGCCAACACGGGCAATAATTGTTTCTTCTCCGGCACCGCCAACCAACTGCTGGATGTTGGTGCGAACGGTCACTTGAGCTTTAACACGTAGCTCAATGCCATCAATCGCCATAGCGGAAACGGGCGGCGTTTCAATAATTTTGGGGTTAACGCTCATCTGAACTGCCTGTAATACATCACGTCCTGCAAGGTCGATAGCACAAGCCTGTTCAAACTGTAGAGGCAAACCCGCTTGTTGGGCAGAAATCTGCGCCTTGATAACTCGTTCGATATTACCACCTGCTAACACATGCTTTTCCAGCTGATTCATGGTGATATTAAGTCCAGCCTTGCTAGCGGTAATAAGCGCATTTACCAACCGGACGGGTGAAATTTTACGCAGCCGCATACCAATGAGCATACCGATGGTAAGCGGAACACCCGACGCACGCGCCCTAATCCATAATCCGATAGGCACATAGCGGAAAAAAACAACCGCTACCGCGACAACAGCAACAATAATAACTACTAAGGTAATTTCTGGATAGATCATGAGAAACTATTTCCTTTCTTGTTCTACAAAAAGTTTTCCGCCCTCCACTCTCGTGATAACAATGGGCGTATTTTTATCTACATATTCGCCGGCAGTCTGAACAGTATAGCGTTGTTCTTCAATCAAACCGATACCGCTCGGACGAAGGGGGGTTACAGTCGTTCCACGCTTTCCTACCAGTGCGTCAAGATCATCAGCCGCTCGGTAACCTTCTTCTTTAGTTGAGGAATCACTTAGCACCAGGGAACTAAATTTGCTCCTAAAGCCTGTTTTAAGGAGAACAAAGGAAAAAATACCAGTCAAGGCCAAAATAACCAATGCCCCCCCAAGAGCAGCCGTTGCACCATGGTTTTTTAGAAGCAAAAGAATGTCCAGCAGAAAAAGAATACCGCCTGAAATACCCGCAGCTCCAAAACCAGGCATTAAAACCTCAAATGCGAAAAGTCCCGCAGCCAATACTCCGCTGATAATATAGGGTAAATAAGTTAAAAAATCCTCCATACATGCCTCCTTAGAAACATTATAAGATGAACAACCTCTCCCGTCAAATTAAACTGTCCAGTTCTTTTAACTTGCTTTCAAGTAACTGCATATCATGCCAAGCTTCTATTTTTTTGGCCGGATCCCTTAGCAATGCGGCGGGATGGTATGTTGGAAGCATCCAAATACCTTTTCGCTCCACCCACTTCCCCCTTGATTTTGTGATAGTTAATTCAGGCGACAGCAAAGCTTTAAGGGCAGTAGAACCCATCAGCAACATAATTTGTGGACGGACAAGCGCAAACTGTTGGCGAAGAAAAGGTAAACATTGATTGCACTCCTGCATGGTTGGCGTACGGTTATTCGGTGGCCTACATTTGATAACATTGGAGATATAAACGTCCTTACGATCTATATGAATGGCCGCCAACATTTTTGTAAGCAGTTCACCGGCCGCGCCAATAAAAGCAATCCCTTTTAGATCTTCTTGAGCACCCGGTCCCTCGCCCACAATCATGACTGTAGCATTAGGGTCTCCTTGCCCTGCCACTTTATGCCTAATTCCCTGATGTAAAGGGCAAGCCGTGCAGTTGAGAATGTCCTTATGCAGTTGATTCCAAGAAGTAACAATCATGACTCAAACAAAAATCCAAACATGAACCAAAGGTCATCCTTGAGCCAGTTAAGCAGGCTGACCAACAAAAGGACTAACAACAAAATAAGGCCTACGCCAATAACGACAGCTACAAAATCACTCATGCCTTGAGCAAACCTGAGCCGATCTCTTTTTCGTTCTGTTTCCTCGTCTAATAAAAAATCATCTGTGTTTTTCATCTGCCTCACCTGTCTTTACTTTTCTTTCAAGACAATTTAGAGTATACTTGTTACGGAACAAAAATTCAATGGTTTGGAGGTACATTATGCAAAAACCTATTCTTGTGGTTATGGCCGCCGGTATCGGTAGCCGCTTTGGCGGCCTTAAACAAATGACGCCTTTTGGGCGTAATGGCGAGGGGTTGATCGATTACTCTATTTATGATGCAAAACAAGCGGGTTTTGAGAGGGTCATTTTCATTATCAATCATAGAATCGAAAATGATTTTCGTGATTTTATCGGCCACAAGGCTGAAGAGGTCATGGATGTACAATATGTTTTCCAGGAACTGGATAAACTGCCTGAAGGCTTAAAAGTCCCCACCGAAAGGATTAAACCTTGGGGAACTGCACATGCGGTTCTATGCTGTAAACCCTACATTGACGCACCGTTTTGTACCATCAACGGCGATGATTTCTATGGCAGATCGGCCTATCAAACCATATATCAATATCTGGCAAGCAGTCCCAAGCCTAGTCAGTATTCTATGGTCGGCTTTGAGCTTGGTAAAACACTGTCAGAGTCCGGTCATGTATCGCGCGGAGTTTGCAGCATTAATGACGATGGAATGCTAAATCATGTAATTGAACGCCTTCATATTATTAACAGCGTAGATGGTCCGCTGTATACTGAGGATAACCACACGTACCATCGCCTGTCCTACGATGACATTGTTTCTATGAACATGTGGGGATTTACACCTGACTACATTGACCGTCTTGACGAAGGCTTTGCGGCCTTCTATCGTGAAGCAATGACCACCAATCCCTTGAAGCATGAATATTTGTTGCCTACCGTAGTTGGAAGCTTGCTTAAGGAAGGAAAATGCAGTGTTAAAGTCCTTCGCTCATCTGACCGCTGGTTTGGAGTAACCAACCCCTCAGATACTCCCATTGTAAAAGAAAACCTCGCACAATTGTCCGACAGCGGTGTATACCCAAATAATTTATGGGCATAACCCTCTAAATGAAACAGCCTCCGGACTAATCTTCGGAGGTTGTTTCTATTTGTTTATCCATGGAAGGTATGTCCGGTAAATCGGGAAGTTCACTAAGAGAAGTGATGCCAAAATGGGAAAGAAACTGATCGGTCGTTCCATACAAAATAGGTCGCCCAATGGTATCCCGCCGACCCACCTCTTCAATTAAGTTTTTAGCCAGCAGCGACTGTACGGAATAATTACTTTTAACGCCTCTGATTTTTTCAATATCAAGGCGTGTTGTCGGCTGCCGATAGGCAATAATAGCAAGGGTTTCAAGGGCAGATCTGGAAAGTGATTGCCGCTGGACCGGCTGCAACATGTCTTCGATGTATACAGCATAATCAGAGCGTGTCCCAAGCTGCAAATGATTACCAAAACGCTTAAGGACAATACCGCTGTTCTGGGATTCATAACGGCTTTCCAGTTGGTCAGCGGCATGAAGGATTTCAAGCTCTGTCAAATTTAAGTTTTGGGTTAAGTCTTCAATATTGACAGGATCACCAGCCACGAACAAAATAGCCTCTAAAATATTAACTAATTTCTTTTTTTCTTCCATCATTTTTCCTTTAGGTTGTTTTACGGATAATAATATCATCATAGGTCTTGTTTTGCTTACAAAGAATCTTCCCCGTTCTTAATAGTTCAAGAACCGCCAAAAATAAGGTTACAACTTCTTCTCGAGTTGCCATTTCTTCACTTAAAAGCGAAACAAAACTTACGCTATGATGGCGTAGCTCTTTCATAATTCTACCCATCAACTGAGGAACGGTAAATTCTTCTCGTACAATCCTGCGAGTGGTAGGCAGGGCATCAAAAGCGTTTCTTTCTGCTAATCGCGCAAGAACATTAGCAAATGCTTCGGTTAAACCTTCCAAGGAAAGTCCGGTTAATTCAAAGGTCAGAGGCGGCAAAGGATATTCTTCAGGTAGTTTTTCATGGATTTTCGCGGCAGCAGTTTCAAACCCTTTCATTTCCTGTGCAACTTCTTTAAGAGCTGCATATTCTTCAAGCTGGCGAATGAGTATCATCTCAGGATCATTTTCCGGTAAAGGTTCCTGCCTCGGTAACAAGGCCCTGCTCTTGATTTGTAACAAAGTTGATGCCATACGTATAAAATCGCTCGCATCATCCATATCCCAAGCGTTTTGGGCGTTGATAGCGGCAATATATTGCTCAGTTATGTCAGAAATAAAGATATCCTTAATATCAATCTTTGCTTTACCAACCAAAAAAAGCAACAAATCAAGCGGACCTTCAAACTGATCTAAATGTAAAGTAAGTGTTGACAAAGTTACACTCCTCCAGCAAGCATCAAAAGAACATTAACCACACTGGTCTGAACCCACAGCATTACAGTTGATATCCGCTCACCAACGACATCTGTAAAAAGAAGCAAAATTAAAAACACTACCCGTAAGATCACGAAGGCTCTATCAGATAAGTTAAGTTTCCCTTTAAAAAATATGTTATTAACCACATGAAACCCATCAAGCGGTGGAAAGGGAAGAAGGTTAAATAAGCACAGCCCAAGATTAATCTGCGCACTAAAGAGAACAAATGTTTGGATGGGTAATAACCACTTAGTTTTTATGACTGGCTCAAGATACAAATAAGTTTCAGGCGAAAGCTGAAGTAAATAGCCCCAGCTATCCATTCTTAGAAAAAATGGACGGCCTAAAGCGGATATAGCTTCAGCGGAATACAAACTGCTACATAAGATAATGCTGGTAAAAGAAAAAAACAAAAACAAAAGAAAATTTACCGTAACCCCTGCCAAAGCAACCAAGGTACTATCCCGCAAAGGTCTTCTTAGGCGGCCTAAATTGATTGGCACAGGTTTCGCCCAACCTACACGAAAGATAAGAAGAAACAACGCACCGAGCGGATCGACGTGCTTGAGGGGATTAAGAGACAAGCGACCGTCATTCTTGGCGGTTTCATCGCCGCAACGGTAAGCCACATACCCATGCGCAATTTCATGTAAAATAATCGCTAATATAACAGCCGGAATATAAATTGCCAGCTTATATAGTTTCATGGGTAAGTTTTCAAAATTAAAATCAGAGAGCATGCTTATTCTTTAATTTGAGCTTTGAGGTGATTTAATTTTTCTTCGGTAGCATAGTTAAGAGGAGAAAAATTTCCCGCAAGGGCGATTTCTATTTTTTCAAGCGCAGCCTTATTGTTTCCATTTTCGATATCATACTTGGCAAGGAAGTAGAGTGTATCTATCTTGGTAGAGCTAATTTTATGGGCCTTTTTAAAATACTCTAAAGCTCTTTCCTTATCGTTAAGCAAACGGTAGAAAGTTTGCCCCATGTTGTCTAAAACAATCGGGTCCTCGTGGTCATATTCCAGTGCCTCCTCGTTATAGGATAGGGCTTTCTCTTTGTTACCCTGTTCAATATACAGATAACCTAGCGTTTGATACACAATTCCCGAAGGATACTTATGGTGAGCCGCCTCTAAGTTACGGATAGCGCCCTCTTCATCGCCCAACTTCCAGAGCGCCACACCATAGTTGACATATAACTGCTGCTTTCTTTCTAAATTCAGGTCGGGTGCTTTTTGCGCATCAAGCAAAACTTGTTTTGCTTTTTCATATTCACCTGCACGTATTAAAAGTAATGAGTAGGGCAGTAAATAAGAAGCTAAAAGCACTTTATTGTCATAGAGTTCAGCGTAACTTCTTCTCGCACCTTCAATGTCGCCTTTCTGCTGTTTAATTAAGGCAGCTCTAACTCTAAATCCAGTAAAAAATTTCATTTGTTCATTGTCCCTTTCCAATTGATTAAAATATTTGTCCTACAACAATATACCATGCTTTGTTAAGCCACTTCAAGATTTTCACAAAAATCAATCGCCCATCGTAGAAAATATACTTACTTCTGCATCTTCTAGTACCCTTGGCGTATCGAAAGCTTCATCTTTTGGAAAATCCACACTTTGGGCTGACACAAAACTTATGCCATCAGGTAAAAATGGTTGCGAAAGCTTCTCAAGTTCATCCAAAGTACCGTGATAAGAAATACTTACCTTCTGTCCTGCCATTATTTGTGTAACCAAGCCGATTAATAAAAAGTGGTTAGCATCCTTAACCAAACTATTTGGAAGCTGTTTAACAAAGTCCACATACTCTTCAAGGGTTAAATTGAGCTGCTTAATGGCTTTAGCGTGGTTGATACCTACATAGCGGTAATGCCACGGCTCATAGGCAACACCTGTTATGTCTGCCCTGTCTTTGGGATAGCGAAGAATAAAGCCATAGTTGCTAGAATGTTCAAGCAGCCATTTCCCCTCATCCGTTTCAGCGAAAGTGACATCCAGTGACTTGAATTTATTGGACTGAATGTCCATCGCCAGACCAAGTTGATGCTCGCTAGCCCCGGGCGGCACAACCGTAAGCCCTGCGGTATGCTCATTACCTGTTTGCTGGACTTTGGCTTTATAATTAAGCTGTTGCATACCATAGGTTCGATAACCGGAAACAGCATACAAAACATACCCTTTTTTAAGAGAGGCATCATAAAACATTTTTTCAAGCGCGTTAGCCGCTTCGTCAGTCAGGTCAATCTTATCTTGTAAGCTCGCTTTTCGGGTACCTACGTTGGGTGTGACTAAATCGGCTGGTACAAAAGAAGCCGGCAGCTTATTTTCTTTGTTGATGACGCACAGATTACCCCCCGGTTCATAGAGATCAGGAACATCATTTGATGCGCTAGATAACGAAAATATAAGAACAAGCAATATAGTAGCGATTGTCTTTTTCATGGCGATGTATAGAAGAGTGATACTTCTCCGTCTTCCTCGTTATCTAAAACGATCGGTGGCGGTAAACGCTTGAGTTCCTCGCAATACAACCGAAAATCTCCTCCCAACTGCTCAAAATCCATAATGGCATCTTTAACTTCTTGTGTAAATTCTTCAAGGGAGAGGTGGTTTGACATGATATATTCAGCACATTCAAGGCCAACGTATCTAAAATGCCAAGGCTCAAAGATAATGCCGGTTATTTCCTGTTTATCCTCCATATAGCGTAAGATAAAGCCGAACCTGTGGCAGTTCTCGGCCATCCATTGCGCTTCTTTTGTTTCAGAGAATTCAGGCCGCATACCGTCCTGTTGTGTCCAGGCATAGTTGAGAATGTCCGCCGCTAAACCTGTTTGGTGGTCGGACGAGCCGGGAAATGCTACTACGCCATCATCACGAGAATATTTTTCCAAGCGATTTTTATACATGGTCTTTTGTGTTTGATAGCTGCGGTATGCGCTTTTTAGATAAAGGGTATAGCCATCTTCTTTTGCTGCTTGAAACATTTTTTCAAGAGCTCGGGCAGCAACCTGTCGCAACTCCATGCCCGGATTGGTGGCGTGAACCTTTACCTTGACTAAGTCTTGCGGAATATAACTCGCATCCAGCAAAGTCTCTTTGCTGGTCAAAACAAGATAGTCGTGCAAATCTTCTAAAATTAAGGGGTCGATTGCATATTCCCAAACGGGAAAAGTAGCAAAGCTGCTATTTGTAAAAAAAATAAGAATTGTCGCCAGTAAAGCTAATGCTCGTTTCATTGATTAACCACCATGGATTGTTGTAAGAGATTCTGCCTTTGTGCTTCAAAAATCAAATCAATATAGTGTTCTAAGGGGATATTCATCATATAGATTCGTGATGCGTGTTCAACTCCAACGTAACGTACGTGCCACGGTTCATATGCATACCCGGTAATTTCTGTCCACTCCTTCTGGTAACGAATAATAAAACCAAAGCGATGGGCGTTTTGAGCAACCCATTGTCCTTCAGGGCTCTCGCCAAAGCTTTCGTTAAGTCCCATTGTATCCTTTCGTCCAAGATCCATCGCCAAACCCAGTTGATGCTCACTGCAACCGGGAGGGGCAACATACAGATTTGCTTTTTGTTTACTGCCTGTTACCTCAACCTTTCGCTTGTAAATGGCTGATTGCGTCCCGTAAGAGCGAAAACCTGAAACGGCTACTAAAATATAGCCTTTCTCTGTTTTGGCCGTCTCAAACATGGCTTTAAGCTGAGTAGCGGCTTCCTTTCTCATAGTAATTTCAGGATTGGTTTTTTCAACGTCAACCACAACCAAATCATCAGGGACGTAGAGTCTGTCAACCTTATAGGTACGATTGATAAGAAAAAGATTGCCGCCAGGCATGGCTTCATAGGCGTAAGCATCAAGGCTTTGTGTACCTAAGGACAGTATGGTCAAGAGCAGGGCTATGATATTGGGTAACACGCGCGTTAAACCTCCTTAATTTCACTCCGAAATTTTGCACTCAGTTTGCCAAAAGAGGCATCGTCAAGCTGAACAACCACATAGGTGCCTGTATCCTTATGCTCCTCCAGCTCGATTATCCCCCAGCTACGGAGATCATTTAGCAACGCATACTGACTAAAAGGAACAAGTAGGGCGTATCTACGCCGCAAGTGGGCAAAATGGTACTCAATGGCCTGAAGCAGCTCATCGATGCCCGTTTCTTCTTTAGCTGACAGGCGAATCGCTCCCTGAATTTTCAGGGCTTCATCGGTGATTGGTTGATCACACTTGTTTAGGACCTCAATTCGAGCACGATCACCGGCGCCCAATTGAGCAAGCACTTCCTCAACCACCTGATGCTGCTCATAAGCCTGCTCTGAGGAAGCATCCGATACAATAACAAGTAAATCGGCCAATGCAGCCTCTTCCAAAGTAGACTTAAACGCCTCCACAAGCTCGGTGGGTAATTTTCTGATAAACCCTACAGAGTCAACCAAAATAACCTCGTTGCCATCGGGCAAGGTAAGTTTACGGGATACGGGATCAAGAGTCGCAAACAAGCGATCCTCAACAAATACAGACGAAGCGGAAAGTAAATTCAGCAAAGTGGATTTACCAACGTTAGTATAACCTACCAAGGCAACAACAGGCAAACCGCTATCCGTACGCTGCTTGCGCATTAGCTTCCGTTGTTCTCCAAGTATCTTTAGTTTTGAACGCAAATCAGTCATTTTTTCACGGATTCTGCGTCGATCCACTTCCAGTTTTGTTTCGCCCGGTCCCCTGGTACCGATACCACCGCCTAAGCGAGATAGAACAAGCCCCTTTCCAATAAGGTGGCTGGATTGGTAATTTAGTTGTGCAAGCTCTACCTGTAATTTCCCCTCGGCTGTTACGGCACGACGGGCAAAAATATCTAAAATAAGAGCCGTTCGGTCAATTGTTCGACAGCCCGTACGCTGTTGAATGTTGAAAATCTGAGCAGTAGTTAGTTCATCATCACTGATAATCAGGTTTACTCGCAAGGATTGAACTTCAAGCGCAAGCTCTTCTATACGTCCACTTCCAAAATAGGTTGTTTTATCAGGAACTGTTCTGTTTTGAAAAAATCTTCCTACGACTAATCCACCGGCAGTATCACAAAGCTCTGCCAATTCATCTAAACTTTCCTCACTTTCAATACCGATAAGAATCACTCGCTCCGGCTCTTCCTCTACCGTATGAAGATGTTTTTTCATGATGCTATCTGCCGACAAAATCATCTCCATCCATGTCACTTGCGGAATTTTGCTTAAAGGAATATTTCTTTCTTCTTCAACAATTGGTAAACCTTCTTCGTCATACCCATTTAAGAAGGCGGCGCTTACACCTGTGACAAACCCGTTTTCATCAACGCCGATGGCACATATGGCATCCAGGCGCAAATTTTGAAGCGCACTGATATCTACCGGTGAAAGTTTGGAGGAACCATTTGGATGGGTGTGAATGCAACGAATTTTCGATAAGCCATATTCGCTGGTGCGTCTTGTAATATTGGGCAACTGTATCTGCGTATCCTGGCCAATAGAAATATCACATATCTTGCCGTTTCGATCAATGTATACAGAAATTTCGCGATTGATTGCGGCAGTAAATTTAGATAATTTTTCTGCAAAGTCAATAGGTAAAAATTCATCCTTACTTGTTTCATAGGAATACAGTTCGGTTATCTCCGTCAATAAACTTTGGCGTAAACCGTCTGTGAAACCATTAATTCGCTTAGTCATAAAACCTCCTGATATGGGAAACAAGGCGTGCCAGAATATCAACCGTTTCAAGTATTTCTCTTTCGGTTGTTAGAAAAGAAAGGGTTAAGCGAATCCCGTTTTGGGCTTCTTCCTCTGTATAGCCGATGGCTCTTAATACATGCGAAGGCATGGTCGTTCCTGCCATACAAGCAGAACCGGCCGATGCGGCAATACCGTTTTGATCAAGTAAGGGAAGTAGAACAGCGGAAGGAACGCCATCAAAAACAAAGTGAGCATTGTTGCCAAGTCGTGCAACAGGCGAACCGTTCAAATGGGCACCGGGAATCGATTGCATGACCCTATCAATTAGTAAAGTTCGTAACTTAATTATTTTTGTCGAATTTTTTTGAAGATTCTCATTGGCAAGTTGCATTGCCATACCCATACCAACAATGCCGGCAACATTTTCCGTTCCCGCACGTCTTCCTCTTTCTTGCTCGCCTCCCAAATGAAAAGGGTCAATTTTTGTATTTTCACGAATATAGAGTAAACCAACTCCTTTAGGACCATAAAATTTATGCGCCGAGAGCGAAAGTAAATCCACTTTCAAATTTTGCAGGTCAATAGGGATGGAACCAAAAGCCTGAACAGCATCTGTATGAGAAAGGATGCCCTGTGCATTTGTTACACAAGCTATTTCTTTAACAGGTTGCAATGTCCCAATCTCGTTGTTAGCCATCATTATAGATATAAAACCGGTATCCTTTTGAATGACCTCACGAAGTAAATCAACATCTACCATTCCCTGACGATTCACTTGCAGGTATGTCGTTTCAAAGCCATTAAAACTTAGCTGTTCAAAACATTTGAGCACGGCAGGATGCTCAATTTCAGACGTGATAATATGTTTTCCTTTTCTTAAACCTGCTTGCGCGCCGCAAATACAAGCCCAATTATTGCTTTCCGTGCCGCCAGAAGTAAAAAAAATTTCGCTCGGCTTACAGTTTAAGGCGTCCGCTGCTTGCTGACGTGCATACTCCACAGCGCTTCTTGCTTCTCGTCCCATCCGGTAGATACCAGAGGGATTGCCATAATATTCTTGTAAAAAGGGGAGCATACTATCAAGCACCCGCTTATCTAAACGGGTAGTGGCTGCATTGTCTAAATAAATACAATTCACACTTCACCTCAATTAAAAGCTGTTGATTCGATAGCTGATTGATATCTCTCGATGGCCTGCTTGGTTAAAATATTAAAAGAATCACGATATGAAATGTCACTGGCAAGAAGTTCCGTGCATTCCTTTGCCTGTTCAATCAGGCGCACATCATAGCCCTCAGACATAATATCACTAAAACCATGTTGACGTGAACCAAGAAGGTCACCTGGTCCACGTAATTCAAAATCTTTTTGAGCAATAAAAAAACCATCATTACTTTCTACCATCACTTCCAACCGCTCATTTTGTCTGCCAAGAAGAAAACACCAGCTCTGCTTGGTTCCTCGCCCAACCCTGCCACGTAACTGATGGAGCTGTGAAAGCCCAAAACGGTCGGCGTTTTCAATAACCATGATAGTAGCATTGGGGACATCAATTCCCACTTCAATAACAGTCGTAGCAATCAAAACAGAAATTTTACCGTAAGCAAAGCCGTTAAGCATTTCTATTTTTTCTTCAGGTTTTTGACTACCATAGGCCAAGCCGAGTTGAATTCCTTGAAGCATCCCTTCGCTTAACTCGTCAAATAGTTCTCTTACACTTCGCGCTTCGTCTTCTCCGTCATCTAAACGAGGACAAACAATATACGCCTGATTGCCAAGTAAGGCTTGCTGGCGAATGTACTGATACATAGCTTCACGTTTATCATCAGGCACAATGCGAGTAATCACTGGCAAGCGTCCCGCTGGCATTGAATCGATGATGGAGATATCAAGATCATCATATAAAACCAAAGCGACCGTACGAGGAATGGGAGTAGCGGACAAGACTAAAGTATGAGGTACTCGGGTATACGCCTTGTTCTCTAATTCTTTACGCTGCCTTACCCCAAATCGATGCTGTTCGTCGGTAATGACCAACCCTAATCGCCGATATTGTACTTTTGAAGATATAAGGGCATGTGTACCAATAATGAGCTGACATTTCCCTTCACTGATTGTTTGGAGAGCTTTCTTTTTCTGCAACGCTTTCATTGAACCGAGTAAAAGACCACAGCGTATCCCAAGGGGCTCAAAAAGTTGCTGCGCTGTTTTCATGTGTTGATGAACAAGCATTTCTGTTGGAGCCATCAGCGCGCATTGATAGCCGCTCACAATGCATTGATAGGCCGCATCCAGAGCCACCACCGTTTTGCCTGAGCCCACATCGCCTTGCAATAAGCGATTCATAGCCGTACCGCTTGATAAATCAGCCCGTACGCTGTCAATCGCTTTGCTCTGTGCTTGCGTTAAGTTAAAAGGCAAAGCTTGAATAAAACGGTTAACCAAAGAATCGGAAGTGGAAAAAATAATTCCTTGTTGCTTATTTCCCCTTGAAGCTCTGACCGCCAACAGATAATGAATCAACTTTTCAAAGCTTATTCTCCTTGCAGCTTCAAGCAAACCGTCCATTTGCTGCGGATAATGAGAAAGACGGATAGCTGCAGATAAATCCATTAAAGCATACTTTATACGAAGCGGAAGGGGTAAATGATCCGTGAAATACCTTTCAATTTCTTGCGTGCATTGCTCAATGGCTGAAACAAGTACCTTTTGCGGAATACCCTTTATGGTAGCATAGCGAGGGTATATTTCGGCTTTATCAACTATTTTGGGATTGACAACCGAAATTATATTGTTTTTTTCTGTCAAGCGACCATGAAGTCTGATCGTCATTCCTAATGACAATTGATTACACATCCAAGGTTGATTAAACCAAACAACTGATAAAATTCCAGTACCGTCATCCACCTTGATATTGACCATGGATAACTTGCCAAAGTAACGTATTGAAGGTGAATTCAATATTTTACCCTGGAAACAGCAGGCTTCCCCAACCCTCATTTGGTTAATAGGGATATGTTCCGTACAATCATCATAATAAATTGGTAGGTACGCCAATAAATCTTTTACACCAAGAATAGCCGCCTTCTGCAATGCTTGAAGGCGGTTTTTTCCGAGACCTTTAACGTCTGATAGTTGCAAAAAATGCTCCCAAAGCTTATTCTACACTTAACAGGTAATAGTATAGAGGCTGACCACCGTTTTGCACATCCACATCGCAGTGATCGTAAGAATCGGCAATCATCTGCCCAAGTACTTGTGCTTCCTCTTCCAGAGTATCCTGGCCATAATAAACGGTAATGACGCTGTCGTCGTCTGTTACGATTTGCTTCATCAGCTCAAGCGCAGCCGTTTCCTTAGAGTCAGTACAAACAGTTACATGCCCGTTATTCAGGCCAATAATGCTGCCCTCGGAAATATGCAGTCCCTCAAACTCGCTGTCACGTACAGCAAAGGTTATTGTTCCGGTGCGAACGCGTTCCGCAGCTTCATTCATTCTCTCTTCGTTGGCTTGAATATCAAGGTCTTCTTCAAAAGCGATAATAGCCGCTATGCCCATCGCCACATTTTTGGTGGGCAAAACACTTACTTTCTTCCCTGATAGCTCAGCAGCCTGCTTTGCCGCCAAAAATACATTGCCGTTGTTGGGAAGAATAAAGATATTTTCAGCATGAATTGCGTTAATAGCTTGTTCTAAGTTTTCAATGCTCGGATTCATGGTTTGACCGCCATCGACAATTTGATCAACGCCTAAATCTTTAAAGATCGCACGGAAACCATCGCCAAGAGAAACCGATACAATACCGTACTTTTTCATTTCCTGCTGTTGCTGCAAACTTTCGACAGTTACGGACAGGTTTTTAACATCAATATCCAAGATAGGGCCCAACGCACAACCGTATTGAAGCGCCTTGCCTGGGTCATCGGTACAAACCTGAACAAGCATGGGAAACATATCGTCCTGCACTTGAACAGTATCGCCAATACGCTGCAAACGTCTGCGTAGGCCAGATATATCCGCTTCAAAAGCATCCGATGTTTGATAAGCTAAAGAGTATGAAACGCTGTAACCAAAGCTTGAGTTTTCTGGTGAAAGCTCCCCACCTTCTTCGCTTCGAACGTCCCTAGACATATCAATCAGGGCATCGTCAATGGCTTCACCTCTCAGTACTGCTGCGTAGCCGGCATAAATAATAAGTAGGCCTCGTCCGCCAGCATCAACTACGCCAGCTTGCTTAAGAACGGGAAGCATTTCCTGCGTCTTAGCCAGAATGGCTTCCCCGCTCGAAAGAATCACTTTAAACAGCGCATCGTAATCTTCAGGTGCAGTTTTGGCTTGTTTAAGCGCCTCCTCAGCAATTACCCTTGCTACTGTTAAAATAGTTCCTTCCCTGGGTTTCATTACAGCCTTATACGCGGATTCAGCGCTTTTGGTCATCGCTTCGGCAAAAGCTATAGGAGTAATGGTTTCATGTCCCGCTAAAGACTTAGAAAACCCTCGATAAAGCTGAGACAAGATAACCCCACTGTTTCCTCTTGCGCCTCGCAGGGCACCCTTGGCCATAACAGCGGCGGCTTCACCTGCGTTCATGCATTCCTTTGCATTCAGTTCTTTGACGGCAGACATCATGGTCATCGACATATTGGTACCAGTATCGCCATCAGGAACTGGAAAAACGTTCAATGCGTTAACCGCATCACGGTTTTTTTCTAAAAGTACTGCTCCGGCATTAACCATTTCCCGAAATAGAACTGCATCAATCGTTTTGATTTTTATCAATGTATCGTTCCTCCGTTAAATACGAATGCCTTCAACGTTTATGTTAACGTTACGTACTTCAACACCGGTCATGCTTTCAAGCTTGTATTTGACAACTTCTTTAATTGCATTACATACAGCAGTTACACTAATTCCGTATTCAACGATGATATATAAATCCACGTCCAGTTTGCCGTCCACCTCACGTATTTGAACACCCTTGGAGAGATTTTCACGGCCCAACCATTCGACTATGCCATCCTTGGCTCTCTTTGAACTCATCGCAACAATACCATAACATTCAAGCGCTGCGTAGCCAACAATCTTTAACATAACCTCTTCTGAAATATAAACAGTGCCCAAGTCATTTTTCAACTTAAACTCCATCACAATAACCTCCTTTTAGGGATGATACAAGTATTATATAGTTTTTTTTACTTCAATTCAACCTTGATGACCATTTTTATCAAGGATTATAACTCTAATTTGCTTGCCCCACCATTTATAAAAGAATCGAATTTCTCCGCTTCTTTATTTGTTTGTGCGTTTAGTATATGATGGTTACATAAAGGAGGCACTCAATGGCACACATACCCATAAACGAAACAACGCAATTAACCCATCTACCATTTGACGAAGCTTTTCGTGAAGCGGAAGCCACGCAGCCGCCCGGCTGGCTGTTTGTTCCGCCATTTTATGCCGAATATCGTTATATTTTGGGTACGACTGGCAAAAAACCTCTGATATGTGTAGGCATTAACCCTTCAACCGCAGCACCTGATGCGCTTGATAATACGCTTAAAAGTGTCAACCGAATTCGAACTGTCAACGGTTTTGACAGCTTTTTGATGCTTAACCTTTATCCCCAGCGCGCAACCTCACCCAATCATCTGGATTATTTCTTCAATCTGTCCTTACACAAAGAAAATCTCAAAGCGCTACAATATTGTCTGTCCCTTTGCGGTGATTACCCTACCCTTTGGGTTGCGTGGGGCACGGTAGTTGAAAAGCGACCATACCTAAGCGCTTGCTTGATCGGTTTTGTGGATATCGCTAAAGCCATGCACGCACAGTTTGTTTGTGCCGGAAAAATCACCAAAGCCGGTCATCCGCATCACCCGTTATACCTGAGAAAAGATGAACCCCTTTACCCGTTTGATATGAATCAATACCTTGAAAAATTTAGAAAAAACTAAGCTGATTAGTTACCGACAACTCGCTTAAACCACCACATCTACGCAGTTGATCGATGCCTGTTTGAGTTACTTTAGTACGTTTTTTCAAGTCTTCTTCTGAAATAAACGGATGCTTTTCCCGTTCTTCCACGATAGAATAAGCGGCTTGTTCACCAAAACCAGGCAAAGAAGTAAACGGGCAGCGCAGCTGTTTGTTGTCTCCTTCAATCAAAAACTCTGTAGCGGCGCTGCGATTTAAATCAACCGGCAAGAATGTAAAGCCCCTTTCGTTCATCTCAATTACAACTTCAAGAGCTACAATCATATCTTTTTCTTTACCCTGTAATTCTTTTTGATCTTTTGCTTGCAACTCTGCCAACATATGTTTTAGGTACATGGTTTGTGTCACCATAAGCTCCGCATCAAATCCTTTTGAACGGATGCTGAAGTATGCTGAATAATAGGCAAGCGGGTAATACACTTTAAACCATGCGATACGTAGTGCCATCGTTACATAGGCAACAGCGTGACCTTTTGGAAACATGTAGCCTATTTTTTTACAGCTTTCAATAAACCATTCAGGCACCAGTTTCTCACGCATGGCATCTTCCATATGGGTACCGGGCGCCAATTTTTTGCCTTTGCGCACATTTTCCATAATATCAAAGGAAAGCTTTGCGGGTAATCCCATACTGATGAGGTAGTTCATGATATCATCACGAATACAGATGCAGTCTTTCAAAGTCGCAGTACCGTCAAGAATTAAATCTTTAGCATTCCCAAGCCAAACATCTGTTCCATGGGATAAGCCAGAAATACGTATCAGCTCAGACATAGTTGTAGGTTTGGTGTCAAGGAGCATTTGCCTAACAAAAGTCGTACCAAATTCGGGCACACCCAAAGTGCCAGTAGCGCATTGAATTTGTTCCTCAGTTACCCCCAATGCCTCTGGCGAAGAAAACAAAGACATGACTTTAGGGTCGTTTAAGGGAATATCGGTATAGTGCACGCCGGTTAGTTTTTCAAGCTGATAAATCATGGTCGGGTCATCATGCCCTAAAACATCCAGTTTGACTAAAATATCATGCATGGAGCGAAAGTCATAGTGAGTGGTTATAATCCCCTGCTCCACCTTATCCGCTGGATGCTGAACGGCGGTAAACTGCTCAATTTTGTAGTCTTTGGGAAGAATAACAAGACCTCCGGGATGTTGGCCGGTGGTTCGTTTAACGCCAACACAACCCGCTGCCAATCGAGCAATTTCAGCGTTGGTTGCGCTTTTCCCACTTTTTTCAAGATATTTATGTACAAAGCCGTAAGCAGTCTTATCTTGCAAAGTGCCAATGGTACCCGCGCGGTACACAAAGCCTTCACCAAACAGCGCTTCCACATAGGCGTGCGCTTTTGCTTGATATTCGCCCGAAAAGTTTAAATCAATGTCCGGTACTTTATCACCCTTAAAGCCAAGAAAAACTTCAAAAGGGATATCATAGCCATCCTGTCTAAATGGCTTTTGACAAACAGGACAGTCTTTTCTTGGTAAGTCTACGCCAACTTGATATTCCTTAGGCACATCAAAGTCAACAGTTTTGCAGTGTTCACAATGATAGTGCGGCGGAAGCGGGTTCACCTCGGTAATGCCACACATAGTGGCAACAAGCGACGAGCCAACCGAGCCGCGACTGCCCACCAAATATCCATTAGCCAAAGAGTTCGCAACCAACTTGTTGGCAATGCTGTAGAGCGTTGCATAGCCATAACCTGTAATAGCGGTTAGTTCCTTGTTCAGCCTTTCTTGAATAAGCTTAGGTAACGGATTGCCGTAAAGTTCATGAGCACGATTGAGGGTCATGGTTCGTATATCGTCCTCTGCCGTTTCCCACTTAGGAACAAAGGTGGTTTTGTTCTCAGGATGTTTGGGATAAAGCGTCATATCGCCAATTTTTTCCATGATTTTGCGTGGATTATATATAACCACTTCTTCAGCTTTTTCTTTGCCCAAAAAAGCAAATTCGGCAAGCATTTCATCTGTGGTTCTAAAAAAAGCTTCGGGCTGAATGTCATAATCACTAAAATTCTGCCCGCATTGAAGCACTGCGCGAAAAACACTGTCCTCTTTGTTCAGGTAATGAACATCACCTGTTGCAACGACGGGTTTTTGGTGTTTTTGACCAAGCTCTACAATTTTTTGGTTGATTTGATCCAGCTCGTTTTCATCTTGGACAAAACCCTTAACCAACATGGTCTTGTGATTACCTTTAGGTTGAATTTCTAAATAATCATAAAAAGAAACCATCCGGTCAAGTTCTTGATCGCTTGCACTATCAAGTATGGCCTGATATAGTTCCCCCTCCTCACAGGCAGAACCAATAAGCAAATCGTGCCTTCGCTTTTCAATCTCTTCCCTGGGAATAGTGGGTACACGATTAAAATAATCAAGATGAGATAAGCTAACCAGTTCGTTTAGTTGCTGAATCCCTCGTTGGTTGGTCGCAAGTAAGGTAACATGACTACGGCGGGTTCTGACCAACTCGTTTAGTTGCTGATTAATTTGGCCAAGATTATCAATTCCGCGATTGTGTAACTCCCTCAACATAATAATGAGACATTCTGCGGTAGCCTTGGCATCGTGTACGGCACGGTGCGCATTTTTAAGCTTTACACCAAGCGCCCTACAAACCGACGCAAGATTATATCGCTTAAAATCGGGATAAAGCTGTTGCGCCAGTGTCAGCGTATCAAGTATTGGAATGGAAAAATCTTTCCCAATACGCATCAATTCACTGCGCAGTATACCCGCATCAAACTTAGCATTATGTGCGGCAATAACAGCATCACCGATATAAGCCATTAATTGAGGCAAAGCTTCCTTTGCAGTCGGAGCATCAACAAGCATGCCATCGGTAATTCCTGTGATTTCTGTAATAACAGGTGGTAGAGGAGTACCGGGATTGATAAAAGTAGAATAAGTATCAACCACTTTACCATCCTGTATTTTAACTGCGCCGATTTCAATCATTCGATCAGTATGAATATTAAGACCGGTTGTTTCAAAGTCCAGTACAACAATGGCACTGTTTAAGGGACGTTCATCGGGCAATTTAACAGCTTTACCCCGATCAATCATGTAGCCTTCAAGGCCGGGAATCAGCTTGATGTTATACTTTTGTGCCGCTAAAAACGCCTCTGGAAAGGCTTGAACTACACCACTATCGGTAATGGCGATGGCCGGATGCCCCCACTTTGCCGCCTGCTGGATAAGGTCGCTTGCAGAAACCGTGGCATCCATGTTGCTCATTTGTGTATGCGCATGCAATTCAATGCGTTTTTGCTCGGCATTGTCCCGCCTGACCGGTAGATCAAAGGTACTAATATCATTTATCATCACCACCAAGTCTCGCTCAAAAGTATCCATTTGACATTCGCCTGACACCAACAAACCTTGACTGTTTTGGATGCTTTCAATTGTCTTTTCAAGCTTGGATATTTCTGCTTGAGTAATATCGCCAGGCTGATTTTCAGCCATCTTTTTCCAGCGACTACGGTAGCGCATAAACACCTTGCACTTTATACTACCGGTTAAGTCATTAAGGATAAAGGTAAGAAGCACGATTTCTCCGCCTGAAACGTCTTTACGTTCAACATCCATTAGGCGTCCTGCAATAATAACAGTGCCAGAAGTTTCGGTTAAAGTAGCTATCTCGACAGGCTTTCCCTTGATTATTCGGCCATAAATTTTAGGCGATTGTTTCTTTTTCACTGTTCTTTTTACTTCCGCTATCTCAAGTTTTTTGCGAATTGCTTCCTGTGCAAGGATTCTTTCCTTGTTGCGCTCCTCTTCAATACGCTTCATCCGCTTTTGGGTATCGCCTTTCACTTCAAGAATAAGGGGTGGTTTGATTTGAAAGACACCTTCAATCACTTTTTCGATGGTTTGCTGAATCGTATTTTCCCTTGCATATTGTAAAGAAAAAGCGTCAGGCAACTCAACAATAATCGCGCCTTCATGACTTTTCCAAGAAATTTCATCTTTCCATGATTCCAAAGAGGGATACTTTCTCGCAAGCGCTTTGGTTATAATATCGGCGTATAAAGAAGGGTTCTCCAAAAAAGCCTGCCCACTTTTGGGGGCGGCAATACGCAAAGAAACTCTAACGCCTCGCAAGTTTTTAGCAATAATGCGTTTGACCTGTAAAAAGATTTCTTCGCCCAAAGGCTCATCAGACAAAAGCAGTACAAGCGCTCTGCGCCTTTGTGCGTCATAATAAACTTTATCAAGATGAATCTTGGATAATAATTCAGGTATTTTATCTTCAATTTTATATATTAGTTTGTGTTTTTCCATCTCTTTCTTCCATTATCTGTTCAATTTGCACGAGGATTTCTCCTGTATAGTTTTCTGTCAGTTTTTTAACAAACTTCCCGCCTACGTATAACGCTCCGCTATCTTTGCCGCCGCAAAAAGCAATATCAGCTCCCTGTGCTTCACCCGGTCCGTTCACCACACAGCCCATAATGGCAACGACCATGGAAATCTTTAAATGCTTTGTTTTTTCTTCCACCTCTTTGGCAATAGCGGAAACATCCACTTGGGTGCGGCCACAGGTGGGGCAAGATATGATTTGAACGCCCGCCCTTAAATTTAGCGCCCGAAGAATAGATAAGGCGGCTTCCGCTTCAGGAAGTGGTGAGCCCGTTAGGGATACACGGATTGTATTGCCAATACCGTCTAAAAGCAAAGAACCAATGCCAATAGCAGACTTAATGGTTCCCTGCCCCGGCAAACCGGCCTCTGTTACACCCAAGTGGAGCGGATAAGGAAAAGTTTTGTCCGCCAAACGGTTGGCAGCTACCATGGTGGCAACATCACTTGCCTTGATCGACAAAACAATATCATCAAAACCACGCTTTTCTAAAATAGAAACATGTTTTTTGGCGCTATCAACAAGCCCTTGCGGTGTGACCCCACCATCCCTCGCTAAAATACTTTTAGGAACAGAGCCGGAATTTACCCCAATGCGGATAGGGACATGGTGACATTTCGCGCAATCTGCCACCTTAGCCACCTTTTCTTCACCCTGAATATTACCGGGATTCAGACGTAACTTGGCAATACCATTTTCAATAGAGGCAATGGCCAATCTCTCATCAAAATGAATATCAGCGACCAAAGGCACGGAGCTTTTTTCGACCAATTGCTTAACCGACTTTGCGCAGTCTTGATTGTATACAGAAATACGTACAAGATCACAACCCGCCATAGCAAGCTCAGTAATCTGCTTAGAGGTCGCTTCAACATTAGCCGTATCGGTGTTGGTCATGGATTGAATACTAATGGGGGCCTCCCCACCAATCAGCACCTTGCCTACAAGCACTTCTTTTTTCATGTTTTCACCTGAAAAGTTTGAAAATATCTTTGAAAGTAATATAAATCATTAGACCAAACAGCAGAACCATACCCGCCAAATGGAAATAAGCTTCTTTTTTAACAGGCTTTTTACGAACAGCCTCAATGATAATAAACATGAGCCGAGAGCCATCCAATCCCGGAAAAGGAATTAAATTTAAAACGCCAAGATTAATAGAAAACATCATCAACATTGAAGCATAACCAAGGAGCTTGGTTTGTTTGGTTTCTTCAACAATAAGTTCCGTAATACCGACAAAGCCGGTCAGTTCATTAATCCCTTCACCACGTGTAAAAAGTTTAACAAAGGCCTTTGTGAGTTCGCCGGAAAGCTGATAACAGAACCTTGCGGATTCAACCATCGTCTGGCCAAATGGAAGATGAAAAGTCTCAAGCTGTGGGATAATAGATAGGGTTACCCCCATCATATACCTACTTTCTTCGTTTGAATATAAAGGCGTTACGGCCAAAGTAAGTGTCCTGCTTTTACCATTTATGAGCCTGGATATTTCAAGTGATAAGGGCAATTGTGTTTCTTTCATTTCTTGTTCAATCAGGTTTGGTAAGTTGTCAGTCACGGCAGAACCGTTCAGGCTTAAAATAGTATCTCCCTTTAATAAACCCGCCACCTCCGCAGGAGACGCCTCATTTACGCTGTGAACGACCGTTTTGGAAGGACCGGTTTGCTTGGTTACTCCCATAACGCTGAATATAATTAGAGCCACCAAAAAGGCAAGAAGAATATTCATAAGGGGACCGGCAACAACAGTAAAAAAACGTTTCCAAACATGATAGCGGTCAAAAGCCCGCTCATCTTCAGGGCAATCCTCATCCAATTTGTCTTCTTGGTAAAACATGCAATAACCACCCAAAGGAATAGCGCGCAAATAAAACATTGTGTCACGCTTTTTGCTTTTCCATTTAACAAGCGCAGGACCAAAGCCTATGGCAAACTCCTTTACGGGAATGCCCACCAACCTTGCCGCAAAAAAATGCCCCAGTTCATGAACGGTAATTAATATACCAAATAAAAGAATGGCCAGAAAAATATAAAAAAGATTTAGCATTTAATTCCTTCTTTCAATATAAGTTTTTACATAATCCCTTGTTTCTTGGTCGATATTAATCAAATCATCCACCGTTTTAGCTTGATAGGGTATGCTATTGAGCGCTTCATAAACGATATGGTAAATATCACCAAATCTGATTTTCTCATTCAAAAAAGCATTCACTGCCACTTCATTGGCTGCGTTCAGTACGCAGGACGCAGCTCCGCCCATCCTTAGAGCATCGTAGGCTAATTGTATGCTTGGGAACTTATCATCATTCACTTTTTCAAAAGTTAAACTACCAATATCGCTAAGCGAAAGCTCTTTAGTTAATTGCGGTAATCGATGAGGATACAGCATTGCATACATAATAGGGATACGCATGTCGGCCACACCGAGCTGGGCAAGGACAGCCCCATCTGCAAAAGAGACCATCGAATGAACAATGCTTTGAGGATGGATAAGTACTTCTATCTGCTCGGGCTCAGCATGAAACAGCCATTTTGCTTCAATAACTTCAAGAGCTTTGTTAAACATGCTGGCAGAATCGATGGTGATTTTTTTGCCCATCTCCCAATTAGGGTGATTAAGGGCCTGCTTGATAGTGGCTTGCTGAATGTCTGCTTTACTCCAAGTTCTGAACGGTCCGCCAGAAGCAGTCAAAATTAACTTATTGAAAGGATTGCCCTGAGCCGCCTTGAGACATTGAAATATAGCGGAGTGCTCGCTGTCAATAGGAATAATGGTTGGCTCCCCCTCATCCTCTTCACATAGAGGCATAATCCACTGTCCGCCCGCAACCAAAGTTTCCTTGTTGGCAAGTAGAATCCTTTTTCCCTGACGCCTCGCGGACATAACGCAACGAAGAGAAAACATACCTGTTACAGCGACAAGAACATCATCGCAGGGAACATCGGTGGACATTCTTTCAAGTGCATCCTGTCCGAAGTACCAAGTAATATGCTTGAGGTCATCGGGAATAGGTATAACTGAGCCAGTTAAGGCAGCTGCCCTAACTTGGAATTTACGAGCCAAATCAAACAGAGCTTGAGCATTTGAATGGGCGCTAAGGGCAACAACTTCAATCCGGTCGGAATAGGATGAAGCCACATCAATCGCTTGTGTTCCAATAGAACCGGTGGCGCCTAAAATAATAACTTTGCGCTTCATCATAACACAATAACCTGGTAAACATAAATCAGAACACATATGGGCAAAATGCTGTCCATTCTGTCCATCATACCGCCATGCCCTGGAAAAATATGACCAAAATCTTTGATTGCACAATGGCGTTTGATTAATGAAGCAAATAAGTCGCCAACTTGCTCAAAAACCCCACCGAGCAAGGCAAGAGAAACGATATGCCACCAAAGAACACCGGTATTTTGGAGGTTCCACACAGCAAACAACAGGAGTGAAAAAACAAGTGAGCTGACCAAGCCGGCAATGGATCCTATAATCGTTTTGGAAGGACTGACAGCTGGTAATAACTTTTTTTTTCCAAAGCGTGAACCAATGAAATAAGCCCCCATATCTCCCGTTTCAGGCAAAACAAACACCAAAGTAAGTAAAAAAGAAGAAAGGGTACGGTTTTCAATTCTTAAAAGGCCTAACATGGATAGGCCGGGAAAAACAATTAAATGCAAGGGTAACAAAGATACTAAATAGTTTTCAAGTTTTGGATCGTCGTGGCGCAATACATAGATACATGTAATTAATATTGAAAACAGAAATGTTGTTATAATAATAGGCGCGCTGTTTTTTTCTCGAAAAAGCATAACAGCTATTGAAGAAACAATAAAAGTTATCCATTGCGGCCACCTGACGACACGATGTCCTCCTTTTTCCAAGGCACGCATTACTTCAAACAAAGCAATGCACATGCATAAAAACCATACAGACGCAAAAACCCAGCCCCCAAGGACAAGTACAATGACCAAAGCAATGAGGAGTAATGCACCCGTAATGATTCGTTTTTTCATCCTTTTCTTCCTCCAAAGCGACGCTCCCGATTGGCGAATTCTTTCAGGTGCGTTTGGTACATTTCAACCGTGTAGTCCGGCCAAAGGACTTCTGGAAATATCATTTCAGCATATGCTAACTGATATAGCAAAAAGTTGGATAGACGCTGTTCGCCGCTGGTACGAATAAGCAAGTCGACCGGCGGTAATCCGACAGTATAAAGATGATTTTCAAAAGTTTCTTCCGTGATTTCCTCTACGGATAGATCTCCTTGAAAAGCCTTTTGAGCCAATTGCTTAGCAGCATGCACTATTTCAGCACGCGCGCCATAATTAAGCGCTATATTTAACCGTAAACCTGTGTTATTGCTCGTTCTCTCTTGAGCTTTTAATACAACAGTTCTTTGTTTCTCAGGAAGTCCGTTAATATCGCCCAAAATACGAATGTTAACATTTTTTTCATCCAGCTCATCTATTTCAGAACGAAAAAAATCTACAATCAGCTGCATGAGGGACTCTATTTCTTCCTTAGAACGCTTCCAGTTTTCTGTTGAAAAAGCATAAATAGAAAGCGCAAATATCCCTTCGTCGCTTGAATAACGAATAATATCCCGAAGCGCTTCAACTCCTCGGCGATGTCCAAGGGCTGTCTTAATGCGGTTTTTTTTTGCCCATCGCCCGTTTCCATCCATGATAATAGCAACATGCTTCAGTTCATTCATATGGAGTCCTCCGGGGCAAATGGTTGGATGTTTTCACGAAAGGAAGCAAGCCACAAGTCCTCATTAGTATATTTAATGACGCGCAAAACACAGCCCTCACAGTCGATAGGCTTTACAAAGGCTGTAACATAGTGCAGGATATATTGCTGCTTCTGTTCCTCGGTTAGACAATCAAAAGCAAGGCCAATGGTAACCTTCATTAGACCTCGAGAATTTCCTTTTCTTTTTCAGCAACAATCTCGTCAATATCTTTAATGGCGGCGTCTGTCAGTTTCTGAACATCATCATCCATTCTGCGCTGATCATCCTCGGTAATGGCACTATCTTTTTTCAGCTTCTTGGTTTGATCATTAGCTTCCCTGCGGATAGAGCGGATAGCTATTTTGGAATCTTCACCCAATTTTCGAACTAACTTGGTTAATTCCTTGCGCCTTTCTTCATTCAGCTCAGGAATGGCAAGGCGGATGATTTTGCCATCATTCATGGGATTAAGCCCCAAATCGCTCATCTGAATTGCCTTTTCCACAAGCGTTAAGGCTTTTACGTCCCACACGCTGATGGTGAGCAGCCTTGGCTCGGGAGCTGAAATATTCGCCATTTGATTTAATGGAGTGGGCACCCCATAATAATCAACCATAATTCGGTCAAGCAGCTGTGGGTTGGCACGCCCTGCACGGATGCTTTGCATTTCTTGGCGAAGCACTTCCTTGGTTTTACTCATTTTTTCCTGAGCGTTTTCTAAAATTGCCTGATCCATAATTTACCTCCTATGATTTTCATGCTATCTTATATTTTACCTGTTTTCCTACTTTAAGGCAAGACGGGGGCACCATACAGAAATTCTGAGATTACCTCCCGATTCTTTTTAAGGTTGGGAAGCAGCACATAAGCCTTATTTTTGATTGTGGAGTAACTGCTCCCCTTCACAGGTACGCGTAAATATTTTGTTGTCACATTTGGAAGACTGACAATTTCTTTGGCTAAATAAAGCATCTCGTTTAAGCGAAGGTCTGTTTTAACAACACTTAAATAATTTTCAATCACCTGAAGCAAATTAGGTAAAGACATTTTACGCATTGCATTAAATATCGCCACCACAACCCTTTGTTGCCTTCCCGTTCTTGCATAGTCACTATCTATCTTTCGAATACGAGCATAACTCATTGCCTGAAGACCGGTTAGGCGACAAAGACCGTATTCTTCAAGTCGGCCTTCTCTCTCAGGTCGGCCGTTTAAATAGTTATAATATTCCAAAATCCCGTTAAGAGGTTTTAATTCCTCCTCAGCGACTTCAATATCAATACCGCCAACAGCATCTACTAAATCAACCATAACAGTAAAATTGACCGCCAAATAACCATCAATGTTTATGCCAAAATTCTTTTCAAGTGTTTCAACCAACAAGTCCGGTCCACCGTATACGTGGGCAGCATTTAATCTGTTGTGTCCATGCTTGGGAATAGATACATACATGTCGCGCATAAAAGAAACAAGCTTTAATGACCCTTCTTTTGGATTAAGCATCGCAAGAATCATTGTATCGGATCTACCAACAATGCCCGAGGCGTCCGTATCCACACCAATGAGAAGGAGTGAAAAAGTTTCAGCCTTACGGACGGGGGGAGTAAAATCCTCCGGAATAACAATATACGCTGTTTCTTCCCCACCTTCATTGGTTATTTCGTTCAGGATTTCGGCAATATCTTCATCACTCAAACGGTCATCATCAAATGTCTGTGCATAAGAAAAAACAGCTAATGGAAAGCAAAGAAAAATTAAAAGAATTAAAGAAATTAAACGTTTCATGTTTCACCTCCTAAAAACCGCCGTTTTTCGGCGGTTTCGGTGGTTTTGGTCAGCCCACCATAGGTGATATATCGTCGTTATCTGATTTTGAAGATCTGAGCTTAACCAACCTTAAAAACCGTCTAAAACGACGTTTCTTAATCTTTACACCGGGTGCAGCATAAGTGTGTCCCTCATCAAAACGAACTTGCTCCGGCGGAAGTTCTAAACGCTCCGGCTCTTTCATACATTCAAAAAAGTGGGCAAGAACCTTTGAATAAGCAAGTCCCGGACAAATACGCTCATCAGCAACAATACCTAAAGGTATTTTTCGTGAACGTTTGATTTTTCCGCCTTTTCCCATCTCCAATCTGCGTACATTGGAACCCATGGAAACAAATAATGAGGTGGTTCCAAAATTATAAATATGATGCTTAACCGCCGGAAGCCCGATGGAAGCAACATTGGTAAAAAACATACCGGTATGGAAAGGACTTGCGTCAAGCAGAACCTTAGGAATTAGTCCATAGCGATCTAAAAGCCTTGCGAGTCCAACAGCAAAATTGGCCACAATAGGTGACTTTAAAAGCTTAACAATCTTTAGGGTGTTATTGTTTGCTTGCCCAACCGAAGCCCCCTTGATTTCTTTTTGGTTACGGGCAGCCACATCAAAGATAGTATCATGTGGATCATACTTAACTTTAACGGTATTTTCTTCTTGCGTACCATCGGGAAGGTTTTGTAAAACCACAAAGGATACGCATAGTTCGTTACGAGTATAGATTCGCTTGTTTGCAATGAAACGGTTTAACATAGGAATTTCAGCTATTGTCCGAACATATGCCGCTATGATGATATCCATGAAGGATATTTTATAGCCTTCTTCACCCTTGCGTACAATGTATCTGGCCAGTGATTCATAATCAAGCTCATGTTCTAACATAACCTGCGCGTCGCAACGCATCGGCATAAAGTACGGTGACATGGAAACGATGGGGTCAATGTCTTTAACAAGCCACCCATCAGCTCTTTTACCAAACATAGAACACCTCCTTATCTATTCAAATATTTTATAAGTAAATAGTACATTCGTCAAGTTTTATAAAACAGCATCAATTTATAAATTAATTTGACAAATTAAGGAGTTAAGGGATATAATGCCGCTATCGGCGTTGAAAAGATAAGGTTCGGTGGAAACGAGCAGAGAGGGAATGACCAGCTGAAACATTCCTGCGTGAAAGCCTTACCCGTTCACTTTGGAGCCTCTTGGGTGAAAGTACAGTAGTTTAAGACGTGTGGGCGCGTTAAGCCTATCAAGTGGCAGTTAATCTGCAATTTGGGTGGTACCACGGTTATTCGTCCCATGTGTGAGCATGGGATATTTTATTTAAGGAGGAAGTAATGACGCAAAAGTTACACGCCATAGAGCAAAAAGCCCTTGAAGCAATTGAAAGGGCACAAACAGGTGCTGAAGTATATCAAGTACGCCAGCAAGTTTTAGGCAAAAAAGGAAGTTTGAATCTTATCTTAAAAGAATTGAGCTCCTTGTCACCGGAAGAAAAGCGTAGTATTGGCTCGCTTGCTAACCAACTAAAAGGTCGCATCACGCTTGCTTGCGATCAAAGAGAGCAGGACATTTTGAACAATGCAAGTTTTATAAAAGATAGCTTGGATGTAACCTTGCCGGGAATTGCTCCAAAAACCGGTGGGCTGCATCCCATCACGCAAATGTGCTATGACTTAAACGATGCGTTTCGTTCACTTGGTTTTGAAATTTTTGCCGAAGACGACATTACCAGTGAAAAATACGGTTTTGACAACCTGAATTTCCCTCCAGAACATCCGGCAAGGGAAAGCATGGATACATTCTGGCTAAAGGGCTATGAGAATGCCCGTGGCGCAGAAAGGCTTTGTCTTCGCCCACACCTGACGGGTGCCTCTGTTCGCTATCTAAAAAAACATGGCGCTCCTGCCCGCTTTATCTATCCCGGGCGTGTGTACCGAAACGAAAACACTGATGCTCGACATGAAAGAGCTTTCTTCCAGTATGAAGCGCTTATTGTTGAAAAAGACTTTGCTTTTTCTTCGGGCATTCTTTTAATGCGTACCATTTTGGAAAAGGTTTTTGGAAAACAGGTCGATATCAGAATGCGCTCCGGTTTCTTCCCCTTTGTTGAACCGGGCTTTGAAATCGATATGAAATGTCAGGTTTGCGGTGGAGAAGGCTGCAGGGTATGCAAAAACGTCGGTTGGATTGAAGTAATGCCCGGCGGTACACCACACCCCAATGTGCTAATCCAAGCAGGACTTGATCCCGAGGTGTGGTCTGGGTTCTACATTAATATTGGCCTTGATCGTATGGTGATGATGCGCTATGGCATTGATGATGTGCGTCTGTTCCATAGTGGCGATTTGCGTTTTCTAAAGCAATTTAAGTAAGGGAGTACTGAAATGAAATTATCTTTACAGTGGATAAAACAATATGTGGCTTTGCCTGAAGACTTAACAACTGAACAGCTTAGTTATGATCTAACCATGCGTACAGTCGAAGTAGAAAGCGCGGTAAATCTTGCTGACAACTTAAAAGGCGTAGTGATTGGAACCATCCTTGAAATCCTTCCACATCCTCAGGCTGATATGTTGCGTATTTGTATGGTAGATATCGGTAAACAAGAGCCATCTACTATCGTGTGTGGCGGCTCCAACATCGCTACGGGGATGAAGGTGGTAGTTGCAGCCCCCGGCGCAATGGTTCGCTGGCACGGTGAAGGAGAACCGGTTGAAATTAAACCCACAAAACTACGTGGAGTATTAAGTGAGGGTATGATTTGCGCCGCTTCCGAACTTGACCTTGATGCACTGTTTCCAGCAAAAGATGAGCGTGAAATTATGGATATCTCTTCATTTGACTGTCGAAATGGCGATACTATTTCTAATGTTCTGGGTTTAGGCGATATTATTCTTGAAATTGACAATAAATCCTTGACCAATCGACCCGATCTTTGGGGGCATTATGGAATAGCGCGTGAATTGGCTGCTATCTATCAAGTACCTTTAAAAAAGCTTCCAAAGTTCACTTTGCCTGAAGGCTTAGATTCCTATCCTATTGAAATTCAAGCTCCCGACCGTTGCGGTCGTTACTGTGCCATGGTTTATGAGGGTATTGAAAACAAGCCTTCACCTTACCCTCTACAGCTCGCCTTATGGAAATGTGGGCTACGACCAATTAATGCACCGGTTGACTTAACCAACTATGTTATGCTTTCTGTTGGGCAACCTACCCATGGTTTTGACTTGAATTTAGTTGAAGGTGGTATTGTTGTTCGTAAAGCTCAACCAAACGAACAGCTTAAATTACTCGATGGTTCTGAGCTAAAACTGACAACTGAGGACTTGGTTATTGCAAACCACCAAGAAGCAATGGCGCTTGCAGGTATCATGGGTGGTGAAAAAGATTCTATAGGTGATGAGACCAAGGCAATGTTACTTGAAATCGCCAACTTCAATCCCCTGTATATCCGCAGGACAGCCACTCGCTTCCAAATACATACTGATTCTGCTATTAGAAATGAAAAGGGACTGGATTCTCAGCGGGTTGATGAAGCAATGGCCGTCGGACACCATATAATTTGTGAGCTGTTCCCGCAGGCAAAGCTTGTAGCCTTTGGTAATCAAGCCCCTGCGCAAACCAAACGGAACGAAATTACCGTTTCCCTATCTTGGCTTGAAAAGCGTTTGGGTCAAAAGGTTGATTATAATCAAATAATAAGCCTGCTTTCACCTTTGGGATTTCAGGTCAAGAAGAAAGATGATGATCATATTGTGGTTTTAGTCCCCTCTTGGCGTTCTACGGGTGACGTGTCCTTGCCTGACGATATCCTTGAAGAAGTAGCTCGAATGATTGGTTATGAAAATTTCGAGTTTATAGCGCCCAAGGTTGTATTAGCCAAAGCTGTCAAACAGGATGATTTTGATTTTGAACGTACGCTTCGAGAATATCTCGCGAAATCTTGCGGTATGCAGGAAGTCTTTTCCTATCCGTGGATTAATGAAAAGTATATCCAAGCGGCTGGATTTGATATTCAATCATGCCTTGCGCTTAGTGACCCGCCCTCTCCAGAAACAGCGCATCTGCGTCCCTCGCTTATTCCGGCCGTTTTAGAAGGAATTGAAACAAATCATAAGTTCTTTGATTCATTTGCTTTTTTTGAGAAAGCGCAGGTATTCCTAAAGGGCGAAACACATCCCAGTGAAGTGACAGAAATCTTGCCTGTTATGCCCAATATGCTTGCCGGAGCGATTGTTGGCAAGTCACCCGAAACTGTTTTCAGGCAATTGAAGGGCATACTTGAAAAGCTTGATCGAGAAACCATGATAGAAAGCTGTTTTTTTAAACAAGAAAAAAAGCCGACATGGGCAGACAGGAACGCTTGGCTTAATTTCATGCAAGGTGATACCATGCTCGGAAGCTTGGGCATCCTCTCCCCCGTTGCTTGCAGTCAATCAGGCATTAAGCATGTATATGCAGCGGCATTTGAAATTAATGTTGACTTAATCAAAACCCTGCCTTCTCGCAACAACAGCTATGAAACGCTGCCGCAGTTCCCTTTGGTCGAACAAGACTTTTCCATTTTGTTTGATAAAGACGTTCCCTGGGCATTAATAGAAGAAACCATTCGCAAAAACGTGTACCGACTGGAATTCATCGAAGAATACCATGGCGACAGGGTGCCCGAAGGCAAGAAGTCTTTAACTTTCCGTGTTTGGTATCGCTCAGATGAAGGCACGCTCACATCCGGGCAAATCGCCGAAAGGTCCGATTCAATTATTAAAAAGTTAACAAGACGTTTGGGCGGTCAAATCTAATCTTTATATCTATTTCCAAAAAATAAGCCGGCATGATTTTGTATCATGTCGGCTTATTACAACTATACTTTTATATCTGAAGAATAATAGCATCAATAAGCTTAGAAAATACCTGTTTTACTTTTTTCCCTGACTCCAGCACTTCCTCATGGGAAAGCGCCTGCTCGGACATACCGGCAGCCAAATTGGTAATCACGCTAATTCCAAGCACTTCCATGCCGCAATGCCTGGCGACAATCGTTTCAGGAACGGTGGACATACCAACAGCATCCGCCCCTAAAATGCGGGCGGTTCTTATCTCCGCGGGCGTCTCGTAAGTGGGACCGTTAAACCAGCAATATACCCCTTGTTGCAAGGGAATATCCATTTTTTCCGCTTCTTGAAACGCAAGCTTTCTGAGCTTGGGAGAAAAAGCCTGGCTCATGTCAGGAAACCTCGGTCCAAATTCATCCAAGTTTTTCCCCCGCAAAGGATTTCGTCCCGTGAAGTTGATATAATCCGTAATTAGCATTAATTGCCCCACCTGAAAATTATGGTTAACGCCTCCCGCAGCATTGGTCAGTATCAGGTATTTTATACCCATCAGGCAAAACACTCGAATTGGAAAAGTTACCTTGTTCATGCTGTAGCCTTCGTAGCTATGGAAACGTCCGCTCATAAGTAGAACTCTTTTATCGTCAAGGGAACCAATAATTAGTTTCCCGGCATGCCCAGGAGCGGTGGACTTTGGAAAGCCTGGGATTTTCGCATAACTTAACTCTTTGCGATCCGAGAGCCGCTCTTCATAACCACTTAAGCCGCTGCCAAGGACAATGGCGGTTTCAGCTTTCCCTAAATGTTGTGTGATATACTCCGCAGCTTTTAGAAATTTCTCCATTTTCATTAGATAATCTCCTTCAAAAATGATATTGCGCCAAAGCGTTCGTTTAAGTTAAAATATTCACTGATTGTTGCCGCAATATCGGCAAAAGTTGAGCGAACACCAAGGTCAGTTAATTGTTTCATGCCTTTTTTCCACGCAAGAACGGGCACATACTCCCTTGTATGGTCAGTGCCGTGGTGCGTAGGGTCACAGCCGTGATCAGCAGTAATAATAAGTAAATCACCAGAATTCAAAGCATCCTTGACTTCTGGAACGATAGTGTCAAAATCCATCAAAGCATTGGCATAGCCTTGCACATCTCGCCTATGTCCATAGAGCATATCGGTGTCCACTAAATTAACAAAACATAAACCGTTAAAAGGTTGGTTTAAGTATTCAAGCATCGATTCGATACAAGCGGCATTGCCGGATGCGTGATTACTTTGAGTGATACCCTTTCCGGCAAAGATATCTTCTATCTTTCCTACAGCAATAACATCGTGTCCGGAAGCCTTTAACACATCAAGTACGGTATACTTAGGCTCAAGTGAAAAGTCACGGCGATTGCCGGTGCGTTTAAATAACCCTTTTTGCTTGCCAACAAAAGGACGGGCAATCACCCTGCCCACCGCATAGGGACCAACAAGCATAGCTCTAGCCGTTTGACACATGGCATATAGCTCTTTTGGCGGAATGATTTCTTCATGACAGGCAATTTGAAACACGCTGTCTGCTGAAGTATAAATAATAGGACGCCCTGTCTTAAGATGCTCCTCGCCAAGTTCATCTAAAATCGCAGTTCCCGAAGCCACCATATTGCCAAGTGTCTTTCTGCCGATTGCTTTTTCAAAGCGATTCATGAAGTCTTTAGGAAAGCCGTCTGGAAAGGTGGGAAAAGGCTGAGAAAGAATTTGTCCAGCTATTTCCCAATGACCTGTGGTTGTGTCTTTGCCTGGTGAAAGTTCAGCCATCTTTCCGTAGGCTCCGATTGCATCCGTATCTTTTTCAAGATATGTACTCTGTATATGACCAAACCCCATGGAGCGTAAGTGCGGCAAGTCTAACTCTGTATTTTGAGCAATGTGACCAATGGTATTCGCGCCTTCATCATCATAAAGGTGAGCGTCAGGTAAGGCTCCTACGCCTGCACTATCAAGCACAATAAGAACCACTCTTTTGTTCATACAACCTCCAATTACATTAACGGTTTGCTCTGTTGTCTTATTACTTGTATAATAGCACAGGAGGTCTTTTAATGGCAACATGGTTGGCAACAGCAGCTTTCGGCCTTGAAGGCATCGTCAAGCGAGAGCTGAAGGGTTTAGGAGTAGATAGCAGCGCTGAAAACGGAGGCGCTCGTTTTGAGGGCGATTTTGCCACCGGATTTTTAGCCAATCTGTCCCTTCGCTGTGCCGATAGGGTCTTGCTTATTGTGAAAGAAACCAAAGTTTTTGGCTTTGAAGATTTATTTGAAGCAACCAAATCTGTTCCTTGGGCCGACTATCTGCCCAAAGAAGCCAGTTTTCCCGTAACAGGTAACTGCGCACGCAGTCAACTGATGAGCGTAAGTGATTGCCAGAAAATTGTAAAAAAAGCAATTGTCGAAAAGTTGAAAGATACTTATCGTCAATCATGGTTTGAAGAAAGCGGCCCTTCCTATCCAATACAATTCAACATTCACGAAAATAATTTACGCATTTCGATTAATTCAAGTGGGGATGCCTTAAATCGTCGTGGCTATCGTACTTGGACCGGCGAAGCGCCCATCAGGGAAACGCTTGCTGCCGCTATGATTCTGCTAGCGCCCAATCATCTAAAACTACCCATTTATGACCCCTGTTGCGGCACAGCCACTCTATTAATTGAAGCGGCATTTTTAAGAGCTAACAGAGCCCCCGGACTTAAACGAAACTTTCTGATGGAAGATTGGGTGAATGTGCCAGCGGATGACTTCAACCATATTCGTCAGAACGCCGCAAGCTTGGTAGATTATAAACAGATTGGTAAAATTAGTGGGAGCGATATTGATAAAAACTCCCTTGAACTTGCCCAAAAACATTTAACGCAGGCGGGGCTTGAAAGTTATATCCATCTTGAAAAGAAAGACATTCATCACTTAGAGCTTCCAAGTTTACCCCAACTCATTATCACCAATCCTCCCTACGGAGAAAGATTAAGTGATCAAAAAAGCGCTGAAGACATTTATAAAGCCTTGTCTCGCTTACTAAAAACATCACCCGGCAATACATTATGCGCTATTTCTTCGCATCCGGGTTTTGAGCGCATCATTGGCAGGCGCAGCCAACACAAGCGTAGGCTATACAACGGCAGGCTTGAGTGTGAATACCATATTTACTTACCCAAAGTATAGGAGGCATTTTGGATAACCATCTTTCAGGAACCATTCTGTCTACCATCTTTCGCAACGATACGAATGGATACTCTGTTATCAGCATCAGCACAGAACATGAAGTGGAAACAGTCGTTGGCTGCTTTCCCATATTTTCTGAGGGTGAATCGGTACATTTTTATGGTACATGGGACATGCATCCTATTTATGGCAGACAATTTAAGGCAAATAAGTTTGAAGCGAATATGCCTTCAAGCTTAGAAGAAATCGAACGCTATCTTGCGTCTGGTATCATTAAAGGCATCGGTAAAGCTACTGCTCGGTTAATTGTACAGCAATTCGGAACAGAGACGTTTGAAGTGCTTGAAACGTCTCCTGAGCGGCTGATGGAAGTGTATGGTATCGGAGAAGCTCGCTATAGAATGATGTTTGAAAGCCTGCAGCAAACCTTGGGTACCCGCAGTGCTATGATATTCTTGCAAAAACATTCCATCGCTCCAGGACTTTCACAAAAAATACTTAGGCGTTATGGCTCCAACACCAAATCAATCTTGCTGGAAAACCCCTATCGGCTAATTGATGATTTCAAGGGAGTCGGTTTTGAAAGGGCGGATAAAATCGCCCAGTCAATCGGGATTGAACATAACTCTACTTTTCGGATGGAGTATGGCATCCGATACATTGTCAGACGGGCAGCGCTTGAAGAGGGGCATACATGTGTTCTACAAGCGCAACTCCTAATGCAAGCGGAGGAACTGTTAAAGGTTCCGATTGACATGATTCACAATACCACACAAGCCTTGCTGCTCTCCGGCGAACTTTTTTTGATTCGTCTAAACGATAAAGACTATATAACCTTGCCCTACTTTATCGAGTCGGAACGAACAATTGCGCTTTCATTATTAAGACTGATAGCTTCCAGCGCTTCCCCAACACAAACAGACGAAACAATTAATCGAAGCATTGAACTTTTTGAATTAAACAATAACCTTATCTTTAGTGACACACAAAAACAAGCGATTAGGCTTGCAATTCAGTCGGGGGTACTAGTCATTAGCGGTGGGCCTGGAACAGGTAAGACCACTATTATTAACTGTATTTTGCAACTCATCGGAAAAGATAATACCCTCTTAGCAGCTCCCACTGGTCGGGCTGCCAAGCGCATGCAGGAAGCAGCTGGTCACGAAGCCAAAACCATTCACCGACTACTTGAATATAATGGTGAAGAAGAAGCGTTTTCTTATAACCAAGATCGTCCTTTAGAATGCCAATGCCTGATCATTGATGAAGTTTCCATGGTTGATATTTTCCTTGTGCGATCAACCTTACAAGCAGTAGCTCAAGGCACAAAGCTTATTTTGGTTGGCGATGCCGATCAACTGCCTTCGGTGGGACCAGGAAATGTGCTTAAAGATATTATCGATAGCGGAACTATCCCCACGGTTTTGCTTGACGAAATTTTCAGGCAAGATAAGGATAGCGCCATTATTTTGAATGCCCACCATATTAAACACGGCGAGATACCGGAATATCTCGGAAAAGACAGTGATTTTTTTATGGTTTCCGCTCGAGGTCCACAAAACGCAGCGCAAGCTATCCTCTCTTTATACACCAGGCGACTACCAAATTATTTTATCGAACAGGGTGTATCCTCAGACATTCAGGTGCTATCACCCATGAAAAAAGGAGCTTGTGGAGCAAATGAATTGAATAGACTGTTACAGGCAGAGGTAAATCCACTTGGTAAGCGTAATGAAATCATTTATATAGATACGCATTTTCGTATAAACGATCGGGTTATTCATACCCGAAACAACTACTCCATCGAATGGATAACCGATGAGGGCGACATGGGCAACGGTGTATTTAACGGCGATATCGGTACCATTGTGGAACTGGACAGTGATGCCGGCATTCTTCTTGTTCTGTTTGATGATGGAAAGAAAGTATATTACGATTATCCACAACTTGAAGATTTAGAGCTCGCCTATTGCCTCACCGTACATAAGAGCCAGGGAAGCGAATTTGATGCTGTGATTGTTCCAGTGATAGGCGGACCACCCAAACTGCTAACTAAAAACTTGTTTTATACCGCTATCACAAGGGCAAAGAAGCTGGTTGTTCTGGTTGGCTCCGATTATCATGTGCAACAGATGGTTACCAACCCTTATTCCAACAATCGAAACACAAGCTTGGCTCAACACTTGGCTCATTATTCATTTATGTATGAAGAAGATATTTGACTTATTAACTTCAACTCTATTCCCATCTGTCACCTGTGTCGCTTGCCTCGATCCCCGTCGGCTAAATCACGGTGCAGCCTTATGTGACAGATGCATGCTAGAGCTTGAAGAAGAACGTTTAATGGACTTAATATGTCCAAGATGTTTATCACCCAAACGGCGAAATAGCATGTGCAAGTTTTGTTTGGATGGCGGTATGGATGGTTTATCAGCCGCCTATTCCCCTTTTCATTATCATGGAGTTGCGCGGTCGTTAATTATTAGCTTTAAATTTGGTTCTGTCCTAGATGCCGGCATTCTTCTTTCTAAAACCATGGCTTCAGAAATTAAGGGACTGTTCTTTGATGCAATAGCGCCTGTTCCCCTGCATCCCAAACGTTTGAACGAAAGAGGCTTCAACCAAGCCTTGACCTTGTGTGAGTTGATTGGCAAAGAAAACAATATTCCGGTTATGGAGCCCCTTATAAGAGTTAAACACACAAAGCAGCAGGCAAAAATACGAAAAACAAGCAATCGCTGCAAAAACGTTGATTCAGCTTTTTTAATCAAAGAAGACGTTTCTGGCCTTCATATTCTTTTAGTAGATGATGTTCGTACTACAGGCGCAACAGCAAGAGCATGTGCACAGACACTTTTAAAAGCCGGAGCAAAAGAAATTTCGTTGCTAACGGCAGCCGTCGCCCCACATAAAGAAGGAAAAACAACTATATGAAAGAACAGTTTTTAAGATCAGCCGCAGTTTTAGGTAAAAAAGCCATTGAGCTATTGTCTAAAGCAACATTCGTAGTTTTTGGACTTGGCGGTGTTGGCGGATCATGCGCCGAGACCCTTGCTCGCGCCGGCGTTGGACGGCTGCTTCTTATCGATTATGATATTATACAGGAAAGTAATATTAACCGTCAGGTTTTTGCTTTGCATTCCACAATCGGTCAACAAAAGGTGGAGGTGGCAAAAAACAGGTTGCTGGATATCAATCCTGATTTGGAACTGCTCATTTATTCGCTAAAGTTATCAAAAGAAACGATTGAATATTTCCCGCTAAAGAATTGTGACTATATACTTGATTGCATCGATGATGTACAAGCCAAACTTCTCTTGGCGCTTGAAAGTCAAAAACTAAATATTCCAATTATCTCCTGTATGGGAACTGGCTACAAAACCGATCCAACGCTGCTTGAATGCACCGATTTGTTTAAAACAAGAAACTGCCCGCTTTCAAGAGCAGTCAGACAAAAAGCACGAAAACTGGGCATTAAAGAGCTAAAAGTTATCTATTCACCGGAAATTCTGAAAGATTCATGCATAGAAGATAGAAAAGAAGTCCTTTTAGGAAGTCTGCCCTATGTTCCGCCTGTGGCCGGTATGATGATGGCAGCAGAAGCCATCAACCATTATGTATCACTAAATAAAACATAAGCTTCCTGTGCTGTGCTATAATCAAAGCCTTTATGAGCAAGCATAGCTATGGTTTTTTGTTTGCGTTTCAAAGGGTCTGTTTCACGTAAAGTTTTTAAATACTTTTCGATATGTTTTTTAGCCACGCAAAGAGCATTATCCGGATTTTGTTCTTCAAGTAATTCTTCAATGATGCTTGAGTTTATACCTTTTAACATAAGCTCCCGTCTGATACGCATCTTGCCGTATTGTCGGCTTCTTTTTTCTATATAGTGAAGCGCGTACTTTCGGTCATCAAGCCAGCCCGCCCGTTTTAGCGCAGTATTCACCTGGTCAACAATATTTTGAGGATACCCTGATTGAAGTAATTTGGTTTCAAGTTCTTTGACTGAATAATCACGATTTTGCAAAAGATAATCAGCCTTTTGCGCACACAACTTCAGGGCATCCTGATCGTGTACACGAAAGTAATCCTCATATGAAAAGCTTTCTCCTTGTCTAACAGGATGCATCCTCAACAACGGAACAGGAATAATATATTGTGAACCGGACATGAGCGACAACTGATACACGCCACCCGGCCTTTTTTGAACATCCATTAAGATATTATCCATGAAACATCTCCTGCCAGATATCTATGAATGCAAGGTTTATATCTGCCAAAACACCATTTCTTTCAAGCGAGGTACCTGACGATAATAGGCAAAAGCCGCTACAGGTTTTCGGATCAAAGAAAATACCGTGCACACCTCCATAGGCTAAGCCCTGGTGACCATAAAAAGTGTCATATTCATTTATATCAACAACAAATAAGCCCAAACCCTGTGAAAGCCGCTTGTCTCGATCACCAAACGAAGCGATAGGAGTACGCATTTGTTCCAAAGTCTTTTCAGCGAAGAATCCTTCCTTCATTAGCGCCTGAGCAATTTTGAAAGCTCCGTCAATGGATAACCAGCAATTACCTTGTGCCAAGGTAAAATGTTTTTCGGGAGAAATGAGATCCATTCGTTCGGGGCGATTCAAAACTCGTTTTTGCGCATCAAGAGACAGTTTACGAACAGGAAAGACATCGTAGGAATCAGAAAGCACTTGATTTTTAGGCGGATAAAAAGACGCGGTAATAGAAAGAGGGGTAAACACTGTTTCCTGCATGATTTCCTCAAACGAAACATTAAGCTTTTCTTCTAAAAGTGAAGCGATAAGACCAGCACCAAAGTTTGAGTAACCCCACATTCCTTTATGCTTATAATTATCCTTCTGTCCGAGTAGGTCACTTAAAGTCGCTTGATATTCTATTCCCTGGTTATAACTATTACCATCCTGAATAATAGAAGTATGGCTGAGCAATTCTTTAAATGTCACAATGCGATCGGTAAACTCAAACAAGGATAGAGGTTCATCCAAGTCCACAATGCCTTTTTCATATAACCGTAAAACCCCCATAGAAGTTACCATTTTTGAAACAGAAGCACTGCGGAAAAAGGTGTTCTCTGTCACAGCATACTGTTTCTTGCGTTTGCCATATCCCAAACTAAAACGAATTTCTTTTTTATCAAAAAAAGTAACCGCAGCTCCGTAGGCACGATAAGTGTGCAGTGCCTTTACAATGCGCTTTCTTAACTGTTCTGCCCTTCGCTCATCTTCTTTTGAAGTGAAAACCGTTGACTTACACACCCTACCTTTTGGCAACATTTTGGAAGCTAAGTTATATATTCGCTGCTTCATATACGCTCGCTTTCATAAAGTATGTGACAATAACCGGTAAAAAAATAACAGAACCAACAAAAATTATCAAAAATTTTTGAAATAAAATACCTATAAACACAATGATTATTGCAATTGCAGTAAACCAAATACTCTTAGTGGATACCTTCAATTTTCTATAAATAATATATGTTGAAATAATCACTAAAACAAGGCTGAGTATTTGAGAAACTCGCAAGGAACCCAACATTAAGCTGTCTGTACGTAACTGTTCCACAACGCATCGCCCCAAGCCATACAACAAGAAATAAAACAGAGTAACGAAACCTTTGGTGCTTCTTGTTTTTCTTTGCAACATAAACAAAGCGAACGTTGCCATCAAGTTCCAAGCTGATTCATAAAAAAAAGTGGCGTAATACCATTGTTCATTAATTTGAACACCAATCGGGAAAAATTGATAAGCCGGATTGGCTATCAAGGCTCCATGGGCCTCTTGGTTAAAAAAGTTCCCCCACCGGCCAATCGCTTGTCCAAGCAACATCGCAGGCAAAGCCATATCGGTTAAAGTAAGCAAAGAAATATTCTTTTTCTTGGAAAGCAGATATAGTCCTAATAATCCTCCAAGAACTCCACCGTAAACTGCCAAGCCACCTTCCCACACATATAGAATCCGCCAAGGTTGGTGGAGGTATTGTTCAAAGGAAAAGGCAACATAATAAATTCTTGCCCCTATAATTCCAAAAGGCACGGTGTAGAGAATCATATCGATTCCAACATCCTTATATAGCGAACGTTTTTTTCCCTCACGTTGTAAAAGAATACTCGCCAAGAAAATAGCGCAGGCAATCAAAAGCCCATATAAATTAATTTTCATTTTTTTTCATTAGTGCTAGTGAACAAAACCAAGCGGCACCGTGGTAAAGCGCCCGTTCGTTCACGGAAAACTTTCCATGATGAAGAGGATAGTACGACCCATCATCACTTTGCGCACCTAAGAGCACATAACAACCGGGAGCTATTTGCCGATATTCAGCAAAATCATCACCAACCATTTGTGGTGGTACTTGCTTAGCTTTTATATCTGCCAATAGGGCCGCTTCACTTGCCTGTTTTGTCTCCAACTCGTCATTGATAATAATAGACGAAAGAACATCCAGTTGAAACTCACTTTCACAGCGATGGGCCTTTGCAATGAGCTGTGTCATCTCCTCGATAGCTTCAAGCATATTTTTTCGAACATTAGGTTCAACAACACGGACTGTTCCCTCAATAAGCGAGGTGTCAGCAATAATATTCCATCTATTTCCGGCATCTATCCTGCCAATAGTTATGACACCTGCATCTTTAGGTGAAATAAAGCGAGAAACAATATGCTGCAGGGACTGAATCAACGCACCCGTTGCCGCAATGGTGTCCTGCGCTGAGTCGGGTACGGCGGCATGCCCCGATTTGCCACGCAGACGAATAGTAATCTTATCGGTTCCTGAAAAAAAACTGCCTGCTTTTAAGCCGATAGTACCGACAGGCAAATCCGGCCAAACATGTAAGGCATAAAATTGTTTTACATTGTGAAGCAACCCTGTATCAATAACCGCTTGAGCGCCCCTTGCGCCCTCTTCAGCAGGTTGAAAAATAACAAATATTCGCTTGCTTAGTTTATCTTCAAAGTGTTTCAGACAACATACTGCAGCTAAGCCGATGGCGATATGCGCATCATGCCCGCAAGCATGCATAACGCCATGATTTTTAGAGGCAAAAGATAATCCGGTATTTTCTACGATATTAAGCGCGTCAGTATCACACCGAAAGGCAATGGTCTGGTTGCCTTTTTTCCCAACGATGGCAATAGTAATATTGTTTTCAGGAGCAAGATAGTCAATATTGTGTTCTGTAAGAATTTTTCTGATACGCTGATTAGTGGCAAACTCTTTGCGAGAAAGCTCAGGAAATTGATGAAACAATTGCCTCGTTTCAATAATCCAGCCTTCATTTTGTTTTAGCCACTCATGCATTAATTGAATCATTTATTTAACCAGCCTCTTTCTCTTAGAATTTCATAAATGGGTTGATGGATTAACCTGTCCTTCAAATATACATACTGATTGCTTGAAAAAACCTTTCGACCGTCAGGCCACTGTATAAGACCGGAACCGTCCTCATTAAGCGGATATTTCTTTTCATCACCAAGGGGAAGAATTTTGGATACCCGGTTGTGGCAACGATTTCCAAGTAGAATATCAAACACACCTAAGTCTGGATCAAAAGCCATATGATTGCCTGTATATCCGCTTAAGCCAAAACAGCGTCTCCCCATCCAAGGGGGAAGTTCACTCAGTCGTTGTACAGAGCTTTTAGAAAAGCACAATAGCCCCATATATTGTCGGTAAATCCCACTCAGTTTAGAGTAACCGGTACGGTTAAGACCAATTAGTTGCAGAAACTGTTCTGAAATCAACTTACCCTGAAGCAAGCCTTGAGCAAAACATACCATATCGCCGACAGTTGAAAAAATACCCGCATGGCCGCTGACACCAAGACCCATCGCATCAATTATCCTTGCCTTTGGATCATGGGGCTTGCCGGGTAAGGCATCAACATCCACCTGAAACTTCCCCCTGATAATCCTATGCTCGTAATTATAGTTTACGCAGCGTCCTACTTGACTCTCAGGCACCGCACAAAAAGTATTGAACATAGACAAGGGAATAAAAATTGATTGTGTTAAATAATCTTCAAAGGTACTTTGTACAATTCTTTCAATAACGAACTTGAGAATCAGAGCATGCATGTCGGAGTATACGCGCTCCCCTTGTATGGGATAAGCCTTCGCGTTAAAAATAAGCTCCATTAGGCGTTCGGGGCAGGTTTGCCGATCCAAGCGTTCGTCCGTCTGCAAGCTAACCTTATAGCAAAGCAAATCGAAAATAGACAGGTTTTGTAGAAAAACAAACCGATCATCAACCTGACCAACCGTATCGGTCATACGAAGGAGGCGTTTTTCAATCAATTGAAGGGCTGATATGCTGGTAAACAGCTTTGTTATTGAAGCTAAATCAAATAAGCTGTCCTCTTTAACAGGCTTGATGTCCAAAATAAATTTTCCGTCAACACATCCTGCCTCTTGCGCGTTGCCAAACCATTGACTTTCACAATTTAACCGATTACCAAAAGCAACCGCCATTCCGGTAAGCATACGTTTTTTGTTACATAAATTACCCAGGACGGTTGCCTGTGTTTTATTAATATCTGTTGAATAAACTTGACTGTTCATGATTCTTTATAAAAAAACCGCAACAACAAACTGATGATGCGGTAGAAAAGTTTATTTTGTACCGAAAAGTCGATCTCCGGCATCACCTAAACCCGGTATGATATATCCATGCTCATTTAGTTTTTCATCTTGAGCAGCGACGTAGATATTAACATCGGGGTGATCTTTACGCATCCGCTCAATTCCCTCGGGTGCCGCGATAACGCTAACCAAGCTTATGTTGGTACAGCCCCTTTGTTTAATGAAATCGATAGCTGCCGAGGCCGATCCGCCGGTAGCAAGCATGGGATCAAGAACAAAAAGGTATCGGTTCTGAGCATCGGCAGGAAGCTTACAGTAATATTCAACAGGCTGCAGGGTTTCTGGATCCCGATATAGGCCAATGTGCCCTACCTTTGAATTTGGAATCAAGCTTTGAATGCCATTAACCATGCCTAAGCCCGCACGCAAAATCGGAATGATGCCAATAGGCATCCCAGCTAAAACTTGTATTTTTGTCGGGCCAAGCGGCGTTTCTACATCTGCTTCTTCCGTCGGCAAATCTCGGGTGACTTCATATACCATTAGCATGGAAATTTCGTCAAGCAGCTCTCTGAATTCTTTCGTGCCGGTTGTTTTATCTCTCATCATACCTAATTTGTGTTGGATAAGCGGATGTTCGAAGATGTGTACTTTTCCTTCCATGTTGCTTCTTTCCTTTCTGGTTTATACTTAATATCTTATTATAAATCCATTGATTAGCATCCGTCAAATTGCACGGGATAAAGTCGATGATATTTATTTGCATCATCTAACAAAGAGCGGGCATGAACCCGCGCGCTTTCCCCAACCGATTGGCCAAGTAGACGAGCAATTTCCTTTTCACGACCCAACTCATCTAAATAGCTTGCGCTGGTTTGAGTCCGCCCATCAGATTCATGCTTGGTAATTAGTAACTGTGAAGATGCCATAGCGGCAATTTGCTGAAGATGTGTTACACAGATTGCCTGACGAAAACGCGCAATCTGCCAGATTTTTTCAGCCACCACTTGCGCGGCTTTGCCTGAAATACCGGCATCAATTTCATCAAAGACAATGGTAGGAAGACTTGATCTTTCAGCAGATACTGACTTGACAGCAAGCATGATACGGGAAAGTTCACCCCCGGAAGCAGTTTTACTAATCGGTTTATACTCCTCCCCGATATTTGCACGGATTAAAAACCGTACCTCTTCATGCCCTGAAGCCTTAAATGCTTTGGTATCTGTGGTCAATTCCACTTTAAAATGCGCGGCAGGCATATTTAAATCTTTTAGTTCCTGATCAATTGCGTTCTCAACTAACTTGGACAGCTTAAGCCTCAATGCCGTTAAAGCTTTTGCCTTCTGGTGATAGCAATCAAGATTTTTTTGATTTTGAAAACTCAATTCATCAATTTCTTCTTCAATGTTTCGGTAACCCTCTAACTGTGATTTCATTTGACGGTAATTTTCAAGCACCTCAAAAATACTTGTACCATATTTACGCTGAATTTTTTTGATTAAATCCAAACGCTCCTCGATTTCTTCAAGGTTACCGTTATCAAAACGGAGATCTTGCGCTGCCTTTTCAATGGAAAAACAAATATCTTCCGCTTCATAGTACAAACTGCTTACTCGTTCAAATAACTCGTGATAATCCGAATCAAATCCTTGTATGTTTTCGAGGGAGTCTTGCGCTTGCTTTATATATCCTAAAAGATCATTGTCTCCTGACAATAAATTTTGCGCAGCAAGAAGATGTCTTTGAATCTTATCAATATTACGTAAAATCTCTCGTTGATTTTTTAGCTCTTCCTCTTCGCCCTCAATTAGATTGGCTTTTTCTATTTCCTCACACTGTTTGGTAAGTCTTTCAATACGCTCAACTCGAAACTCATTTTCCCTACATAAAGAGGCCAATTTTTTCTTACTTTCGTTGGCTGTATGATATAGCAAAGCTACCTCTTCAAGCGTTTGAGTATACTCTTCATCACCTAAGGCGTCAAAAAAGGCCAAGTGTTTGTTTTCATCCATAAGCGATTGATTTTCATGTTGACCAACAATTTCCATCAGAAAAGTTGCTAAGGATTTAAGCGTTCCAACATTGACCATTGAGCCGTTAATACGGCACACTGTTTTTCCGGAGGAAAAAACCTCTCGAGAAATGACAATAGAATCGTCTGTTTCTTGTGAATCCAAAATAGACTGCTCCACCAAATAAGCAATCGCTTCCTTGGTTTGACGGATGTTAAATTCGCCTTCAATGTAAGCGGATTTTTCACCTCGTCTTACCATTTCTTTATCAGAACGACCACCAAGTAGAAGAGATACGGCATCAACTACGATGGATTTGCCAGCGCCTGTTTCACCGGACAATACGGTTAGTCCGGAAGAAAAAGTAACTGTCATTTCCTCGATCAAAGCAAAATGCCGGACGTATAAGCGTTCTAACATTCTTATCTGGACACCCTTATGGATTCTTTAAACCGTTCCGCCACTTCAATTGCTTCTTCCGCAGTACCTAATATAACCAAAATAGTATTATCTCCGCTAATCGTTCCCAAAATTTCCGGCCAATGCATGTTGTCAATAGCCTCGCCAGCAACATTAGCACTACCGGAAAGGGTACGAATAACAATCAAGTTATTCACTTCCTGTATAGAAAGGACAGATTCAGCAAACATGCGTACAAGTCGTTCGGAAATACCGTGCTCTGCCCTATCTGCGGTTGCATATTTATAGCCACCGCTTGGAGACAGAACCTTCAAAAGACGCAATTCTTTAATATCTCGTGATACAGTGGCCTGGGTTACACGGATGCCAAGCTCGGTCAATATTCTGGCTAATTCTTCCTGTGTCTGAACATCCCTTTCCTCAATAATGGAAAGGATGGCGGATTGTCTTGCATTCTTCATTATGATTCTCCTTCATCATCATACCATTCAAGTTGTTTTTCTCGATACCGTTTAATAAAGTTGCTTTGCTTAAATCGAATAAATTGGACTCGTTTGTCGGATTTTGTAACAGTTATGCGGACCGGTCGAGCAACGGCAAGGGAAATCTGTCCATCAACATACACACGACTTGCATGTTTGTTTTCAAAAGGCATGAATATTTCCACCTTCTTATCAGGGGGAAGAAGAACAGGGCGGTGATTAACCGCATGGGAACATACCGGTACAATAGAAATACACTCAAGTTGAGGGTGAATAACGGGACCACCAGCCGAAAGCGAATAGCCGGTACTTCCGGTTGGCGTGGAGATAAGAACACCATCTCCACGAAGAGAATATAGTTTTGCGCCGTCAACTGACACCACTACCTTGATGCTTGATGGGCTATCGCCGCGCATTAAAGCAATCTCGTTGGTCACAAGATAAGAGGTGCCATCGTCGATAGTTGCTTGAAAGAGTATACGATCTTCCAAGAAAAAATCTTCGTTGATAAGTTTAAAAGTAAGACTCTCCGGATCTGTTAGCTTTGTTTCAAGTAAAAAGCCTAAGCGACCAAAATGAATGCCCAAAACAGGTACATTAAAACTGGCCGCAAGACTTGATACTCTAAGGAGCGTTCCATCCCCACCAAGGGAAATCATGCAAGAAAAACGATTATCTATTTGATGAGGAGGCAAAGCTTGCCCTATGCCTAATAAATGATGAAGCCACTCCTCCATATATACATGGGTTTGATGATTTACCAGCTGTTCTGCTAAAACTTTCGCGCCGGTTATCGTTTCCTGTTTATGGGGGTTGGCAAAAAGATAATATCTCTTCGCAATCATACTGCCTCCATGTATAGTTTATCACTCCTTGCATAATATTGCAAACAATTATTTAGATTGTCCCTTTAAAAAGCCCCCTTAATCATTAACTCAGGGGACTTGGAAATTTATTTTTTATGTGGTGAAAATATAATACTCGGACTACTCGAATGATAATTAAGTTTGATATCAAAGGCATCGTTACACCAGTACATGTTAAGGTCATTATCGACATAAATAGGGTCATAATACCTTAAATATGATGAAAGATAAGAAGCATAGTAGGATTCCACCACATCAAACTGATAAGTGATCGACGATAGCTTTCCATCAGTAAACTTTAGTATAGCTTTGGCAGGCAATCGGTACAACTCCGAATCTTCAATAACTATTTGATGTTTTTCTGCAGTTAAGCCAAGTTCCGTCTCAACTTTTTGGATATCATCACCCCAATTAAAGCCAAGAAGCGGCTCAAAATAGAAATTATAATCAATCGTCGAATGATCTTCCAAAAAGGAAAGACCATATATAGGAACTTTTCTTTCAACATAGTAGGAACTATATTCTTTAACAACCCTGAAGAGTTTCCATTCCTCCTTAATTTTTAAAAAATGATATCGTTCCGTATAATATTCAATCGCAGCATCATCCCCTTCATCAAAATAAAAAGACATCACGCGATAAGGGTAACACTCATCGAAAAGAACCACTTCATAGTCACGGTATGCATTAATAAAGTCGGAAAAGTCGATATCTTCTCCGAGTAAACCTGATTGGGCTAATTTTTGATAACCTTCAACACCTTCAAAACCATTGAGCAACAATAAAGCTTCCACTTTATCATTTAGCTCAAGAGCGTTAAGCTGCTCTGTAAACTCACTTTCGGGTCCACGATATTCAAATAAAATAGGCTTAGCATAGCCAAACTCTCCTTCAACACTGCGAAGAATATTGGTCAAACCTGTCCTTGCATCAGAGTAGGCAGAAGAGCAAATTGAAAGTAAGTTAACATAAGAGCCACGATATCTTTCTGATGACGGAGGGAAAGTAACAAATGTAAAGCCGTAGATATCAAAACTGGGAGAACAGGCATCAATTTGTACAGTTAAATATTCTCCGACTTCAGGATGTGTAAAACCTTTAGAAAGCAGTGCCGCAAAGCTATTTGTAGAAATTAATAAAATAAAGGCGAGCGCAAGAACTAAAATCCTTTTCATAATGTTGTTATTCCTCTAAAAACATCTTGATTTTCTCATTTTCGAGTTGTTGGTTTTTTACTTTCACCACCTGATGGACACCAACACGCAACCTATCATACACCGTCAAGGGAGATTTATCATAAGCAAAACTATTAAAAGAAGAATCAATAAACTGTTTTGCAATGGAAAGCAAGTCCGAAAGTGAAATATTTGTCTTTACATATGAAAGAGTTTCTTCGATGACCATTATGATCTCATCAAAAGATAGACTATGCAACTTTTGAAGTCCAGCTTTAACAACCCGCTGTTGCCTATCGTTACGAGAATCATTGGAGGCAATCAACCCCTCGTTGTTATCTCTTGCAGAAATAAAGGCAAGGATTTGTTCACCATTCATGTGCACAGTACCTGCTGTAACAGAATTAAATCCAGCCGCAGACAACTGAAAATTAATAATAGCAAGATCTTCGGGTAACACTTCTATTTCCAGACCACCAATTACATTAACGGCATCGGCAACACTTTGAACATTGATTTGAATATAATGCTGCACATCTAAATCAAACAAACCGTTGACCTTTTCCAAGCACAAATCTGCACCGCCAAAAAAAGTAGAGGTGGCTAATTTATTAAAACCCAATTCATCAGAAAGTTCTATTAAATAATCACGCTCAAAACTCAATAATTTGACGGTATCACTTTGAGCGCCCATATGTAGTAAATAAATCGCATCTGCCCGGCCTTCATCTTGACCTTTTAGTTTTATGTCCCCAAGATCATCCGTCCCAATTAGAAGAATATTAATATCTTCCTGCGCAAAAACATTGAGTGAAAACAAAAGAATTGACATGAGTAAAAGAAAAGTAACAATTTTTTTCATGAAAAAACTCACCTCCAAAACATATAGTATTATAGCGGAAATATAACGCTTGTCAATTCTGATTTATATCCAACGTGTTACTTTTTGTAAGAGTATCATACATATTGGACAGGAAAGGATATCTTTCCCACAAAATATCCATAAGGATATAATCTTATATTGGTACTCATAATCCTTTTGTGGTAAACTAACTAAGCAGGAGGGTAAAATGTTTGGATATTTAATTGCTGATCCTCGTTTTTTGACGGCAAAACAAAAGACGCATTATCGCTCACTTTATTGTGGCTTATGTAAGCAGCTTGCTAATAAATATGGCTGGCTCGCCCGTTTTTTTGTCCATTACGATATGGTGTTTTTACTGCTGCTCGATGTGGCTTCGGACGACGAGGGCGCAATCGGTATCCAACGATGTCCTCGGCACTTTTTGTTCAAGAATTGTAAATACCAAATGATGTATCACACTCCATTTTTGGCAGACGTTACCATTCTATTAGGCTATTGGCAAAAAATGGATCAAAAACAAGATGAAGGCAGTTTAATGCCCTGCTCCCTTTTGGTTCGTTGGAAACAAGAAACTAAGCGCATCCAAAATGAATATCCGGCTATCTACTCCTGTATTAAAGAGCAATTGTCTCAATTACGAGTATACGAAGTTCAAGGTGAGATTAATATTAATTTACCTGCCGCAACTTTTGGAAAAATAACACGAGTAATTTTTGAACACGTTCATCCTAAGTATGGTGATTTTGGGCAAAATGTCGGAAAGTTCATTTATCTCATGGATGCGGCCTGTGACTTAAAACATGACTTACGGCATGAATTATACAATCCCTTTGTTCGCTGTAGTCACGAAGAGCAGGAACATTTGCTTCACTGCATCGGGCAATTATGCCTTGATCAATTAACTCAATTTCCCTTGGAAAACATTAAAATGAAAATTCTTGAAAACATTCTGGCCAGAGGTATGTGGCTTAAATATTACGGCATTAAAGGAGGGGAAATTCTTGAAAAATCCCTATGAAGTTTTAGGCGTTTCCCCTAACGCCTCAGAAAAAGAAATTACAGCCGCTTACCGAAAGCTTGCCAAAAGATACCACCCTGATTTGAATCCGAACAATCCCGATGCGCAAAAGAAAATGGCCGAAATTAACGTCGCGTATGAAGCAATTAAAAGCGGACAAGCCGATAGCTATAGCACCCATCAACAGACTTATTCAGGCAGTCCTTATCAGCAAAGAACCAATCAGGCACAGCGCAACCACTTTTATACAATTGAGCAGCTACTAAACTACGGAAGGTATGCGGAAGCTTTAGCGCTGCTTGCTCAAATAAGTAACCGTAGCGCATATTGGTATGCTTTAAGCGCACTTGCCCATCAAGGTTTAGGGCAAATAGACATTGCAAAAAGCCATATTCAAACTGCCAGAAACATGGATCCCGGTAACCTTGAATATATTTTAATTGCACAGCGTATTGCATCCGTATCAGGCGAAACAACTTTTCGTACCTTCCGAACAAGTAGGCCCACCCGCTCACTTTTCGAGTGGATTGGTTTCCTTTGGCTATGTTTTTATTGTAGATGTTGCTGTTAGTGAACAATCATTTTTTCTCGAATATTTTCAGCCAATTCATCGGCATTTTCATAGAAGCGCACCTTGCGCAGTCCGATAACTAAACGCTCCGAGTCCTCATCGCCATGACAGGTGGCCAGCGTTAATAACTCGTCCCCAAGCAAGACGTCAATCGGCAACGAATACACCGAATACGCCGTTAATTGGTTGATATAAGCCTCCCTTTTTTCATCGGTTTTAAAATCAGGAGAAATAAGCGGGAGATAATTATAATCTTTAGGGTCAACAGAAATCAAGCTTACAGCAAAAGGTACGTACTGTTCCTGTTGATAAAGCGTTGTGTAAGACATTATCGGATCTTTTTTGAAGGTCGTTTCGTCCATAAAATTCTTTAACTTCCCGAACATGGTGCCGTTTTTCATGTTATGGCCGTGTAAAATCAGGTTCTCACTACGAGGTAATATTAAACAAGCTTGATCTAAAAACACAGTGCCTGATGCGCTCTTTCGACCATAAAAATCATGAGTTAAATAAAAAACGTTGTCCCTATGTGTAACAGGGAAATCAAGTTCAGGAATAGCTGATGATTTTAGCCAGCCAACTACATCCCTGTTTGTTTTATATAATTGAACAAAACTGTCAAGCATCGCTGGCTCAGGAGTATTCCGCGGCTGATTTGTTATTGGTATTTGAGTGGCAGCTAAACCCAATAAAGATTTTGTTGTTATGGTAGGGACAGGGCTGTAAGACACGCGCGGAAGGGCTATGTCCACTTCCAATGCCTCTGTTATCAAGGGCAAAGAAGAGGCAGAATAATACTGCTCTTTTAATTCCTGACTAAGGTTTTTGGTATGTACGGTCATAATAAGATACCGGACAAGCAAAATAGCGGAAATCAAAAATAAAAAGGCACTACTCAGCAGCAAAACTCGCACAAGAATGCTCCTGTTTCCAATGCGCCTCGCGCCTCTTCGTCTAAAACCGTTTTTGAATTGATTCCTACGCATTCTATCTCCTTACACAGGCATTATACCATTTTTTCATTCTTCTTTTTACAATATTTGAGCAATTTTACAATCTGTGCTATGATGAATTAAAATTCTTGGGGGGGGGTAATCGTGTTGCGGGCACTGGAGGAAGCGATATTAAAACAAGGAATCGGTATTGGAAACAGCGTTGTTAAGGTAGATATGTTTCTCAATCACCGAATTGATACTGACCTGCTGACAAAAATGGGAGCAGAGATCGCTGAGCACTTTGCAGGTGAAAAACCGGATATTGTACTAACCGTTGAGGCATCTGGCATCGCTTTGGCGGTTGCCTGTGGTATTGCCCTTGGAAATATACCCGTTGTTTTTGCCAAAAAAAGCAAGGCTTCCAACCAGGCGAAAGGAATGCTCAGCGCAAAATGTTACAGCTTTACCCACCAAAAAAGCAATCACCTATTAGTAGATCCTAACTACTTGCCAAAAAATTCCAAGGTTTTGATTGTGGATGATTTTTTGGCAAACGGCGAAGCCATCCAAGCATTAATGAGTCTTATACAACAAGCAAACTGTAAATGCGTTGGCGCGGCCGTTGCGATTGAAAAAGCCTTCCAGCCCGGCGGACAAGCCTTACGTGAAAAAGGGATGGACATCCTTTCTCTTGCGTCCGTGAAGGCTATAGAAGACGGAAAAATTGTTTTATAAGTATAAGCACGCATAAAAACCGGCGAACGATCACACGTTTGCCGGTGGTTTTTTACCTTTCCTCTCTAAAGTAGGGAAGACCAAGGGAGGCAGGGGGCTGATTTTCTCGTTTGTTTCGGATGCTTGATATAATCAACACAATAATGGTCACCACATAAGGCAGCATTTTCAGCAGCGGCTTTGCGGCCATCGTGACCGTTATCCCCTCAATGTTGGCAATGTATGAAGAACAGGAAAATAGAAAGCCGAATACGGTAGATCCGATAATGGTCATGTGCGGCCGCCAAAGAACAAAAATAACCAAAGCAATGGACAGCCAGCCCAAGGATTCAAGACTTAAGTAAGCCTCCTGTGACGCCATATAATCGATAATATAATAGAAGCCCCCAAGCCCAGCTATCCCTGCACCTACGCTTGTTGCAACATATTTATATTTCGTTACGTTAATTCCGACCGCATCGGCTGTAGCGGGGTTTTCACCCACCGCCCTGAGCTGTAGACCAACCTTCGTACGGTATAATACCCATGATGCGCCAATAGCAAGAACAATAGCCAAGAAAAACATTACGCCCAAGGTCTGCAGAGCATCTTGACGGTGCGCAAAAGGCCAGCGGAACATCATTCTGGGGCCGACTAAATAAACAGTTGCGTCCAGTTTGGACATAATCACTTTCATCAGACCTGCTCCAAAAGTTGTGAGCGCCAGTCCGGTCACGTTCTGGTTAGCACGCATGGTGATGGTTAAAAAACCGTAAATCAAACCCATTAAAGCAGCTGCAGTAAATGAAGCGCAAATACCAAAAAGCACAATTAGAGCAGGATGTATGTTCGATTGCCCGATCAGGTTCAGCATATAGCAACCACCGGCGCCTCCCATACACATAATGCCGGGAATGCCAAGGTTTAAGTGTCCGCTCTTTTCCGTAATAATTTCCCCAGTTGAGCCATAAATAAATGTAGCACCAAAGGCTAAAGAATCCACAAGAAAATTTAACCAAACATTCATCCTTTCAGCACCTCCTTAGCCATGTTATGTCGTTTATGAAAGTGAATTTCATAGTTGATAAAAAATTCACTGGCTATAATAAAAAACAAAACAATACCGATAATCACATCGGGAAAGGCTCCGGACACATTAAAATCTTGACTGATTTGTTCCGCGCCTTGACCTAAGGCTGAAATGAGGGATGAAGTGATGACCATTGCAAAAGGGTTGAACTTTGCCATCCAAGCCACCATAATGGCGGTAAACCCCTGGCCTCCGACCGAATTGGGCGTAATTGACTGATCAAGGCCTGCGCCGATGAGATAGCCTGCCAAGCCGCAAAGCAGACCTGAAAGCAACATCGTGCGGATAATAACTCTATTTACATTAATTCCAACATATCGGGCGGTATTTTCACTTTCCCCTACAACGGAAATTTCATAACCATGCTTGCTATGAGTCAAATATATGTGGAGCAAAATGGTAAGCCCCAACACAATGAGGATAATTAATAGATAGTCATGGTAAAATGACGGCAGTTTTCCATGACTTAGTTTACCAAGTGATGAGGATCCATTCGGCACCCAAACAACTAAGAAGTAAGAAACCAAATAGGTCGCTACATAGTTCATCATTAGGGTAAAGAGGGTTTCATTCGTCCCCCACTTGGCTTTAAAAACCGCTGGTATTATAGCCCAAATCGCCCCGCATAGGAGCGAAGCAAACAGCATGAGTACAAGTAGCTGCCACTCTGGAATCTTTCCTCCAAGGTAGAAATTAACGGCAATAGCTCCAAGCACTCCAACAAGTGTTTGCCCTTCGGCGCCTGTATTCCAAAAGCGCATACGAAAAGCAGGCGCTAAAGCAAGAGCAATGCATAAAAGTACTGCGGAATTTTTGAGAAATTTCCACAATTTTCTGCGTGTTGAAAAAGGACCTTTGATAAAACATTGGTAAAATTCACCAATGCGTTCCGGGTTGTCATTAAGCCTTTCAATTAGCAAAAAAGCAACCAAACCGCAAATGATCATGCCGAATAAAAAAGCAAGAACACGCACGCCAAGCGCACATAAAGGCGATATATCCATTCTTTTTGTAAGATGGACAAGCGGCTCTTTAGGACTGGATGATTTGTTTTTCAATTATACCATCTCCTTTGCGTGGTCTTCTGTGCTTTTGGTCATCATCATACCAAGCTGTTCTTTTGTAGCGTTGCGCGCATCTACAACGCCGGATATTTTGCCCGAATTGATAACCATGATACGGTCACAAAGTTCAAGTAAAACATCCAAATCTTCGCCAACAAAAATGACGGCAACTCCATTTTTCTTTTGTTGATTCAAAAGCTCGTAGATGGTATAAGAGCTGTTAATATCCAGTCCCCTCACAGGATAGGCAGCCATGAAAACCTTGGGAGAAAAGGCAATTTCCCTCCCCACCAACACTTTCTGAACATTACCGCCGGACAAGCGACGAACGGGTGTAGACGAACCAGGAGTAGATACCTGTAAACGTTTAATAATTTCATCGGCCAATTGACGGGGTCTTCTGCGGTCTAAGAACCCCGCCTTACCTTTACGATAAGATCTAAGCATCATGTTATCGGCAATACCCATAGAGCCAACCAAACCCATGCCAAGTCTGTCTTCAGGCACAAAAGAAAGACGCACACCTAACTCCCGTATTTGAAGCGGCGTTTTATCCCTGAGATTGATAATCTCATCCTCATTAAATAATATTTCTCCAGCTTCTACCCATTTTTTAATTTGTTTGGACGGCATGCCCTCAAAAGACACAGGATGGCCTGACTCCGTATGAAAAGCATTTTGCGCCGCTAAATCCTTAACCGTTTGCAAAGACTTATGGAAAAAGGTGACCGGTTTATTTTTTTTAGGATTAATGAAGGTGATTTCACCCTCATCAATTTTTTGTAAGCCGGAAATCGCCTCTAAAAGCTCCCTTTGCCCGCTGCCCGCAATACCGGCAATGCCTAAAATTTCACCGCCGTTTGCATGGAAACTCACATCATCAAGCACTTTCCGGCCATCAATGTTGGATACTTTTAACCCTTTCACGATAAGTCGCTTTTTAGTTTCAATGGGCATGGTACGCTCTATATTTAAGGAAATCTTTTTGCCAACCATCAATTCGGTTAATTCGGATTGATTTGTTTCTTTGGTATTGACAGTGGCAACATGCTCCCCTTTTCGCAAAACGGCAACACGGTCCGATACCGCTAAGACTTCATTCATTTTATGCGTAATGAGGATAATAGACTTTCCGTCCTCTTTCATTCTTTGAAGAACATCAAACAACTGGTCACTTTCCTTGGGCGTTAAAACAGCTGTCGGTTCATCCAAAATTAGAATATCAGCTCCACGGTACAGGACTTTTATAATTTCCACTGTCTGCTTTTCGGAAACAGACATATCATAGATTTTCTTTTTAGGATCAATATGAAATCCGTATTTTTGAGCAATTTGACTTACCCGTTCATTAACGGATTTTAAGTCATATCCACCCTTTTCATGCACGCCAAGGATAACGTTTTCAGCAGCGGTAAACAAGTCCACCAGCTTAAAGTGTTGGTGAATCATTCCGATCTTATGCTCAAAGGCATCATGTGGAGAACGAATGATAACTTCCTTGCCGTTGAAAAATATTTTGCCTTCGTCCGGGTAATAGATACCGGCAATCATATTCATTAAGGTGGTTTTTCCGCTTCCGTTTTCCCCAAGAATAGCTAATATCTCGCCTCGACGAACATCAAGGTCAACATTGCGGTTGGCAACCGTTTGACCAAACCTTTTGGTTATACCCTTAAGTTCTATAGCAATAGAATGTTCCAATGTCTTCCTCCAGCTGGTTCGTTGTTAAAAATAAAAGTCGACAGGCAGCCGCCATGCGGCAGCCTGTCGTAACACCCTTAAGGGGTAATTAGAATTTACTGTTAAGCAGTTCAATGCCATCGATTTGAATATCAAAGTAGGGTGCAGAGCGATATTCGGACTCGTGGAAATAACCATCATAAACAATTTTGGTGCCTTCCACAAAAGCCCCGTCAGTGGCCTCGCCGGGACGCCAATCTTCGGTCAAGGCAGCGCCATCAACGGTAATAAAGCCTTCAGTTTGAGTATCAAACACCCTGCAGGTTCCGGCAGCAAACTTCTCAATCGTAGCTTGAATAGCTTCTTCCGTGCCGGGGGCTGCCACTTGGGTATTGATTTCATCCAATTTAACGGAACCTGTTTCAATGGTACCAACCCAGTCAGTTGCAATTTTTTCACCGGCCATCAGTTGACCGATAATGTATTCAAAATAGGGTGCCCAATCGATACGAGAAGAAACAATATAGGTGTTGGGGCAAGACGCTATGGTGGGCACGTTATATGGAATGTTCGGAACGCCGGCGTTTTCACAAGCGGTTGGTGCGCCCATGGAATCAGCATGCTGAGAAATAACGTCGCAACCCACTGCGATTAAAGCTTCGGCTGCTGTCTTTTCTTCTTTTTCATCGTACCATGAGCCGGTGAACTGAACCTTCATGGTCACGTCAGGACAGACGGATTTTGCACCAAGGTAGAAACTGGTATAACCAGAAACAACCTCTGCATAGGTAAAAGCGCCCACATAGCCAAGAAGAGGTGTTTCGCCATTGAGTTTACCCGCTTCACGCAGCTCATTGAGCTTCATGCCGGCGGCAATACCAACCAAGTAACGGCCTTCATAAATAGCGGCAAATGAGTTATGGAAGTTATCCAGCCCCATTGTATGGGCAGTAGTGCCGGTCGCATGACAAAATTGAACATCAGGGTTCTCCTTTGCAGCTTCCAACATATAAGATTCATGCCCAAAGCTATCGGCAAAAATGATATTGCAACCATCGTCAACAAGATCCAGCGCAGCTTCATAACAATCGTTGGATTCGGGAATATTACGTTTCAGAATCACTTGACTATCAGACAGTCCAAGACTTGCTTGCGCTTCCTTGACAGCGTTAATAAAATTAGCGTCATAAGTGGAATCTTCATCATGTAGGAGAATGACACCTAATTTGATGTCTTCTTTGGCAACGCCTTGCGCCAAAGAAACAGTGGATGCTGCAAGAAGCATCAGGACCAGAACGACGGCAACGAACTTTTTCATAAAAGCCTCCTTATTTTTTTGTGATCAACATTCGGTTATTAGCAGGAATTTGTTGCTAATAAAGGCATGTGACCATCTGCTTTTGGCTCAAAGCACGAACATTCGAACCTTGAACAACTTGATTGTACAACATTTTTAGACACAATGCAATAGCTATTTTTATTTATTCAAATTGATTTAAACTTTCGTCTTTTGAATCAAAGATGCCCAAAAACATCTTTCGCAGTTCAAAAAAGCCTGCTTTGCCAAAAAAGCAAGCAAGCAAAAAAAACTTAATACCCACCGACGAAACTCGGCCACGAATCTCCTTTACTTTTTCTTATACGTAAAACGTCCTAGCAACCTTGGCATTGGATTATTTATGCCATAAATGCCGTATGCTTCAGCATAAATGGTGTATTTTTGACCAATAACCCAGTCGGTTTTACTTTGGTTTTCAACCAACACTCGAAGCGGCGAAGCTACTTTGCCGTCAGACGCATCAAAAATAGCCAATTGCGGGCTTTCAGTAAGAAATTCTTCCACAACACCGGTAAAAACATAGACTTGGGTTGAATCAATACGCCTTTGCATGTTAGCCAACAAATCGGAATAACCAAAACCATCATTAAGCGCCCAAGCTTTTCTGGTATATTCATCCACATTAGGCGTATACGTTACATCAAATGAAAGGATTGTCGGGGCTGTTTCAACCGCCGGATTTACTGACTCCGCCATAATACGAACGGTATTAACACCATAGTGATCAAAAATAGCGTTAAAGTTAAACTCTCCTGTTGTTGAAAGTTTATCTGTATTCAGCTTGTCATGAGGGCTAAGTACTGTAATTTTCACACCCGGTATGGTTCTGCAAAAGATGGCCATTTGTGATCTACTGCTTTCATCATCCACGGTGCCATCTATTTCAAGAGATATGGTTTGGGGTTCGCGATAGAGTGTCACATCTTGTACAGTCATGCGGTAATAGGGGCTGCGTACCTCAATGGTAAAAACCGTATCACCCGTATTTCCAAGGTCTGCGTTATAAGTAACCAGCCCCTCTTGCGCATTAACATAGGCAGTTAGGTCCACGTCGTTAACCTTAACCCGACTGTTGGGTTCCACCTTAAATCGTAAGCTATATTGTTTTAGGTTGGTTTCGGCATATGGGGTTTCCGGCCGAATTAAAGTCAACGGGCTTTCCCTTACATCAATTTGGTAAGATATCGGATCCATTGCCCTTTGTTCACCGCTTGCCGCCCGATAATAGGGCGTGACTTCCACATCCATCACCGGCGGTATCAACAACTGATCAATCACCCTTTTTTTTTCGATGCCGTCTTCGATATAAATTTCCTCTTTTCCACGATCCTCTTCAATATTGTCATACCAAAAATGATCTGCTATTTGAAAAACGACAGCCCCGTCGACAGCCGTATAGCTCTTGCGTAATTCTTTAATATAAATCTGAACGCCATCTTCCGCAGGAATGGTAATGGTATGAGCAGCAGCATCATCCAAAATAGACGGAACAACGCTACCCGTTTGCTTTTCTTTGATTAAACCGCTCTGCACCAAAGCCGGCTTTATCCAAAACACATAAGCCGCAAGAACGGCTGAAGATAAGAGTAGCACAACGGATAGAATGACAAGCAGCCTTCTTGAGAGGTTTGAACTTACCCTACCTTTGCGTAAACGGATTCCTCCGCCCTGCGCATGCTTTGGCAAGGCCCCTTGTCGCAAACCCTGTTGCCCTTGTTCGTATCCATCATATCCATCAAAAGCGCTTGTATAGAGGTTGTCCTGCACGGGCGATATAGGAAAGGCAACTTCATCAATCTCCGCCAAACCGGCTTGAATATCTTGACCGTGATCTCTGCGCTGTTTGACGCTACGTTTATCTTCAGAATTGGGTAACTCAAAGTCTCGATTACGATTTTTTTCACTTTCAACAAACACCTGAGTTGTTGAAGATGGAGGTTTAAGCACCGGCTCTTTTTTGACTTCCGGTCTCTTAGGTTTTGGAAGAATTGCCCCGCATCGAAAACACTTGGGAAAGCTCGCTCGATTGTAGGTACCGCAAACCGGACACTTCAACGCTTATCATCTCCCATTTTAAGAACGGCAATGAAAGCCTCACTGGGCAATTCCACAGAGCCGAACTGCCGCATACGCTTTTTACCTTCCTTCTGTTTTTCAAGCAGCTTTTTCTTTCGGCTGATATCGCCACCATAGCACTTAGCCAAGACATCCTTACGTACTGCTTTGACCGTTTCACGGGCGATAATCTTCCCGCCAATTGCAGCTTGAATGGGTATCTCAAACTGCTGACGTGGAATAACGTCTTTTAACTTTTCACAGATATTACGGCCCCGCTCATAAGCCCTATCCTTATGAACAATCAAAGTAAAGGCGTCACAAATATCGCCGTTCAGGAGAATATCCAGCTTTACTAGCTCGCTTTCTTCATAACCTATTAGTTCATAGTCTAAAGATGCATAGCCTCTTGAACGGGATTTAAGCTGATCAAAAAAATCATAAATCACTTCGTTAAGCGGTAGTTGATAAATGAGCTTGACCCTGTCACTATCGTATTGCATATCTTTGAATATGCCACGTCGCTCTTGGCATAGTTCCATCAAGGTGCCTACATAGGTTTCAGGCGTATAGATTGTTGCCATTACAAAAGGCTCCGACATGGTTTCATATTCATTAGGGGCCGGTAGGCTTCCAGGGTTATCAATTTTAATTGTTTCGCCGGTTGTTAATTTCGCTTTATAGATAACATTGGGAACGGTGGTAATAATATTTAGGTCAAACTCCCTTTCCAGGCGTTCTTGAATTATTTCCATGTGCAACAGCCCCAAAAATCCGCACCTAAAACCATAACCCAAAGCTTTGCTTGTCTCAGGTTCATATACAAGGGAAGCATCGTTCATACGCAGTTTATCAAGCGCATCTTGCAGGTTTCCGTAGTCAGCGCCGTCCGCGGGATATATGCCGCAGAAAACCATGGGTGTCACCTGCTTGTAACCTGCAAGAGGCTCGGAAGCGGGACGGTTGGCCTCGGTAATAGTATCACCCACTCTGGTGTCTTGCACTTCCTTAATGGAGGCGGCAATATAACCGACATCCCCTGCTTTTATCACATCACATGGCATATAACCATTGCCAAGATGGCCAACTTCAACCACATCAAATTCAGCTCCTGAAGACATCATGCGTATACGAACACCTGCTTTGAGACTCCCTTGAACGATACGCACAAAGCATATGGCGCCCCGGTAATTATCATAAACCGCATCAAATATGAGCGCCTGAAGAGGAGCTTTTTCGTCACCGGTAGGCGGGGGTACATTTTCAACAATAGCTTCCAAAACCTCTTGAATACCAGTACCCATCTTGGCAGAAATAAGAGGTGCGTTCTCGGCATCCAGCCCGATCATTTCTTCCACTTCTTTTTTGGCATTATCTACCATGGCACTGGGCAAGTCAATCTTGTTGATCACAGGAACAATTTCAAGATCGTGTTCAAGTGCTAAATAAACATTGGCTAAAGTTTGAGCTTCAACACCCTGGGTGGCATCCACCACTAAGACCGCGCCTTCACAGGCAGCCAAAGCTCTGCTCACTTCATAAGTAAAGTCTACATGACCGGGGGTATCAATCAAATTAAGGGTGTAGGTGTTGCCGTTCTTTGCCATATAGTGCATATGTACAGCCTTGGATTTGATTGTGATCCCCCGTTCTCTCTCCAGCTCCATGCTATCGAGCATTTGGTTTATCATCTGACGCTGATCATACACACCGGTTAACTCCAAAATACGATCGGCTAAGGTACTTTTACCGTGGTCAATATGAGCGATAATACAAAAATTTCGTGTCAGTTGTTGGCGTTTATTCATTGATCCTCCATCAGTTTCGCATTAGCGTTACGCTGCATTTGTTCGTTTAATAAATTAATATTCCCACAACCCATAGTCAAAACCAAATCCCCCTCACGGCCGTTGGTTAAAAGCCAATCCTCTACATCATCAAATCCTGGTGTCAGGATAGCTTTGACACCGTGTCTTCGCATTCCGTCCACAAGCATTTGGCTGTTGATGGTTCCGGGGTCTTTTTCACGTGCGGCGTAAATATCGGTAACCAATGTTATATCTGCCTTTTGTGTGCAGGTTAAGTAATCATCAAACAGACTAATGACCCTGCTGTAGGTATGCGGCTGCATCACCGCTATAAGCCTGCGCTTTTGTAAAAGCGCCACTTCAATAGCACTGGCCATTTCGGCGGGGTTGTGTCCATAGTCGTGATACATTTTCATGCCTTGCACATCACCCGTGTGTTCAAACCGTCTATGTGGGGCAGTAAAAGAGCTGATGGCTTGGCAGGCTTCTTGAACGTTTAGTTTCAGTATATTAACAGTCGCTATGGTTGCAAGTGCGTGTAAAATATTAAACTCTCCCGCCACCTTCAGTTTGACAACTCCCTTTTTCTGTCCGTGGTGATAAACTAAAAAAGTAGGCGCTCCATCACCGGCAAGCTCAGTAATTTTATACGTCCAATCACCTTTATCTTTGCCGAAGGAAACAACTTTACATGATTGACTTTGCGCCACTTTCATCGCCCGTTCATCTTCAGCGTTTACTACAACAACTCCATCTTCCGGCAACAGGTTCAGAAAATCGGAAAATGCCTGCTCAACATGCTCCATATCGCCATAAGTATCTAAGTGATCCGCTTCAACGTTAAGCAACAGCGCAAGCGTGGGCGCCATCCGCAAAAAAGAACGGTTAAATTCACAAGCTTCCGCAATAAAATATTCCTTGCCACCAAGGCGGGTACTTCCGCCTATGCTATCCAAGCGACCTCCTATGTGGATGGTCGGGTCATGGTTCATCTTCATTAGGGTATAGCCGACCATGGCACCGGTGGTTGTTTTGCCATGCGTACCACTGATACAAATCCTGTGATTATAGCCTTCCATCAGCTGACCAAGCAACACCGCTCGTTCCATTTGAGGAATCCGCAGACATTCCGCAGCCAGTCTCTCAGGGGCTTCAGAAGAAATCGCGGCCGAGTAAACAACCAGTCCGGCGCCAGCAACCATGGCAGGATGATGACCGGCTTTAACGTCTACGCCCATTTCTTTTAACCTTTGTAGGCTGTGGCTGTCGACCGAATCGGAGCCCGAAACTTGGTAGCTCTCCTGAACAAGCATTTGCGCAAGACCGGACATACTGCTGCCGCCAATTCCGATTAAATGGATACGGCTGTTCTGATAGTTTCTAATGTGTGTTTCCATGCTTCACCTTTCCTTAGGATACAAAGAGATTATACAGAATATTCGCCGTCTTAGCAACTTGTATGATACCTTTGATTAATGATATAATGATGAAAGAACAAGGGGGGAATATGAATCAACTTGAAACAAGAAATCTTAGGGAATCTCTGCCTTTGATACATTGGGAAGAAAATGTGCCTTTGGCTTCCTTAACCACGCTAAAGGTGGGCGGGCCAGCCCGTTTGGTTTGTTATCCTAAAAATGAAGACGAGGTTTTGTCGGTTGTCAAGGCCGCACACAGGCTCCGGCTTCCTTTTCATTTATTAGGTTTCGGCTCCAATATATTGGCTAAGGATAAAGGTTATGACGGATTGCTGATTATCTTAACAAAAAATATGAAAAACTTATCATTCGATGGACAGATGCTTACCTGTCAAGCAGGCGTTCCCATTGTAACGTGTTCCTATGAAGCCGCCAATCAAGGTTTGTCGGGAATTGAATTTGCATGTGGTATCCCCGGGAGTGTAGGCGGAGCTGTTGCTATGAATGCCGGCGCCTATGAAAAAAGTATTGATTCTGTCTTTGTTTCATGTCGTTGTATTAACCATGATTGCCAAGTGGTAGAACTGTCAAAAGAAGAAATGAATTTGGGTTATCGTACATCAAGAGTTATTGATGAAAAGTTAATTATTCTATCAGTCACTTTTCAATTGCATGCCGGAATTAAAACAGAAATTATTGAGCTTATGGAAGAATATAACCTTGCCCGTAAACAAAAGCAACCTTTAGAGTATCCAAGCGCCGGTTCTTTTTTCAAACGCCCTCCTGGCAACTTTGCCGGCGCCTTGATTGAGCAGGCCGGATTAAAAGGTTTTAGTGTAAACGGCGCCAAGGTAAGTGAAAAACACGCAGGTTTTCTAATCAATACAGGAAATGCAACAGCAAAGGATTTTTTCCAACTTTCTCGCATTATTCAAGATAAAGTTTACCAGCGGTTTGGCGTTCGATTAGAAACTGAAGTACAAGTGCTATGAGCAGCTTTTCTTTGCAGGTAAAGCAGGAAATCGCTGCTGTTCCTCTTCCCAAGGAGTGCTGCATTCTTGCGGAAATAAATGCTCTGACACAAGCAACGGGAAAGTTATCTATTCAAGCAGGCAAACGCGTAACTCTTGTCTTTCAAGCAAACAATCTGCCGTTATCACGCAGAATCAATGCCTTGCTACGCTTTGGCTTTCACCTACATCCGACAACTCGTTTTCGCATTCTCCCACAGTTTGGCGGATTTGCGCAGGTGCTCATTCGTCTTGATTCCAACGAATCCCGATACTTGATGCGTTCCTTAGGTATGTTGTCAAGAACCAAAAGCGGTCAAGAAGTTTTTCGGGGTTTACAACAGAGCATTTTACGGCGCAACTGTTGTGCTCGTTCGTTTATCAGAGGTACTTTTCTGGGATGCGGAACCATCAGTAACCCACAGAAGGAAACGGCCGCCGAGTTTATTATTCCAAACCCATCAAGAGCCAAATTTTTGCAGCGTGTTCTTATGACCTTTCAAATACAATCAAGCATCAAGACACGAAAGAATAAGCAAATTGTCTACTTTAAACAAGCTGACACCCTTTCAGATTTCCTTGCAGTGGTTGAAGCATACAGGGCAGTACTTGCTCTTGAAAAGATACGAACAGAAAAGGAAGTAAGCCAAAGGGTGAATCGCTCCCTCAACTGTGATTCGGCTAACCTGAACAAACAATTACGTGCGTCCTCAAAACAGCTTGCTGCAATTAACAAAATTTCTTATTTTATTGGTCTAAGCGCTTTACCCGAGCAGCTTGAAAAGCTGGCAAGGTTACGCCTTGCATATCCTGAACTATCTATCCAAGAACTTGGCGGAAAATCCACTCCGCCACTAACCAAGTCTGCCGTTCAAAAACAACTAAATCAGCTACTGAGCCTTTCCGAGTCCCTCCATAAGCCTGAACCCACGCAACATAAGAAACAAACATCATGATCGAGCGTACATATCCTTTTAACGTACTTGAGCCCTATACAAGAGAACACGCAACCGAACTTGTGCGGTGTATTAACCGTTTTACTTCAAGTTGCCATTATTTACGGGGTACACAACACATTAACGGTCGCTCTTTGCTGGGCGTACTGACCATCATGACATGTGGTGGCGAAAGACTAACCATACGCATTGAAGGCCATGACGAAAAGGCTGCTTTTCAAGCGATTGAAGAGTTGCTATTAAAAACCAAGTAAAAAATCACATCTTCTCTTCATTTTTATTTGACAATTCTTCATAATTTTGATATAAAGAACGTAGCCTATTATGATAACCTGCGCCATGCGCGGAAAGGTGATACAGAAATGTCTGAAAGAAACGAAATGAATGAAAACATTCAGAGCCAGAAGTCAGCACAGGTTTTAAAGGGGGATCCTTACAAAAAATTGATATGGGTAACTATCCTTCTTTGTGTGCTCTTTGTTGGCCTCCTGGTTGGTCATCGTATGCTCTCAAGTACACAAGATGCCAGACACCGTGAACTGCAAAACAAGATTTTGGAAGAAAACAATCAACTCATCGCTCAATATAACGAAAAAGTTCTTGAGCGCAACAAGTTAATGTCACAAACTCAGGAAATAGTGCTGCCAGAACCTGCTCAAGAGGGCTGGGATATTATCGACGCTTCTAACGTCCCAGTAAAAGGTGGGCAAGCCATTACTACTACCCGATTGGAAGCGCTTTCCGGTGGCCTTCTGCTCCTTAACCGTTGGCATTCCTTACCAAGCGACTTTATTGTTGCAGAACAGGGCTTAAAAAGTGTGGGTACCGAAACCAGCTTCAAGGTACCGGTTGCTAACCGTAGTGTATCCCTTTTCCCAGAAGCCATTAATGCGCTGTCACGGTTTGTAAATGCCGCAAAAGAACAAGGTCTTGAACACTATATTGTGCGACAGGGTTATCGCACAATGGAAACACAAACCAAGTACTGGAACACCGAGACCGCCCGCCATCCCAACAGAGAAGGCGATGGTTTGATAGAAGCGGCAAGGCAAAACGTTTCCTATCCCGGCACCAGTGATTATCAGTCCGGTTTTTCTTTTGAAATGGATGTTTACAATAAGGACGACAGTGTAATTAACACCGCAAAATTTCAGGAAACTGAACAAGCCGCTTTTTTAAACGCTGAAGGATGGAAATATGGCATCGTTTTCCGCTTCCCCACCATCGGTTATCCAACAACCGAAACCATTGATAAAAGTTATGTAACCGGACTTAATTCCAAACTCAAAATGAATGCGTACCGCTATGTTGGTGTACCACACGCAACAGTAATGCATATCAAAGGCTTTGTGCTTGAAGAGTACATTGATTATCTAATCAAAACCCCGCATATCTTAGTCTACGAAAATGGCAATCTTCGCTACGAAATATATCGTATTCCCGAAACCGGTTCCGATCAGACCCACAACATTCCCACCAACGCCGTTCACTTCTTTGTTTCGACAGATAACATGGGCGGATTGGTTTGCGCCATCACTTACTAACTTTTATTCATTAAAAACGGGTCTTATTGCCCGTTTTTTAATTATAAATATTATGGCTTTGACGAGCTATTTTAAAATAGACATTTATTTATATGAAAGGCGTACTTATGTTTTATCACCAAAAATTAATGCTTTCTTTTATTGAGGAAGACAACCCCGAGCGCATTTATTTTCACGCTCTCCCTTTATTAACCGATGAGGGCGCATGCATAGAAGATGCAGGCAGGGAATTTCCTGATAATGGCTTTCTTCGTATTGTGCCCGACAAAAATGAGCGCTTTACCTTTAAAGACAGAATGCGCTCCTTGGGAAAACTGTGCTTGATTGATCTGGCATCTTTTCCGCCCCATACAAATAAAATTCGTCCAAATAGAAATTATCAACCAGAAGACGGCGAAAACCATCAATTCATTGTTTATTCGGATGCTGTCAAAGCGCTACCAAGTGAGATGATTTATCAGGTGGTGACCGCTGAAAAAGGACAAAAAGTGGATGATTGCTTAACACCTCTATGTTACCTGAGGGACGGCGGGTATATTGAAGGCCCTTTTGATCCCTCAACAGGAAAAGGTCATGGAAACATCTCTTCTTTGCCACCTGATTCAGGAAGGCTATTTACTGTTGGTTTGCCCACCGGAGAGGAAGCTTTGTTTTTCTGGCCTATAGCGCAAAGTAAGGATATTCAAGAAACTTCTACGGTTTTCGTGGCATCCAATGAGGCTGATAATGTGTCTTCTACTACTCTCAATTCTTCCAATGCCCAAGAAAAAATCGAAGAAATAGCTAGGTCCCTGCCGCCACTTCCCAACTCAATAAAATCCGAGAAAACCCCTCTGTTAATGGCAGGACTAAATCAGCAAATTGAGAATACCTCCTCTAAAGGTACTCCGCTGTATCCCGCCGGTAACAAAGAAAAAACAAGCAATAAATCACGTAGCAGGCTTAGTGGCATTGTTGGTCGCTTTTCAAGAGATACTCGTTTAGAGGCACTGGGAGCCAACACCAGCCAAAAAGCCAGAAGAACTGTAGTTCGTACCCCTATTGATCAATATAAAAGAGCGCTTGATAATATTTGGGAGGCACCAGAAACCCGTAATCAAGCAATTGAATACTTAATTCAGTTACCATCGGCTCAAAACCTTATATCCTCAGCCATTGCAACAACACGTCAGAGTACGGCCGTTACCGCCTTCAAACAACAACTGGAAGAGCTGGAAGCAGACCGGCTGTCTTTGCTGATGCAGGTTGAAAAACTACAAAATGAAGATAAAGAGCTTACAACAAAGATTTTTAACCTACTTGAGGTAAAAGCAAAAGAGGACATAAAACAACTCCATGACCAACAAGCCTCCTTACGTGAGCATTGTTTACAGTTGCAAGAAGAAGAAAGCAATCTTTTAGAAGAGCGTAACCTGCTCATCCAAGACCTTGAAAAACTTGGTGGATTACCCTACTTGCTCGCGCCTGAACAAGCTGAAGAAAAGACCATTGATAAGATTACAAACAACCTGTTGCATCATATGAGGAGTTCAGGTTTTGTGTGCAATAAAAACGATGCCACTCATCTCCTCTGTCTCCTTGTCCTTTTTCCAACGTTACAGCTTTCTTCCACAAACTTAAGCGATAGCCTGACTTTAGCGCACTCTTTAAGTTCCGCTTTAGGAGCAGCGGAATGTGGTCCCCTGCCTAAGGGCAAGTTACCCACTTACTTATCAGGCGGAAATGGAGTTGCGTTTGCGTTGGTTGAGGAAAGTGATTTGAAAAACGTTCCTTATACAAGGCTCATCATCTCAAAAGAATTTTCGCCCGTCAACTCTTCCTATGAATGGATGCAGTGGCCCATCGTACATTACAGTACCAAGGGACAAGAAATGAACCTTTTACCTTTTGAAGTGCCAGTTTGTTTGCAGAATATATACCAATTGTTTAAAGAAAAACAATTGCAAACACTTCCGGAAAGTGCTGTTAAATTACTTGATCAATTGTATGATTACTTTTTATCCAAAGGAACTCCCGTTCCTCTTCTATTAAAAGATCGCATCACAAAATACTTAAAATTTACCTCTGTCCTGTTTTCCGGCGGTATTGCATCATCACTTGACTATGTGCTTTCATCCATCTTGGTTCCCTTTGCACGATTCTATCAAATCACACTTGATGAAGCGCTTCAAAATGAAGAGCCTTCGACCTTTCCTCTAACCTATCAATGGCTCAATACCAATATTTAACCGCGAGGCAAGTAAAAGAGCTGGCCAAACTCAACACGACAAGGGCCCGTAAGGCAACCGGGCTTTTTTTGGCTGAAGGCGAACACATGGTAGAAGAAAGCATCAGGGAACGTCACGCAAAGTATCTCTTGTGTGCTGACAACTGTGTTGACAAATATCAAAAGCTTCTTGACGGTAAACTTCCTATATATTTGTTATCCCCTGCATCCTTGTCTAAAATTTCCGATACTAAAACACCCCAAGGCATTTTTGCGGTTTGTGATATTCCTAAGCCAACCAATCACTTAGGCAAGAAAGTCATTGCCCTCAATGCACTTCAAGACCCCGGAAATGTCGGTACCATTTTACGTACCATGGATGCCGTCGGCTTTGACACCTTGATTGTTGATGAAAAAACCGCCGATCCCTATAGTTCAAAGGCTATGCGTGCGTCTATGGGTGCAATCTTTCGCATAAGCATTGTTCAATCACAATCTTTGGTAGATGAAATTAAAAAGTTGAAGGATTATAATATCCTCGCAGGTGCATTAGAGGGTAAAAGTTTATATAATACACAAATGACTGGCAAGCCTATCTGTATTCTTATTGGTAACGAGGGTAAAGGGTTGGATCAGGAACTGCTTAATCTCACGGACAGTTTGATAAAAATTCCAATACCCGGACAGGCTGAAAGCTTAAACGCCGCTATTGCCGCCGCTGTCTTCATGTATGAACACCTCAAACAAGAACAAAACATATAATTTTTAACAAAAATCCGGCATTGTGCTTGCCGGATTTTTGCTTATGCTATTCTATTGTTTCTTTTCAGGAACAGAGGTTTCTTCCTGTTGCTCCGGAGTAGTTTCATTTTCAGGCGTAGTTGATTCAATTGGTGTACTTGTTGCAACATTAGCTTCGTCTTTTTTGTCTTGTTCGGAAGCATCGATTTCCTCTTCAGGCTGCTTATCTTCTTTAGGGGTTATGGTATCCTCGATATCCTCTAAGGCTTCAACTTCTTTTTCAAGACCAATTAATTCGCCAACACTATCAAGATCCGCCAAGGTTGCAATCAGAGCAGTACGTACTGTACTAATCGACTGGCCCAGCTGAAGTTTTTCTGCATCCCACTGATCTTTTTCCAAATTTAAACCTTCAATGGTTTCTGTTAAAGAGTTAATTTTCTCATTGGCCTTGTCCAAAAGCTTGGTTGTTGTAGACAGTTTCACGAAAAAGACTGCACTGGCTACGCAAATCACTAAAATCAATGCAATTAAAGAATACGTTAACTTTTTCATATATCCAATTTCCTTTCAAGAATATTTTATTGAAATAATTGTACCATGAATTTTGAGAAAAAGAAAATAAGGCTATAGCTGTTGATGAGCTTGCATCACCAATTGGTGAATATCATCGTTGGAAAAAATCGTTTCTTCTCCAGGCCTGATGTCAGCCAGAAACTCTATGTTGCCTTTTGGACCTCTGATAGGCGAATAGGTCATGCCAGCAACATTCCATCCAAAGCCAACACAAAATTGTATGATTTCTCTTAGAACCTCTTGATGAATTTGCTGATTGCGCACCACGCCGTTCTTGCCTACTTGCTCCCTTCCAGCCTCAAACTGAGGCTTAATAAGTGACAGAACACGTCCTTTATCACCCATAATGTCAGCAAGAACAGGCAGTAGCAACCTAATACTGATAAAAGATACGTCCATAACTGTCAATTGAGGTTGTAAATCAAACATTTCTTTGGTTAAATTGCGGGCATTGGTTCGTTCCATTACTGTGACTCTGCTATCGTTACGGAGCTTCCAGTCAAGCTGACCATAACCCACGTCAATGGCATATATATGTTGCGCCCCTGCCCTTAACAAAACATCGGTAAAGCCGCCTGTCGCAGCGCCAATATCCATACAAACTAAATTTTGAGCGTCAACCTTGAAAACCTCCATCGCTTTTTGAAGTTTATAGCCGCCGCGGCTCACAAAGGGATTCTCTTCGCCTCGAATTGTTAGGGTTTGTGATTCTTCAATCGTTTCAGAGGGTTTGGTAATCATGATCTCACCCAGATAAACCCTTCCCCCCATAATCAGCCTTTGGGCTTTTTGTCGGCTGTCAATTAGGCCTTGCTCAACCAGTAATACATCCGCACGTTTTTTCATTACTTTCCCTCAAGTAAACGCAAAATACTTTTAGCAATGCTATCAGCATTAAGATGAAGACTATTTAGCAAATCATCTCTGCTTCCATGTTCTATAAAAGAATCAGGAAGACCGTAACCTTTCACGGGCAGAACTAAACAATTCTCCACACACCAAGAAGTGATAGCCGAAAACAGACCGCCAAGATGCTGCTGTTCTTCTATTACAACAATAGGGTTTTGATTGTTTTTAAGAAAAATCTCATCTAGTGGCTTAAAAGTGTTTGCATGTACTATGCCAGCATGATAACCAGCTTGACTAAGTATCTGTTTTACATTGATAGCCGTATCCACCATCGACCCTTGAGCAACAAGCGTTAAATTTTGCCCATCCTCCAATTTCTCCCACTGGCCTAAGCGAAAGTCACTAACAGGATATTTTAAATTTTCTTTGCCCTGTTGTTTGGGATAGCGAATCATAACCGGATGTTGATTGTCATAAAGAGCCCAAGAAAGCATTTTTACTGCCTGTTCATCATTGCGCGGGGAAAGAATGATAAGATTGGGAATGCTAAAAAAGATATTGCCCGAAAAAACCCCATGATGGGTCGGCCCATCCTGGCCCCCCAAACCTCCCCTGTCCATAAGAAAAACCACATGAGTATCTTGCAAGCAAACATCTTCAATCACTTGATCGCACGCTCGTTGCATAAAAGTATCGTAAATAGCAACAACCGGTAACAGTCCGCCTTTTGCCATACCAGCAGCCATAGTGACAGCGTGTTCTTCCGCTATTCCCACATCAAACAAGCGTTCGGGAAAAGCTCTGGCAAACTCACTCATGCCGGTTCCTGAAACCATGGCAGCAGAAATAACAACCAATCGTTTGTCTTTTTTAGCCAATTGAGTTAATTCAAAACCCAACCTATGTCCAAAGCCTTCCGCACCTTGGTGATGCGGTATTCCCGATTCCAAATCAAAAGGCACAACTCCGTGCATGTTTTCCGGTTCTTGTTCAGCAGGAATATAGCCTGCGCCTTTTGTTGTAACCACATGCAAGAGAATTGGTTCATTCATACCAAGCGCACGACTAATCATTTTTTCAAGCAAAGGTTCGTCCTGCCCGTCAAAAGGCCCATAATATCTAATACCAAGGGATGAAAAGAAATTATCATGAACAAATAAATTACGCAGTTGATCCCTCATTCGACGAAGCAACGAATATGTCTTTTTTCCCTGTCGAGGAAGGCGATGTATGGCTGATGCCATTCCCCTTTTGAACCCAAGCCAACCTTTGCTGGTACGTAAATTGCTCAGATGTTCGCTTAGGGCGCTCAAATTGGGAGAAATACTCATTTGATTGTCATTTAAAATAATAAGAAGCGGGGTTTTATTACTGCCAAGGTCATTAAGGGCCTCATAGCACATGCCGCCAGTCAAGGCGCCATCCCCCACCACAGCAACAACATGGTAATCATCCCCTTGAAGGTCTCTGGCCCTTGCCATACCGACAGCAGCGGAAAGAGCGGTTGACGCATGACCTGTTTCATAGCAATCATAAACACTTTCCGAACATTTTGGAAAGCCCGACAATCCCCCAAAAGTACGCAAAGATTCCATTTGCTCATTGCGTCCCGTCAAGATTTTATGTGCGTAACATTGATGACCCACATCAAAAATAATACGGTCATTGGGCGTATCAAGAACCCGGTGCAGGGCAACCGTCAATTCAACCACGCCTAAATTGCTTCCAAGGTGCCCGCCGGTTTGGGAAACCACCTGTGTTATCCTTTGCCTGATAGCAGGAATAAGCCTATTTATCTCATCGGCACTCATGTGCTTTAATTGCTGGGGTGAGGGGAAATCCATGTGTTAATCAGCTCCTTTAATAATCGGACAACATTATATCATACCCCTTTTGCTTTTCAAAATAATGAAAAAGGTGTATACTTTTGTATCTGGAGGTTGTATGAAAATTGTAATTGTCGGTGCCGGCAAAGTGGGTTCAATCCTTTGCCAAGACTTAAGTCGTGAGGGTCATAGTGTCACCCTCATTGAAAAAAAAGAGAGTTTGCTTGAAAGTATGCTTGAAAAGCATGAGATTTTAGGTGTGAGAGGCAACGGCTCCTATTATGATGTACAAATAGAAGCAGGTGTTGATTCGGCTGATATGTTTATTGCTGCTACCCCTCATGATAAAACAAACATTATTTCCGCTGTTATTGCCAAACGTATTGGCGCAAAATATACAATGGCCAGAGTACGTACTCCTGAACATGCTGTCCACATGGGTTTTGTTAAAGATAGCTTGGGTATTGACAGCATGATTAACCCTGATCTTGATGCAGCGAAAGAAATCTCTCGCTTGATACGCTATCCCTCCGCCCTGTCTGTCCAGCCTTTTGCGGGTAATCGTGTCAATTTGGTGGAGCTTGCCGTCACCAAGGAAAGTATTCTGAACAAACAATCCTTGATTGATTTTCGCAAACGCTACAACCACTTGCTTGTGTGTATTGTTGTTCGAGACAATCAAACCATTATTCCACGTGGTGAAACCGTTCTGATGGAAGATGACCATATTTTCTTAACCGGTAAACCACAGGAATTAGGTCTGCTTTATCGGCACATGGGGACTTTGGCTCGCATTCGTTCACTATTAATTATCGGTGGCGGCCGAATTTGTACCTATGTGCTTGATTTACTGAAAGAATGGGGCATAAATATCAAGGTAATTGAACAAGATAAGACGATTGCCTTCCAGCTTGCAGAAAGTTACCCTGATGTTACCGTCATTCATGGAGACGGCACTGACCAAAATTTGTTAAACGCTGAAAACATTCATCGTTATGACTGCGTCCTTACACTGACCGGCATTGATGAGGAAAATATTCTCCTTTCTTTATTTGCACAGTCCTGTGGTGTTCTGCGATTAATTACCAAGGTCAATCGTACCAACTTGCTGCAAATCCTTCGAGAGGCAATTAACCAGCAGAGCATTATTACCCCTGCTGGAATTACTGCCGACTATATTGTGCATCTTGCACGAGCTATTTCCAATTCAGAAGGAAGCAAGGTTGAAGCGCTTTACCGTATGCAAAACAGCGATGCGCAAGCGCTACAATTTTTTGTAGAACAAAAATGCCTTTTGATTGGAAAGCCCCTTAAAGCGCTTAAGATTCGTAAAAATACAATTATTTCCGCTATTGTACGTAATCAGCAAGTATTAGTACCAACTGGAAACGATGCGCTTATGGCAGGCGATCATGTTGTTGTCATAACCCTCGAAGAAAATATTTTTGATTTGGATGAGATTGTTCAGCAATGAATCGGTCTATTGTAAGGTATCTGGTTGGTAGAATACTGCTTTTAGTTGGCATACTTATGTTTTTGCCTATAGCAGTCGGTTTACTGTACCAAGAAAGAGGTCAAATCCTTTTTGCATATGGTTCAGTAGCTTTTGCATGTTGTTTTTTTTCATTATTACTTGTCTGGAGAAAGCCACAAAACACCCGTTTTTATGCTAAAGAAGGCTTGGTTATTTGCAGTCTATCATGGATTCTTGCCAGCCTCTTTGGGGCTATCCCACTCGTTTTGACCCATGAATATCCTAATTTTATTGATGCCTTTTTTGAAATCAGCTCCGGTTTTACTACAACAGGCGCCACGGTTGCCACTAACGTTGAGATCCTTTCGAAAACCACTCTTTTTTGGCGTTCCTTTACCCACTTAATCGGAGGTATGGGCGTGCTGGTCTTTGTGCTTGCACTGCTTCCCAAAAGCGATCCTGACAACGTATACATGATGAAAGCGGAAATGCCCGGTCCCTCCTTTGGCAAAATTCTCTCAGGCCTTAAGGGAACTGCCCGTATGCTGTACGCCATTTACCTCATTATGACATTGGTTTTGTTTGTTCTGTTGGTCATTGCTAAAATGCCGGTTTTTGACGCTATTTGCCACGCCATGGGCACGGCAGGCACGGGCGGTTTTGGAATTAAAAACAGCTCCATACTCTGGTATAATTCATCGTCAATTAATCTTATCCTATCGGTAGGCATGTTGGTTTTCGGCATCAACTTCAACCTGTATTATTTTCTACTTCTGCGAAAGTTTAAAGACTTTTTTCAAGATGAAGAATTGCATTGGTATCTTGGAATCGTTGCAATTGCTTTTATACTTATTTGTCTAAACCTCTGGAGCGTTTATAAAAATAAAGCGCAGATGGCCATAGACGTCTTTTTCTCGGTCTCCTCCATTATTACAACCACCGGTTATTCCACAGCCGACTTTGCCGCTTGGCCATTATTTTCGCACATCATTCTATTGTTGTTAATGATGGTTGGCGCCATGGCCGGATCCACAGCCGGCGGATTAAAAGTTTCTCGCGTTACCATGTTTGGAAAGGTTTTGCGTGCTGAAATGCTGCATCAGAGAGAACCCGCAAGAATTATTCCTATTCGTTTTAATCGCAAAACAATATCATCAACTCTTATTCGTTCACTGTTTGGTTATTTTGTCGCCTACGCATTTGTTTTTATCACACTACTACTAATCGTCAGTTTTGAAAGTCCTGATTTTATAACCGCTTTTTCAACTGTCGCGGCAACATTTAATAACATTGGTCCGGGCTTAGGCGCTGTTGGTCCTACAGCAAATTATGCCTGGTTGTCCCCATATGCAAAACTCGTGCTTTCCCTTGGCATGATTACAGGACGCCTTGAAATTTGGCCCGTAATTATTCTTTTTTCGTGGCGAAGTTGGAAGAAAACCTAATTTGACAGTTAGTTTTCTCACAGCTATAATAATCTTGTCACAAAATATTCCATTAAACTGTACTGGAAGGATTCGGTACAATTATGTAACTTGTTTGTTCGGTTAAAACAATCTCTGTAATCCAGTCTTTCTGATAGCGATTCCCATGTCAACGGAGCAATCCTCACTCCAAAATGATTTCGGACACGCTTCAAAAGCAGATAAGCATAACAGAGCAATATATTTTTTATAGGACGGTAATATCAATGCTACTAATCAAAAATGGAAACATTCACAACGCAATTCAGCCCGAACCTTTCAAAGGAGATATCCTTTGTGCTGATGGAAAAATCACAGAGATTGCTCCTAACATTGAGGCAACCCCTGATATGACTGTGGTGGACGCGAGCAGGCTTCAGGTCTACCCCGGCTTTGTAGAAGCACACAGCCACATGGGCCTTCACGGCTATGGTATCGGCTATGAAGGGTCTGATTATAACGAAATGGGCGATATTATAACTCCCCACCTTCGCAGCATTGACGGTTTTAAACCCGGTCAGCCAGACCTGTATGATGCTGCCAAGGCCGGAGTAACCACCATCAACTCAGGGCCGGGCAGCTCCAACGTAATAGGCGGTACCTTTGCAGCTTATAAAACCGTCGGGCATCGAGTGGATGACATGCTCGTTAAAGATAACACAGCCATGAAATGCGCTTTTGGTGAAAATCCCAAGCGTTGTTATCGTGAAAAGGGTAATACCGCCCGTATGACAACCGCTGCTCGTCTGCGCGAAGTCCTGTTTAAAACACAAGAATATCTGAATAAAAAGGAAGCTGCGGGCGAAGATGTTTCCAAACTTCCTCCATTTGATATGAAACTTGAAGCAATGATTCCTGTAATCAAAGGTAAGATGCCCCTAAAAGCGCACGCCCATGCTCAGGAAGATATTTTTACCGCCATTCGCATTGCCAAAGAATTTGGCATCAAGCTGACATTGGAGCATGTGACTGAAGGACATATGATTACCGAGGATTTAGCAAAGGAAGGCTGTCCCGTTGCTATTGGTCCTTCTTTAACAAGCGCCTCTAAATTTGAGCTGCGTAATAAAACCTTTGATACGCCCGGAATTCTAGACAAAGCAGGACTTCAGGTGTCAATTATCACCGATGCGCCCGTTATTCCACAAGAATACTTGGCACTTTGTGCCGCGTTGGCGGTCAAATCTGGAATGGACCCCTTCAAGGCTCTTCAAGCAATCACTATCAACCCGGCACACCATATCGGCATCGCTGATCGGGTAGGCTCTCTGGAAATCGGGAAAGACGCTGACATTATCCTGTTTGACGGCGACCCGTTTGCAGTTTCGACCAAAGCCGTTCAAGTATTTATCCTTGGAAAACCTGTTGAGTAAAATGAAAAACAATCTAACATACGACTATATTATTATCGGCTCGGGAGCAGGGCTTATTGTAGCGGATGCTGCGCTTGAAAAAGGAAAACGTGTCGCCATCATTGAGCAAGATCGCTTCGGCGGCACCTGCCTGAACTATGGTTGTATTCCTTCCAAGATGCTTACTTATCCGGCAGATATTATTCAGCAAGCAAAGCATGCCCGAAAAATCGGAGTAAACTTTTCCCGTCCATCCGTTGATTTGCACAATATCATGGGCAGGATCAAAGAGTTACAAAGCAAAAGTAAAATCATGGCCGAAAGCTATGCCAAGCTACCGGGCTGCGAGGTGCTGATTGGTCAAGCTAAAATTATAGCCGCCAATCAGGTAAAAGTATTCGCAGGTGATAAAGAGCGTATCCTACACGGCCATAACATTATCATCGCAACAGGCGCAAAACCCAATATTCCCGCTTTTCCTGGCAATGAGCTTGCGTTACATTACCGAAGTTTTTTTGAACATTTGCCAAACAAGCCCTATCCTCGGCTGGTTATTCTGGGCGCCGGGACTATTAGCTGTGAATTCGCTCATTTTTTCTCTACGCTTAATACAAAGGTAACCATCGTTGGCAGGAGCGGCACCATCCTAAAAAGTGAAGACGGGGATGTACAAACTGCTATTATTCAATGCATGCGTGTTGCCGGGGTGTCGTTTTTATTAACCCACCGCTTTGATAAAATTGAACAAAGCGAAAACGAAAAAGTTGTCCATTTAACAAATACAACTTCAAATGAATCCATTAAGATCCCCTGTGATGAAGTAATCATTTCAGCCGGCGTTAAAAGCACAGCGCCTGAACTGCTTGATCCTGCGGTTGGAGTTGAACTTGACCGGAATAATTATATTGTAACGGACAAGAACATGGCCACATCCATTCCGGGTATTTATGCCATCGGAGACATTAATGGACACCACATGTTTAGGCACACTGCAAACCAAGAAGCAAAGATACTGGTCGATTATTTGTTTGAACAAAAGCAATCAATCATTAATTACCAAGCTGTCCCCCACGCTGTTTTCACGACTCCTCAAATTGCAGGCGTTGGCCAAACGGAGGAACAAGTAAAAAAATCGGGCATTCCCTATAAGCGTGGTATGCTCCACTATCGTGACGTCGCCTATGGTTGGGCAATGGGCTATGGTGATGACGATGACGGCGGCTTTGTGAAGGTGCTAACCGACCAAAACAACAGAATTTTGGGCGCTCATGCCATTGGATACCAAGCCGCAGCATTAATCCAACCATTTGTGTATTTAATGAACACGGGCGATGGCTCGCTTACTCCTTTACTATCTTCTCAACCCATTCACCCATCCATTAACGAATTAGCTGCGTGGGCAGCGGAATCACTAATATTAATAGGAGGTAAAAATTAATGCTACTTTCACAAATTAGCCCTATCGGTTTTATGGATTCAGGCGTCGGTGGCCTAAGTGTCATGCGATATGCAAGAACAGTATTACCAAATGAAAACTTTGTTTTTTATGGTGACAACGCTAACGCGCCCTACGGTGTTCGCCCCAAAGAAGAAGTGGTCGCGCTTTCCCTTGCAGTTGCTAAAAAGCTGATGAATGAGAAAATCAAAGCGCTTGTAATCGCCTGCAATACAGCTACAACCATGGCGCTTGATGAATTAAAGCGTCAACTGCCGATACCGGTCGTTGGTATCTGCCCAGCGGTTGAAGAAGCTTGCGGCTTACGAAAAGAAGGTAAGGTCTTGGTGATGGCAACCCCCAGCACTATCGCAAGTGATACATATGCCAAGCTTGCCGCTCCCTTTTCTCATCATGTACACTCACTCCCTTGTCCGGGACTTATGGAATTTACTGAAAGAAATCAACTATCAGGAGATGAACTACATCAAAAATTAGCTTCGTTGTTATCCGAAGTTGATACCAAAAACATTGATGTAGTGGTACATGGCTGTACACACTATCCCTTTTTAGAAAAAGAAACCGCTACTTTCTTCTCGGAAAATGTAATCATGATTGACGGTAGTAGAAAAACCCTCAATGAACTTGTTGATATTCTTAAAGAAAAAGACTTGCTAAACAAAGGCAATCAGCCCGGTACTACCGCCTTTTTCACCAGCGGAGATGAAAACACAATCCAGTTAATGAAGCAACTGTTTGAAGCAAAGTAAGTCGACTGCTTATATCTATACTATTCAACAAATTCAGCAGCATGACTGATGTAATCTGATAGGCACATTAACTCAAACCACCGGCAATCAATCCGGTGGTTTTGTGAGTTTATAAAGTTATAGTAGCGCATTTACAGTTTTGAGTTGATTTGTTCGATTTTCTTTTTCCAAAACATGTATTGAATAAACCATATGATGATAAAGATGATAATAAAAATACCAAAGTACTTTACAAATCCGGTAAAGCTATGCTCCATCCAGTTTAATGCATAGGCTACCGGCATCATTACAAGGGCAGTAACCACAAAATATATGCCTGTTTGCTTGGCAATGCTCCAGTTTTCCATCTCCCAGATGATAGAGCTTGCTGAAAAGGCAGAGCCTAATAAGCCACTTAAAACCGCCTGCAAGATTACCGCATGAATCTCATTTCCCATCGCTTCGACTAATTCAGGGACACAGGGCGAGTAGTGACCTTTTGCAAATAGAAGAGAAATTAATATTGTAATCACATAGCCTATTAAAATACCCACAGGGAAACCCAAGAGTGCCCTTGAAATCACTTTCTTTTTCATTTAATTCACCTCATACTCCTAATATTTGTTTGATTTTTTTGACGTATCGCCGTGATACATAGGTAATGGTTCCGTCCGTGAAGGCAACGCAAATCGTTCCGGTGAAGCTTAAATCAAAACTCTTGACCTTATGAATGTTAATAATCTCCGAATTTGAGATACGTACAAAGTCATTTGCGTCCAGCCTTTCTTCCAATTCGTACAGCCGCAATCGCAAGGCGTATTCTCCCTTCTCAGTTGAAGCGAATACTTTTTTGTCTGCCGCGTAAAACCGAAAAATGTCTTTGGGATTTAAGATTTCCAAGCTATCATCTTTGACCCCGGCAATGATTTGTGGTGCACCTTCCGACAACTTCTTAATCAGTTGGTTGATTTCTTCCGTCATTTTGTCTGAAACAATGATAATTTTTGTTTCTTTGCAATTGGCATCAATTTTGATTTCAACCTGCACTCTGTTCTCCTCCTTTCTTGGTTGCAATATAGAATAATTTGGACTTGATTTCCACTGTTTTTGGATAAGTGGTTGAAATGAGCGGATAAACGGTCTGTATTCTTCCCGTCAATCATTTAGACCGAATAATAGTTTGTAAAAAAGAAGGCTCCGAAATAAGAGCCTTTCTTGCTTTTTTATAAAACTCAATGCATCATAGCATCTTCCTTCACGGTTGAAAGCAAGGTACCGTCAGCATCATAGGTTTCTACGATGGCATATATATCATCAAATCTGGTTAAAGTATAGCCTTGTAAGTGCCCCTGGCCTGAATACTCCTCAATTCGGATGGCGCCATCTTCTTCATACGTTTGGACAGAAAGGGACAACATTTCACCCCTTGAATTAAAAGTACTTTCCCGATAGGTTCCATCTTCATCAATTTGATAGAGGGTAAATTCTTCCAGTCGCCCATCGGGGTCATAGCGATCTACTCTGTCAATTGTTTCAAGCGTATAATACAAGAGCTTGCCGTCTGCATCTAAATGGTCAGTACGAGTCATGCCGGATGAAAAGTGAGTGGTAACCGCCTGCCGGTCAAGGCTGCCGTTTTCCAAGTAAGAATATACTGTTATAATGAGGTGATCACTAACCTGCTCATGCCGGTAAATAATTTTGTCGTTGGCATCATATTCCTCGGTCACCTCTTTTCCGTTGGATACCTGATATAAACTGTATCCCTCCAATTGGCCTTTGTCATTCAAAACGTCAGTACGTAAAGTTCCGTCTTGCAAGGTTTGGTAAAGAACCGATGATTGCAAGGCCTGTTCATAATAATAGTCTTCTCGAAAAGGTAAATCCTCTTCTTGATCTTGCGTGGTGGCGTAGTGATAGACAGCGTAGTAATCTTCACTGTAGTCTTCCCGCTTGGTTAGTTCCTGAGCATAAGCAAAAGTAGATACAAGCAACATGAAAGCCATTAAGATGCAAATATACTTTCTCATTCTATTTCTCCTTAAAAGGTTTATAGCTTAATATCGCACAGCAAAACCCAATTTGTCAATGATAACAATTAACAACTGCCAAGGCGCAAATAATACCTTGGCAGTTTTAACTCTATAATCAGTTTTGATTCTGATATTTGGGACGTTTCACGTAGTGGCGGTGTAACAGGTGATGCGCACGGTGGCTGTTGGGTTTTTCCAAATATTCATCGTATAGTTTCTTAATCATTGGGTTTTCATGGCTCTTACGGTAGATCATCTCATCGTCCGCCTTATAGAGTGCCTTGGCCCTCTCTATACGTGGATCAAGATTCAGGCGATCCTGCGCGGAAACAATTGGTTGGCCTCCGCCGTTCACACAGCCGCCAGGGCAAGCCATAATCTCAATAAAATGATAAGTTTTTTCACCCTTACGAATGGCATCCAGCAATTTGGCGGCATTGGCTGTGCCGTTGACTACCGCTACATTAAGCTCAACATCGCCCAAAGCAATAGTGGCTTCTTTAATTCCTTGAATGCCACGAACAACGTGGAAATCCAGCTTTTCAAGTTCTTTGTTGAGAACAGTTTCATAGGCCGTGCGCAGAGCAGCTTCCATCACGCCTCCGGTAGCACCAAAAATTGTGCCGGCACCCGTGCTAAGGCCGAGAATGGGGTCAAACTCTTCATCGGGCAGGTTCACAAAGTCGATACCGCTGGACTTAATCATCTTGCCAAGCTCTCTGGTGGTGATGACCGCGTCTACGTCCGGATATCCAGTAGAATCCATGCCCGGTGACCTTGTTTCAAGTTTCTTGGCCGTACAGGGCATCACGGATACAACGCGGATTTTTTCAGCCGGAATGCTAGCCTTTTCAGCATAATAACTCTTAGTGATTGCGCCAAGCATTTGATGAGGCGACTTGCAGCTTGACAGATTGGGAATAAAATCCTGATAGTAGGTTTCACAAAAACGTACCCAACCGGGAGAACAGGAAGTAATCATGGGTAAAGTACCCCTGGACTGTATACGATCAAGCAGTTCGGTCGCTTCTTCCATGATGGTTAGATCAGCAGCAAAATCGGTATCAAAAATCTTGTCAAATCCAAGCCTGCGCATGGCGGCAACCATTTTTCCAGTCACATTAGTGCCCATGGGCAAGCCAAAACATTCACCAAGCGCAGCGCGCACAGAAGGCGCAGGCTGCACAACCACATGTAAATCCGGATCGTCAATCATTGTCCAAACGTCTTGTAGTTCATCCTTCTCATACAGGGCACCTACAGGACAGTTGACGATGCATTGACCACAACCGATACAGGCAGTCTGCGCCAGCGACTGATCCCAAGCAGATTCAATTGAAGTGTTGAAACCACGGTTCACTGCGCCAATTACGCCTACACCTTGATTTTTGTTACAAGTCGCAACACAACGGCGACAGTTAATACACTTATTATTGTCCCTGACAAGGCTTACAGATAAATCGTCAACAGAATATATTCTCATTGTTCCGGCAAATTCATCGCCATTTTCAATGCCAAGATCTAAAGAGATTTTCTGCAACTCACAATTCTGACTACGAACACAAGATAGGCATTTTTTATCATGATTGCTTAAAATTAATTCAATGATGGTTTTACGTGCTTCACGCACTTCGGGCGTATTGGTTCTAACCACCATGCCCGGCGCAACCTCAAGCACACATGCAGCTTGTAAAGCCCTGGCACCAGCGTCCACCACACAAATGCGACAGGCGCCAATTTCATTAACATCCTTTAAAAAGCAGAGAGTTGGAATATGAACATGCGCTTTTCGTGCCGCTTCAAGTATGGTTGTTCCCTCAGGAACCTCCACATGAACGCCGTCAATCGTAAGCGAAATCATTTTCTTTTCCATCGTATTTCCTCCTTAAACCTTGATGATGGCGTCAAAGCGACACTTTTCAATGCAAGAGTAGCACTTGGTACACTTATCCATATCGATAACGTGCTTTTGCCGAACTTCGCCGGAAATAGCGTCCACGGGACAAACACGGGCACAGGCGGTACAACCACGGCAATCATCAGTGATTTGCAACTTGGTCAGCGACCTGCAATGATGCGCAGGGCAAGTCCGGTCATAAATATGGGCCTCGTACTCGTCCCTAAAATAATGCAGAGTCGATAAAACAGGATTAGGGGCAGTCTGCCCAAGCCCGCAAAGAGAAGTTTCTTTAATCACACGAGCTAATCGTTCCAACTTTTCGATGTCATCTTCTTTGCCCTTCCCCTCGACAATACGGTCTAAAATCTCCAGCATCCTACGGGTACCGATGCGACAGGGCGTGCATTTTCCACAACTTTCTTCAACGGTGAAATCCAAGAAGAAACGGGCAATATCCACCATGCAGTTGTCTTCATCCATAACAATCATGCCGCCTGACCCCATCATGGAGCCAAGTTCGATGAGGGAATCATATTCGATCGGTACGTCCAAAAGATCTACAGGTATACAGCCACCGGATGGTCCGCCTGTCTGTACGGCCTTAAGTTGTTTGCCCTTGGGAATGCCACCGCCGATATCATAAATAACTGTTCGCAGGGGCGTTCCCATCTCGACTTCAACAAGCCCGGTGTTGTTAATCTTACCGCCCAAAGCAAACACCTTGGTTCCGGAAGATTTTTCTGTGCCAAGTGACCGGAACCAATCTACACCATTTAGAATAATGGGCGGAATATTTGCGTAAGTTTCCACATTGTTAATGTTGGTGGGCTTATCAAACAAGCCACGAACAGCCGGAAAAGGAGGTCTGGGTTTAGGTTCACCACGGTGGCCTTCAATAGATGCCATGAGTGCGGTTTCTTCACCGCATACAAAGGCGCCGGCACCTAAACGCACATGAATATTAAAGCTAAAATCCGTACCTAAAATGTTGTCTCCAAGTAGTCCATATGCCCTTGCCTGGCTAATCGCTTTTTCAAGGCGTTCTACAGCAATGGGATATTCGGCACGTACATAAACATAGCCCTCATCCGAACCAATGCAGTAGCCACAAATGGCCATAGCTTCAAGTACAGTGTGTGGGTCACCCTCTAAAATAGAACGGTCCATAAAGGCACCGGGGTCGCCCTCATCCGCGTTACAGATAACATATTTTTTATCCGACTTGCTGGAAGCGGCAAACTTCCACTTGATGCCAGTAGAGAAACCGCCGCCTCCACGCCCACGAAGGCCTGATTGAGAAATAACTTCGATGACTTCTTCAGGAGTCATTTCGGTTACGCACTTCGCTAGCGCCTGATAGGCGTCCGTTGCAATTGCCTCGTCAATATTCTCCGGGTCAATTACACCGCAGTTACGTAGCGCAATCCTGTGTTGGTGTTGGTAAAAAGGAATATCTTTCAGCGGCACTTGTGCGCTTTCATCAGTTAATGCGCCCTTATAAACAAGGCGACGGACGATACGACCCTTTAACAGGTGTTCTTCGACAATCTCGCCAACATCTTCCACCTTGACATGGGAATAAAAAGTACCTTCAGGATATACAATAACAATAGGACCGGCTTCACACAAGCCAAAACAGCCCGTTCTGATAACCTTGATTTCCCTTTCCAGTTCCTTTTCAACAAGCATTTGCTCCATCGTTTCGATGATTTTCGATGATCCCGATGAAGTACAGCCTGTACCGCCGCAAACTAATACGTGTGAGCGATAAATTTCCATTCAGTTCCCTCCTCTGATTATTGGTTATTTAGAACGGCACCGATGGTAAATTCTTTGACCGGTTGCCCGTTGACAACATGTTCAGCGACAATGCGACGCACCTTTTCGGGCGTCAACTGTACATAGGTGACGGGATCTTTACCGGGAAAAATAACATCCGCCATGGGTTCGTACCGGCACATCCCGACACATCCCGTCTGCGTTATTTGAACGTGGGTCAAGTTACGAAGATTGCATTCATCCATAAAGGCCCGCATAATGGGACGTGCTCCAGCCGCAATGCCGCAGGTAGCCATGCCCACAACCACACGAACTGCTTGGTTTTCATCTTCCTTACGCATTTGTATGCGCTCCAAGGTTCGTTGCCTAATGACTTCTAACTGTTCTTTGGTTAACATTACACTTTTCCTCCAAATAGTGCCCTTGTCTTTTCATCAATGGAGCGGCGCAGCCATTCAATTACTTCCGGCTCAGTTAGCTCAACACCGTCCAGCATTCGTTTTAGTTCTTCCGTCTGATAAGTTTCACTGCCCAAAGGCGATTCAAGCGCTAAGGTGAACTCGGGTGTTTGCGGATTGGCGCAGATAAGGCTTACAAAGGACTCCGCTATATCGCCAATGGGAATACAATCAATATGTTTTGTATTTAATACTGCAAACAAATCCGTACCTTTTTGAAGCGTGCTGTTCAGTTTAAAGGTGCCGCCTGTGCTTTCGGCGCTCTCTTTTATCAAAGGAATGCCCATACCAACCTTGCGTGTAGTACGAGAGGTGACAAAAGGGCTAAGGACTTCTTTTACAAGAGTTGAATCCATCCCGTCACCATCGTCCTTGATAAAAAAATGTAATTCATCGTTTTCATACAAGGACAATTTCATCGAGATGTGCTTCGCGCCTGCTGAAATGCTGTTTTGCGCCAAATCGAGCAAGTGCAGTGAAAGGTCACGCATTATTTTTTATACTTCGCAAGAATGCTCGGTACATCATCGGGCATAATTCGACCGTGCACTTCCTCATTAATGGTCATAACAGGAGCTAAACCGCAAGCGCCAATGCAGCGAGTCGCTTCGACTGTAAACCGTCCGTCAGCACTGGTTTTTCCGGGCATGGTTTCTATTTCTTCGCAAATCCTGTCCAGTATGTCTTGAGCGCCTTTTACATAACAAGCAGTGCCAAGACAAACACTGATAACATATTCACCTTTAGGTTCAAGATTAAACTGCGAGTAGAAGGTGGCTATGCCGTATACCTCCGACAGGGTAGCGTTAAGACCGTCGGCCAACATTTGTTGTGCTTTAAGGGGCACACAGCCAAACAGTTCCTGCGTTTTTTGCATGGCAGGCATCAGAGCCCCCGGCAGTCCTTTGTGCTCCTCAATAATTTTTTCCAACTCCAAATACTTTTCCTGATCCTTGGTTGCCAAATTAAAAAACCTCCTTTAGAATCAATGCGGCTTATTTTATCATATTGAACAAAAAAATAAAAACCATGTGAAATTTTCATCCTTGAACAAGGTAGAAAATTTCACATGGTTTTTGTGCTGTTTGCACAACATCAGGACGCAAACTGGTTAACAGGGCAAATTGTGTCCCATTAATACGAGAGATAAGCTAAAACTTCTTCCCTTGTGTTAGTTGCATTTAGTTTATATTTCCGTTCAGCTATTGCGCCCAGCTCATGCGCATCGCTGGAAGTAATCGATCGTAGTCCCGCGGGCGGAATTTCGCCCGCTTTGATTTCGACTACTGTAAAGCCTATTTGGGGCGGAATAAATCCAAGCATCGTCATAATACCGTTTCCACGATAGATATGCGCCGGTACAGCTACGCCTCCAAGTGAACGAACCTTTTGCACAACTTCCTCAAGCGAGAGAGTAAGCGCACTGATTAGCAACCTTTCTTCATATCGACAAGGCAAATTATTTTCACCAATGTACACCTGTTCCCCAAAAAAATCCGGCTTGTTTTGAATATGCGGCAGATATTCGTAACAATATGCGCCCATTTCCTCACAAGCATCGCAGCTATCAAAATAAGCAAGCAAATGTACCTCTTCCTGCGTGCATATTTCAATGCCCGGCAAGAAAAGGATACCTTCCTCCATTGCGGCCTTCTCGGCTATGCGCACATTACCCGCGCTATTATGGTCAGTCAAGGCAATTAAATCAAGCCCCTTTAATGAAGCCATGGAGCATATATTTTTAGGGGTCATAAGTTCGTCAGCACAAGGCGACAAACAAGAATGTATGTGTAAATCATAATAGAGATTCATGAGTTACTCAGAAGCGGGAATACCCTCACACATCATTATCCCGCAAATTTCATAAGCGCTTTTGGGCGAAGTAAGCACGGCTATCCCTTCCTCCTCTGCCTTCTCTAAAGGCGCGCCTTCCATGGTGATGTTTTCGGGTAAAATAATGCAAGCCATGTCGTGTAAAGCCGCAACGGCAACCACATTCATATGGGTTTGCACGGTAATCCATGCCGCATCAGGACTACCCTTTGCCATCACCCAAGAAAGTAGGTCGCAGGTATACCCGCTGACAACGGTACGGTCCGTGTCCAAGGTGGTTAAGGGTTTTCCCTCAATCAACGTGCATAAGTGTTCAATTGTCATTTGAATGCTCCCGTTTCGTTTGTGATATATCAATCATTTCTTGCGCCATAACCTTTAAGCGATCCCGCAGGAGGAAAATACAGTCGTTCTGGGTACAATAACCCCTGACAATGTCCTCTGCAAAGCTTCGGCATGTGGGCGAGCCGCAGGATCCGCAGTCATAGCCTGGTAAGATGGATAGAATTTCCTGCATTCTTTCCATCCGTTCTATGGCACCGCTGATGCTTGGATGCAGCTTCAGACTGTCATTGGGCTTTAGATCCTCTTCAAAATGTAAGGGTATGGGCGGCAGCTGCTCCAGGTGAATCACCTCATCCGGATGGGTAACGGGCAGTTTCTCTCCCAAGCATTTCACCGTATTTCGCGCGATAAATTTATTTTCAAAGGTTAAAGGCCCTCCCACACAGCCTCCACGGCAGGCTGCCCCCTCAAAAAATTCAATGTCTCGCAGCCGTCCGTTCTCAATTTCCTCCAGTACGCTGATTACGTCTTCCATGCCGTCAACAGCCAAACGCTTGATAGAACCGACGGCCTTTGCTTCGCCACCGCTTTTGGCCCAACCGATACCATAGCGTGTCGCCCTGGTTTCTTTTTCACCAACTTTGAGACCATCCATTGCCTGAAGCAATGGGCCGTAGATATCTCTTATAGCAATGATACCGTTAACCTGTGACAAAGAATGTCCAAGCGGATTATGAATGGCCGTCGCCTTTGCCGCGCAGGGACTGATAAAGAAAATACCTATTTCATCTTCAGAAACGCTATGCTTCTGCGCGTATTGTTTGCGAGCCAAGGAAGCGGCTACTTCCATGGGCTGCCTCACGTCAATAATATGCTCAATCAAATCGGGAAATCTAAGCTGAATCAGGCGGGTAATGGTCGGGCATGCGGAAGAAATCATCGGTTTTGGTAAACCTTTTTCTTTTAATTTTTCTTTAATTGCACGGGTTACAATATCCGCCCCCAAAGCAACCTCCACCACATCGCTAAAGCCCAAGCGAATAAGCCCTTCAATGACTAAACTAATAGAGGGCAGGTTGCGATATTGTCCATAAAGGGCAGGGGCGGGAAGAGCGATACGGTGCCGATAGGCAAAAACGGAAGACAAAGGTTCGGTCAAAGCAATCTTTGCATGATTTGAACAAACCCGGATACATTCACCGCAGTCTATGCAACGCTCATCAATAATATGCGCCCTACCCCGACGCACTCTGATAGCTTCCGTTGGACAGCGCATCAAACAATTAGAGCAGCCCGTACAGCGTTCCTTATCTAAGGTTACCGAGTGAATCCTTCCATCCATTATTTCACCTCATCCGATGTTAAATTCCATCTCAATGGTTGTACCGTCTGGTACCATGCTATAAATAGCAAACTTATCGGCGTTGCGGCGCATATTGGGTAAACCCATCCCTGCCCCAAACCCGTAATTTCTTGCGATATCGTCAGCGGTTGAATACCCTTCCTGCATCGCTTCATTTACATCGAAAATACCCGGCCCTAAATCATTTGAAGTAAGCTTTACACGGTCGTTATCAATCACTAAAGTGAGTGTGCCTCCTAAAGAATGGATGACCATGTTTAGCTCAGATTCATAGCTGGCAACAGCAATTCTTCTAAGGGTACTTGAATCAACTCCCAACTGTTTCAAGGTACGCTTAATATCCGCCGAAGCCTCGCCTGCCCTTGCATAATCTCCTCGCACGACGGTGTACTTCGCTTGAATCATGATTCAAGCCCCGGCCACGGCAGGGAAGCTCCTCTTACGCCACCCTCAAATAGGATGCCGGCACAGGTGAACATAGTTCTTGGCGCAGTCAACACCACTAAACCCAGTTCGTCGGCGGCATCAAGTACTTGTTCATCCGGTACCTTGCCCCTTGCAAAAATCAAACACTTCAAATCCAGCATTTCTGCAGTACGTACAACCTGTATGTTGGTAAGTCCGGTTAGTAGAGCTGTCTTTTCGTTATTAACAAAAGCCAAAACATCGCTCATCAGATCGGAGCAGCAAGCGCAATATATATTTTGATCCAATTTGTCATGCCCACGTAATACACGGGCATCCAAAGCTGTGATAATCTGTTCAATTGTCATCATTATTGATAAGACCTCCAGATTGATGATCGGATTCATTATACAAATGATTACAAGGCATCGTCAAGTTTCGTTGACAAATACGCATTGTCTTTTTACAATAGAGCTATATTAAGTTTGAAGTAAGGATGGTAGGTATGATTGTAGCAAAATTCGGCGGCACTTCTCTTGCGGATGCGCAGCAGTTTCAAAAAGTCGCTGCCATTGTTCAAGCAAATCCCGAAAGACAATACATTGTTCCCAGCGCCCCCGGCAAGCGTTCAGCTGATGATATTAAAATCACTGATCAGCTCATTAATCTATATCACGCTGTAAAAACGGGAGAACAAATCAAACCCATTGTTCAAACTATTAAGGAACGGTACGTTGGAATAGGTTTCGCTTTGAATCTTCCACTTAAATCTTTCCTAGAAGATTTTGATGATTTTGCCAAAAACTTATCTAAAGACAGTACCTATGCCGAGGTTGTTAGCCGTGGCGAACACTGGTCCGCCATGTTATTGAGTGAATGTTTGGGCTTACCCTTCCTTGATGCAACCGAGGTAGTGAGGTTTTCTCCTGACGGCAAGCTTGATGCGCAAACAACCTCTGAATTAATGGCTAAAATAGCCCTTCCCTTAGGGGGTTGTGTTATGCCCGGTTTCTACGGGGCGGATGCACAGGGCAATATTCACCTGTTTGACCGTGGCGGAAGTGACATTAGCGGCGCCTTGCTGGCGCAGGCGGTCAATGCAGACCAATATGAAAACTGGACTGATATCAACGGCGTACGCTCCGCAGACCCACGCATCATTCCTGACGCCAAATTCATCAATCAGATGACTTACCGGGAACTACGGGAATTAAGCTACATGGGCGCCTCCGTTTTACATGAAGACGCTGTTTTCCCCGTACGCAGCGCCAGCATCCCCACCCGTATCCGTAACACCAACGATCCGCTCCATCCAGGAACCCTCATTTATTCAACCACTGTCTCCACCGGAAAACCGCCATCCATTACCGGCATCGCGGGAAAAAAAGGCTTTAGCTTTGTGATGCTGGAAAAAGCTCGGATGAACGTAGAGGTCGGCTTTGCCCGCCGCACCTTGCAGGTGTTTGAAGATTTGGGTCTCTCCATCGACCATATGCCCACAGGCATTGACGAAATGTGCGTTATCCTTTCGACCGATCAGCTGGCTAAAAAGAAAGAGATTTTGTTCAAGCGACTCGAAAAAGCTGTTGCGCCCGACCGCCTAAGCATCCAAAACAACAAAGCAATGGTAGCGGTGGTTGGGCACAGCGCCTTTAAGCAAAACGGCGTTTCATCACGACTGTATACAGCTTTGTGCGAAGCAGGTATTCAGATTTCCACAACGCTTATGTCGCCAAGCGGCCTTAGTATTATTGTGGGAATCAGGGAAGAAATGCTAAATCATGCCATCCTTACACTATACAATGCCTTCATTCGCGACTAAAAAATGGTTGTACAATCCCTAAACGGTCTATCCGTTCGATTAAAGGAAGAGCATGATCTCAGTTTCCTTGATGAGCTGGGACAAGTGTTTTATGTAAATGACGCGCTCATCTCGGGAAACCTTAGTTTTGGTATACACACAGGCACAAGGCGGTTGTTTGTAAAATATGCAGGCGCGCAAACACTTTACTATCCAAACAGTCCGGAAACTGCCGTTGTGCGCCTACAAAAAGCTATACCCTTGTACCAACTGCTTGAAAATGAACCTGTCAATCAATTGGAAGCTGATCTTGATTTGCCGAACGGGATTGCCCTTGTTTTCCCATGGATTAATGGCATTTCGCCCCATTCCAGCAATCATTTGCTCGAACCCGTTCAGTCTTGGCCGCTCAGGTTTAAGTTAAACGCCCTTGATCAGCTATATTCTCTCTTTGCCAAATGCGCCAAGCACGACTATCTTGCCGCCGGTATTGATGATGGTAACTTCCTCATTGAGCCGCTTTCAAGGCAATTGTATCTAACCAGTGTTGATTGGTTTTTAAAAATGCCTCATCGAAACGTAAGAGGACGCATCCCCGGCGCATCCTGGTACATAGCCCCTGAAGGCTATCAATCAGGAGCAAGGATTGATGAGCTTTCCGTGGTATATACAATGGGCGCACTGGCAATGGCCTTTTTTGGCAATCGGATAAGCCAAAAGAAAAAAGACTGGAGGGGGCCTGAAAATCTTTTTTTCCTCGCAAGCGCGGCCGTATCTGAGAAAAAAGAAAAACGCCCTTACTCTGTACAAAGCTTTTTAGACAATTGGCGACTGTCTGTTCTGGATATTCCAATTAGTCAATATGAACAGTGACCGAAAATTCTCGGTCACTATTTTACAATACTTGAATTGTACCCTGCTGCACGGATAGCGCACAATCAACACCTGTTCCACGAAGCTCTTTTAAGTCGGTACAAGTCATTAGTGTTTGCGCCCGCCTGATGCGCATAATCAGCCTCGTTCTGCGCTTGGCATCAAGCTCGCTTAAAACATCATCAAGCAAGAGAATGGGCATTTCGCCTTGTAAATCTTCGATAATATCCATCTGGGCCAACTTCAAAGCAAGAGCCGCTGTTCGAATTTGGCCTTGCGAGCCGAAAAGCTTTAATTCCTTACCGGACAGGGTAATAAAAAGTTCGTCCCGGTGGAGACCAATCAAAGTGGTTTGTCGCCTGATATCGTCATCCCTTGAAGCGCGCAAAAGGGAAAGCATTTGTTCTTCCACCTTGTCGGCATCAATTTGGGTGCGCAGCTGTAGGCTTAATACCTCCTTGGGTTTATCGCTAATAAAAGCATATTGTTCTTGCGCCAACTTATTCAATTGAAGCACGGCATCGGCTCTTTGCAAAGCGATTTGTATGGCGCGTGCGGCAAGCTGCTCATCCCATATATCCAAGGCCGGCGTTCTGGCTCCGCCTTGATTGATAGAACGCAATAGCGCATTGCGCTGTTTGAGCACAGCGTAATACCCCTGCAACGCGTAAAAGTAAGATGGACGAGATTGGCTTAGCAGCATATCCAAAAAACGGCGCCGCAAAGCAGGTCCGCCTTTAATCATATCTAAATCTTCAGGGGCAAACATAACGCAGGTCATTTTCCCCATTAATTCGCCAATCCTGCCAACAGTCTTCCCATCGGCAAAAATACGCTTCTTTTGCCGTTGGCTTGAATAAAGCCGGACACCCACTTCGTTTTCTCCGTTGGTGCGCCGGATTTTAGCGTAAGCTGCCCCGCTTTGGCTGCCAGATAATATCATCGCCTGATCATCATTGGTACGGTGACTTTTACCAAGGCAACACAAATGGATGGCTTCCAGCACATTGGTTTTCCCCGCTCCGTTTTCCCCAACCAACGCCGTTACACCCTTAACAGGCTTAAGGGTAAGGCGTTGATAGTTGCGAAAATTTTGAAGCTGTAGGCGCTGTAAAACCATATTATTTGTGGTACCTTTCGTTTGCGTTAATCTTAAAGGAGCGATAGAGCTGTTCAAGGAGCATAACCCTTGCCAGCTGATGCGGGAAAGTCATAGGAGAAAATGAAATGAGTTCGTCAGCACGATTGAGAACCGTTTGGCTTAAGCCCTCAGAAGATCCAATAGCATAAACAACATGCTCACCTCGGTCAAGAAGGTCCTGTAACTTGGCTGCGTGTTCCTCACTTGAAAACTGCCTTCCTTCTATAGCCAAGGCGATTAAATAATCGCTGTCCCTCATATATTTTAGCAAGGCCTCCCCTTCTTTTTCTAATAAGGTTTCAATTTCCTTAGCGGAAGGGTTTTTGGGGATAGGTAAATCTCGCAACTCAATCATTGACACTTTATCAAATCGTCGTAAGCGCTTTAGGTATTCCTTGCAGGCCGCATCATAATATTTTTCTTTTAATTTACCAAAAGCTATGACAGTAACAGGCATAGTTTAATTGGGCTTAAAGCCACGACCGAAAATTTCGGAAGTATTGGTAATTAGTAGGAAACTTTCTGGTGAGTTTTTACGCACAAAATTACGCAAATCAATCGCCTGTCTTGGAGAAACAACGGTAAGAACCAAAGTGCGCTTGTCTCCGGTAAAAGCGCCTTCGCCTTCAAAAAGCGTTGCGCTTCGCTTTAATTCATTTGTTATATAATCTTTAACCAGCTGAGAGTGTTCAGTAATGATATGAAAATACTTGCGTTGGTTAAGACCTGTCAGCACCGATTCGGTAAGAACGGACCTGACAAGCAGGCCAAACACTGAAAAAAGACCCGTCTGCACATCAAAAACCACAAAAGCAAGGGCGCCAATGAAAATATCCGCAAGCAAAAGCGCGGTTGAAGTATTATAAATGCGCCCATATTTTTTTAGCAACATAGCAATGACATCCGTACCACCAGTTGAACCTCCGATATCAAACATAATCGCTCCGCCGATCGCGGGAACAAGTACCGCCAAAATAAGCTCCATAAAAGGCTGATTGGTAAGTGGCGCAGTTAGCGGTAAAAAGCGGTCATAAAGCGCGATCATTATGGTGAAAAAACCTGTATATATAAGAGTTTTAATGCCAAAGCTTTTTCCAAGCAAAATTAATCCTATCACGGTAATTCCAATATTCATGATATTGGTGTACATTGCCTGAGAGTAAGTCGGCCATATGTGGTTGAGAACAACGCCTAAGCCGGTTACGCCCCCAGTAGTAAAATGGTTGGGAAACTTAAACAGATAAATGCCAGTCGCCGATAGGAAACTGGAAAACAGGATAAGGAGGGTCTCCTTGACAAATAGCTTTCTATTCACTTTCAATGCTTTTCTCCTTTCAAGCTTATTGAAAATCAAACAAAATCTTGAAAATTTCTCCGGCAACGGGCGCAGCAACCAATCCGCCGCCACCTACATCCATCACAGCAACACATATAGCATAGGGTATGCTTTCCTCATCAATAAAACCGATAAACCATGCGTTGGTCTCCGCTTGCCCATCCACTTGGGCGCTGCCGGTCTTACCGCAAATGCGTTGGCCGGGAACATTAGCCTTCATTCCTGTGCCCGATAAAATGGCCTCCCGCATGAAATCGCTAATAATGTCCGCTTCTTCCTTGCTTAAAGGTTTTTTTACAGTGTGAGGTTCTAAGTCTGCACGAACTTTACCATTTTCATCTACTGCTTTTAATAAAAGCTTTGGCTCCATCATTACGCCGTCGTTGGCAACAGCCGACGCAATCATGCACATATGCATTGGCGTTAGCGCAAGCGCATCCTGGCCAACGCCCGTCCAAGCGAGTTGTTTATTCGTTCGTGCGTTTTTAGGATAAGACGAATTCTCGACCACCAAGTCGGAAAAAAGAAAGTGATCACCTATGCCAAAGGCCTTAGCCGTACGTTTGAGCTTTCTATCACCAAGTTCAAGCGCTAAATTGCCAAAAGTTACATTACAGCTTTCCTTAAACGCGTCTCTAAGTGTTATGACCCCATGCACCACTTGGTTGGCATCACGCATCTGATTTGATTTAAAATCAATGACGCCGGTGCATTTAAAAAGTCTCTCCTGACAACCTTTCATGTTTCGAAGGGTGGAGGCAAGCGTTACCACCTTGAAGGTAGACCCCGGTGCGCTTAACCATCTGGTCGCATTGTTCCAAAAAGGTCGAGCAGGGTCATTTTTAATGGTATATGTAATGTTGTCCGGATCAAAATTGGGAAAGCTGAGCAATGCGATAATTTCGCCGGTTTGGTAGTTCATTACCACCACCGCCCCTTTTTTGCCCTGCGGAAAAACATTTGCTATCTTGGCAGAAACCTCGCCATCAATAGACAACATGACATGATTGCCAAGAAGTTTTTCTCCACGCAACATTGCAACCACTTGACGAATATAAGGGGTATTAAATCCGTACAGATAGTTGGCCATGAAAGACTCTGCGCCAAAACCTACATTGTTTTCCCTGTCACCTACTACATGAACACAGGCCTTTCGTACTTTTTCGTCGGGATGGTATGTGCGCCTTCCTTCATCGTCGGTAGAAGCAAGCACAACGCCTCGCCTATCCAAAATGCTGCCAGGAATAGCAGCAGTTTTTCTATCTCTTAAATAGGTGTTAGCAGCTGATGAAAACCAGCGATTTCCTTGGGTTGTTACACTTACAGCGCCAAAAACAATAAGAAGTAAAAGAAGGCCTACTATCATGAGGACAACCTTGCGAATGGTCTGTCTTAAACGTTTCATAGCTCAGTCCTCCCGGCAATAGGCCATGCGGGCATCAAGAGCCATTTGCGTACGGTTGACCCATTCAACACCCTGCAAGACACCTACAATACACAGGCTTGACAATAGCGAGGTGCCCCCATAACTGATAAACGGAAGAGTAACACCCGTAATAGGAATTAAGTTGATATTTCCTCCAATAATAACAAACACCTGAAAACCAATAAACACGCTGCAACCAAGAGCTATCAGGGAAAAAAACTTTTGCCTTGCCCTGAGTGCAATGCCTATGCCACGCACAAAAATAACAGTATAAATTAGAATAAGACAAACCCCAAAAATCATTCCGAATTCGTTGACCATAAAGGGGAAAATGGAATCGGCTTCCCGAACAGGTATGTTGGATGCGTTGCCCGCGCCTAAGCCAAGACCAAAAAGGCCACCATTGACAATGGCAAGAAGTGACTGTACTGTCTGATATCCCTCGTCTTGATAAGTATGCCAAGGAGAAAGCCAAGCTGTTACCCTGCGAGACAGGTGCGCAAAACCAATGCGCTTAAGCAGTTGATAACCTACGACCACGGTTCCGGTCGCGCCAACCACACCGGCAAGGAAAAAACTCAACGAACCTGTTGAAACATACATCATCATCAGCGCAACGGCGTAATATAAAAGCGCAGTGCCCATATCCTTTTGCAACAAAAGTAAAAGGAGCATAATTGCCGAAAAGGTAATGGAGACTAAAAGTTTACGCTTCGAAAGCAAATAACCGTTAACTAAAACCAGACCAACCTTCACTAATTCACTTGGTTGAACAGAAAATCTGCCCAAGGTCAACCAAGCCTTGGCGCCGTGTATTTCCTTGCCAATTAAGACAGGAGCCAACATCACCGCTATACAAGCCATAGTAAAAGGAATACGAAATAGTTTAAATGCTTCAATATACCGTATACCCAGCATACATAAAATCATGGCTAGAAAGCCAGCCAGAAAATTAATTGCTTGATTAACCCCATACTGCGGATTCATGCGATACAGTACGATAATGCCGATGCAGCAAAGAAAATTAACCAAAGTTAGTAACAAACCGTCCACCGAAAACTTTTGAGGAATAAAGGTTGAAAGAAAATAAAAACCGCCGGGAACAAGCGCAAGCATCATTACGCTTTGCAGCGTCAATTCCTTTAACAGAAGCAGAACAAAGCAGCTGACAATAAAAAGCGTTATTGTTGCAACTAAAGAATGATTTGAACGTTTGTGTTTATTGTCCATCTGTCCATTCCTCGTCGCCCCAAGGTTCAGTAGAAGGAGTCTTGTTTTTTAGGTCATCTAAACAAAACCCTTCTTCTAAATTGTCTGTCTCTTTATAAGAGGCATAGGCCTCAAGTTGGTTATCAGCCGTTTGTCCTCCTTTTTCAATAACGGAAGGTACAATCCACATCTGCTGATCAGGGAAATCCCAAACACCCTCTTCATCTATCCCATCTGCCAAAGTTGGATTCATTTCAGGTACAGGAACTCCTTCAAACAAGCGAAAACGCAAACGATAAGCGCCCGCTTCAAGAAAGGAGCCATGATAAGCAAAAGTCTTTTTGCCTACGGGCTTATCATCAACAAGAGCACGCAGACGTTTGGATGCCTCAATTAAAATACCCTCGTGTTCAATCAATTCAAAATGGATAGGATACACTATACCCTTAAGACCGATATCCGCTTGTCTTTTGCCGCCGATAAAGCCTTCACGTGGCAAGGAATAGCTTTTACCCGTCTCAAGATCGACCAATTCGCCAATAAGACCGGCATCAGGTAACACACGTAAAGTTGCAATATAGGCTGCCCTTTCCCGGTAAAGCCATCTGATTGCAAGCCAAAGAATAACTATCATTAAGACAGCTAACCAATAGCGAAAAAGCATGGCAATCATTCGGTACACTTCAGGCTGCATCTCATCCTCCCTCTAATAGGTTATTATACCAGTAGGAGGATTAAAACACAAAAAAATGACTTTTGTATTTAATTTCAACCAGCTTCCCAAACCCTTCATGCTGCAGCAGGCCAAGTATCTTCCGCCCTTCCTCGCCGAACGCCTGAGCGAACGTGAACGAATCCGCGAAATCGCTGGTGAAAATCTGGTCTATCACGCCGATAGCGCCTTTTTTCAGCTTGTATCGCTTCCTCTGTTCAAGCTCCTGAATAGTTTTTAGGCTCGGCTCGTCCATATTGCGGTTTTCCATCACCATTTTATTGGCGTCGTTCACCGCCCTGTGTACCTCGGTCAATATATCGGCAAGCTGCTCCTGCTGTTCCAAAGCCATGTCTTGGTACCTGAGCTCGCCCCGTGTTTTGTCAAGCAGCTCATTAATTTCCGCCCGCAAGTCGGGGTCAAAGTATATATTGCTTGCCGAGTCATCGCCAAAGTTGGCAACGGCGTCATGCCGCGCTGATATATCGGCAAGCCTCGCCATGCTTTCACGCCAGTTTTGAGCCTTTTTGCTGATGCCCTCGCCCTTTAGAACATTCTGCTCATACTGTGTATTCCCCATGTCGATGGAGGAAATCAGGTCGGTAACTACCCGCCGCATACCTTCAGGCACATACTTTTGGTTGGTCGGGTTAATTAAGGCAGTCTTCAGCCCGTTTGCCGCCCGTTCTATTTTGCCCCGCGCGATCCTGCCCCGGTCGGCTTCCTTGCGCCACTGGCGGTAGTCCTCAATTCGCCGCGTTGCCATCTCCCGCGCTTTCTTGTATTCCGTGTCCACTTGCCGTTTGTATGCCCTTTTAATCGGCTCCATCTGCTCAATATTAAGCAATCGCCTGTCAAGCCTCGCGATGGTGTTTTCCATGTCCTTAATCGACTTGTTAAGTTCAAGCAGCCGCGCGCTCCATCTGACTCATAGGCTCTTTGTTGAAGTTTTTCTTCATGAGCGCGGATTGTTCTTTCTTCCATCCCGCCAGCTCTCTTTCTTGCTCCCACATCTGTCCAAGATGCTGCTTGTACTCTTGCAATATGCGCTTGTCCTTGTCGCTTATGTCCTGCTGCTCCAGCGCCGACAACAACATCTCACGCTTGGACTGGATATCCCCGCCACGCAGGTCGAACTTGGGCTTGACATCTGTATCACTTTCGCCTATACTATTGCTAAAGGAAGCTGTACCACTTGTCGCTTTGGGCGTATTGTTAGGGGCTTGTTCACCTGACGCAGTGGCAAGGCTTTCTTTTTTTATGCCCTTATATATCGTCTGAACATTTAAATCTCGATGTTTGTCAGAAACTACAGTAATAACAACTGTTCTTCCATTAATGTATTTTTCAAACTCAATAACAGGTTTACCAAACCTCGCCTCTTCCGATAGGGAAACCTTGTCAGGAGTTTGAACCACATCGACAATATCGGCAAAGTCCGTTTCGCCTATCGGCTGTTGCCCCCTCAAGGCTTCCGTTTCCGCGTTCCCATGGTCTTTAAATATTTTTCTTATTTCATCTGCGGCAAGAGCAAGGTTATACCCCTCAACATCTATCCCTGTTTTGTCATAGATAAATTGAGCGTGTTCTTTGCTTATCGCGCCAAAATACAGCTTTTTATTAAAGGTTGGGTCTGCGGACTTTTCTATAAAATCATATAACTGTTCAGTTCCCTCATACAGCACAATCCGCATCCCCTCCGGCACATACTTTTGGTTGGTCGGGTTAATTAAGGCCGTTTTCAGCCCGTTTGCAGCCCGCTCTATTTTGTTCTTGGCAATCCGGCTCCGGTCCCTTTGCTTCCTTTCGTCGCGGTACCTTGTAATCCACTGGTTGTAGTCGTCCCTTGCCATCTTTTCATGCTTGGCGACTTCCCGCTTGTACAGCCGGTCGATAGGCTCCATCGCTTCAAACTTCAGCAAGTCCATGTCAAGGTTCTCAACCTGACGGTTCAGTTTGCCAATCTCCGTTTCAAGCCCCGCCAGCCTGCTCTTGGCGCTCAAGCCAAGCTCTTGGCCGCCCCTCTCCCGAGCCTTCAAGGCCTCATACTCGCCCCGCAGCTGAGCGAGATTATCTTTTTGTGCCTGTAAACCCGATACTTTCTTTCTGTACAGCTCCAGCCTGTTCCGGTCCGCTGCGCTTAAGTCCTGATTGTCCAGCATGTCAATCAATACTTCCCGCTTGGACTGGATATCCCCGCCTCGCAGGTCGTACTTTCTGCTGTCCTCGTATATGTCCGTTGTTGGTCTTTTTACGCCGTATTTTTCAATCACGTTGTCTGATAACAAATTAGAAAATCTGTCCTTGACAATATCTAATAAACTCTTTATACTGATTGTAGAAGAATCAGATGTGGTAAGTTTTAATCCACGGCCTTGAGCAGCTGGTTCTTTTATATTTAAAGAATATACAACATCAAAGCTTTCAAGTTCTCCGCTTTTCCTATTTACAACAAATGACACAACTTTTAATCCAGAATCAGGGTCGACAGAAGCGCCAAGCAATACATAAGCGCCGCTAAATGTTTTACGAGGATAAAACTCATTAATCGCTACGGAATTTTTTAATACTTCACCAATCTTTAAGTATATATTTTTATGGCTATCAAATCTGCCGTCCTTAAAAGCGTCAGGGGTTGGTCTTTCCATCCCAAAGGTGTTCATGACATCATCAGACAGTACATTACCGAAATTTTCCTTGACAGCATTGATTAAATTCTGTATACTGACAGTGGAACCAGAGCCAGTGTTGAAACTGGGGCGGTAATGCGCGGCTGGTTCCTTCACATTAAAAGAAGAAACAATATCAAAATTCTCAAGCATACCGCTTTCTCTGTTTACAATAAAATTAATAGCCTTTATATTTCCATCAGGGTCTATTGCTGCTCCAAGCAACACATAAGACCCGATTTTTTGTTTTCGTGGCATTAACTCATTAATAACTATAGATTTTTTAAGAACTTCGCCTATATGCGGCAATAACGCTTTATTTAGACCGTATCTTCTATCAACCCCATGCTTTAGGCTTCTATGTTGAAACATGTACATCTGTTCCCGGTCGTTCACGTAAACATAAGCCAATCCTGTATCGGGCGAAACTCCCCCGTTTTCCTTAACGTTTTCAATAGCAAGAGTTCTGACCTGTTCTCTGCTTAACCCATCAAGCTCGGTTACGTTTCCAAGTTGTGTAAGTTCCATATCCGGCTTTTGAATCAGGGTGTCATAATCAAAGTTCTCTTTTGAAAAAATATCTTGTACAATTCTTGCTACTTCGTTTTGTTCATTATCAGCGCTTTGTCTAAACTCAAACTTCGCCTCCGCTTCAGCCCTTGGCTCTGTTTACGTTTGACATGTAACTTGTTCCGGTCCGCTACGCTCAAGTCCTGATTGTCCAGCATGTCAATCAATACTTCACGCTTGGACTGGATATCCCCGCCGCGAAGGTCGTACTTTCTGCTGTCCTTAAAAGCGTCAGGGGTTGGTCTTTCCATCCCAAAGGTGTTCATGACATCATCAGACAGTACATTTCCAAAAAAATCTTTGACATTCCCTAATAAATCTCGTATAGTAATAGTGGGATCAGTAATAGTGTTGAAACTGTGGCGGTAATGCGCGGCTGGTCCCTTCACGTTCACAGAACCTAAAACATCAAAGCTTTCAAGCTCGCCACTTTCTCTGTTTACAATAAAGCTAACTACATCTAAATTGCCATTCGGTTCTATCGCTGCGCCAAGCAGCACATAAGAGCCGATTTTTTGTTCTTTTGGATTAAACTCGTTAATTGCAATTGAATTTTTTAAAATTTCGCCAATGTACGGCAAAATATTTTTACTGTTTTTATATCTTCTGTCGTTGCTATGTGTCACACTCCTTTTGGATACATGAACATCGCTGTCAACATCATCAACATAAACATAAGCCATACCGTTAGTTTGCGACACACCGCCATTGTTCCGCACATTTTCGAGCGCAAGGGCTTTAATCTGTTGTCTGGTATACCCGTCATATACGTCCGCACCCTTTACTTGCGTCAGTCGCATATCCGGCTTTTGTACCAAGGCATTATAATTAAAGTCTTCTTTTGAAAAAATATCTTGTACAATTCTTGCTACTTCGTTTTGCTCATTGTCAGCGCTTTGTCTAAACTCAAACTTCGCCTCCGCTTCAGCCCTTGGCTCTGTTTGCGTTTGACGTGTAACTTGTTCAGGTTCCGCTTGCCGCGCTTCAACCTGTGTTTCTGTTCGCGTGTCTGTTTGCGTTTCCGTCTGTATGCCCGGCAGTTCAATGGTTTGCCGCGGCTTGGTTTGGTTTGTTCGTGTTTCGACTTCGCCCTGCGATGGCCGGTCAACCTGCCACCCCTTGCCCTCCAGCGCGGCAAGCAGGCTGTTATCCCATAGCCTCTGCACGTTTTCAAGCATCTGTCCACTGGAATCCATCATCGCCTTGGCTTCATAACGGGTCGTGTCAATCCCCTTGAACGCCCTGTCTATGTAATCAGAGAACCTTTCCAAGAAATGTTTAGCGGTATTGAATAAGCTCGGATTCTGCTCGGCAAGCGTCTGCACCGCCTTGCTGCCCTTGATCGCCATCTGGCTCGCGCTGGCTATCACCTCATCATACGCTCCAAGGCAAGGCCGGGTGTACCGGACAATCGACTTCCCTGAAGGTGACGAAAGGAATGCCTTCCCCCGCATTGAGCAGGGCTTCCCACGCTGGCCGCAGTACAAGACAATTCATCCAAATTGTATGCATGTGGCAGTGCCCTTCCTCTGGAACCAAAAGACCGATGAACAAAAGAAAAAAGAACTGGCTCAATCTTCCCGCCCCTTTGACCTTGACCCACGAGGCGAGAGGGAGCGCAAACGGTATGAGGATGCCCAGCGTAAGAACGCTGAACGCCTACGAGACCGTAAGCAGTGGGAGAGGTACAGGGCGGTACTTGGCAAGGAAAACACGCCACGGACATTGAGCGCCTTCCGGTCTATGAAACGGGCTAATAGTGAAAAGTGGCAGGAACTTACCTCAGACTATCGGGAAGTATTGAAAATCCTCAGAAAAGAGGATATACTTATGGATAGATACCACGCTAATCTGCCGATGAAAGCTGAACCGGACAGCGTAAAGGATTTAGTTCGCGATGATGGGACTGTGAAGCAACGCAGGTACTACGGCCATGATGGTAAGCCTCAAAAAGACTTGGATATGACTGACCACGGCAATCCAAAACTGCACCCAATCGTACCGCACGCCCACGATTGGCCGGGAGGAAAACGGGCAAAGCATGACCGAGAGTGGACTGAGGCAGAAAAGAGACAAAACAAGGACTTGTTAGGAGGTGATGAGAATGATTAAAGACATTCAAGAGTTTGTAGCCAACTGTGACATTGGCCATGAGTTTGAGTTTGACTATAAGGGAATAGGTTACGGGATTGGCTGGGATAAGAGCGGAAAAATAGTTGCTTATCGAAAAAAGGCCTTTGGACTTCATGAGCAGACTTTTGATACCGCAGAGGAGATGCTTAATCATTTCATCATTGACGGTGAGCCTTTACATGATGTGCTCCCAAAAGCGGTTAATGTAATTATGTACTAACCTAAACAAACCCACAAGCACCAAGCGCAAGCAAGGTGCTTTTTGATTGCATGAGCCTTATTCGCTCAATCACCTAAATTTGCGAACAGCAGAAACCATAACCGCAAGAAAAGCAAATCTTGCGAATATCGGCACTACGCCGCCTTTCGGGGCGGCTTTTGCATACACAAACATTTCGCCCGTGGGAGCGGCAATCCCACACGCATCATCGGGAAGCGACCCCGTAAAAAGCGGATGCGGAAGAAAGGATACACCATGACCAAGCAAGAGTTGATGGCTTTAGGGCTATCGGAAGAAGCAGCCGACAAGGTGCTCAAAGACCATGTACCCTACGACCGATTCAAGCAAGTGAACGAGGAGAAGAAAGCGGCGGAAGCGCAGATTGCCGAGCGTGACAAGGCCATTGAAGCCCTGAACGCCAAGGTAAAGGCCGGTGAAGACGCCGCGTCGTCCATCGCCCAGTTGCAAGAGCAGCTGAAAGCCAAGGACGCAGCCGTTCAGGCGACCCGAAAAGACGCGGCCATCGCGCTTGCTTTGACGCAGGCGAAAGCCAAGAACACCAAGGCGGCGTTGGCGCTGCTTGACACCGGCAAGCTGGAACTGCAAGAAGACGGCACGGTGAAAGGCTTGCAAGAGGCCATCGAAGGGCTTGTCAAGTCTGACGCTTATCTGTTTGACACGCAGGAACAGCAGCCGCCTTCGGGCGGTTTCAACCCTCCACCGGCAGGCAGCGACCCGCAGCAGCCTGTGACCTTCCAAGACGCTGTAAAACAAGCGTATGAAAACCAAATGAAAGGATAATGAATTATGGCAATTACTTTACTTGAAGCCAAAAAGAACGTGCAAGACGCACTGCAAATGGGCGTAATCGATGAGTTCCGTAAATCGAACTATCTGCTCAACGCCCTGACCTTTGATGACGCTGTCAGCCCCACGGGCGGCGGCGCAACCCTCACCTATGCCTATACGAGGCTGAAGACCTTCCTACAGAAGGAGCCAAAACCGAACTGCTTACCAAAGAAATGCTTGGCTCTCAAGTCGGCATGATTCTAATAGCCGGATTACTTACGCAAGGCGTTAAAAAAGGTTTCATGCGTAACGCGGGCATAGAAAGTATCAGAACTATGGTCTTGATTGTATCATTTGTGGTAGTGATTATAGCTAAACTTATTTTAGGCACACCTTTTGAGATAGCAGACATATTAATCCTTCCGGGTAACGCTATTATCGTTTGGTTAGCGACCATAAAGGGCTATGAACAGACATTAGAGACCACCTCCACTCCCGTGGGGAACACGCACAGCAACATACACTAATAGAGACGACTAAGACCCCCCAGCAAAGGGTGGCCTTTTTTGTTGTAAAGAAAAAGGCCACCGGATTAACCAGTGACCTTTTCTCTGATGGGGAGTACCAGTACAAACATGTTGTCCACTACATAAATAGCGTGTTCGGTGTTCGTGTTGGCCTCTTATGGTGGAGCATAAGGGAGTCGAACCCTTGACCTCCACAATGCCATTGTGGCGCGCTACCAACTGTGCTAATGCCCCAACGCAGGATATTATATCACACGGTATTTTTTTTGTAAAGCTTTTTTAAAAATCAGTATCAAGCCTAATGAAAGCATCAAACATATTGGACAATAAGTAAATACTTGGAGATAAGAAAAAATTCCTTTTGCTTAATCAAAAAATCAATTAAACAACATGCATACAAGACGTTTAACAAATCTATAAAATTATATGCAACAATAACCAAGTGCTTCTATAATATCGTTTGAATTGACTGTTGCTTGATATCGTTTACCCTGGACTTTTTGGGCAGCCATCCCCATCCACAGGCAGGCAGCTTGCATAGAGCGCATCATGTTTTCACCCCGGTTTTGTGCTAAAAGGGCACACAAAAGCCCCGCCAAGAGATCGCCGCTTCCGCCTTTGGCTAACGCCGGAGTTCCAACGACATTCAACGACATTTTGTTTCCATCATACAAAACGGAAACTGCGTCCTTTAACAGGACTGAACAGCCATACTTTTCATGCAATTGAAAACAAGCTTCGATCTTGTTCTTTGCAATGGCATCAACCGAGGTTGCTAGCAGCCTTGCCGCCTCACCTAAATGCGGGGTGATGATAACCTGTTTTCCTAAATGTAACGGGGTTTCCGCTATCATATTGAGGGCGTCAGCGTCAAGTACAGTCGGTTTCCTTTCTTTTAGTAGCGCTTGAATCCTAAGGAATTTTTCCTTTGATTTCCCCCAGCCACAGCCTATCAGTACCGCATCAAACTGCGGGTTTTCCTCCGCTAAAGTACACATAGCTTCAGGTACAATGGTTTGTAAGATTGGCATAATAAACTTGTCGCACTCAATGGTTGTAAGTCCGGCTCCTCCTCTTAAACAGGCTTTGGCTGCCGTACTTGCAGCGCCAACCATGCCCATAGAGCCCACAACAAGTAAAGCCCTACCACAATCACCTTTATGAGCATTAGACTTTCTACTTGGTAATAAATCCTTCAAATCAAACGCTTCCGCACTATATACAATGTCAAATGGAGCTATTGCATTGGGAATACCTATTTGGAATAAGCCAATATCTGCCACATGAAGCGCCCCAACAACTTCTTTAGGCGCCAGCAAAACGCCATGTTTGTGGCATTGCATGGAAAGAGTTGCATTAGCCATTACCGAATGCTCAAACGCACCTGTTAATCCTTCCACGCCAGAAGGAATATCAATGCTTATGATTGGACAGGACAAGACATTTATTTGATAAACTGTTTTTAATACATGCTCACTTAGAGAACCTCTAAAACCTATCCCATAGATTGCATCAATCACAAGGTCAAACGATATGTTTTCAGGAATATTCCGTAAGACAGGAAGATTTAAACTTTCATATTCGCTTTGAGCACGTATGGCAAGCTTAGTTTTTGCTTCTTCTACAGCTACAACATATGGAAAGGCTTGTTCTTGACGAAAAAGTCTGGCACAAGCATAGCCATCAGCGCCATTGTTGCCGGGTCCACATACAATCAGAATGTTTTTACCTTCAAGGGAACCGATTAGCTCTTTGGCTAAATCCAGCACTGCGCTTGCAGCATTTTGCACTAAACGCCACGGGTCAGTGCCATTGCAAAAGGCAGCATCTTCCCACCGTTTCATATGGTCAGGTGAAACCGATAAAATCATGCTTTTGACACCCCCTCAATAACAGCAACGGCAGCAGCCATGTTTTCTTCGTGTGTTATGCTGATAAAAATACTGGTTGCCCCAAGAGAAAGCGCAATCTCTTTGGCTTTTCCCGTAAGGGTACACTGGGGTGCGCCGCTTGCATCGTGCTTTACTTCAATGTTTTGCAAAGAGACCCTTAGCCCAATGCCTAATGCTTTTAATACTGCTTCCTTTACCGCAAAACATCCTGCACAGGAGGTAGCAGCGCCTACACCTTTACTCAGGAAATAAGCTTGCTCTTCCTCCGTAAAAACACGTTGCAAAAAACGTTCGTTGGCAAGCATTTGACGACCCTTTTCCACAGAGCAAAGATCAAGCCCAATTCCTACAACCATTAATTTCAGCCTTGATAAAGTCCGACTTTCTTATACACTTTACGCAGAGTACGAGCAGCTATCTGTCTGGCCCTTTCGGCATTGTTCATCATTTGCTGATGAAGCATGCCCTTGTCGGCTATTAACTCTTGATATCGTTTTTGGATCGGCTCAACTCCTGCGATAACCGCATCCGCAACCCCTTTCTTCAACTGACCATAGCCTTGCCCCTCAAAGCGCCCAATGGCCTCATCTGTTGATTCGCCGGAAAACGCCGAGTAAATTTGTAGCAAATTGGAAACACCGGGTTTGTTTTCTATATCTATACGAATTTCAGCATCGCTGTCTGTTACTGCCCTTCTAATTTTCCTGCGAATATCATCAGCATTATCTAATAGAAAAACAGCCCCGTCAGGTTCGGATTTGCTCATTTTTCTTAACGGATCGGACAGACTCAAAATCTTTGAAGTTTCTTTTGGTATGTACGCTTCGGGAACCACAAAAACATTGCCATAGATATTATTGAACCTCTCTGCGATATCCCGAGTGATTTCAAGATGTTGTCTTTGATCCTCACCCACCGGAACTAAGGACGTCTGATATAGCAGAATATCGGAAGCCATTAAAACCGGATACGTAAAGAGACCGGCGTTTAAGTTATCTTGGTTGCGGGCGCTCTTGTCCTTAAACTGAGTCATGCGAGAGAGCTCACCCATATAAGTAAAACAGTTCAAAATCCATGTCAGTTCCGCATGCTCGGGAACATGGCTTTGACAATAAATAATGTTTTTTTGCGGATCAAGTCCTGCAGCAATGTACAGTGCAAAAAGTTCCAGTGTGTTTCTACGGAGTTCTGCTGGAATTTGACGAACGGTTAAAGCGTGCAAATCCACAACGCAAAACAAACAGTTGTATTGATCACTTAGCAAAGTAAATTGACGAATAGCGCCAATATAATTACCTATCGTAATGTTGCCACTTGGTTGAACGCCGGAATATAAAGTCTTTTTATTTTCTAATTGTTTCATTGATACTCCTTATAGACCCATTTCTTTTTTTACTTTGGCAAAAGATTGAACGGCAAAGTCTAAATTTTCTTTGGTGTGAGCAGCGCTGATTTGCACACGAATACGAGCCTTGCCCTTAGGAACAACCGGATAAGAAAAGGCGATGACATATACACCCTTTTCAAGCATTCCTTCAGCAAATTCTAAGGCACTATGCTCATCATAAAGCATCACAGCTATAATCGGATGCTCACCGGGAAGCAGGTCAAAACCCTCCTTCTCCATCAGGCCTCTAAAATAGGCTGCATTTTCATGTACTTTGTCTCGAAGATTGGTACTGGTTTTGAGCATTTTTAGCGTCTGTAGCGTTGCAGCGCAAATAGCCGGAGCAAGGGTATTGCTAAACAAATAAGGCCTTGATCGCTGGCGAAGCAAGTCTACAATGGGCTGTCTTGCCGCAGTAAAACCGCCGGAGGCGCCGCCCAAAGCTTTGCCAAAGGTGCTGGTTATAATATCCACACGTCCCATTACTCCACAATGCTCAATGGAGCCAATACCGTTTTTTCCCATAAAACCGGTTGCGTGACTATCATCAACCATGACCAAGGCATCGTAGATATCCGCGAGGTCACAAATTTCTTTTAACTTTGCGACATAGCCGTCCATTGAAAAGACGCCATCCGTTACAATCAAGCGAATACGAGCATCCTTTGCCTTTTTGAGCTGTTCTTCCAAATCTTCCAAGTCGCTGTTGCGATAGCGATATCGGGCAGCCTTGGACAAACGCACCCCATCAATGATGGAAGCGTGGTTCAGTTCATCGGAGATAATCGCATCCTGGTCGGTTAAAATGGTTTCAAACAAACCGCCGTTTGCGTCAAAACAGGAGGAGTAGAGAATCGCATCATCCATTTGAAGAAAAGACGCAATCTCTTGTTCCAAATCTTTATGAATTTGTTGGGTTCCACAGATAAAACGTACGCTTGATAAACCAAAGCCCCATTTATCGTAGCTTTCTTTGGCAGCGGCAATCAGCTCAGGATGATTGCTCAAGCCAAGATAGTTGTTAGCGCACATATTCAGAACGCCGTCTACCACAGTCGTATCAATGACTGCTTTTTGCTCAGTCGTAATAATACGCTCTGATTTTTTAGTACCTGCTTGTTCAATGGCTTGCAGCTCATTTAGGTAATATTGAAGTGCTTTTTTCATCTTATTTGCTCCATTCTAAAATTACTTTACCGCTCATGCCGGTGTTCATCGTGTCAAAGGCCTGCTCATAGTCTTGATAAGAAAAATAATGGGTAATCAGCGGTGATAAATCAAGACCGGATTGCACCATCGCAGCCATTTTGTACCAGGTTTCATACATTTTACGACCGTAAATCCCCTGTATAGTGGCGCCTTTCAGAATAATCTCATCCATATCAAGCTCAGGCTGTTTGTCACCAAAGAGGCCAAGCAAAGCTACCTTCCCGCCATTGCGCAAGGTGGAAAAAATCTGCTTTAATGCGCTTGGCGCTCCGGACATTTCCAAGGCAACATCAAAGCCCTCAACCATGCCGGCTTCCTTCATGGCCTCTTCAAGGCTTTCGTGATTTACATTAACCGTTTTTGTGGCGCCTAATTTTTTGGCAAGATTTAAACGATAATCGTTGATATCGGTGATAATAACATGACGCGCGCCGTTATGGCGGCAAATGGCCGCAGCCATCATGCCAATGGGGCCGGCTCCAGTGATCAGTACATCTTCGCCAATCACATCAAACATAAGGGCGGTGTGCGTTGCATTGCCAAAAGCATCAAAGAAAGAAACTATATCTTCAGGAATGTCCTTGCTAATCGGAATACAGTTTGACGCGGGTATGGAAAGATATTCCGCAAAGGCGCCATCACGCTGAACGCCAACTCCCTGGGTATTATGACACCACTGACCGTTACCCGCACGACAGTTGCGGCAATGCCCACAGATGATATGGCCTTCGCCGCTAACAACGTCTCCAATCTGGAAACCTTTAACGTTAGAACCTATCTGGGCAATCTCGCCTACGTATTCGTGACCGATAACGCGTGGCGGTTTAATGTGTTTTTGACTCCAAACATCCCAGTTGTAAATATGCAAGTCGGTCCCGCAAATCGCAGTTTTGTGAATCTTGATAAGCACATCATCAATCCCAATTTGCGGTTTTGGAACCCGCCTAAGTTCTAAGCCTTTGCCGGGCTGTGCTTTAACCAAAGCATCCATCATCATACAAACAGTCCCCCTTCAATCTATTATTGTAATAATTCACTGATTTTTTCACTACTATAAACAAACATCGTTTCTGAAAGGCTTCCCAATGGTGTTTCCGGCAGAAAATAGAAAACCACATCTTCATCGCTATTCATAAAAAACTGTGCTTCAGGAAAAAAATCAAGGGATAAAGTTTCAAGGGAAAATTGCTCAAAGCCTTTTGTTTTCTCCGCACTCAAATTAGACTTGACCCTATGAAAGATATCTTCAAGTATAAGCTCCGCAATCTGTTCACTGCTTTCACCAATTTCGCCAAGCGCCCCGCGTAATGTAAGTGTTTCGCCAGCGTAGGGTCCTGTGGACGCAAACACCTGTGAAATTAACGACTCTTTCTTTTCGCCGTTTATAGTCTGTTCTTGGTACATCAGGGTACCAAAATAATTTTCTGTATTGACCGTCACTTCATATTTCTGCGTGATTATGTTGCCGGATTGCTTGCCCAAAATTTTATCATTTGCATACATCGGGATGGTCACATCTCTAAACTCCGTTACAGCCAATCTAAAAAACTCATTCATCTGTTCGGCCACCAGGGAATTTTTATCAATCACAGGATATTGACAGATGAAAGTATAGGTCGGATTTTCATTATTTGGATAATATAGCTCAATCGTTTCATAATGAAGTAAAAAATACCCGTCCGTCTGCGCAAAGCAGGGAACGATAAATAATATGAGTGCCGAAAGTAAAGCGATTGTTTTTTTCATTACTTTTCCGCCTTGTTCATTTTTGATACATAGGAAGCCGCGCTAAGCGCCGCCGTCGTTCCCTCACCTACGGCATTGGTTAATTGAATAGTACCGCCAATCATGTCTCCGGCAGCAAAAACACCGGGAATGTTGGTAGCGCATGATGTATCCACCTTCACAGCCCCATTCTCACTTTCAAGTCCTGATAAAAGCTGAGTAAGAGCAACAGTGGGTCTGAAAACAAAAATGCCGTCGGCCTTATAAGCCTCCTCTTGCTTGGTAAAAACAGTTAAGCCTCTCTCATCTTTTTGAAGGGCTTGAGGTACTCCGGGAACAAGCTCAATTGATGGATGGAGTCCAGTAGTATCATGTTTCTTTTCTATCAGATAGCGCACATGACCAAGCTCGGCCAAATAATTGGCTTCTTCGATAGCTTCCTCAGACGAGCCAATGACGATCATTTCCTTATCCTTAAAAAACATACCGTCACAGGTTGCGCAGTAGCTAACTCCCTGACCTAATAGGGATTCTTCGTTTTCTAAAAAATTAACCCGACCGGTGCCACAAGCTAAAATAACAGACTTTGCTTCAAGAACTTGGTCTTGAACAAGCGCACTAAAGCTTTCACCCATCGGAAGGATGGTTTGAACCAGCCCTTTTTGTAAAACCGCCCCTTCAAGTACCGCTTGTTCTCGCATTAAGCGTAACAATTCCTGACCTTCAATTCTTGGGGTGCCGGGATAGTTATCAATCCGGTGAGCCTTTGCCAAAGCGCCATCACCACTATATACCATAGTAACAGATAAATTTCTTCTACGACAGGTTAAGGCCGCGGAGCAACCCGCAGGGCCTCCACCTACAATCAATACATCAACCATCAGTTTTTTACCTCCACATAGTCAATCTTCGGTCTTCAGTCTTTGTGATAATAAACACAAACCATTCTTTCAAAATTAACCTATGTTTCATCTTCCAGAATATAACCTAAACGAACGAGCAAGAAACAACCGACATTCGTCTTTGGAGAGTTGTGGACTGTTTCTTCCTAAAATCACTCAAGATTTATACTAACAAATTTTCATAAATTCGAAAAAGAAAGTGCCGCCGTGTTGCTTCTATAAAAAAAGCCAAAAATACGAAACATATTATTCAACATAATTAATTGAATGCCAACAGCCCGATTATTTATCCAAAAAACCTCCTTTTTCGGCTTCAAGTATAACACCATTCCACAGAAAAATCCAATATTTTGGCTCACGATAGCTTCCAGCGATTATTGAGGTGTCGTTCCAAAGCAGAAGTAAAGAATTTAAAGAATTTTAGTCATTTGCTTGCTATTTAACATTTTTTATGGTAGGATATCAAAGCTGTTTTGTAAGTAAGGGCTATTTGTCCCTAAGTTCCTTGTAAGTGAGGTGTTTTATCAATGGGTAAGTTTTGTGAAGTGTGCCAAAAAGGCGCCATGAGCGGCAACAAGGTCAGCCACTCCAACCGTAAGAGTGGCCGGTTTTTATACCCTAACGTGCAGTCCGTTCGTGCTCTGGTGGACAATAAGCCCCAGCGTCTAACCGTGTGCACCCGCTGTCTGCGCAGCGGCAAGGTTGTTCGTGCCCTGCCCCGTGAAAAAGCGGATACGGCAGAAGCCTAATATAACAACAAGCAAAAACCCCGAGACAATCGCTCGGGGTTTTTGCTTTTCTTATTGGCAAACAAAGCCCAATTTTTATGTTAAAATATTGATGGTACGCGCCCAAACTAAAATACATGATGAGTAAAGGGCCTTCCGGTATATACTTGAATGTATTTGTCCTATTCACTATAATAAATTCTGAATATATGAATTGACTGTTTAGAGAAAATGCTCAAAAAAACACACCGATGATTACGAAAACGACACTCAAAGAACTTCAGCAGGGTTTTATGCTAATATTATCGATAAACCATTCAATAAATAAGGAGGATTTTATGCGTAAAATATTACTTTTGTTGCTGATATTCATCTGCCTTACTTCCTTGGCGGAAGAACCGAAAAATTTTTCTTCTTTGGATGAAGCTAAAATTTTCCTACAGACTTCCCCTGAAGCTGCCTGCACTATAAAAAATCTTTGGCTCAGTCCACAGGAAAGGCAGGAATTAAAGTCCACCTATCCACAAGCAACAATAAAGTTTACTGACTCACTTGAAAAGATTACGCTTAGCGATGAAATGCTTGATTTCGTAGTTGAAGGACCCACGGAAATCGACAAGAACCAGATTGAGGCACTTATTAAAGCATATCCGAACATTCAAACTATTGACCTTTACGAAACTCGTCTTCCTCGTGTAGATATGCTATATCTTTTCGACACTTATCCGAACGTACATTTCGGCTTTACTGTCAGATTTGCTGAACATGTTGTGCGCACAGACGCTACCGCTTTTTCTACCCTGCACAACAATCAATCACTCTTACACCCAACTGAACTAATCTCCTGTCTTCGTATGTGCCGCAACTTAATGGCGCTTGATATTGGCCGTAATTTAGTGGAGGATCTTTCTTTCCTTGAGTATATGCCCAAGCTACGCCTCCTTATTATTGGATGCAATCCGGTGAGAGACATTTCTCCCATTGGTACACTTAAAGATTTGGAGTATCTTGAAATGTTTTCATGCAGAGTCAACGATATAAGTCCTCTCCAAAACTGTACAAAACTTATTGACTTAAATATTGCTCACAACCGTATCAAAGACCTTTCTCCCCTCCTTAAAATGCCACAACTTGAAAGACTTTGGCTCAACGAGTCCCGAGGACAGAAAAATGACCCGGTTATAAAAGAACTGCTACCGCTACTAGAAAAAGCTCTTCCCTGTTGCGTAATTGATTCCTCCTCCATGGGTACCGGTGGAAAGTGGCGCTTTCATCCCCGATATGAAATCGTTTACGATATATTTAATCAAGGAGAGTGGCGAGCTTGGGATGATACTGAGAATTTGCTTCCTGCCGAAAACAGATAAAAAATTTTTATTTTTTATTTCAGACTGTAGACAAAGTCCCAACCATTCGCGTTGGGACTTTGTTCAATGAAACCTGCAAAATCCCTTAAAAGTCAAGATCAAATCGAGGTTATATGGTATAATATAGATACAAAAACTCGAGG
>DUQF01000001.1 GCA_012837965.1 Clostridiales bacterium | reverse complement strand
CCCGAAAGCACGACTTCTTTTACATATTTTTTATATTCATTAGTGAAATCCTTCTTTGGACTGTTTCTATGCTACAAAAAAGCGGCTTTTGCATAATTGCCAAAACCGCTTTGTCTACGGTCTGAAAAGATATGTTTTATCTTTAGGTTCTTCGATAATTATTTTCATTTTTTCCAATCACATACTAATAACAACTGTTGGTTTTTTGCTTGTTATGATGTGGATCTGTAAATCCTCGCTGTCTGGTGTTATTGTTTTAGTAACCGGGTAATCCGTAAAGGATAAAAGGAGAAGGCAAGATTTCAAGTGGCGTGAACACTTAAAAATCATCTTCGGCAGAAAAAATTGAACATGATAGATTTTTTAAAACATGATTAATCGGGTGGTTGACGGGTATATAATTAGTGAACATGCCAAAGCGAGAAACATGGCGTGTGATGAACAAATTTGGAGGACATTTAAATGAAATTCTATCATTGTACCCATTGCGGAAACGTTATTGCTTATTGTGAGAACTCTGGCGTCCCTGTCGTTTGCTGCGGCGAAAAGATGCAGGAACTGGTAGCGGGCACCACCGATGGCGCTCACGAAAAGCATGTACCCGTGTACACCGTCGAAGACAACTTGGTAACTGTAAAGGTTGGTTCTGCTCCCCATGTTATGGTTCCCGAACACTACATCTCTTGGATTGCTCTTGAAACCAAGATGGGCAACCAGCGCAAGAAGCTGACCATCGGAGGCGAGCCGGAAGCGGTCTTTGCCTTGGTTCCCGGTGATGAAGTAGTTAACGTGTATGAATACTGCAACCTGCACGGGTTGTGGAAGGCCTAAAACAAAACCTGATGAGTTGCCCCCCTCCTAACGAGGAGGGGAATTTTGATTGTGACAAAAGATAATATAAAAAGAGAGATCCTTTATAAGACTTTAGGAATCAGGAAAGGGATAGCGAAAACCAACAAATAATTGTTAAATATACGCAAAGATTTGATGTAGATTTTACCGTTCCCGTAACAGTTCTGTTCTTGACATTCAGGTGTATAAGGGTTATTTTATAAGTGACCCTAAATGTGGTAAAAATGAAAGGAAGGTTTTAACACAATGAAGAGAATACTTGCAATGATTCTGGTTGCGGTGATGGCTCTATCTTTAACTGCTTATGCGGAGGAGAAGATTCAAGTTACCGTCTGGCACACTTTTGCCAAGGACCAGGAAGCCTACATCAACAAGGCTGTTGAAGATTTTAACGCCTCCCAGGATAAGGTTGTCGTGGAAGCGCTGACCCAGCCCTACTCCGGCTTTCTTGATTCCGTGTATAGCGCTGTGAACGAAGGCATCGGCCCCGACTTCATCTTTAACTATGCTTCTGAAGCCGCCAAGTACGATTCGTCCAAGCTGGCCGATCTTTCCTGGTACATCTACGACGAAGAAATCGGCATCGAAGGCTTCGACACTGCTCTGATTGAGGGTGTCATGAATGGTGAAGTGAAGGCCTTTGCCAACGGCCTCATTCCCTATTTACCTGCCTACACCACCGGCCCTATTCTTTACTACAACAAGACCCTGTATGCAGAGCTTGGCCTTGAAGTTCCCACTACTTGGGAAGAGATGGAAGCCAACTGCAAGGTGATCAAGGAAAAGAAAGGCGTCATTGGCTTTGGTCTTGACGGCTTGACCGACTTTATCCAGATGCTCATCATGGAAAGCCCCAACTCCGGCTACATTGATGTTGCGAATAAGGCTGTCCTGTTCGACACCGAAGAAGTACGCGCAAAGATTGCCTGGGCAGCCGACATGGTTCAAAAGGGCTATTTCAGCATCAAGTCTTCCGGCGACTACTTCAGCGTAGACTTCAACTCCGGTATTGTTGCCAGCTATATGGGTTCCTGTGCCGGTTATCCCTACATTGAGCCGGACGGCTTTGAATTTGCCATGGCGCCCATCCCTGCGCAGACTTGGTATCCCTCTTGGAACCGCGGCCCCGTCGTCTTCTACTACGGCGATGACGCTCGCGCTGAAGGCGCCTATGAGTTTGTGAAGTACTTCATCTCTGCCGACGTGAATGCTGGCTGGGTCAAGGCGGCAAACGCCCTTGCCCCCTACTCCTGGACCAAAGAAACTGACGCCTACAAGGCCTATATCGCCAACACAGAGGATTTGGGAATCCAAGCGCTTATGGCGGTTGATGCCAACCTGGGAATTGCCGGTTCTCTGCCCGCAGTGACTGGCGCCGCTGCCATTCGTGATTATCTGAGGGCCGCTATCGAAAAGGCTGCCTCCGGAGATATGACTGTTGATGAAGCCTGGACAGAGTGCGTCACCCTATCCAATGCCGCTTTAGAAGGGAAATAAACCTTTACCGGGAGGCTGCCGCCTAAAGCGGCAGCCTCCTATTTTTTATTGTAAATCGAATTGAAAAGAAAGTGCGGAGACAACTATGCGTGTTGAAATGAAAAACCTTTCCAAACATTTTGGGCGTGTTAAGGCGGTGAATGACTTTTCTGTCATCTTAAACGATGGCGAGCTGGTCTGCCTTTTGGGGCCTTCGGGCTGCGGCAAAAGTACTGTCCTGAATATGCTTTCAGGTATTCTACCGGTGACCGGTGGCAAAATCTATTTTGATGATGAGGATGTAACCGACTTGCCGCCCGAGCAGCGGGGTATTGGCTTGGTGTTTCAAAACTATGCGCTCTATCCGCACATGACGGTGCTTGGCAATATTTGTTTTCCGTTGGAAATCCAGGGGCTTCCCAAGGCAGAACGCATCCAGCGAGCTACCGAAATGGCCGAGCTTGTGCATATGGAAGGGATGTTGCATCGCAAACCCAAGGAACTGTCCGGAGGTCAGCAACAGCGTGTAGCCATTGCCCGTGCGCTGGTTAAAAGGCCCAATCTGCTGCTTCTTGACGAGCCGCTATCCAATCTGGACGCGAGGCTGCGCCTTGAAATGCGGGAGGAAATTCGCCGTATTCAGCTGCAAACCAAGGTAACCACCATTTTTGTTACCCACGACCAGGAAGAAGCCATGAGTATCTCCGACCATATCGTACTGATGAAAGACGGCTTTTTGCAGCAACATGATGATCCGCAAGCGCTTTATAATGAACCGGCCAACCAGTTTGTGGCCGACTTTTTAGGCAACCCGCCCATCAACAACATTAAGGGCGCCATTCATTCGGGCTTTTTTGTCGCCCAAAACGGGGATAAGGTACGCTTGCCCGAAACGGACGGTGCGCCTGAAGGCGTCAAAGTTCACCTTGCTATTCGCGCTGAAAGTTTTATGATGGCTGATGAAGGCGATGAAAGTTGCCTGCACTGTACGGTGGAAAATGTGTATCAGCTTGGCAAGGAAGAAATGGCGCTGTTGAACTTCGGCGATACGCAGGTTCGTGCCTACTTATCCTTTGATTATGGTTTAAAGGCTGGCGATGAAGTGACGCTGCAAGTGCGGGATCGGGGCGTATTTTTGTTTGACCTTGAAACGGGGAGGCGCTACGCATGAAGCAAAAATTGCCGGCGCCTACCTTTAGAAAGCGTCCCCAGCGAGGACTACGCCGTTTGGCGGTGCATGTTGTGGCGCTGTTTTTATTGGGTGGCCTTATTCTGTACCTTGGGCTTAGCGGGCGAGAAATGTTGATAAACCACATGGATGTTGCAAAAGCCAACGTGTCCATCGATATTCTGCATACCAAGGCTTTGGCCGATATTAAACCCATTTTGCAAGAATATGCCAATGACAGTGTAAACTCCATACTGGATCAGGCTATTAGCTCCAAAAAGCGAGGTCTCAAAACAGTTGTCGGCGATATGTTTGCAAGCGGTTCCACCACCGAAGAAATTTACCTAGCGGTTGAACAGGCTGTTTTTGAAGGTATCGCTTCAAGAACCGATCAGGCATCTGCCGATGGATTGCAAGCAGTCGCCCGTGAAGATCTGGATAAATTTATGGCGCAATTGGTCCAAGAAGAAACAGAGGCTCTTGACAATTTATGCCTTGCCAAAGTGCGCAAGTCACTCAAAGTAACTGAAAAGGGTTATGCGCAAATGTATTACCACATTGCTTTGATAGCAATCGGGGGTGTGCTGCTTGGCTTTGCAACTTTTCTTTTTGGTATTTGGTTGTTTGCGCCGCACAAAACCAAAATTAAAACAGCAGAACTGTTAGAACCCATAGATTACCTTCTGCCCTTTTTTGTGGGCGTGTTTATTTTCACCCTATATCCCATTGTGCGGGTGGTGATTATGAGCTTTCAGGAGCGTTACCGCCTGGATGGCAGCTTCCAAGGCTGGGGTCTTGGCAACTACCAATATGTCATTCACGGTATTCCCGGCACCAGCAACTATTTTACGCAAGGTTTGCGCAATACCTTCCTATATGTAATCATGACGGTGCCTATTACCACCGTTTTGGCGGTGATTATTGCCTATCTCCTCAACCAAAAACTGCGTTTTTCAGCGCTGTTTCAGACCACCTACTTTTTACCTATGGTTACCAGCGTCACGGCTGTAGGGCTTGTTTGGCGGTGGATATTTAACGGTAATTTCGGTATCTTAAACGCCGTGCTGCAGCTTTTTGGCACAACGCCCATTGACTGGTTGCGGGATACCAATTACTCTATGACTGTGTTAGTGGTTTTTGGTATCTGGAATTCGCTGCCTTTCACCATTATTTTATTGTTGAGTGGCCTTCAAAATATTGACGAATCCTACTACACCGTTGCCAAAGTGGATGGGGCAAAGGCCATGCGCATTTTCCGCCGTATCACCGTGCCGCTGCTTGCGCCTACTATCGGTTTAGTTTTAACTATTAACTCTATTTCTGCTTTTAAAGTATTTACCGATGTAACAGTGCTGTTTAACGGCAGCCCCGGGCCTGCATTCAATATGTACACGGTGGTTTATTATATTTACGAAATGATGCGCAATCGATTGGAGCTTGGAAGGGCTGCGGCTGCCGCTATTATTTTATTTGTGTTTATCTTTATTTTTACTATGCTACAACGCTACATTCAGCGCAAGTGGAACTATACCACCTAAAGGAGGGAGAGCTAATGAAAAAACAAAATCGTACGCGCTCCCTTTTAGGGACTGTTACCTATGTGGCCGGTATTGTATTGGCGCTTGTGGGCAGCCTGACATGGCTGTTTAAGGAAACTGGCTCTTTGCCGTTTGCGGTAGGGCTTGTGGCTGTTGCCATCGGCTTGTTTCTGAACCACTCCTATAAAACCAAGGTACTGTCTTTGCGGGGAATACGCTACTTTTTCCTGTCCGTAGGGGCGCTGATTATGGTTTTCCCCTTTTATTGGATGCTGGTATCCGCTTTCAAAACAAGCGCCGAAATGAACCTGTTTCCGCCCAGCATGTTGCCCAAAAACTGGCGCAACTTTAATAACTTCGTCGTCGCTTTTCAAACAGCGCCTTTTGCTCGTTACTTTTTGAATTCAGTGGCCACCTGCCTTTCAAGTGTGGGCATCACGACCTTTACTACCGTCTTGGCGGCCTTTGCTTTTTCAAGGCTCAAGTTCCCGGGACGGGACGTTCTCTTCAGCCTGCTTCTTTCCATGATGATGGTACCTTTTGAAATGTTAGTGATTACCAACTATACGACCATCGTGAAGGTAGGGCTGAACGATACCATCTGGGCGCTGATTTTACCGTTTACGTCCAGCATTTTCTATACTTATATTTTGCGCAATTTCTTTGTGTCCATCCCTGAAGGTCTCTATTGGTCGGCACGTGTGGACGGCTGCACCAACTGGCGCTACCTCTGGAAGATTATGGTGCCCATTGCCCGCCCCTCGCTTGTAACCATCGTGCTACTCAACGCCATGGCATCGTGGAACAGCTTTATGTGGCCCTTGCTTGTCATCAAAAAGGACATCAATCGTACCCTGCCCTTCGGGCTTTATACGTTTACCACCGAGGTGGGCGCCAACAACGAACTGCTGATGGCCGCCTCCCTTGTAGTGGTTATGCCCATGATTATTCTTTTCCTTTTTGCCAGAAAGCAGATTGTCAGCGGCGTATCCCGTGGCGGCATCAAGGGCTGACAAACTGATCAGTCGATTAAAGCATAGGATGCCTTCAAATGAAAAGAATCTTAACAGTCCTTATCCTTATTTTAATGGCGCTGTCTTTCGCCTGTGCGGAAGACAGCGTTTTATTTATCAATGTAGGCAAGGCCGATGCCATTTTGATTACTTCGGGCGGCAGACACTACTTGGTGGACACGGGCAGTCAAGACTCTTTTCCCCAGTTATGGGCAGGTCTTAAATCGCAGGGGGTGGAAACCCTTTCGGGCGTGTTTTTAACGCACAGCCACAAGGACCATGTGGGCGGTTTGGAGCAGCTTGCCAAGCATATGCCTATTGACATGGGCTACTGTGCCCAAATTGGCGAAACCAATAAAAAAGGGGCGCTCAAAACCCAAAAAGAGTTTTCCGATGCTGGATTGCCCGTTACCCTGCTCTCGGCGGGAGAGGTGCTGAAATTATCAGAAAATGATATAATTACTGTACTCGCCCCCTTTGAATATTTCCCTGATGATGACAACGATAATTCCCTCGTGCTCTTACTTACCCTTGGCGGCGTGCGCTACCTACTTACCGGCGATATGCAGTATAGGCAGGAGGCCACACTGCTTGCAAAGGGTTTTGACCTAAGCGCCCAAGTGCTTAAAGTGGGCAACCACGGCAACAGGGATGCTACCAGCGATGTATTTGCTCGGGCGGTCAGCCCCGACATTGCCGTTATCAGCACCGATAGATTGGTGGATTTTGATTCGGCCCACGAAAGGGTGCTTGCTGCCTTGCAGCCTGCCCGGGTGTTTTTAACGGAAGATTCGGGCATCGGCATTCTGGTACAAAAGGAAGGTGAAGAGCTTACCGCCCAAGCGCTTTTTCCGCCCAAAACGGATAGGGGCAGTTTTTCGATGGATATCGATATAGATAATCAACTGGTAACCATCACCGGCCAAGGGGACCTATCGGGCTGTATTCTGTTTTCCATAAGGGGCGGAGAGGCTTTCATTTTTCCTGAAGGTGTTAGCCTAAAGAACGGGGAGAGCATCACCCTTTCAAGCAAGGTGGACGCCACCTTTCATTGGGACGAAAAGAACCCCATTCACAAAACCAAGGACGATTTACTTATGCTTTACCACCAGGACGGGACGGCGCTTACCACTCAGTACAACCGCTAAGGAGGCAATATGCAGGGGAAGGGACAGAATAGAAAATTGCAAATAGCCATCGTTGGTGCCTTTGGCGGGCTGCTAATTTTATGTGTTGTTTTGGATATCTCTATACTGGTGGCATTAATTGGAGGCTTGGGGTTATTTTTAGGCTACGGTAGGTACTGCGGTTTTGGCGCAAAGGAGCTGCTAAACTTTTGTTTGTCTGGTGTTCGCACAACCAAGAACGTTTTGTTGACCTTTGTTTTAATCGGCATTCTCACCGCTTTGTGGAGGGCTTCGGGCTGTCTTGCGACGCTGGTTGTCTATGCAACGGTCTTTGTTCGGCCGTGGATTTTTCTTCTGTTTACCTTTTTAATGAACTGCTTGGTTTCGCTACTTACGGGCACAGCCTTTGGCACGGCGGCCACGATGGGCGTTATCAGCATGAGTTTGGCAAGCGCCTTGGGGCTTTCTCCCATGTGGGTGGGCGGGGCGATACTGGCGGGCGTTTTCTTTGGCGACCGCTGTTCGCCCGTTTCAACCAGCGCCTTATTGGTTGCCACGCTCACCGAAACCAACCTCTATTCAAACATTCGGGCGATGATTAAAAGCGCTAACCTGCCCTTTATCGTTAGTTGTTTGCTATATTTTGTTATCGGTTTTGTCTTAAATCCGGCCGGTCAAGTACAGGATGCGGGCAGCGTGTTAAGGCGGGCTTTTATCCTATCGCCAATTTGCCTGCTTCCGGCGGTGGCAATTTTGGTATTGGCGCTTTTCAAAGTACCGGTTAAAAAGGCTATGTTTTTCAGTATTCTCACCGCCCTGCCGCTGGCTCTTTTTGCTCAAAATATGCCGGTGGAAAATATTTTGAACACGATGATTTTCGGCTACCAAAGCCCAAATGAACAGGCCGCAGTTTTAATGAATGGGGGTGGGCTATTCTCTATGGCGCGGGTGGCTGCCATTGTGTGCATTTCTTCCTGTTATAGCGGACTGTTTCAGGCGACGGGCTTATTGAGTTTTTTAGAAAAAATTATTCAAAAGATGGACAAAAAATGGGGTAATTATCGGGCCATACTGCTCACCTCAATCCCTGTCAGCGCCATCAGCTGCAACCAGACGCTGTCGATTATTCTTACCCACCAACTAACCAAGTCCATTTCAAAAGACCCCAAACAACATGCCCTCAACCTTGAGAATACGGCCGTGGTAGTGTCGCCGCTGATTCCCTGGTCCATTGCATCATCGGTTGTCCTTTTATCGGTGGGAGCGCCCCTGTCGTCCATCCTTTGTGCTTTTTTCTTGTATCTATTGCCCCTGTGGTGTTGGTTTAGGGAGAAGGGATGAGAATCTATTGAATGAAAATTCCCGTCTTTTTATAGGCGGGTGATTATTTTTATTTCTTCAAAAACCTATTTTGCGGCTCGCTTGGCATCAGAAGGCGATGTCCCCGATGTACCATGCTGTACAGCTTAAAGGCAAGGAAGGGGGCGGGGACACTCAGAGCCTTAGCGAGGGAGAAAAAGTCGCTGTTTTTGGTCTGTACCTGTTCAAGGACGTCCACATCGTCAATCAAAAAGTCGGCGGCAAAGAGGTTGGCTTCCCGTTCCATAACGCCCTCGGCATGGTATACATCCCAGTCCTGCAGGGCGCCGGCTTTGAGCCGTTCTTGGTGGAGGATCAGGTGTCCCGCTTCGTGGGCGGCGACCACCAGTTGCTCTTCTTCGGGCTGGTTTTGGCTAATCACACAGTACTTGGTTTTTAGCAACACCGTACAGTAGCCACGCAAGCCGCCGGCAGGATAGGCGCCCGAAAACTTGACCACCGCCCCGATTGCGTCAAGCAAGTCAAAGGGGTTGTTGGTTTTGAGTTTCTTGCGATATTGGCAGGCCAGCTTGTAAATTTGTTCGGGCGACATGGATTAGTTTCTTTCCGTGGCGTCAGGCTTTCTGACGCCGTATTTTTGTGCCCGTTTTTTTGCGTCTAAAAATAGCTGTTGCATTTCTGTCAGGAAAGCAAGCTTGTCTTCCTCGGACAGCTCGCCTCCGGCGAATAGCTCATTGGCTTGTTCCAATAAGGTACGAGCCTGTTGTTGGGCGCGGCCGCCATACTTTTGGCGCACATCTTCCATAAAGCTTTCGTTTTCGGTACGCAGGTAGTTGATATCCACATTAAACAAACGTGCAAGCTGGTCATAGGTTTCCTGATAGCGGGGGTAGGTGTTGCCTGTTTCCCAGGCAGCGACCGAGCGCCCGCTCACGCCCACCGCCTTGCCCAATTCCGCTTGGGACAGCTTTTTTTCTTTGCGCAATTGGCGCACCTTTTCACCAAACTTCATAAAAACACCTTTCTGAAACGAACTTCATATTGACAAGGAAGTTGAAACTCATTATACTGAAGAAAATGAAGCTGAACTTCATCATCAGTCTACGCTTCATTACTTCAAAAGTCAAGCGATTATATTTGGAAAGGTGGAAAGAGCATGGCACGTGAAAGGGTCATTCTGCATAGCGACTTAAATTGTTTCTATGCTTCGGTGGAGGTGCTGGAACATCCGCAGCTTCAAGGCAAGCCCGTGGCGGTGTGCGGCTCCACCGAAAACAGGCACGGAATTGTCCTTGCCAAAAGCCAGGAGGCTAAAGCCAAGGGCGTTAAGACGGCCGAAGTCAACTGGCAGGCGCTGGAAAAATGTCCCGACCTTATTTGCGTACCGCCTGATTTCCGGAAATATTTGCGGTATTCCCAAGAGGTGCGTGCCCTTTACCGTAAATTCTCGCCCGATATCGAGCCTTTCGGTATGGACGAAAATTGGCTGGACTTGGGGCTGCTTGCAGGCGGCATGGAAGAAGGGGAGGAAATCGCCCAAGAGATCAGGCAAGCTGTCAAACAGGAAATCGGGCTCACGGTGTCCATCGGCGTCTCTTTTACCAAGGTGTTTGCAAAGTTAGGCTCGGATATGAAAAAGCCCGATGCCGTAACGGTCATCGGGCGGGATGATTTTAGAGAAAAGGTGTGGCCGCTGCCTGTCGGGGAACTGCTGTATGTAGGCCCACGAACGCAAAGAAAGCTAAGCAAGGTGGGCATTCACACCATTGGCGACTTAGCCAGAGCCGATATACGGTGGATTCATAAGCGCCTTGGCAAAAACGGGTTGCAACTGCACCGTTTTGCAAACGGCAAAGACCTATCCCGTGTGATGCCTTACCACTATATTGCGCCCATCAAGTCGGTGGGGCATGGCACCACCTGCGTTAAAGACCTTGATACCTCTGATGAAGCCTGGCCGGTGCTGCTGCTCCTTAGTCAAGATATCGGTCGCCGGCTTAGGGACAGCGCCCTTGTCTGCGGGGGCGTGCAGCTAACGGTCAAGGACTGCGATTTTGTTGTACAGCAGTATCAAATGCCGCTGTGCTATCATTCCCAAAGTCCGCTGGAAATCGCTAAGGCGGCCTATCAGCTGCTCCTTAACCGCCACCTATGGGATAAGCCCGTCCGTGCGCTGACGGTGCGGGCCATTAACCTGCAGTCGCAGGAGCTGCCCGGTCAGCTTGATTTTTTTGAGGACGATGAGCGCCACCAAAAGCAAAGCCGTGTGGACAAGGCCGTCTATCAACTACAAAAAAAGTTTGGCGATACGAGTATTCTTCCTGCCTCTCTGATGCTGGATGGCAATGTTGCTACCGACGGCTGCGACTTGGTCATCATGCCGGGGATAATGTACGCATAAAAACAGCGAGTGGGCTGTTCTTTGGCATGATAAGAAAAGTTTTTAGATGGAGATTATCGTTTCCCAAAAAACAGTTAGGGGGATTGATGCAAATACGGTGGATGGAAGCGTTTTTTTCTTGCGCCCATCCAAGACTACAAAAAACTTGTGGACTCAAGAGGGATTTTTTGTTATTCACTATGCATTTTGGTAGTCGTCGGAAGGGGCGGGGCGCTTGCCTTCTTCAAAGTATTCCACTTCCAACTTATCGAAGGGGAAGTGATCGATAAAATCATCAGACAAAAAACGGGTTTGAGAATATTCCACCCAGTCCCTCAGGTGGCGCAAGAGAATGACGGGTGCGGATATATCCAACTGGTGGCAGCCTTGAATGAGCGCTTCCTGCCAATTATCCTGATCGGCGGGGATGACCAAGTCTTGTTTAATTTTTTGTTGCTTCATGAGCCGAAGCCAGAGCTTACCTTTCATACGCTTTCACCTCTTGGACTATTGTACAAAAGAGGGGGCCAAAAGCGCAAGCCTTTTATAAAAAACATGTAAGAGGGGCGAATAAAAAACAGCCGTTTACCTCAAAGCTTGCATAATCAACGCAAAATAGCTATGATAAAAATGCTTTGGAGGTTTGTATGGAATGTACACGATTAGCTATTTTTGATTTTGACGATACCATGTTCAAAGGAGACAGTATCGTGCCCTATCTAATTTTTTGTTATCGGCAAGGTTTGTTTGGTTTTGGACACCTAATAGCCAGTAGTTTGTGTGGTATGGCTTTTGTTGTAAAACTAATCAAGTCCGAAACGGTTAAGTCCCGCAGCCTGTCATTTATCAAAAACGTAAATAAACAAAGATTGGCAGAGGTAAGCGAGCAGTTTGTGAAAGAACGGTTGCTCCCCAATATTTTCTCTGAAAGCCTTAAAAATCTCATGGCGCACCGTGCAAACAATGACCATGTACTTATATTAAGCGCTTCACCGGAGGTTTATCTGAAGTACCTTAAAAAATACCTTCCCGTTTACCAGGTGATTTGCAGCACGGTGGATGATGAAGGAAACATTATTTCTAATGCCAAGGGAAAAAACAAAGGAATTTTGATTAGGCAATATGTCAAAGAACAGGGTTTATCTGTCGACTGGGAAAACTCCTACGCTTACGGCGATTCCCTGTCAGATAGCGGAGTCATGGCTCTGTGCGGCAATCCCGTTAAGGTCAACCCCAAGCCAAGTTTCAGGCGGACGCATACGGGCTGGAAAACGGTGTATTGGACATAATCGTGCATAAAAGAGGGGCTACCGTCATCATCGGCAGCCCTTTTTTCATTACTCATTTTCAGTTTATGGGTGCAGCTTGCAGGTTGGTTTTGGTTAACAACTCCTCATACATTTGGCGGGTGCTTTGAGCGTCCTTGTCGGCGATGACAAGGGTCTTGCCGTCCACTTTTAGTACCACGCAGGCATCGCTTCCGGTGTAGGAATAGCGGGTGTAGTTGCCAAACTCCTCGTTGTGGAAGGAACCTGCAAGGAGCCTCGCACTGCCAAGGCCGCCCACCCTTGTGCCGACAGCGTCCGACTGGCGAAACTCGATAGAGTCAACGGCGTCGTAGGCGACGGTCAAGTCGCTCCAGAAAGTGCTTTTAAGGGTGAAGGAAGTGTCGCCATATTCAATCTGCATGCTGCCTGCGAACATCATCACCAGGACAAAAATCAGGATGGCGGCTATCAAAACGAGAGCAAAAACTTTTTGTTTTTTGGTGACCAAAAGGGATTTGATATTTGCTGTGCCCTCTTTTACCTGCTTTTTATAATAGAGATATGAATAGATACTGGGAATAAGGCCTAAGATGAGTACAGAGGATATCAGCACAAAAAGGGAGATATTGGGTATAAAGACGCTTGCCATCATCAAGAGACCGCCGGCAACCCATACCTTGCCGGCAAAGCGGTGGGTGGCGTTCCAGTTTTGTTCATCCTGCAAGGTCCATTTAATTTTAATACCGATGGTATAGTTCTGTTTTGTTTTGGGCAGGTAGTTGCCCATCACGATGAACAGAAGTCCAAGCAGCATGAGCGTCCATAATTCCACACGCACTTCCTGCCCAAAAGACACAACATAGATGGTAGCGTTTGCAAACAGCGACACGACAGGTAAAATCCAAATAACCAAACGGAATACCTTGCTGCTTTGGTCTTTGTTTTTGGGGTCTTTAGCGGTTATTAAAACGGCCAGCCACTGAAAAGTAAGCAGGATGAGGGGAAGGACAAAAACCGTCACATGGCGGGTGGAGAAGCCATCGGCGCTGCCGTCAAAGCCCCAGTGGGTGGTCATCTGTTCAGGCAGCTTGTTCCAGAAAATAAGCCCTAAAAGGCTGGGCAAGAGAATGAGGATGGAGGATAGGATCAGCGCTCCTCTGTTCTTTTTAATCATGGTCTTTCTCTCCTTTTAAATCAGTTATCCAAAGCATAATTTCTTCCAGTACCGAGGCGTTCAGTTCATAAAAGATAAACTGCCCTTCTCTTGTGTTCCGCACCAAATCGGCTTCTTTTAAGACCGATAGGTGGCGGGAGATGGACGCAGCCGTTACCGGGAAATGACTTCCGATTTCGCCTGCCGACATTCTGCCGGATTTGAGCATATTGAGTATCTCCCGTCTGATGGGATCGGCAAGGGCCTTGAGCGTTTGTTGCAGTCCCACGGTGTCTCCTCCTAATCTTTTAACATTTAACCTAAAGGTTAATTATAGAATACATGAAAGTATTTATCCTGTCAATACTATTTTAGAAATTTTTTTGCGATGATAAAAAGCATACAAAAAAGAAGCCTTGCCACTGCGTCAGGTAATCAAGCCCCTAACAATACGCCCGAAGCGACAAGCGGTACAGCTTCCATAGGTATCGTAACAGAGGAGAGTGGAGGTTGTCAAAGTTAGCTATTTGCGGAACTGTTAATAGCCAATGTAGTATAGGTCAAAGTTTTGGCTTGTCATTATGAATAAAATAAAACCACCGTGGGAGGAACGCACGGCGGTAAAGAGGTGACGGGCAAGAAGGAACGATTTTTTGCCCTAAAGGTGTACGAAGATTTTTTAATAAATCCTTAGGTTGTACATGCGCTGCTTTTCGTAGGCGGCCTGCTTAAAGCCGAAAGTCATGGTAAAGGAGTAGCCATACTCCTTCATGCCGTTCATGCGGTAAATGCGGTAGCGGCGCAGGCGGTAACAATCTTTTTGGGCAAGCAGGGCATAGTCCTGCTGCAAAAGGGTGGCGATGTTGCGGGCAAAGGCGGGATTGCGCACAGGCACGCCTTCCTTGATGTAGTAAAAGCTTAGGGCGATGTGCTCGGGAAAGGCGGTACGAACGACCACGCCTGTCTGTTCTACGAGGATTTGGCCAATATAGTGGCGATCAAGCTTATCGAGGCGGCGGCAAAGCCTCTGATAAATTTCTGTCTGTCTAATAGCGGTAAGAGCCTGCTCATCCGCACGGCGGGCGAGGACAAGGTATAGGGCAATCAACAGCCCTATTGATGTGAATATAATAATGCAGGTAGTAGCCAAAGAATTCACAAGCAATTTTGCCCTTTCATACAATTTATAGTATAATTTAACATATTCAACCACAAGATACAAGCTTTTTTTACATATTTTTAACCCAAAAAAATATAAATTTTTAAGGGCAATAAAAATAAAGCAAAAACGAAATAATATAATAATAATTGTTAATTATTTAGGAATATATTTTATGCAAGCGTAATAAATTATATGCTTAAAGATAGACTGCTTTTGACAATATCAAACGATGCTAACGAAACGTTTGCGAATAAGTTTGGAAAGTTTGTTTGATAAAAAGACGGGAAATGGTGAAAGTATTCTTATATACGTTCATAAAAAGCGGAATATATTGCGCAAATAAAGTGAACAAAGTTGTTTCTAATTTCAGGCGACAAAAAAACCCTGCTCCAATCGGCGCAGGGGGGGTGAATGGTTATGCGGTATCAAGGGAAAGCGATAAAAGCCTTATTTGTGTTTTAGCCAAAAGGCGGAAGGGGACTTATTCTTAGGGGAAAAGACCCTGTTTTACCCTCTACCAATTAGCGAATGGTACGTCCGGACAGGATGTTTTTTTTCAAAAGTCTTGCTGCCTGCTTTTTGTTGGCGGCGCCGGATAGCATGCGCCACCTCCAATTGCGTCCACCGATGGTGGAGGGTGTGTTCATACGGGCGCTGTTGTCCAGCTCCAAAATATCCTGCATGGGGTAGATACACATGTTCGCCCGGCTCATCAGCCCCGCATCCAGCATGGCGTCTGGAATTTGCTTGGCTGTTTCAACCTTGAGCAGTTTTTTCATTAGATTGATTTGTTTTTCACTCTGTTGCTTTAAGAAGCCTACCAAGGTTTCATTGTCATGGGTACCGGTGTATACAACGCAATTTTGCGGAAAGTTTTGCGGGTAAAACTCGCTGGCCGGGTCGCCGTAGAAGCCGAACATCATAATTTTCATGCCGGGGTAGCCGCAGTAGTGCAGGAGGTTATAAACCCTTTGGCTCATCACGCCCAAGTCTTCGGCAACCACCCGCAGATTGGGCAGTTGTTCCTTCACTTGCTTAAACAACTGCCTGCCGGGCGCCGGAATCCATTTGCCTATACGGGCGGTTTTTTCCTTGGCGGGAATGGAGTAGTAGTTGGCAAAGCCGATGAAATGGTCAATGCGGATAATGTCGTACAACTCACCCATGCCTTTTAAGCGCTCAATCCACCAGGCAAAGTTGGTTTTTTGCATGTTGCGCCAGTTGTATAGAGGGTTACCCCAGCGTTGTCCGTCGGTAGAAAAGGCGTCTGGCGGGCAACCTGATACCCGGGTGGGTTTTAAGTTTTTATTCAGTTGGAACATTTCAGGGGCACACCACACATCGGCTGAGTCTTCGGCGCAGTAGATAGGCATATCGCCAAAGATATCAATGCCTTTGCCGTTAGCGTAGGTTTTGAGGCTAAACCATTGGCGATAAAAAAGATACTGGATAAAGATATAGTAATTAACTTCATCTTCAAGCAACTCCTGATAGTGTTTCATGGCCGCTTCTTCCCTGTGGCGGATGGCCTGATCGGGCCACTCCATCCAGGAAATTAAGCCGAAATGTTGCTTAATGGCGCTAAAGAGGGCATAGTCTTCCACCCATGTCTGTTCCTTTCGGAAGGCGGCAATTTCATTTTTCAGGCGCTTGCCGCTGTAAGCATAGACTTTGCGCAAAAGGGCATCCTTTTGGGGAACAACAACGCCGTAATCCACCATTTCAGGATCACTTACCTCACCCAACCATTTAAAATCGGGCGGTGTTAAACCGTCTTTTTCAAGTAGCTCAAAATCAATCAGCAAAGGGTTGCCCGCAAAGGAAGATACGCTCTGATAAGGCGAATCGCCAAAGCCGGTGGGGGAGACGGGCAGTACCTGCCAGACTGACATGCCGCTTTCAACCAGAAAATCGACAAATTCATAGGCATCCTTGCCTAGGGTTCCGATGCCGCCTTTGGAAGGCAGGCTGGTAATGTGAAGTAAAATACCGCTTTGGCGCATATAATAACCTTTCTGTTGAGTAGTTATCGCAAAACACAGGGGGAAGGTGGTATGGTGAGCCGGGCGCCATCCAAAATAAGCGCTCTGTTACCGGCATTGTTCAAGCAATATAACCCGCCTAAGGAACGAATGTCAAGGGTAAAAACTGATTGGGCATATCAAATATTTTGGATTTTGGAGATTAAAAGCATTTTCAATGTTCTGTTACCCTTTGTAGGGCAACAGAACGCTTTTTTATGCGTGTTAGATTATACGAGCCGTTACATGACTTGTCAAACAAGAAAGCGAGTGTTAAGCGGTAATATATTATATATGAACCTCAGGATAAAACAATCTCAAATGCAGTAACTTTCCGGTGATTTATGATTTAAGGACCGTGTCACAAATGTTTGACTTCCTTACAAACTTTACATAAAACCAACAAATAATAACTTGACAACGTATGCACGGACAATTATACTATTATACGATTATGGTAAGGTTCCGGACAAATAGGGAATCTTTCCTCAATAAAATTTCATGGGATGCAACCAGGAAACTGGTTACATAATAAATACGGAGGAAATAATATGAAAAAACTATTATCCATTGCATTAGCTCTGATGCTGGCGCTGGGCTTAATCCCCGCACTGGCAGAGGAAGTCACTCTGGTTGTCTGGGAGGCAGACGGCGTAGAAGGCGATTTCATTAAGCAGGCCGCCGAAAAGTACACTGAACTCAACCCCAACGTCAAGTTTACATTTGAAGGCGTGTCCCATACGGACGCAGTGCAGAAGCTGGAACTTGACGGCCCCACCGGCCTGGGCGCTGACGTGTTCGCTGCCCCCCATGACAAATTGGGTCAAATCGTCGTAGGCCAGTTGGCGCTGCCCCTCAGTGATAGCGCTACCGAAACCCTGAAAAATACCTTCATGCCCGCTGCTCAGGCCGGCGTTACCTATGATGGCGTAGCTTATGGCTATCCCACCGCTATTGAAACCTATGCCCTGTTCTACAACAAGGATCTGATCGCCGAAGCGCCCAAAACCTGGGAAGAAGTTGTTGAATTTGCGAACACCTATAACGATGTAGCTAACAACAAGTTCGCGATGGTATGGGAGGTGTCCGCTCCCTACTATAACTACATCTTCATGTCTGCCTATGGCGCCGACCTGTTTGGCCCCGAAGGCACCGATCAAGACCAACATGATATCAACTCCGAAGCCGCTGTTAAGGGCCTCGGCTACTTCCAGTCCCTGAGGGACAAAATGCTGCCCGTCAAGGCGGAAGACCTCACCGGCTCCTTCTGCGGCGGCGCTTTCACCGAAACCAAGACTGCTGCCATGTACATCACCGGCCCCTGGAGCATCGACGGAGCCGTCAAGGCCGGCATCAACCTGGGCATTGCCCCCATCCCCATGCTGCCTGAAACCGAGAATCCCCCGGCATCTTTCTCCGGCATCCGCGCGATGTTTGTATCCGCTTTTTCAGAGCATCCTGAAGAGGCCAAAGCCTTTGCGGAGTTCCTGCTGACACCGGAAATGCAAAAGCTGCGCTCCGATGTAACCAGCACCATTAGCCCCAACACCGGCGTTACCAGCGATAACCCCTATTTCGCCGGCATTATGGAGCAGGCTGGCTTTGCCAAACCCATGCCCTCCATCCCCGCCATGGACGGCTACTGGTCCAGCATGGGCCCGGCTTTCAACAACATCTGGAACGGCAACGACGTCAAGACCGAACTGGACGCCGCAGCCCAGGTAGTGGAAGCCATCGGCAAGTAAATTTCCTGTCCTCAAGGGGCTGCCCGGAAGGCAGCCCCTTTCCCTTTATGATAAATCGTTCCTTCCATTTTATGGAAATGTCTTGCCTCATCAACCTTGCCTTGCTCCCAATGGATGCCAACGCAAGTTGTGGCAAAGAGGCAGAACAGTAGGATTTTGGCGGCGTTGCTGCCAAAGAAATACAATACATGGAGAGTGGAACCATGGCCAAAACCAAGTACCGTGTGCCCCCTTTAAAAAACAAAGCTCCCGTATGGGCCTCTACTGTTTTTATGGGAATGGGCCAGCTTCTGTTTCAAAAGCAGTATGTAAAAGGCGCTTTTTATGCCCTGATTGAATTACTGGTTCTGATTAATAGCAAATATTTTATTAAAGGCATAGTGGGTCTGGTTACCTTAGGAGAACCCAGGCCTGATTTACCCATCCGCCAGCGACCAAATTCCATCTTCATGATGGTGGAAGGCATTATTTTCCTTATCTTGCTGGCGATTTTTATCATCTTATATATCACTAACATTCGGGATGCTGCTAAGCTGCAACGGGACTATGAGCGCACGGGAGTCTATCCGAGCACAAGAGCGTTTATGTCTTCCTTAGCGGACACCTCCTTTGCGGTGATTGGCTTGTCCCCTGCGATGTTGATGATTTTGTTTTTTGTGGTACTGCCGCTCATTTTTTCGGCTATGCTGGCGTTTACCAATTATTCTTCTCCCCACCACATCCCGCCTGCCAATACGGTGGACTGGGTGGGTATGGACAACTTTAAAACCCTGGCAGGGCGTTCCCTGTGGGCAGGGGCCTTTGGCCGTACCGCTCTATGGACGCTGACTTGGGCAACCTTGTCTACCACCACCTGTTATGTGGGAGGCTTGTTGATTGCCTTAGCGCTAATTAATAAAAATATCAAATTTCCCAATGTATTCCGAATTATTTTCATCCTGCCGTATGCCGTACCTGCCATGCTGTCGCTGATGGTGTGGCGCAACTTACTAAACGGTCAGTTTGGTCCCATCAACCGAATGCTCATTGAATGGGGGTGGATTTCCCAACCCATCCATTGGCTGTCGGATTTTACCTTGGCCCGCATCAGTGTAATAGTAGTTAACCTGTGGCTTGGTTTCCCTTATTTTATGATGCTGATTACCGGGGTCATGACTTCCGTACCGGCCGACTTATACGAAGCCAGCGAGATTGACGGCGCCAACAAAAGGGTACAATTCTTCAAAATTACTCTGCCTATGGTGCTTTATCAAACGGTTCCTTTGTTTATTATGAGCTTTTCGTTCAACTTGAATAACTTTGGCGCTGTGTATTTTCTTACCGGCGGCGGCCCGACCGACCTTGCCACCACTCAGTCCGGCGCAGGAGCTACCGACATTCTCATGAGCTGGATGTACAAGCTAACCCTGGACCTTCGCCAGTACAACATGGCGGCTGTGCTGTCTATCTTAGTATTTCTGGTCATTGCGCCGTTTTCTATTTACAACTTCTCCCGTACCAAGGCCTTTAAGGAGGGTGAACTATGAGCGCAATCACAGCAAAGAAAAGGCGTCCCTTTTCTATTGGCCGGATGCTGACTTACCTGCTCTTGTACAGCATTCTCCTGTCGGTATCCATTCTTGTTCTTTACCCGCTGCTCTTTACCCTGTCGTCCGCTTTTTCCTTGGGTGATTCTTTGGCCGGGCTTACGGTCTATCCTTTTCAGCAACCCATGGGGTTAAGGCAGTTTGAGCGGCTTTTCAATGAAACCAACTATGCTAAATGGTTCATGAATACCTTAAAAATCGCCACGATAAACTCTGCCCTTTCCGTGGTTGTAACCACTGTTACCGCCTATGTTTTTTCCCGCTTCAAGTTTGGCGCCAAGAAACCCTTGATGATGTCCCTGCTGATTTTACAGATGTTCCCTTCCTTTGCCGGAATGATTGCGCTGTATATTTTGGTGTGGCGCATGGGCCTCTTGGATAGCCATTTAGGGTTGATTTTAATCTATGCGGCCGGCAATATTCCATATAACACTTGGCTGATTAAGGGGTACCTGGATACCATTCCCCGTAGCCTTGACGAGGCGGCCCGGGTGGACGGCGCAGGCTATTTTACCAGTTTTTGGAAAATTATTCTGCCCATTGCCAAACCAATGGTGGTTTTCTTGGCCGTTACCAGCTTTACCGGCCCCTGGATGGATTTTATCCTTCCCCGGTTGCTGTTAAAATCCGATGCCAACAAAACGCTTGCTGTTGGTTTATATGAGCTGATCAACGGCCGTGAAAACAACAACTTTACAATGTTTGCGGCTGGTGCGGTGCTGGTTGCAGTACCCTTTATTATCATTTTTGCCTTTAACCAAAAGTACCTCACGCAGGTACTGGCGTCGGGCGCAGTTAAGGAGTAATATGAGAAAAGTATTTCAACGTCTGACAGGCCTTTTTCTGGCCTGTTTTTTCCTGTTTTCAATGGGTCATGCCGAAATGAAAACCGATTCCCAAAAAGTAGAGGGAATCATTTACCAAGTATTCGTCAGGGCATTTGCGGACAGCGACGGAGACGGCGTTGGCGATTTGCAGGGAGTCATCCAAAAGTTGGACTATATCGAAAGCCTGGGCGCAAAAGCCATCTGGCTGATGCCTATTCACCCTTCACCTTCTTACCATGGTTATGATGTTACGGACTACCGGGATGTTAATCCGGAATATGGCAGCCTTGCGGATTTTTCGCAGTTGCTTGAAGCGGCTCACGCCCGGGGCATTGGGGTACTTATCGATATTCCCTTTAACCATACCTCTGTCAAGCACCCCTGGTTTATTGCTAGCCAACAAGCGGATAGCCCCTATCGCAGCTGGTACCACTGGGTGGAAGAAGGGCAGACACAGCTGGATTTGAACATTTCTGTATGGAATCAAAAACCTTGGAAGAAATATGGAAATGCTTATTACTATGCTATTTTCTGGGATGGAATGCCTGACTTAAACTTTAATAACCCTGCCGTTCGGGAAGAAGTGCTTTCCATTGCCAAATTTTGGCTTTCTTTGGGAGTAGATGGTTTCCGCCTGGATGCTACCAGCCATATCTATGGAGAGGGAGAAACCCAACGCCTGCAGGACACTGAAGCATCGGCGGATTTCTGGGTATGGCTGTCTGAGCAAATCCGCCAGGAATATCCAAATGCCTACTTGCTTGGAGAAGCCTGGGAGCCCTTATCAAAGCGTGCGGAGCTCATTCGGGGCTTAGACAGCGTTGTTAACTTTGATGTGGGAGACAGGCTGCTGCCGATGCTTAAATCCGGCGGCTCCGGGGCTGCCTTTGTTACGATGCTGGAAGCGGTGTATGAGGCTTACGAAGCAAGTAATCCAGACTATATTGATGCGCCTTTCCTGTCCAATCACGACCAAAACCGGGTGGCAGCCTCCCTTGTGTTAAAACAAGACAAAATGGCGCTGGCAGCCAGGATTTTGCTGACTTTGCCGGGCAATCCCATCATCTACTATGGTGAAGAAATCGGCATGGTGGGCGCCAAGCCCGATGAGGAGCTGCGCACGCCTATGCTGTGGGGTGGGGATGACCCCCTTGAAACCCGTTGGCGTGAATCCCGCTATAATAAAAAGACGATACCGGTGACACAGCAGCTTAAAGACAACCAGTCTTTATTGTCTGTTTATCTTGAAATGACAGCTCTTCGGAATGGGCAACCTGCGCTTTTTTCCGGTGGTTTTGAAAAGTACGACAGTGAAAACTCCATTCCCTTAGCTTTTTGGCGCAACCATGGGAAGGAACAGATGCTGGTATTGCACAACCCTTCTGCCAATTCCCAGCAAATCGCTGTACCGGAAGGTTTGCATCCGATTTTTGCTACGGTGGGCGCAGAAAATAGCGATGGAACCGCTACCCTGCCCGGACTGGGCACCTTAATATTATCTAACCAAAGGGAAAATACTCCATGAACCTTGCTGCCTTACATCATGTTAACTGGCTGGAATACCGGGAGGCGCTGCCGGACGGGCGGCTTAGAATCCGCCTGAGAGCCGCCAAGGGAGACTTAAAAGAGGTCACGTTGCTGTATGTTGGTATATATAGCAAGGAGCGGTATTTTAATCAGTTCAATCGCCAGCCCATGTTCCTCAGAGCGCAGGACCAGGTGCACGATTGGTTTGAAGCCGATTACCTGCCCGACGATCCCCGCACCTGTTATTTGTTTGAGATAAAAGATCAGGATAAAACCCTGTATTTTGACCAGGAAGGTATTAAAATCCAGACGAATTTCGATTCAGGGTATCTTGGCATTAATCCCTTTCCTTACGCCTACATCTGGCAAACAGAAACCACACCTGCGTGGGCACGGGGCGGCATTGGCTATCAGGTGTTCCCGGACAGGTTTCGCCGAGGGGGGGAGTCGGTTCCAGGGCTTGAGCCTTGGGCGGGGGGCAAGGTCAACAATGCTGTACGTTATGGAGGCGATTTAAAAGGAATCACTGCTGCGGTACCATATTTAGCGCAGCTGGGAGTGGATATTTTATACCTAACGCCCATTTTTCTGTCAGACACCGCACACCGCTATAATGTGTACGATTATTATCAGATTGACCCGCTGTTAGGCAGCCTTAAAGATTTAAAAGCATTGGCCGATGCTCTGCACGCCCGGGGCATGCGCCTGATACTGGACGGAGTGTTTAACCATTCCGGCACCCTGTTCCCCCCGTTTGTGGATGCCCAAAAACGAGGCGCGGACAGCCCCTATGCCCAGTGGTTTTGTTTTGATAATAGCCAAATAGGCTACCAAACCTTTGCTTTTGCCAAGTACATGCCCAAACTGAACCTGCAAAACGAGGAGGCGGCTCAATATTTCTTGAAAGTGGGACGCTACTGGATTCGGGAAGCAGGCATTGATGGCTGGCGGCTGGATGTGTCCCCCGAGGTATGGCCGGATTTCTGGCGCCGTTTCCGCAAAGCCATAAAAGAAGAAAAAGCTGACGCCATATTAATTGCCGAGTGCTGGGACATCAGTCGGGAATGGGTCAGCGTGGGTGATATGTTTGACGGCACCATGCATTATATTCTATCCCGGGCTATCTGGAAGTTTTTTGCCACGCGAGAGATAAACCTTCAACAGTTTGACTGGGCGGTGAACCATGCCCAGATGCTGTATTCTTCCGGAGTCAATCAAGCTCAATGGGTTTTTCTGTCCAGCCACGACACCCCCCGTTTCCTGACCCGTTCTGGAGGCGATTTGACCCGTTTGCGCATGGCCGCCTTTTTCCAGTTAACCTCTCCTGGCGTACCGGTCATCTATTACGGTGACGAGCTTGGTATGGAAGGCGAACAGGACCCGGACTGCCGCCGTCCTATGCGTTGGGACTGGGTGGATAAAAATAATAGTACCTTGGCGTATTACCGCCAGCTTACCGGCATCAGAAAACAGCTAAAGGCCCTTCAAACGGGAGATTTTTACACAGTAGAAACGGGAGAGGATGGTTTGTATGCCTACCTAAGAGACGGGGAGCAGCCGGTATTGTGCATTCTATGCACCGACAATGCTACCTGTGAGCGCAGCTTAACTTTGCCGCCCGCTTTTGCGAATGCAAAAAAGCTTTATGATTGGATAAGTCAAAGCGCCATCCCCCAAGCGAAGGGGAAAGTATCGCTAAAAATTGCCCCTGGCTTGACTTACATCATCACGGAAAATAAATACGGCTAATATGGTTATGCCCAATATCTGATGCTTGTGGATGCTGCGAAAAAACCGTGAAGCAATCCGCGGGACAAGATTGTTTCTACTTCCTTTTTTCACTACGGGATTTGGCAGGTGAAAATATACCTGCATCTGTATTACCCAGACGCTATCCAAATAGACTGGCATGCTCCGTCTGAATTTATGGGCGGAAAACCGGCTGTTAGGTAGAAAAAAGGTACGGAGGATGACAATACTTTTTTGGTTTATGTTTTTCTGCTTTGGGAGTGGATATTTTGAAAAATGATTTTTTGGAGAATATCCAATGGGCTTTACTTTTTTAAAACGGATTGGTACAATATCACTGCGATGACGGAAACAAGTACCCATTGCTTGTGGCCTTAAAGAGAGCGCTCGGGTGGTGCGAGGGCGCAGGCAGGCAATTGGGGAATACAATTCCCGAGCGGGACTTTTGTCGGGGCGCGCCCCTTAAAGCGCAAAGCCTATTGGCTTGTGAGGGGCGCTTTGGCGCCTGAACAGAGGTGGTACCGCGATTTTACGCCCTCTGCCCTTTGGGGCAGGGGGTTTGATTATTGGAGGAAAAAACGAATGAAGATTTATGAAGAACTGATAGCACGTGGCCTTATCGCCCAGGTGACGGATGAAGAACCCATCCGCAACCTTGTCAATTCCGGAGGCGCACGCTTTTATATTGGCTTTGACCCAACGGCAGACAGCTTGCATGTGGGTCACTTTATGGCACTGTGCCTGATGAAGCGCCTGCAGCTTGCCGGCAATAAGCCCATTGTGCTTTTGGGTGGTGGCACGGGCATGATTGGTGATCCTTCGGGCCGTACCGACATGCGTACCATGATGACCAAGGAAGAAATTGACCACAACATTTCCTGCTTTATCAAGCAAATGGAGCGTTTCATCGACTTTGGTGATGATAAGGCCATCTCTGTCAACAACGGTGATTGGTTGTTGGATCTCAACTATATACAGCTGCTTCGGGAGGTGGGAGCGCATTTTTCTGTCAACACCATGTTGCGGGCAACCTGCTATAAGCAGCGTTTGGACAGGGGGCTTTCTTTCCTCGAATTTAATTACATGATCATGCAGGCTTACGACTTTTTCTACTTGCACGAACATTATGGCTGCAACATGCAGTTTGGAGGGGACGACCAATGGAGCAATATGTTAGCCGGTACCGATCTTATTCGCAAAAAGACGGGGGAGGACGCCTATGCCATGACCATCACCCTTTTGCTCAACTCCCACGGCGAAAAGATGGGAAAGACCGGCAAGGGCGCTGTGTGGCTGGATCCTGAAAAGACCTCGCCCTATGACTTCTACCAGTACTGGCGCAATGTGGATGATGGCGACGTGATGAAATGCCTGAAAATGCTTACTTTTATTCCCTTAGACGAACTAAATAAAATTGAAAAGTGGGAAGATAGCCGCATCAACGAAAAGAAGATGCTTTTAGCAAGGGAACTGACTACGCTTGTGCACGGCAAAGAAGAGGCCGACATGGCCGAACAGGCTGCCTTGGCGCTCTTTTCCGGTGTGGGCGACGATGCCAACATGCCCACCAGCTCTATTGATATTGAACAGCTTGAAGACGGCGCTATCACCGTGATTGACCTTCTGGTGCTGTCCGGCCTATGCAAATCTAAAGGCGAAGCCCGCAGGCTCATTGAGCAGGGTGGCGCCATGGTGGACGGCGAAAAAGTAGAGGCGCTGTTCCAAACGGTATCGGAAGAAGATTTGCGCAAAGGCGTAGTGCTCAAAAAGGGCAAGAAAGCTTTTCATAAGGTAATCATTGACTAAACAAAAACCGCCGCCGGAAAAACCAGCGGCGGTTTTTGTTGCTCTAATACTGTCTTTGCCACAAGGGTTCCAAGGCAGTGTGCGACAAGGCGGCAATTGCGCAGGTTATGATGGTTTCGGGCAGTATATAGCTGCCGTTATATGCCAGTGACCACAGGGCGCTAGTCCAACCCAGCTCGTTTGGCCATAGGGCTTCCCAGACCATGTAGCCTGAAAGAAAGTGGCAAAGGTAGCGCAGCGAAAAGGAAAGAACAATGCCTGCGATAATAGCGGTTAGCTGCTTTTGAAAGGCGTGTCGAAAAAATCCGCTAAGGCCGATAACGCTAAAGGCAATCAGGTAATCCAACACCACGATTACTATTACTTGAAAAGCGTTTTGAGCGTACTGGACGTTAGAAAATCCCAGCACCATTTGTAAAAGGCCGTGTACAAAAGCGGAAAACAGCCCCCACTTTGTACCCCAGCGCCAGGTGATGAGAACTAAGGGCAGGGTAGAGGCAATGGTAATGGAGCCGCCAAGCGGCCAGGGACCTTGAAAAGACAGTTCGGACAGGACATTGGCAATGGCCAGCATTACGGCCGTTTCAACGAGGCGGCGGATCGATGGGTGGTAGGCGCTTTGATTCATGGACATAGATTCTCCTTTCTGTTGGGAAAGGCGCAAAAGAAAAAGCTCTGCGGAAAGCAGAGCGGATGGGCTTTTGTCGCTTTCCTACGCCGGCATTATCCGGATCAGGTTCAAGGGTTTTGACGCTATTCGTCAATCTCAGCCGGCCAAAGCCAGCACCCCTGTCGGTCGCCCGACAAAATAAGTATAAAACACTTTTATTCTTTGGTCAAGCCTTTACCCTGCCTCAGGAGTTATGGTAAGATAATGCACATGAAGAAATTTGTTTCCAAGACCGACGTGGTTATTATCGCCCTTTGCCTTATCAGCGCTTTGGGTATTTTTTTCTACGCTAAATCACTCATGCCCAAGGCTTCAGAAATGGGAAATACGCATCTTGCGGATTCACCAACATTGAAGGCTTCTGAAACGGGCTATGTGCGCATTCAGGTGGATAATCGACTTTATCGTATGCTGCCTTTAAGTGGGGAAGGCGCCTTCCCTATCGCTCAAGGCAAAGGCAAGATTAACGTGGTGGAAATTAAGGATGGAGCCGTGCGCATGCTTTCTTCCACCTGTAAGAACCAAAACTGCGTACATCAAGGCAAGGTAACCCTTGAAAATCGGGATACTCGTCCACTGTTTAACGCCATCGTGTGTTTGCCCAACCAAGTGTTGGTGGAGCTTTTAGCGCCCGATGAGGTGCGCGCGGGGGAAATGCCGTGAAAAAGACCAAACGAATAACGCTTGCCGCCATGCTCCTCTCGGTGATGATGATTCTTGGTTACATTGAAAGCCTGTTTCCCGTTATTGTGGGTGTACCCGGTATAAAAATCGGCCTATCCAACAGTGTTTTAATGCTAAGCCTTTATTGGTTAGGCATTCCCTTTTCGTTTATGCTGATGCTTGGCAAGGTGGTTTTAACGGCCTTTACCTTCGGCAGCCTGCAATCCATGCAATATGCCTTGGCCGGAGGTCTACTATCCTTGTTGGTTATGATGGCGACCATGAAGTTATTGCCCTCGGCCACCACCATTGGGGTTGGGGTCTTGGGAGCAGTGTTTCACAACATTGGGCAGATGACGGTTGCCATACTGCAACTGCAAACAGGCGTTCTTGTTTATTACCTTGCCATCCTCATGGTGGTAGGCATCCTGACCGGTACCCTGACCGGCTATATCGCGCGGGGGTTGATTGATAGGTTGCCCAAACGCTTGTTTGTTTGACAATGAAATCGGAATAAAAAAAGCACGCTTCTATAAAAGAAAGGGTGCGGTTTTTTGATGTATTCGTTACAACATGCCCACCAACATCAAAATAAAAGCGAAGAAGTTGGTGATGCTGTGAGCGAGGATGGTTGCTGCGAGTTCCCGGTTGTTTTTTATATAGATATAAGCAAAAGCGATGGAGAGGGGGAGGTAGTATAGTATGGACGCCCAATTGTTGATGTTGGACAAATCCACATGCATTGCGGCAAAAACCATGATAGAAAGGACGGTCATCCCTATTGATACAGGGCGGTTTTTACTGTCGACCCAGCCCAAGAAAGCTTCCCTAAAAACGGCTTCTTCTATCACCGGCGCAAAGACCGCCATCATCAGCAAGGAAAGGGAAAAGGGTATCGTAGCTTGAACCTCCTTGATGTTTTCCGTGTTTTGAGGCAGGATATTGATATCAAACACGGCGCTCATCAAATAGGTAACCAACAACACGCCGCCGTAACCAAGAAGCATAGGTAAAATGACTCTTTTTATCCAAAATGTGGCCTTTTTAAGCTCAGCCTTTATGGCGGCAAAACTTTCAACAATCCGTTGTCGATACACAAAACCTATTACAATGGCCAAAACCAAGTACACATAAAAAGACGCCCATTCAGGGCTGACTTGATGTGCTGAAACCAAATAATCCCAAAGACCGTGGTTGATTGCAAAAAATAGGATAATGGAAACTAAACCTTTCAATTTCATATGCCGATCTCCTTTGTTTTTATAGCGTCCCCTACAATCATTCGTACCGGTTATGCTTGGTAATCCAATCTTTGATAAAAGGAGCAAGCAGTTGTTTATTTACCAAGGCATAGCCTTTATTGTTGGGGTGCAGGCCGTCCAAGGTCATTTGCTTTAAGTCATAGCCTTGAATATTGCTTAGGTCAAGCACCGGGCAGTTATTGGTTTTGGCGATTGTGCGAATAGCATCGGAATAATCTTGAAGCCTTAAGCCCAAAGTGTTGGGCTTATCTTGGTCATCGCAGGGTAAGGGCGTAAAAAAGAGCAAAGTTCCCTTGGGGTTTTCTTTTTGCATTTTTTGCGCAAGGAAGTTCAGGCTGCCATAAACGGTTTGAATATCGGTGTTAGCTGGGGTAAAGTCGCCAAGAGGGCTTGCGGCATAAAAATCGTTCACCCCGCCCGCAACGCAGACGAGCTGATAGGGGCTAAAAATTAGAGTCGCCGCCACCGCCGGAATGGAGGGGGTGGGAGAATGCGGATTATTTCTTAGGCAGGAGCCGCTGACTCCCTCATTTTGCACAAAATCAAAGCCCGCTTCCCTGATATACGAGGGGTAAGCCTTTTGTATTTCTTCTGGGCCGGACAGGGTTACCTGCCCATCGTACCAGACGATGCTGTCGCCCAGCATCAGGCACCTAAGCGTCTTTTCCATAGCGGCGCTTGGGGAACAGGGAGCGGTTGGTCGTCCGGCGGGCAAGCGCCGTACCGAAACTTTGCAAAATAAAAGTAATAATGAGCAACACAACCACGCATACGTTAACAATATCTTGGTTATATTGGTTTTGCCCGTAGTTGATGGCAAAGGAACCGATGCCGCCGGCGCCGACGGCGCCCGCCATGGTGGTAAGGCCAATGAGGCTAATGGCCGTAACAGTGGTTACACGAATGAGTTCCGGCACGGCTTCATGCAGGTAAACCCTAAAAATAATGCCCCACGTACCCGAGCCCATGGCACGTGCGGCTTCAATCTTGCCGGGAGCCACGCTGGAAAGGGCGACTTCCACCTGACGGGTATAAAAAGGCACCGTGCCGAATACCAGCGGGATAATGGCGCCTTTGACGCCGATAGCGGTGCGCATCAGGGCACGGGTGAAGGGAATCAAAAAAATCAGCAAAATCACAAAGGGGATGGACCTGAAAATATTGATGAGCAGGTTGGTTACCTGATAGACCGGCCTGTTTTTGCTGATGCCATCCTTCTTGGTAACGACCAGCAGGATCCCAAAGAAAAGACCGATCACAAAGGCGATGGAGCCGGCCTTCCAAAACATTTCAAAGGTGGCTTGTAAGCTTTGGATAAACTTATCTCGGTACAGATATAGGTTAGGCGTCCACTGTTTCATCAATGCGTCCATCTTTGAGCACCTCCACTTTGATGTTGTAGTCGTTAAAGTATTGTAATCCTTTTTGAATGTTTTGCGGGCTGCCCGAAAGTACGCCAATGATGCCGCCGAGGGGGCTGTCGTGCAAGTATTCCACGTTGGCAAGGATGATGTTCAGGTTAATATCGGCCTTTTTGACAACACTTGTTAAGAGGTGTTCACCTACTGTATCCCTTTGGAATTGTAATTTAACCAGCACTTCGCCCTTCTTTACCTGAACTAATTCACTACCCTCTGAAAGTAGTTTATCAATTTTTCCAAGGGGGGAGGCGGAAGAAATGAATTTTTTGGTAATGTCTGCTTTGGGCGAAGCGAAAATGGAGTAAACGTCGCCTTCTTCCACTACTCGTCCGTCTTCCATGACGGCCACCCTATCGGCAATGGCCTTGATGACGGCCATTTCATGAGTAATAATCACAATGGTAATGCCCAATTTGCGGTTTAGCGTCTTAAGCAGACGCAAAATAGACTCGGTCGCGTCGGGATCCAAGGCGCTGGTCGCTTCGTCCGACAGGAGGATTTTGGGGTTTGCGGCCAAAGCGCGGGCAATGGCTACCCTTTGTTTTTGGCCGCCGGAAAGCTGGTCGGGGAATACGTCGATTTTGTCGCTTAATCCAACCAGCTGTAAGAGTTCTTTAACCCTTTTGTCAATTTCGCTTTTGCTGCGTCCGGCGAATTTTAGCGAGTAGGCAACGTTGTCATACACGGTTGACCTGTCCAATAGGTTAAACTGCTGAAAAATCATACCCATTTGACGGCGCAGGTTGCACTGCTCCTTGGTGGTCATTTTGCTGCCGTTTTGGAAAGGCACGCCGTTTTCAAAGGTGATGGGCGCTCCGCTGTTAATCACTACCATGCCCGAATCGGGCGTTTCAAGCAAGTTGAGGCACCTCACCAAGGTGGATTTGCCCGCTCCTGAGTAACCGATCACTCCGTAGATAGAACCTTGCTCTATATGCAGGGATACATCCTGTAGGGCTTCGACGTTGCCGCTGTTGAGGACAAAGGTTTTGTTCAGGTTGGAAATCTTAATCATGGTGGAGGTGCCTCGCTTTATATGGAATGGTTGAAGGGGTTATTTTGCGCCGGCGGCTTCCTTGATGGCGTCAATGGACTCAAAGTTCTTAGAATACAGGGTCAGCGGAGCAATCAGGGTATCGCCAATGGCTACAATGTCATAGCCGAATTTTTCGCATTCTCCGTTGAGATAATTTTTGTGCTGAAAGGCGTTCAAGTCAATCTCGCCTGCGTTCAGCGCGTCGTTGGGAAGGGTATAGCCGCCTTCAAATTCGACCAATTTAATATAAATGTTTGCGTTTTGTTCGTCAAGCAGTTTTTGTACGGCATACCAGTAATCATTTTGGGAGCCGCAGACACCTACGGAAACGGTGGTTTTGCCTTCGGGATTGGAGCGATAGGCGGTAATTTCATCCACTTCTTCTTGGGTTAGTGTTAGGTTGCTATCGTATTCAAAGGCGGGAAAAAAAGATTCCTCGTAGCGAATAAGCATATATTCTGCGACCAACTGAGTTTGATAAACCTCCACAATCTTTTGAAAGATTTCGTTGTCCTTATCGGCGGTACGGGAGGCAATGATGTTGATGTAGGGATTGTCCCCGCCCTCGGACTGCTTTTCAATGATTAGACCATCACGGGAAGGGACAAGTCCGGCGCTGGTCGCGTAGGTGCCATTGATGGCGGCGCCGGCAAAGTCTTCAAGCACCGAAGGGAGGGTGTTGGCGGCTAAGGGGACAATCTCGATATTGTACAGGTATTCAGTAATGTCGGCGAGTTCGGGCGCATAGCCGGCTTCGGGATTTACCTTGATAAAACCGGCGGTTTCGAGCAACTTAATCCCCCGGGGGAGATTGCGGGCGTCATCGGGAATGCCAATTTGCAGGGTATCCGCATAGACGGACGTTAGCGACAGGGCGATAAGGGCGGCCAAGATAAGTGAAAGGGCCTTTTTGGTGAAATTTTTCATGGTGTTCTCCTTTTTTATTAATCATTATTTTTGTTTATCATTTCAGCTTTTTAAGGGGAAGGGCACATTCGATCCTTTACCCCGATGGGCGCTCTTTTGAACATGGCTTTTTTCCTTTCAAAAAAAGAAGGACAGCCTGTGCTGTCCTAACGGAAGGAGGTTGGTGGGTTTATCCGCCCATACAGACACACGGCAAAAAATCGGTCATGCACATCCGCATGCCGCGCATCATCATCATCATGACGGAACGATTGACCATGGGTCTACCTCCTTGGCTAAGATTAGAGTCATGCTATCATGGGATAAAATAACGTGTCAAGTAGAAAATTGTATAAATCCTGTTTTTGAAAAGAAACGGGGCTACTTGTCCCAGCGGCTGAGCAGGTCCACCACCTCTTTTTCAAAACGTTCCCGCTTGGAGCGTTTCCAGCCTTGGGCGGCAGATAGCAGTTTTTCCAAGGTGCTCGCGGCCGATTGAATATATCTTTGTTTTTTGACCGCTTTCTTTTTGATTTTTTTGGCAGGTTCTCTTGAACCCTGTAGAACCATTTGGTCAACAGCCAAATCCCACGCATCACCCGAATAGGGGACGGAAGTGGCGAGGCCCTTTTCTTTTAGCAAATTTTCAAAGGCCAGGGCGGAATCTTCATCGCCGTGGGTAATAAAGTACCTTGTGGGCGGCGGATTAAAGGCCAGCGCCCAGGTTTCAAGCCCGTTTTGATCGGCATGGCCGCTCATGGCTTTCAGGGTGCGGATTTCCGCCCGCACGACAATGTCTTCGTTAAACAGGCGCACTTCTTTTTCCCCATCGGCCAGCCTGCGCCCCAAGGTGCCGACGCTTTGGTAGCCTACAAACAACACCGTGCATTCCGGGCGGAAGAGGTTGTGCTTTAAGTGGTGGCGGATACGCCCGGCTTCGCACATACCGCTTGCCGAAATAATGACTGCAGGCTCTCTCACCTGGTTAATCAGCTTGGATTCTTCCGGCGTCAGGGTGAGCGTCAGCCCTTCAAACTGCAGGGGATTCACGCCGCTTTGAATCAGAGCGTTCATCTCATCATCAAAGAAAGGAGCGCCCGTTTCATTGAAAATTTCGGTGGCTCTGATAGCAAGGGGGCTATCCAAATACACCTTGAAGCCGTCATGGCCATGGATCAATTCTTTTTCTTTAATTTCCCTGAAAAAGTACAGCAATTCCTGCGTACGCCCCACTGCGAAGGAGGGAATCACCACATGTCCGCCCCTGTCAAAGGTGGTCTGCAGGCAATCGGCTAAGTCGCTGAGATAATCGGGGCGTGGTCCGTGCAGCCTGTCGCCGTAGGTGGATTCCATCACCACATAGTCGCCCCGGTCAATGTAGCGGGGGTCTTTGATGATGGGTTGGTTAAGGTTACCGATATCGCCGGAAAAAATGAGGCGCTTAGTGGTTCCCTCCTCCGTTAATTTAAGCATGATGGAGGCTGAGCCGAACAGGTGACCGGCGTCCACCATTTTTAGAGCAATGTCCGGAAAAATTTCAATATACTGTTCGTAGCTTGCGGGGCGCATCAGAGTACAAAGCCCTGCGGCGTCCTCTTGGGTGTAGAGGGGCTCCAAGGGTTCCAAACCTGACCGGAGTCGCTTGCGGTTTTGCCACTCGGTTTCCATTTCCTGAATGTAGGCGGAATCCCGCAGCATAATTTCGCTTAGCTCAATGGTGGCAGGCGTTGCGTAAACCGTGCCCCGAAAGCCGTTTTTATAAAGCAAGGGCAACAGCCCCGAGTGGTCGATGTGCGCATGGGTCAGGATGACCGCGTCTATTTTGCTTTCTTCCATGGGCAGGGGAACATTTTCATACACGTCCTTTCCCTGTTCCATGCCCCGGTCAATGAGCAGGGTTTTTCCGGCGGCTTCAAGCAGGTAGCAGGAGCCGGTTACTTCCCGGGCTGCCCCGATAAAGGATAGGTACATACAATTCTCCTTATTTACGTAACCTCGTTTGTGCGCTGTGATTGATGGTAGAGATTGGCATAAACGCCGTCAAGCGCTAATAATTGGTCGTGTGTTCCGCTCTCTTCAAGACCATTTTCGGTGAGAACCCAGATACGGTCGGCATTGCGAATGGTACTTAAACGATGGGCAATGGTCAGGGTGGTGCGGCCGTGGGCTAAACGCTCAAGGCTTTGCTGCACCAAAAATTCACTTTCATTATCAAGGGAGCTGGTTGCCTCATCAAGCAGCAGGATGGGTGGGTTTTTCAGGAATACGCGGGCGATGGAAATACGTTGCTTTTGCCCGCCTGATAGCTTAATGCCCCTTTCACCCACATAGGTGTGGTAGCCGTCGGGCAATTCGGAAATGAATTCGTGCGCCCCTGCCATTTTGGCGGCTTCGATTACCTCGTCCATATCAGCTTCCGGGCGGCCATAAACAATGTTGTCAAAGATGGTTCCCGAAAATAAGTACACATCCTGCTGCACGATGCCGATTTGGCCACGCAAACTCTTTAGTGTGAAGTTGCGCACATCCTGCCCGTCAATGAGAACCCGTCCCTTGGTGGGTTCCCAAAAGCGGGGAATGAGGTTAAAGAGCGTTGTTTTTCCCGAGCCTGAGGGGCCGACCAAGGCAACGGACTGTCCGGCCTCTACTGTCATAGACAGGTTGCTTAAAACCATAGCCTTCGTGCCGGGATAAGAAAAATCGATATTTTCAAAGGTGAGCGTACCTTTGACGGTTTTTAACTCCTTTGCGCCCGGCAGGTCTTTGATGCCATGCGGGGTATCCATGACACTAAAATAGCGCTCCAAGGCGGTGGTGCCTCGCTGGAACTGCTCGGAAAAATTAACGAGCTGCGTGATGGAAGCAAGCAGCGTGTTAATATACAGCAGGTAAGCGGCATAGTCTCCAGGGGTAATTTTGCCCTTGGCCAAAAAAAAGGCACCGCCTATGACTACCACAATGCGCATTAGCCCGTTTAAAGTGCGATGGGTAGCGCCATAGCCGGCCATGGCATGGTATTGTTTTTTCTTGATATCCAAAAACCTTTGGTTGCCTTCTTCAAACTTGTCAATTTCAATATCTTCATTGGTAAAAGACTGTACCACCCGGATGCCAAGCAGGGTGTCTTCGGCTTGGGCGTTAATTTCACCCACTTGGTGGCGGTAGGCGCGAAAGGCCGTGCGCAGCCGAAGGTTAAAAAAGATGGTCGTCATAACCGTTAGCGGAATCAGGGCGAAAATAATCAGGGTTAAGGGGACGTTGACATTCAGCAAAATAATAAAGGACACCGTCAACTGAAAGCCTGCAACTACCAAGTTTTCCGGTCCGTGATGGGCAAACTCGGTGATATCAAACAGGTCGGTGGTCAGCCGGGACATAATTTGCCCGATTTTGGCGTTTGAATAGTAGTTAAAGGAGAGCCCCTGCAAATGACCAAACAGGTTATAGCGCATGTCGGTTTCGATCATGGCGCCCATGATATGACCCTGCGCCTGCATATAGTAAGAGGCGCCCGCTTCAAGCAACACTAAAAAAAGGTAAAGAGCGCCCATGGGCAAAATCCAACTGACAGTAATTTGCGTAATATCGGCAATGGCTCTGTCTGTTATGGAGCTGACGATCAGGGGATAGACCAAAGAGAATACCGTACTTAGCGCTGCGCACAAAAGGTCAAGCAGCAGAATTTTTCGATATTTTTTAAAATAAGGCAAGAGGCGGCGGATATATCCGCGCTTTTTGGGACTGGGTGACATAGACAATCCTTTCGTTTATTTAATCGGTTGATATCAATTGCAAAGAAGATAAAACTTCCTTTGCTTCTACAGAGGAGGAGGTGATGACGCTTATTTCAAAAGCGGCGTCCTCCGTGGTTAGGTAATAAATAAATTGCCCATCTTTTTGTGCCGACAAGAGCGAATAACCAAACAGTGAAAGTGGGGATGAAACAAATGAAGCGCCTTTTGTCCGGACAAGAGGAGCAGCCAACAGGGGCGTCACGCCCCTGATGGTGACCGTATCGCCCGCTACGGTTAAAATGCGCACCCGCTGCCCTTGGTAGCTGCTTTCTTCCACCCTGCCTAAGTGAATAGTAGCGGGGAGGGGAGCAGTTTTTGAAAAGGCGCTTACCAGCTCTTTTGCTTGGTTGCTTGAAACAGGTGATAGAGGGGCAAGGGTTGTCTGCGCGCTTTGCACAATGTAGTTGCGATCGGCGCCCTCGTCCTTTTGCATGAGGGCATAGAGGCAGAAAACGCAAATCAGAAGAATAGCTAAAAGTATCAGGGGTATTTTTTTCATGAAGATCCTCAAAGATTGTTTAGGTTTCATTAAAATGAGTTGAGACAGCCTTAGGCCAGCCTTTTGAGAATCTCCTCGCCCAACAGGCCGTGAAGCTTGTTTACCCCGCCATCAAAAAAAGAATAGCAGGCCTTGTAAAAGGTTTTTGCAAGTAGCAACTGCTCCTTTATTTCAAGGTAGGGAGATAAAAGTATGCGCCTTAATATATCGGCCATGTAAGCTGCGAGCCTGTCATTGGTTCCTTTGCCAAGGCGGATACCAAAAAGCGATGGGGAGCGGCTGCTTGAACCGGCGATAAACAGGAAAATGTATTGCCGGCAAATCTCGTCCAAATATTCTTGCATAAAAGCGTCGGGGTTTTTGGCAAGTTCAAGGCATTTATGTAGGCGGGGATGGTCAAAAATTTCCCGGGTTTTAGCCCGTAAAATTTCATCGGTATAGTTTTGGGGGTGATCAAAGGCATCAAGCATATGGCATTTAATTAGGCTAAAGTCGCCTATATTTTGCTTTCGCTCATAAAGTCTACCCAGCATAAGCAAGGCTTTTTGCACCTGCAAGGATTCGGGGGACAGGATTTCCGCCCTTAACAAGAGCTTATGCTGAAAGGTGGGGTCGTCGGTTTCCCTTGCCAATTGCAAGAGCTTATTGGTATCTGCGTCCTTGGGGACGGTGAGCTTTTTCTTTGCGAAAAACGCCATAGCAATCCCTCCTTCCTCAAAAACAGTATACCATAAAAGCACAAGCTCTGAATAAAAATAAAAAAACAATTTTAGGGCTTGACAGGCAAATAAATATTTAGTAATATACTACTCGCCGCTTCTTGCGGCAACCTTCGGGGTGTAGCGCAGTCTGGTAGCGTACGTGCTTTGGGAGCATGGGGCCGGGGGTTCGAATCCCTTCACCCCGACCATTTTTTAGGTGAAGGTATCAATTTAACAAGGATGGCCCCGTGGTCAAGCGGTCAAGACACCGCCCTTTCACGGCGGTAACAGGGGTTCGATTCCCCTCGGGGTCACCACTTTTTTATTGAGTTGGGCCTTTAGCTCAGTTGGTCAGAGCGGCCGGCTCATAACCGGTTGGTCCGGGGTTCAAGTCCCTGAAGGCCCACCACCATGCGGCCCGGTAGTTCAGTTGGTTAGAATGCCAGCCTGTCACGCTGGAGGTCGAGGGTTCGAGCCCCTTCCGGGTCGCCATTTCCCTGCTGTTGGGCAAGGTGCTGGTGTAGCTCAATTGGCAGAGCAGCTGATTTGTAATCAGCAGGTTGCGGGTTCGAGTCCCTTCACCAGCTCCATACGGATGGATACCCAAGCGGCCAAAGGGAGCAGACTGTAAATCTGCCGTCACAGACTTCGGTGGTTCAAATCCGCCTCCATCCACCAACAGAAAACGGCCGTTGATACAAGAAAGCGTATCAGCGGCTGTTTTTGTATGTATTTTCGGTTTGTATTTACAATATATAGAAATGCCGCGATTGATTAGGTAACAATTCAGGTGTTAAAATAAGCTATGGCGCAAGGCTTATCTTTGCCAAGCTGCTTGTTTTAATGTTTCTTTAAACGGATACGATGTAGGTGGGGAAAAATGAAAGCTGTGCGAATTATTTTCAAAATTGTCATGTGGGTACTGATAGCGGGATTTTTGGCCAATTTTGTTATGCGGACGGTTTCTTACTCTTTTTATAAAGGAAAAAAGAAGAAAGAATCAGTCAATGTGATTCCTCAAAGAATCAACTACACAGATACATTAACGGGCTATGGCTACAACCTACATAGCGAGTCAAACGCCGTCATTTTATGTTTTGGCGGTTCGTTTTATGTGGCCTACAATACGGTGGGTATATTTGCCGCTCCCTACGATGTGCCCTTTCTTTCAGTCGATTATTACGGCACGCAGGCGAGCGGAGGAAAAATGAATCTAAAAACCATGCAGCTATCGGCTGAGCAGCTTTACGATTGGACGAAGAATCAGTATCCGGATAGAAAAATCGTTGTCATCGGGCATAGTTACGGCTGTGGTATGGCCGCCTACCTTGCCTCCGTTCTCCCTTGCGACCAATTATTTTTGTTGTCGGGCTATCGTGACCTTGCCGACTTGTACAATAAAATGGCGCCGATTTTTTGGGGCCCTTTTAAAGCCTTTATTTCCGACAACATTACCGTTCATGAATACGCCAAGCAAACGACCTGTCCGGTTACGATCATCGGCTCCGATGCCGATAAAACTTTGAGCCCCGACCTGCAAAAGAAGCTGGTTGATTGCTATGAAAAAGCTGAGCTGATTATTTTTCCCGACATCCAACATGAAGATTATTTAACAGATGAACGGGTCATTTCTCAGATTAAAAAGACACTTGAATAAATAAAAACTGATCTGGACAAAACTTTTGTTTATCATTAATGCCTATTGGTGTTGATTGAGAAAATCGTCAAGTGCCTTGTCAATTTCCGCGTCATGATCCGTCATCATGTGGCCGCCGTCGGGAAAGGTCACAAGGGTAAGGTTGGGAAAACGGTGCTGCACGTTTTCGACTTTTTGATAGCTGGCTACGGGGTCATCTTCCGAATGCATAATCAGGACCGGAACGGACAATTCTTCAATTGGGTATTGGTCAAAATGCCTTTCCATGTCCGGATTGGCCAGCTTTCCGTCTATAAGAACGCCCTCTTTCCTTTGGGATACAGGCTGAATGGTTTGCACGGTGGAAGCAGGCATACCCATCATAGCCGGCATGAGCGGGCTGATTAAATACATGGCGTAATCGGAGAGAAGGGGTTCGGGCGGGGCCTGATATTCAAGAAATTTTTCGGGCTTTTTAGGAACCGGCATGGCGGAACAATAGAGAATCAAGCCCTTTACACGCTCGGGATAATCAAGGGCGAAGCGGATGGCGGGCGTACCTCCGGCGGAGGTGCCCAAAACAAAAACTTGGTCGACACCTAAATAATTGAGTAGTTCGTTAAAAGTGGCGGCCTGTTCCTTGGGGCTTCCGTCTCCTTTGACGGCGGATCCTAAATAGCCAAAGCGTGAAGGGGCGAGCAGGCGGTTTTTGGCTTGCCTGTTTTTGACACTTTCATAAGCTTGGTCATATCCGCCGAAAATGCCGTGGACGGACAGGATTACTTCGCCTTTGCCCTCATCAATGTACGTGACCGGACCGTACGACAGCTCTGCCACATTTACCTTGTATGTTTGCAGTTTTTCCTGAGCTTTTTTGAATCCGGCAGCGCTTCGGACGCCTTGGATTAAGAAGTATAAGGCAATGACTGCAAGCAGGATAAACAATAGCCATTTCATTATCTGGTTTCCTGCCCTTCTGTTTGTTTTTGTCATATGAACGGCCTCCTTTTCTAACAACTTTATTTAATATTTAGAATTTCTGTCGCTAAGCGGAAAAAAGATTCATACTCATTTTTATTATTCAAGTTGAAGTTTGATAGTTCACTTGTGATGTTTCGATTTAAAAAAGCCGATTGGATGGTGGAAAGCAGCATGAAAGCTTTGATTTTTCCGATATCTTCCGATTCCCGTTTATCGATCGCTTTCACAATGGCCCTGTAGCTGACGGAAGAATTGCTATTTGCGCTGGGCTCGGAAAGGTCGCCAAGAATTGAAATTTTTGAAATTTCCGGGTTATGGATAAGAAAATGAAACACGCCAAAAATAAAAGAAGCCATGCCTGCGCTTTCGCTACCACCTTGAGATTGACGGCTTTTTAATTTTTCCGCTTCGGCAAAAGTTTTCATGACTTGGGATATCATGCGCTGTACGCAGATTTTAATTAGATTTTTCTTGGAATGAAAGTGATAGTTAACAAGCCCGACAGATACCTGTGCTTTTTGGGCAATGGCACGGATGGTAATGTTTTCTATTAAACCGTCTGAACTTTGGATTAAAGTAATGGTGGTGTCAATGATTTTTTCTTTGATATCGGAATAATTTTGCATGAATGCCCCCTTTTTTGAACAATGTTCAAAATCAGCATACTGAACAATGTTCAAATTGTCAAGCGATCATTTTGAATTTATAAAATATTGTGTGGTAAAATAATAAAAGGTGGCCTCTTCCAATGTTAAGTTGGGCCATTGGGAAGAGAAATGTTGATAATAGGGGGAAGAGAGATGAAAATGCAAACAGGCTATGATGTTTTTGGCAAAGCCTACGGGGTCATGCTGCGAAACGATTTGCATGCGCCCGGCTCCATTGATCGTAAACTGATGCAAAATATGGTTTTATTAAACGGGCAAAGCTATGACAGTTTATATCAACCGTCTATCGTGCTCCTAGATATGCATACGCATGAGCTTTACGAATTTGCGCAGAGCTTTCAAGGGAAAAGCAGCCGCCAAACCGTACAAAATATTGTGCGTTATTGTTCGGATATTGCCTTAAACTACAATGTGCCCTTTGAACAGATGCTTTTTGGCGGCACGGAAAAAGAAATTTTACAGCGAGGGACGGACTGGTGCGCGGACATGGCACGGGTTGGGGTGGTACTGCTTATGTGTTGCGGTATTCCGGCAAGAATCGTTAACCTTGCGAACCCAGCCAAGGCTTACCACGGCCATGCGGTGGTGGAAGCTTTTTATGAGGGCAAATATGGCGTATGTGATTTGATATACGGTTATTGTTTTTACGACAAAAGGCCGTTAGGCGCCTATGAACTTGTCCATAACAAGGCGTATTTGAGCGCATATTCCAAGGATTATGCGCAGCTATATTCCATGGCGGCCATCAGTCAATATAATCCCTTAGAGCAGCATTGCTATCAGGTTTCGGGACCAAATGCCTATTATTTAAGACTCATCAATACAAATCATCAAGGAAAGTGGCTCATGGGTGAAAACGAGGGAGAAAGCGGCGATATTCCAATTGATTGATGCTGTTTTCCCCGATGATATAAATAATTCAATTCAAAAAGCGCCCCTTCTTTGCCGAGGAGCGCTTTTGACAGGGTTTATAGGTTGATTATTCCAACTCAAACTCCACCCGTAGGGTAGCGGAAATGGGGGTATCGCCCGAAACGATGACGGCGCTGCTTTCACCGGCCAACACACGGTCGTTGCTCATATAAAAGCCATCATAATAGCCCGGGTTTTCTTCGACTACAATAATTTTGCCCAAAGTCTTTCCTTGAACCTGCGCTAAGGTTTCGGCTTTCTTTTGCGCGTTTTCAAACGCCAGCTTCAGCGCCTTGTAGTAGGCTTCTTCCGATTGTGTTGAAGCAAAGCGCAGGCCGTACATTTGGTTGGCGCCTGCCAAAGTAGCGACGGAAATAATCCGGCCGACTTTGTTCAAGTCCCGCACGGTCACTTCTAACATGTTGGATACCACATACTGGTCTTTTTTGCCAATATCAAGGGACGTGTCATAGCCTTCTTCCAGATAGAAGTGATAATTACTGGTAACAATATCTTTTTCGTCAATGCCTTGTTCTTCAAGTGCCTTTAAAATGGAATTCATCGTGGCTTCATTTTGGTTTAGCGCTAATTCCGCGGTGTCCGCCTTGGTAGTGGCGCCGATGGAAAGTACGGCAATATCGCTTGTTACCAGTACCTGGGCGCTGCCCTGTACCGTAATAACCGTTTCATCGGCCAGGGATACGGCGGCGGTTGCCGTGAGCAAAAGCGCAAGGAATAGGGAAATAAATTTTTTCATACGATAACCTCCTTTATGGTTTCATCTATATAACGAGCGAGAAGCGATGTTTTTTGCATTTGAAATCTGCTTAAAAAATTTCGCCCTGTCACAGGGCGAAATCGATCATACTTACAGGGACGGGTTAAAAGAGATTTTTAATGCGGTCGAGCAGGCTATTTTCCTCGGGCTCCTGCTCAGAAGTATTTTCTTGCGCCCTGGGTTTTTCCGGCACGTTATCAGTCAGCATGACAAACTGTACGCCCTCCACGGTGTTGTTTTCTTTATCCACAAAAGAAGGCAGGGGCGGCAACTGCCGACCAAGCACATTGTTAATTGCCGTCTGGATGGTGGATCCCATAGCGCTATCCCCAAGCAAGGAATTCATGTAGCCGCCATACATATCCTTGTCCATTGACATGGAAATACCGGCAATCTGGATGCCCGGCATGGAAAAATCTTCTGCCTGCCAGGAAAACTCAAAGGTCGCGCTCTGCCCCGGCAAAACGACGTAGGCAAGCGTGCGGCTGCCGGCGGCAGTGGCCATGGTAGCCTTAGGCGCATCAATCCGGAAGCACTTTTCAAGCGGCAGGGAAACGGTCATCTGCAAGGTCAGGCGGCGGGCAAAGACATCGTTCCCGGGGGTGACGGCGATGGAGCATGCAAGATCGCCGCTTGCGCCGGAGAGGTCTTCGGGGGCTATTTCTTGTCCATCCAAAGTGAATTTGATTTCAATATCCCAAGGGAGGACGGCCTCCTTCAGGTTGCCTTGCACATACATGCGTCCCTTGGGCATGGTAAAGGAAAGGGCATCGCCGTCCACCGTGATGATGGTATCATTTGACAGGTTGGTTACGCTTTCGTAATGTCCGAAGTCCTTCACTTCGGATTGCTCGGTGGCCTCAAAGGCGTTTACCACATAAATACCCTTGGGTTGCCCTGAGAGGAACAGGGGTACATAAACAATTTCTTCCTTGACGACCTGCGAAAACGCGGGTACGGACAGGAGCAACAAACAAGCAAATAAAACGGATACAATTCTTTTCATTGGACACCTCATGAATTTTTGTTGGAAGAAGGCTTAATGCCCTTGGTGGTTTTTAGAATCAGTGGGTCAAATATCACCAACAGGTGAGGAAGCGTGGAAATAACCAAGGCACAGGAGAGGGCCGCGCCCCGGCCTAAAATAATGCCCATTTGGCTGATAATACCGTTGGTGGAAATAATCCCCAAGAAGAGCCCCGCCACCATGAGGATGAGGGTGGGCGGCAAAATGGAACCCACCGACTGGGTCAGGGCATAGATGGCGGACTCTTTTTTATCGCCTGTCGCCCGCTTTTCAAGGTAACGCTGCGTCAGGAGGATGGCGTAGTCAATAGTTGCGCCAAGTTGCACGCTTGAAACAATCTGATAGCCAATGTAGTTGAGGTCCTGTCCCTGGAAGTAGGGCAGCGCCATATTAATCCAGATGGCTCCCTCAATGGTAAACAGCAGAATAAGCGGAATAGATAGGCTGCGGAAGGTAATCAGCAAAATAACGCCGATGGCAATAATTCCGCCCCAAAGTACCCTTGGGCTATCCTTGGTGATAATGGTTTTAATATCGTAGTTAACGGCTGGCTCGCCAAGGAAGTGGTAATCCTGCCCGTAGTAGCTTTGGGCGAGCGCTCGAACCTCTTCAACCAAGGTAAAAGCGCTTTGGCCTTCTTCGGGTACGTCGGCGTAGAGTATGATGCGGTCATAACCATCGGCTCTTAGCATGGAGAGGGCGTCGGCAGGTACCATTTCAACGGGCAGGTCATTTCCAACTGCTGTTGAATAAGAAACTACGGTTTTGATTTTGGGGTGTTTTTTCAACTCTTCGCCTAAGGCTTTTACTTTTTCAAGCCGCCCTTCCTTCACCAAAAGCATCATTTCCTGTTCGGAACCGAACAGGCTTTGAATTTTTTTTGCCTCTTTTTTAACAACCGAGTCCTCGGCGTGCATACCGCCGGAACCGAAAAGGTAGTTATTTTGGTTTTGGGCAAGGAAGCAAAGAGGAATAAACAGGACGATCAGCAGCATAAAAACAAGGCCCCGCTTAACCACCAGCTTTGAAAACTTTTTAAACGAGGGCAGAAAAGAACGGTGGGCAGTTTTATCCATGACGTTGGTGAGTTGCAAAATCAGGGCGGGCAGGAAGATGATGACACTTAGGTAACTAATGAGTACGCCTTTTGCCATGACGAGGCCCATGTCACTTCCTAAACCAAAGCGCATAAGCATTAGAACCAAGAAACCGAATACCGTGGTCATGGCGCTTGCGGCAATGGCGCTTGCCGACTGTACCATGGCTTCCAGCATGGCATCGTGGTTGTTATAGCCCTTATCCCGATATTCTTCGTACCTATGCAAAAGGAAAACCGCGTAGTCAATGGATACGGCCAGTTGCAGCACAGCAGCGCTTGCTCGGGTTACAAAGGACACGTTACCAAGGAATATGTTGGTGCCCTCATTAATAAAGATAGCAACGCCAATAGTGATTAAAAATAAGATGGGGTCGATATAGTGGCTGGTAGATAACAGTAAAATAATCAACACAATGGGCAGCACGTAAGGAATAATTTTACCTACTTCCAGCATGGTTACGCTAATAATCCTTGCCTGATTGGCGGCGTTGCCTGCAGCGATGGACTCAGGGTATTTGGAGCGGATGGCGTTAAAGCCCGTGGCATAACCGCTTGAGTCAACGGTTACTCGGAAAAGGGCGCCCCCATCCTGATACCAGCCGGACAGCACATTATCGGGAATCATTTCCACGGGTATGCCGGTCAGGCTGAAGGTATCGTCCAGCCACATAACATCTTTAATCTTAGGGAGGGTTAATAACTCTTCTTTAATAGTCAGCGCCTGCTGTATGGACACATCAGGGACGTAAACTTGCAGATTGGGCATATCCTTTCCCAAAGCGTCCAAGGCCTTGGCGCTGGGGCTGTCTTTGGGCAGGTAGGTTGCCAGGTCGTAAGTAACGGAAACGTTCAGCATGGCTACAATCGACACGGCGCAAAGCAGTACCATGGAAAAGATGATAGCCTTTCTGTGCCGCAAAAAAGAGCGGCTGATTGTTCGAATCATAGTATACCTCAAAAATAGTCGGGGGAGCTGATTTCTGCCGGCAAGGGCAAAAAAGGTGATAGTTCCGGCGGAGCGACTAGGCTGCCGGGCAGGGTAAAGAGTAGGTGGTGAGCCTCGAGCTTGGTGTATGTGGGGGCGTTCTCGTCGGCGACCTGTGTGACGGAAGTCTTTTTTCCGTTGTAAGCAAGTTCAAAAGTGCCTACATTTTCAATGGAAAAAGTTCCTTTGCCGACGGGAAGCGGACAGGTTTGCGCTTTTAGGCACAGCATAGAGGAAAGCGACTTTTGCCAGTTCAAGACACGCATCATCTTGGCTGGCAGGATGCGGAAACCCGCGGAAATCTTTTGTAAGTTTTCACATTCTTTTAAGCGCCAGATGGGAACAAGTACAAAGAAACCGTCGCCATGTTCTTTTAAACAATCCATTAGGTGGCGTTTCGTGGCGGGGATGATGGCGTCTTTATCAATGGACCACTCTTCCCAGTCGCCGCTTTTGTTTCTTTTGACAAAGTAGCCTACAACTTCTTGGTCTTTCATAACCAGTATGGGTGTACAGAAAAAGTTTTTAAGGGTTGGAACAAAGTTTTCTCTTTCCCTGTACATAACGCTTTGGAGCTTCCGGTAATATTGATAGGCGCTGTCAATCCATTCTTCTTTGGCGCCTTCCATGGGGATGAAGGTGATGGTGTTTTCATCCACGTCTTTTAGGCGGTGCTTGAGGGTAGAAACGCTCATTTTATAATGAGCAACAGTGCCCACGCGGTCAAAACCGTAATAGCCGTAACGTGCCCTGTCGCCGCCCAAAATAAGTAAATCAAGTTTTTTGTCTTCAGCTTCTTTTAACACGGCCTCCATCGCAAGGCGCATAATACCCTCGCCTCCCCGGTAGGGATGGCAGGACACTTGCCCGATGATCCCGATATTGAGGGGTTCATGGTCAGCTTGTATCCACTGTGTTTTATAAAGAGCGGCCATGCCCACGATACGCCCTTCGTCCATGACCAAGTGATGTAAGGGAGCAAAACCCTTTTTGGTATAGACTTTGGGTATCATTTTTCGAAAGTCGTGTGGCTCATGCGCACAGGAAAACACATAGTTGGCAAAGTCGAGGATGGCATCTTCCATCTTGGGTGTTCCTCTTTGGACTAACAACATTCTTCACCTCATTTCGGCCTGAGTAAGTATAACGAATTATCTTTAAAATATCAAGAATAAAGGATGCGGGTTTGTCAAAGAATGTACGGAAGTCAAACAAAATATAGAAAAAGGGATAGGATGTAGGTTTGTCAAACATATTGGACATTGTGTTGTTTAATGAACTCGTTAGGTGAAAGATATCCAAGGGGTCTCATAGGCAGATGGTTGCTTCTTGTTTGCCAGGCAGCGAGCTGCCTGGCAAAAT
>DUQF01000007.1 GCA_012837965.1 Clostridiales bacterium | reverse complement strand
TACCTCGAGTTTTTGTATCTATATTATACCATATAACCTCGATTTGATCTTGACTTTTAAGGGATTTTGCAGGTTTCATTGAACAAAGTCCCAACGCGAATGGTTGGGACTTTGTCTACAGTCTGAGGAGCCGCCCGATTGAGCGGCTCCTATGGTCTTGTTAAACTTAGGTTGTCAGGGGCTTCGCATTATCGATGGGGATAATCTTGCCCTTGGTCTGGATGCGGTTCCAGACGATAACCACTGCAATCAGCCCAAGGCCGATAATGTCGGTTACAAGGCCCGGATCAATCAGCAGCAGGCCTCCGGCAAGCGCCATCACCTGCTGGATAATGTTGAGCCTGGACATGTAGAACTTCTGCAAGAACATGGCAACGCCGTACATACCAAGCAGGGCGGTGCACATCATACGGATAACAGTGTACCAAGGGGCGTTAACCATCAGCAGCTGGGGGCTGAAGATGAACATGTAGGGAATAATGAAGGCGGCAATGGCCAGGCGGGTAGCCTCAAAGCCGGTTTTCATAGGATCAGCCTTGGCGATAGCCGCGCCCGCCATGGCTGCCAGACATACAGGCGGCGTAATATCCGCCACGATGCCAAAGTAGAAGGTAAACATGTGGGCGGGCAGCTTCACATAGGCGCTTCCTACGGCTTCCAAGCCTGCCACTACTTCCGGCAGGGAGGCGGCCATGGCCTTGATAACCACCGGCGCCATAACGGAAGAGGTGATAATGTAATTGGCCGTGGTGGGTACGCCCATGCCTAAGATGATGGATGTAATCATCGTGAAGAACAGGAGCAGCATCAGGTTGCCGCCGGCCAGCCGGGTAAAACCGTCGCCGATGCGGGCGCCGATGCCCGTTACGGTGATAACGCCGGACACAACGCCGGAGGTGGCACAGGCCAGGGCGACGCTTAGCGTTCCACGCGCGCCGGCTTCCAGGCACTCCAGATAATCCTTAATCTTCAGGCCAGAGCGTTGGTTGAGAACGGTCTCGATGCTCCTGTCGTTGGGCACAAGCAAGTCTATCAACGTTTTGACATACCCGATAACGGCCGCCACCGCGATACCGATAAGGGCGGCGAAAGCGGGGGTCAGGCTGGTGCCGACTAAAACGTAGATAATAATCGCCAGCGGAGCCATCAAATGGCCGCGTTCCGACATAAGGGTGCGCACCTTGGGCATCTTGTCCTTGGGTAAGCCCAATAGGTTATGCTTTTTGCTTTCAAGGTCTACAATCAACAGGATGCCGGCGAAATACAGCATCGCGGGAATGACGGCGGCTTTGATAATTTGGCCGTAGGGCAGGCCAATCGAGTCCACCATCAGGAAGGCGGCAGCGCCCATAACAGGCGGCATAATCTGCCCGCCGGTGGAAGCGGCTGCCTCTACAGCGCCGGCGAACTGGGGCCGGTAACCCATCCTTTTCATCATGGGAATGGTAAAGGAGCCGGTGCCCACGGTGTTAGCTACCGAGGAGCCCGACACGGTGCCAAACAGGGCGGAAGAAACAACCGCTACCTTAGCTGGGCCGCCGCGGGAGGCGCCGGTAAGGGCATTGGCCAGGTCGATAAAGAACTCGCCTACGCCTGTCTTTTCAAGGAAAGCGCCAAACAGTATAAACAGGAAGATAAAGGTGGTACAGGCGCCGATGGCCGTGCCGAAGACACCCTCCTGATCGTACCATAGATGCTCCACAATGCGCTTCCATGAGTTGTTGGACTTAAGGAAGCCGGGCATATATTTGCCAAACAGGGCGATGAGGATAAAGGTGCTGGCAATAATAACGATGGGCAGGCCCACTACACGGCGGGTGGCTTCCAGTAATAGTACAATGCCAATAATGGCAAGAATACGCTCATAGTCCTGCAGGCGCAATCTCGCGTTCAGGTTCTTCAGATTTATCACCTGATACATACATACCCCGAAGGCAATGACCGCCAAAGCCACGTCGTACCAGGGGATGGTGTCCTTGCGCATGGACTTTTTCGCCGGGTACAAAAGGAAAGAAAGCAGCATCACAAAGCCCACATGCAAGGGGCGGATGTAGGGCAGTGGATTAAAGGTATGGTACAGTTGAATGAGTGAGAAAATAATGGCGATTACGGCGATAATGGTGCCCCGATAATCGGACAGCCTGCGATAGGTACTTTCGCGGTCATACTTGAGCATGATTTCATCAAGCTCTTTTTGCATTTCCTCGGTAATACCTCCCGCCGCCGCAATAGGTTCGCTGGCAACTGCCGGGTCTTTTAGGTTGTCTGTCATATGACACCTCCTTTAAAGATTCAATAAGCTTCGAGATTGGATTTATAAAGCTTTCTTTTTCATTAATCTAAAATATCACCTCCCTGTTTTCTTAGCCTATGTTAGTGCTATAAACAGAGAGGTGAAACAAAAAATTACTATCCACCCTGATAGTAGCAATCTCACATAAGACCATCATATCCCACAGGACTTAGATGACTTACTCCGCACAGAAGGTTTTCACCTTAAGCACTTTGACCGATCATCAATATTCTGTTAGCTACATGATAACCGGGGCTGAAGCGTTTGTCAAGCAATTTCGGAAAAACGACCTGATTATACATAAAAAATTGCAGATGGCAAAAAACAAGTAATATAGAGAAAGATTTTATAAAAGTTTTGTTTCCATATATAATTGGCCGGTTGTTATCCATAAACCGATTACAAACAATACTTTACCGGAACTGAGAGAAGACTTTTTGAACATGAGCTTAGAAGAGATGCCATATCATATAGGAGCCATTGCACTTAGTGATGGCAATAATATAAAAAAGTTGTTTTGATACATTATGATAAGACAGATTAAAAATATTATGAATTTTTACTTTGTACAGATCTTGGTAAATTTTCAGATATAGAAAAAACTGCAAATAAAATTTATGCTTCTAAACTTATTCCCCAAATGGTATATGCTTCTGGCGTTGATTTTATGAATTTAGATAAAGTAAGTTTAATTTCACAACAAAGGATTTACGAGGTTTTTACGATTTTGCGGAAGATGTAAACAAAAACCGAACAGTCAGGGGCGTGATTGACGCGTATATCAGGTTGCCTGAGGAATTTACTTTTGATTTTAGTAATAATCCCAATGTGGCGCGAAAATAAGAAGAAAACCGCGAATTTTAGTGTACTATAGGTGGTGCGTTTCAGGGCTTTTAGTAAGTATTTGCAGCATCAATCGGAAGCGCACGAACGTTTAGACATAAGATTGTTTAAAAATCCGCCTGAAGCCTGTTTTTTGGGCGGATTTTCGGTTGTTTCGCCGCATATTCAATGATATAATATTCAATACTGTAAGCCTTATAGGGCGTAGAAAGGAAGGGTTGAATGCAAATCGAACAGTTTTTGCGCGAAGTCACGTTTTTGCTCGGTTTGTCGGGCAATGAGCAAGAGGCCGCGCGATATGTGGCGAAAGCCTTTGAGCCGCTGTGCGACGAGGTACATATGACCCCGCTAAACAGCGTGGTCGGCTACAAAAAAGGCACGGGCAATGGCCCCAAGGTCATGTTTGCCGCCCATATTGACGAAATCGGCCTGAATGTAACCAAAATCGAAGAAGACGGCAGCCTGCGAATGGGCTCCATCGGCGGGGTTGACCCTCGCATCCTCCCCGGCATGCGGGTTAGGGTGCATGGGAGAGAAACCCTGCTTGGCGTGGTGGGGGCGAAACCACCCCATATTTTAACGGAAGAAGAACGAAAGAAAAACTACAAACGGGACGACCTGGCGGTAGACCTTGGCATGCCAGCCAAAAAGGTTAAGGAGCTTGTGCAAGTGGGCGATTTAATCCAGTTGGAGCATCGCTTTGTGGAGCTGAAAAACGGCCGCTTTACCACTAAGACCGCCGATGACAGAGCCTGCGTTGCTATACTGTATGAGGCGATGAAATTGCTTCAAGGGAGGACACACGAAGCCGACCTTTTCTTTGTCGCTACCAGCCAGGAAGAAATAGGAGCTAACGGGGCCATGACCGCGGCCTTCGCGGTGGATCCCGACTTTGGTGTGGCGCTTGATGTGTGCCACGCCTCCACCCCGGACGCGCCCAAGGAGGCCACCAGCGACCTTGTGGGCTTGGATAGCGCGATAGGCCCCTTTATCCAGCCTGTGCTTCGTAAAAAGCTGATGGATGTGGCGGCCAAGGAAAACGTGGTTGTGCAATCAAGCGTGTCTCCCGGCAGAACGGGCACTGACGCCGACGTCATGGGTATTACCCGCGCGGGCATTCCTATGGTGTTATTGTCGCTACCCTTAAAGTATATGCACACCACGGTGGAGTTGTTTGATATGCGCACCCTGGAAGAGGGCGGACGCCTGATTGCGGCCTTCTCCTGCGCGGTGAAAAATACGTGGGAGGATGAACTATGGACCTGAAAACGCTATGTGAATTAAACGGTGCGTCGGGTGATGAGCATGCCGTGCGAAAGGCCATCCTGACCGCCAGCCGCCTGGTATGCGACGATGTACATATCGACCGCTCGGGCAACGTTATTGCCCATAAAAAAGGCGCTTCTAAAGATAGCCCCCGCGTTGCGCTTGCAGCGCACATGGATGAGGTGGGATTTATTGTTGTTGGGCACACGGAAGACGGTCTATTGCGCTTCCGCCCCATTGGCGGCATTGACCCACGGGTGATTGTTTCCAAGTAGGTAGCGCTGGGTGATGTGAAGGGCGTGATTGGCGCAAAGGCCATCCACCTGCAATCGCCGCAGGACCGTGAAACGGTGCTTGATTACAAGGGCCTGTATATTGATATCGGCGCCAAAGACAAGGCCGAGGCCGAGCGCCTGTGCCCCATCGGCACCTATGCCTACTTTGACGTTTCTTTCGAGCCTTTTGGCGAGGGCATGGTTGTTTCCAAGGCTCTGGACGACAGGGTGGGCTGCTATAACCTCTTGCGCATCCTGCAAAACGACTATGACTGCGACCTGACCGTTTGCTTTGTGACCAACGAAGAAGTGGGTCTGCGTGGCTCTGCCGGCGCGGCCTTTGCCGCCGAAGCCGACATCGCCGTTATTTTGGAAGGCACTTCGGCCAACGACATGGGCGATATTCCCGAGCGCTTCAAGGTGTGCTCGGTCAACCAGGGCGTTGCTGTCAGTTTCATGGACCGCGCGTCCATTGCCGACCGCAAGCTGTTCAAAGAAATGCTGGCCATCGCCAAAGAGCAGGAAATTCCCCATCAAGTGAAGCAGGGCATTACCGGCGGCAACGACGCCGCCAGCTTCCAAAGAGCAAAAAAAGGCTGCCGTACGGTGGTTCTGTCCGTGCCCTGCCGATACATCCATTCCTCATCGAGCGTGTGCTCGTTGAACGATGTCGACGCGCAATACGCGCTTCTCGACGCTTTCTTAAAATCAAGGGAGGTAAAATAGATTATGCTGCGCAATACCTTAAAAACGCTGCTTGAGCCCTGGGGCCCAACGGGCAACGAACATCATGTGGTGGAAACCATCAAAACCCTGCTGGCCGGACACGTGGACTCCGTCGAAGTGGACGCCCTTGGCAACCTGATTGTCGAAAAGAAAGGCACCGACCCGGACGGCCGCCGCATCATGTTCGCGGCGCATATGGACCACATCGGTCTGGTAGTCACATCCATCGAGAAGGAAGGCTTCCTTCGGGTGATGCCCGTTGGCGGCATCAACATTTATCGCACCGATGCCCGCCATGTTGTCTTTGAAAACGGGGTGGAGGGCGTGGCCGCCATTCAGCCGGTGAAGGAAGGCCATCCCCAGTTTAGCGATTTGTTTGTCGATATCGGCGCCAAAGACAAGGAAGAGGCCGAAAAGATGGTGCAGGTGGGCGATATGTGCGTCTATGCCCCCACCGTGTTTGATGTGGGCAAGTACCGCGTTGCCGGCCCCGCCATGGACAACCGCACCGCCTGCGCTATTCTGGTTGAGCTTTTGCTCTACGCCGAAAACCAGAAGCACACCATTATCGGTGTCTTTACCGCCCAGGAAGAAGTGGGACTTCGCGGCGCGACCGTTGCCGCCTACCGTGTCAACCCCGATTGGGGCCTTGCCATTGATGTGACCGGTACAGCCGATACCCCGGAAGTGAAATTCCCCGCCGTGAACCTTGGCGATGGCCCCGCGGTGAAGTTCGTCGATCGCTCCATGGTCGCCTCGCCCGTTATCAGGGAAGCTTTGTTTGAAGCTGCCGAAAAAGCCGGCGTGAAGATGCAGCGTGAAGTGCTGCCCTACGGCGGCACCGATGGCGGCGCTATCCAGCGAGCCCGCGCGGGCATCCCCACCGGCACCCTGTCCATTCCCTGCCGCTATATTCACTCCGCCTGTGAAACGGTGGATATCAGGGACATGGAAGATGCCCTGAAAGTGCTGCTTCAGTTTGTGGATTTGTAAGGGAAACTTACGGTTTTTCAAAATGAATTTGTAAGCTATGACTTGCATTGGTGCCCCTTTGCTATATTCGCAAAGGGGTACTCTTCATTGTTTGGTTTGTTTAAGCGACAATCGGCTTGGAAGCCTGAAAAGGCGCTGTCCAAGCAAATAATCTTTTACAAACAACGTCTTTTAGGGTATAATATGTCGAACGATTTTTTATTTGAGGTTATTGTATGAAACAGTTTACTTCCAAACAGCTGCGTGAAATGTGGCTGGACTTCTACCGACAGCATGGCCATGCCATCATCCCTTCCGCTTCCATTATTCCGGAAAACGACCCAACGGTCTTGTTTACCACTGCAGGTATGCACCCGCTGGTTCCCTATCTAATGGGTCAACACCACCCCGAGGGCAAGCGCCTTGCCAATGTACAAAAGTGCATCCGTACCGGCGATATCGACGATGTGGGCGATGACAGCCACCTGACTTTCTTTGAAATGCTGGGCAACTGGTCGCTGGGCGACTATTTTAAAGAAAAAAAGATTCCCTGGAGCTGGGAGTTTTTAACCAGCCCCGATTACTTGGGCCTTGACCCTGACCGGCTTGCTTTCTCCGTCTTTGAGGGCGATGAGGATGCCCCACGGGATATGGAATCCCACGACCTGTGGATAAAGTGCGGCGCGCGGAAAGACCAGATTTACTTCCTGCCCAAGGAATATAACTGGTGGGGACCCGCGGGTCAGACCGGTCCTTGCGGTCCTGATACCGAAATGTTTTTAATTACCGATAAGGAGCCTTGCTCCCCTGAATGTTCGCCCGCCTGCTCCTGCGGCCGTTACCTTGAAATCTGCAACGACGTGTTCATGCAGTACAACAAAAAAGAAGACGGCACCTTTGAGCCCCTCAGCCAAAAGAACGTGGATACCGGCATGGGCCTTGAGCGGGCGCTGTGCGCCTTAATCGGCGCTCCCTCGGTGTACGAAACGGAGATTTTCGCGCCCATCATCCAACACATTGAGGAACTGTCCGGAAAAAGCTATAAAGAAGCACCGGAAGAAGAGCTGCGAGCCTTCCGCATCGTAAGCGACCACCTGCGCACCGCCGTGTTTATTTTGGGCGATCCCCGTGGCGTGACCCCTTCCAATGTGGATCAGGGCTATGTGCTGCGCAGGCTTATCCGTCGGGCGGTCAGGTTTGGGATGAACCTTGGTTTACAAGAGGGCTTCACCTCCCAAATTGCCCAAACCATTATTGATAAATATAAGGAACCCTATCCCGAGCTTGAGCAGAACCGTGCTCTGGCGCTTGAGCAGCTCCTGCTTGAAGAGCAGCGCTTCCAGCGTACCTTGCAGCAGGGGACCCGCATGTTTGAAAAGCTCATGCAGCAGCTGAACCGCTCCAAGAACGCCGTAAACCAGTTTTTGGCTGTCCTTTCCAAGGCGCAGTCCAAGGATGAGCGTACCAAGGCAGCGGATGCCTTGCTCAAAGTCCTTCGCCCGACGCCCGAAATGAAACCGCTGATGGAGGCTTTGAAAGAAGCCAAGAAATCAGACGACTACAACAGAGCGCAAAAGGCGGCAGATGAATTTTTACAGAGTCTGACTACGCTAAACGGTAGGGATGCCTTTAAGCTTTATGATACCTACGGCTTCCCCTTTGAAATGACCCTGGAAATGGCCAAAGAGCAAGGGCTCACCGTAGATAAGGAAGACTTTGACCGCCGCTTCAAAAAGCATCAGGAAACCAGCCAGGCCGGAGCGCAGCAGCGCTTTAAGGGCGGCCTTGCCGATGGCGGCGTCCAAACCACCCGCCTGCATACGGCAACCCATCTGTTGCATGCTGCCCTTCGCAAGGTGCTGGGTGAGGATGTGCAGCAGCGTGGTTCCAACATTACCGCCGAGCGCCTGCGTTTTGACTTTTCCTTTGGGCGCAAAATGACCAAGGAAGAGCTAAATGAAGTGGAAGATTTAGTCAATCAGGCCATCAAAGCCAATGCCCCAATTTCCTATGAGGAAATGACTGTGGCCGAGGCCGAAGCGCAAAACGCTATTGGCCTGTTTGAATCCAAGTACGGCGAAAAGGTCAAGGTGTATACCATGGGCGATTTCAGCAAGGAAATTTGTGGCGGACCGCACGCAGAAAACACGGGCGAGTTGGTCAGCTTCAAAATCCGCAAGGAAGAATCAAGCTCGGCCGGCGTTCGCCGTATCCGTGCGACCATAGGCGCCCAGCAATAATAAAACGTAAACCAATACCGATATTTTCAGGAGGGGAGGAGGCTAAGGCTTCTTCCCCGCTTTTCAAAAGTCGTAAGGGGCATGTATGGAAAATTCACAGGTTCAGGCGTTTATTCACCGCGATTATCCAAGCCGGGTGATGGCGGATTATGTCTTGAAAAAGGGTGTGGGCAGCATTGTGTTTGAGGCTGAAGAAGCCTTGGTATTAAAGGTGGGACAAGGTTCTATGTTTGCGGTGTACGCGGATAATATGCAGGCGGCGCAGCAGTGCCTGCCTTATGTCAGGGAAGCGAAGTTCATTACTGCCGAAACCGAGGAGATGGGGCATTCTTTTCTTGAAACTTTGGAAAACTATCAAAAGCTTTTGACCTTTTACACCTACCACTACCCGCATAAGGAGTTCATCAAAGTGGGAGAAAAGGCGCGATTGGCGCCTGCAAGGCCGGAGCATCTTCACATTATTTTAGAAAACTACGCGCACATCACGGAAGAAAAGGCAAGGGAAGACCTTCAAAACGGCGACATTCTCGGCGCTTATGTGGAGGGGGAATTGGCGGGCTTTATCGGCTTTCATGAGGAGGGCTCCATCGGTATGCTGGTGGTACTGCCTGCCTATCGCCGAACGGGTTTAGGCTTTCAACTGGAAGGGGCGGCGATCAACCGGCAACTTTCACAGGGACTGCCGCCTTATTGCCAGGTGCGGGTTGATAATGAACCTTCACAGCAATTACAAAAAAAGTTAGGGATGATTAGATGCGAAACTCCCTGCCTATGGATGGTGAAACATGGCGACGCTTGACGGGCTGACGCTGGGCTTTTTGGCACGGGAATTAAACGGCTTTTTGCGGGGCGGCCGCATCGATAGAATCAGCCAGCCTTTTCATGACATGGTGGTGTTTAACCTGTATAACCGGGGAGAAAGTTACCGCCTGTTAATCAGCGCCTCGCCCGAGTGCGCCCGCATTCATTTAACGCAGAAGTTTTTTGAAAATCCGCTGAAGGCGCCCATGTTTTTAATGCTGCTGCGCAAACACCTGTTGGGCGGTAGAATATTGGATATTCGCCAGCTAAACGGCGACCGCATATTGCAAATAGATATCATCGCCCGCAACGAATTGGGAGATGAGGGTATCAAAACCCTGTATTTTGAAGCCATGGGGCGTTATACCAACCTGACTTTAGTGGAGAATGGCATGATTTTGGATGCCGCCCGCAGGGTTAGCGACCACATGAGCCGGGTGCGCACCATCCTCCCCGGGCTGCCCTTTGTGATGCCGCCGAGGCAGGACAAAATCGCTCCCGAAGAAGCGACCAGGGAAGCGCTCATCGAAAAGCTGTCGGGACAAACAGGGAAATTGGAGAGTGTGCTTGCCGCTTCCATTACCGGCCTTTCCATGCAAAGCGCGAGGGAACTAAGCTACCGTATGGCGGGAAAAGAGGGCGTTTTGCTATCCGACTTACCGCTTGATGAGTTGAGTGAAAACCTGTCCAAGCTGCTTTTGGGGCGGCCCTCCCTTCATGCCCCGCAGCTTAATACCAGTGAAAGCGGCGACCGACTGGAAGCCCTGCCTTTTTGCTACTATACCAAACGGGGTTTTACTGAAAAGCCCACTGATACCTTATCCCAAGCGGTGGAAACGGCCTTTGACGAGGGTGACCGCCAAACCAGACACCGCCAACGCACCCAGTCGCTGGCGCGTGTCATAGAAAACGCGCAAAAAAGGGCGGAAAACCGCATTCTTGCGCAGGAAGAGGAGCTGGCGAACGCCGCCCGAATGGAGGAATTTCGTATTAACGGTGAGTTGCTTACCGCCTTTGGTCACTTGGTTGAAAAAGGGGCGGACAGGGCGGAACTGCCTGACTACTACAACGAAAACCGCTTGCGTGAAATTGCCTTGGACCCTTCCCTGTCGGCCGCCCAAAATGCCCAGCGATACTTTAAAAAATACCGCAAATCCAATGTCGCCCGTAAAATGGCGGCTGAGCAAATGGAACTTGCCCGAAAAGAGCTAAACTTCTGCGAGGAAGCGCTGTATTTCCTTTCTCAAGCGCAAACGGAGGAGGAGTTATCCGCTTTACGTAGCGAACTTCAGGAGGCGGGCTTTATCAAGAGAACCGCCAAGCACAGACCCGTAAAAAAGACCAAACCTGCGCCCATGAAATTTGTTTCAACAGGCGGTTTTACCATTTTGGTGGGCAAAAACAGCACGCAAAACGAGCGTCTATTGCGTACTTCTTCGCCTGATGACTGGTGGCTGCACGCCAAGGATATCCCCGGCAGCCATGTGATTGTGAAAACCGATGGCAAAAAGGCGGATGAGCAAACCTTGCTGGAAGCGGCCAAGCTTGCGGGCTACTATTCCAAAGGCAAAGGGCAAGGTGTTCCCGTAGACGCCACCTTGCGAAAGCATGTGAGGAAAATTACCGGCGGCGGGCCGGGCGCTGTTACCTTTACCAATAATACGCTTTACATCGTGGACGCCACGGAAGAAGAAATCAAAGCTTTGAAAGCCTGAACGTTAAACATTACATTTTAGCGGCGCAGCGGTGCGCAAGGCAGCCCCGGCAGGAGTTGGTCACTTCATAGCCGCCCACCGGGCACTCGTCACAGGCAATGTCGATAACCTCGATAATCCTGCCGCTGTATCCCTTGTTCATGCCTTTTTGCACTCGCTCGGTCAGGATGGCCTGCTCTTTGTAAATGCAGCAACGCATCGTGGGCGTAGGGCCGGGCGCGATGGTTTTGGGAATGGAGATGACACGATCAAGCAAGCAATCCTCCCAGGCATAGCCGGCAAGCTCCTTTAACACCCTGTACTTGAGGTATTGAACTTTGGTATCGAATTTACGCATAAACCCATTTCTCCTATGTGAGTACTGTTTTTAGACTGATAAACCCAGAAAGCCCCGCTAACGCTCAATATCGTATGGCCACGAGATAATACCCCCAAGGTCATAGACGTTGGGATAGCCAAGGGAGCTAAGGTAACTCGCGGCGCTGCGGGACCTGACGCCTGAGCGGCAGTAAATAAGGAGCACGTCGTCCTTGGAGGCAATGGCTCGCTCCTTGGAATTTTTAAGCGTATTGAGCGGTAAGTTAACCGCGTCCGGCAGGTGACCCAAACGATACTCTTCGGGGGTGCGTACATCCAAATACACGACGGAAAAGTCGTTTCGCTTCATGGAAAGAGCGTCTTTTGGGGAAATTTTCCGGTAAGCGGGCGCCTGTCTTGCTTGAGGCTTTCCTACATTTTTGGCCCTTTCAAAGGCGGAAAGCGGCACATGGCAATAGCCGGTCGGGTTTTTCACCAAATAACCCTGATGATACTCTTCCGCCGGATAAAAGGCCGTGAGGGGCTCTATCTCGATAAAAAAATCTCGGTGGCGCAGGCGTTCTTTGTCGGCATAGGCTACAACCCGTTCACCTATACCAGCGTCTTCCCAATAGATACCGGCTTGGTACTGCGTTCCCGCATCGCCTCCCTGCCGGTTGGGCGTCAGGGGATTGACAACGCTGAAATACAGTTTCAGCAAGCTTTCAAGGGACACTTGGCTATCGTCAAAAAGGACTTTCACGGTTTCTCTGTGTCCCGTGTCGCCGCCGCATACTTGCTCGTAGGTAGGGTTTGAAACTTTGCCTTGGGCGTAGCCCGACACAGCGTCCTTAACGCCGGGAACAAGGCCCATCATATGCTCAATACCCCAAAAGCAGCCGCCAGCCAAATACACTGTTTGTATCATCATACTCCCATCACATAAAAAGTGACGTATCAGCTTGATGGCCGATTACGCGCTTTTATTGTATTCTATTTTATGATAAATGCAAGTATCAGTTTAGCCCAATACGAATCCTATACAAAATCAAGCTCACAACATGGGCGCAAACAGCCTTAAGACCATGTAGATCATCGTGCGGACAGGTCCTGTTTTTACATCCTCGGGACTCATCAGCTTGCTTTGCTCCATGGCTTCCAGGCAATCATCCCTGATATCCTTCACCTCATCCATGTGCAAAAGGTACACGCCATTTTCAAAGTGCAGATAGAGGCTGCGGAAATCCAAGTTGGCGGTACCTGCCGTTGCCACCACATCATCCGCCACCATGACCTTGGAATGTATAAAGCCCGGTTGGTACTCATAAATCTTTACGCCTCCCGCTATCAGACCGGGATAGTATGAGCGGGTAATGCGCCAAACAATCCTTTTGTCGGGAATGCCCGGTGTCACGATGCGCACGTCCACTCCCCGTTCTGCTGCCAAAATCAGGGCGTTGGATATGATGTTATCAATAATCAGGTAAGGGGTTATAATATAGCAGTAAGTTCGCGCTTGGTTGATGATATTTAGATAGACGTCCCGTCCGGTATCTTGCTTGTCAAAGGGGTCATCTCCATAGGGGATGAGCCAGCCCTTTTGCCGCTTCAGGTCGGAAGGCGTTTTGAATATCGTATAGTCTTCATCTTCATGGGTGAGGGCGTTCCACATGGTTAAAAACATGACCGTGAAAGGCCAGACAGCTTCTCCCATGACTTGGGTAATATTGTCTTTCCAATAGCCGAAGCGTACAATTTCGTTGATATATTCATCGGCCAGGTTAATGCCGCCCGAAAAAGCGACTTTCCCGTCGATAACCATGATTTTGCGGTGATCCCGGTTGTTCATAAACCCGGAAATAAAGGGTTTTAAGGGGTTAAAGACCTGCGTTTTGATACCGAATGAGCGCAACTGGGCAGCATAATTGACGGGCAGGGTGTTAATGGTGCCATAGTCGTCGTATAGAAGACGCACCTTAAGTCCGGCCTGCGCTTTTTCTTTAAGGATATCCAAAATAGAATCCCACATTTTTCCGGTATTAATGATAAAATATTCAAGGAAAATAAAGCGTTCTGCCGCTTTCAGGGCAGCAAGCATTTTGGGGAAGCCGTCCTCGCCGCATTTTTCGTAGGAAAAACCCTGGCTTTCATAGATGGGATAAGGGGTGGTGGAGCAAAGGTAGTGAACCTGCCCCGCAAGGCAGCCTGCCGCTTCTTTTGCCTGCGACAAAACTTCCGGGTCCTGAACATAGTAACGCGCGGCGGCGGCCGTTTCCTCTTTCAGGCTTCGATAGGTGCGCCCCGTGAGGCGGTGGTTCCACCGAAGATATAGGTAAATAACTGTACCTGCGATGGGCACAAGGATGATGAAAAGTATCCAAAGCAGGTCGTTTGAAAGGTTCCGGGACGTGTTAATCAAATGAAGCACGATAAAGATACTCAACACCTGCAAGACAGTGTTAACGACCGTCAGATAAGGACTGATGCCAGACAAGACCACCCCCAGCCAAAACAGCTGAAGAAGTACTAACACAATAAGCAGGCCCGCCCTGCCAAAAATGGTCTTGATAACTCTCATGTTCCGCCTTCCTTTCTGTCCCCTATTTTACGGTGAAAAAGCCATGTTGGCAAGGCTTTGGCTTTTATTTTTCGGAACAATTGTCTATAATGTGGCTTGGAGGATGTAATGAGCAAAAAGCGCGGATTGGTATTGATGGTGTCCTTAGGGTTAATAGACCAGGGACTGAAAATATTGCTAAAAGACAGCGACAGGGTGCTTATTAAGGGTGTGCTTGCCTTACACGGCACTCGCAACACGGGCGCGGCTTTCAGCTTGCTGTCTGATTATCCGCAACTGTTAACGCTGTTGTCCGTTTTGCTTTTTGCCGTTTTGTTGTTTGTTAACCTTCGGCATGAAAGGGGTATCAAAAGTTTGTGCCTATGGGTGGCGGCAGGCGGGGCTCTTGGCAACCTGATTGACCGTATTTTCAGAGGCTATGTGTTGGACTATATTGAGCTGTTATTCATGCGCTTTGCCATTTTTAACTTTGCCGACTGCCTGATTGTGTCGGGGCTTTTATGCTATGCCCTATTGACTTTGTTTCAAAGGGAGGAAAAGGCTTGAACGTTCTTAAACTCACAGAAAAAGAGGGGCGCCTTGACGCTTGCTGCAAGTATGAGGACCTTAGCCGCTCACGGGCCGCAAAGCTGATCATGGAAGGCAAGGTTCGGGTAAACGGCCTTGTTGTAACCAAGCCCTCCCACCCCGTGACAAGTGAAGACATTATCGAAATAAGCTTGCCTGAAAGGGCGTCCTTGGAAGTGCTGCCCGAGAACCTACCGCTTGATATTCTCTTTCAGGACGAGTGCCTGGCGGTTATTAACAAACCCTCGGGCATGGTTACTCACCCTGCTGCCGGAAACCTATCGGGCACTTTGGTCAATGCCCTTTTGTATCACATGGAGAATCTATCAAGCGTGGGCGGCCGGGAGAGAGCAGGCATTGTTCACAGGCTGGATAAGGACACCAGCGGCCTCATCCTTGTTGCCAAAAACGATAAAGCGCATCTTGCCCTATCAAGGCAACTGTACCTGCGTAAAATGAACAAGCGCTACTTTGCCTTGGTTTTTGGCTCCATGAAAGAAAGCGCGGGCCGCATTGATGCTCCCATCGGCAGATCCCCCAAGGATAGAAAGAAAATGGCGGTGGTGGAGGGCGGGCGAAATGCCGTGACCCTGTATCGGGAAGTGGCTACTTTTCCAAATAAAAGTTTATTGGATATACGCATTCTTACCGGACGCACGCACCAAATCAGGGTGCATATGGCGCACATACACCGCCCTGTGCTTGGCGATTCAGTCTACGGTTTTGCCTCTATGCCCGCCGTCCCAAGGCTTATGCTGCATGCCTGGCGCCTGTCTTTTACCCACCCCCAAACAAAGGAAAGGCTTACTTTTATTTGCCCGCCGCCAGACAACTTTTTGGTGCCGGATGGGTATATCAAAGCGCGCAGCCAAGAAGAAACGGATGAATAGGACTTGCTAAAAAGAAACCAACGCTACTCAAAATACCAAGAAAAGACCGTAACCTTTTTGCGCAGATTTGGTTAACGGTCTGTTTTTTAGTTGGTTTTAGCGGAGTTTAAGGGGTATTAGTCCTTATTCCTCAACGCCTCTGTGACAACTTTGCGAAGGCTGGTTTTGTTGCCGTAATTAAGCGTGCCCCAGCGATAGATACGAATGGCAAGATAAGCGATGAGCACGGTGAAAAGCCCCATCAAGCCTGCGGCTAAAATATGGTCGGTCATGGGTACCGATACAAGGGCAGTGCGAAGCGGCATGACCAAAACGCCCGTGAAGGGGATGATGGAAGCCACTCTAAACAAGATGGAGTCAGACATATTCATGCCGAAGGCCGCAATCATGTAACCGAAGATAAACAGGAACTGAATGGGCGCTGTGGCGCTTGATACGTCTTCCACTCTGGAAACGGTGGAACCCAGCGCCGCGTAGAGGAACAGGTACATCAGGTAACCTACCAAGGTGTAGAAAATGTAGGCGACGACATAATTTGTTGTCAAAGTACCTGATAGCATAAGATGAATGACTTCCGGAAAGGTGCTCTTGTTGATTTGATAGCCTACAAAGGCAGCAAACAGAATGACCGACAATTGCATAATGGCCGCCACGGCGGAAGCGAAAACCTTGCCAAGAATAAGGGAGCGGGCCGAGGTGGAGGTGATTAAAAGCTCCATTGCCCTTGAATCCTTCTCCCGGGCGACCATGGTGGCGGTGGCGATGCCATAGATAAGCACTAAGAAATAAACAATCAGCATCAGGAACATGGCGATGAAGGCGGTGGAAGTGTTATCCTGCCCTAAAACGGTGGTGGTCTGCTCGACCTCGGGATGCAGAATAGAGGGGAGATCTTCAGGGTTAATGCCTTTGCTGACAAGCTGGCTATTGGTATAGAAACTCGCGAGAAGGCCGGGCATTATATCGGCGGAAGCGTAAAGGGTTCTGTCCATATACAGGGTTTCAAACTTTAAGGGGCTTTCAAGGTAAAACCCTGTTTTCAGCTCTCCGTCTTTCAGGGCGATTTCAAGTTCGCTCCTTGTTTCATAGCGCTTTGCCGGCAAGCTCTGGACAGCTTCTTCAAGGCCTTTTGGCCAAGCTCCCTGCGCTAAAACATAGCCATAGGAGATATCTTTCGGGTCGGCATCACTGCTGCCGCTGCCTGAGAACAAAGGAATCAAACGGGGGATAAAGGTAATGCCAAATAAAATCAGCGCCAAAACGATGGTGGTTACAATTACGCTTTTTTTGCGGATATGTTGGTTTAGTTCGTAGTTAAATACCGTAAACAAGCCCTTCATTGCTTTTCACCTCCTACGGTTTCAATAAACAGGTCATTGAGGGTGGGCATCCATCGCTCAAACTTTTCAAGCAAAAGGCCTTGATTAGCGATGGCATTAAACAGCGCTGCCTGGTCAAGCTCGCCTTTTGCGTCTACGATAAAGCTGTCTTCATGGCTTTCAATTTCAAAGGAAGGGAAGTTTTGTTCAATGAGTTCCCTTAAAGCCTTATTATCCTTGCCTTCCAAGACCCAACGGTTTTTGCTGCGGGCCTTTAATATGGCGTCCAAATCGCCATCTAACAGGATGTTGCCTTCGTGGATGAGGGCGATGTCGTCGCACAGCTCTTCCACATAAGCCATCTGGTGGCTGGAAAAGATGACCAGCTTGCCTTCCTTGACAAAGCCGCCGATGGCATCTTTGAAGATCTGGGCGTTCACCGGGTCAAGGCCGCTGAAAGGTTCGTCCAAAATCAGCAGGTCGGGGTCATTTACAAAGGATTGGATAATTTGTACTTTCTGCTGGTTGCCTTTGGATAGCTGCTCCAAGGGCTTTCCTGCCCACTCCCCAAGGTCGAAATACTCAAGCCACTTTGTGGCGGACTGCTTGGAGTCCTTCTTGGTGCCGCCGCGGAGCTGACCAAAGTAGACCAACTGATCCAGTACTTTGGCCTTGGAATACATACCCCGTTCTTCGGGCAGATAGCCTACGTGCTGGTTTTTGGCATGAAATGGTTGCCCGTCCAAGAGAATGTCGCCTTCGTCCTGGCGGAACACTTCCATAATGCATCGGATGGTGGTGGACTTGCCCGCTCCGTTTCGCCCAAGGAAACCCAGCGCGCGACCGCTTTGAACGGTCATGTCAATACCATGCAATACCTTTTTATCACCAAAGGACTTGTGGATGTTTTTAAGTTCCAGTTTCATCTTCGTTCCTTTCCTTTGTAAAATCATTTCAGTTTATTATACACCTACTGTCAAACGGCAGGGTTGAGTCTTTGAAAAGACAGGGTAAAGTTTATGTTAAAAACATCGAAAAACTTAAAAAACCTGCCACCTTTAGCGGGCGGCAGGGGGGAAATAAAGGAGGAGCGGCCATGTCAGACGAGCGCCTTCCCTTCACCTTTTGTTTGGGAGGATGGGCTTTGTTCCTGTCCTTGTTGCTTATTAAAGCGTTCCAGAGTGCTGCCAATCGCAAAGCCCATGGCGCTGGGCAATAAATAGCCAAAACCATCCTTGCCCAACGGCAAGAAATCAAGAATGGCTTCGTTTATACTTTGCGTCGCGGAAAAATGACCCAGCGCTAAAATGAGGCAATAAAGCAGGCTGGCAACCACAGCGCCTTTGAAGCTGCCCCTTGAAAAAATGAAGCGCTCCGCCTGATGCAGGAGGATGACCACAATGCACAGGGGATAAATAATTTCAAGCACCGGCACCGACAGCTTGATGATGCCCTCAACGCCAATCAGGCTGATAAAAAAGGAAAAGCCGACGCAAATCAATACCCAGACTTTATAGGACAGTTTGTTTTTGAAAAGTCTGCAAAAGTACTGCGCGAAGGTAACGGTCAAACCGCTTGCGGTGGTAATACAGGCAAAAAAGATGATGGCAGCCAACATGATTTTGCCGATATGGCCTCCGATTAACATGGAAGCATGGCTGAGCATAGCGGTGCGCTCAGTAAAGCCCCGAAGCGCTCCCGAGCCGGAAGCGCCAATCCAGGTATAGCCCCCGTAGACCATGGCAAGCAGCAATCCCGCAACAACCGCGCAGATTCGCAAAATGCCTTTAGCTTCTTTTTTTTGATAACCACGCTGTGCAACAAGGGCGGCGATGGCTCCCGACATGACAAGCGAGCCGATGCCATCCATGGTCTGGTAACCCGATGAAAAACCGTAATAAAAAATGCTGCCTTCCACTACGCTTGCTTGAGGCTTACCGATGGGGCGCACGATGCTCAGGATAATAGTGATGATTAAAAAGACTACCAACACCGGCGCCAAGATTCCGCCAATGGCGTCCATAACCTTGCTTTCAGAAACTGACAAAAGATAGGTAATGATGAAAAAGAGGGAACAGACCATAATAAATACCGTTTGTTGGTTGACGCTGTCGGATAAAAAAGGCAGCACGCTCAATTCGCAGGTGGTGGCGGCAGTGCGGGGAATAGCGAAAAGGGGACCAATGGCGAGTAAAATGAGCATATTCAGCGCTCTGCCCATCCACATCCAACCATTTTCAAAGAGCCTGTTGGGATCGCCGTCAAGCTTGGCGATGGTGAGCGTCCCAAGCAGGGGAAGGCCTACGCCCGTCATCAAAAAGCCCAGGCAGGCGATGAGCCAACCTTGACCCGCCTGGGCGCCCACATAGGGCGGGAAAATCAGGTTGCCGGCGCCTAAGAACATGGCAAACAGCGTAAGAGACGCCACGAGAATATCCCGTGTTTTATTGGAATGCATGGCTATTCCTCCATCTATGATCTATCTGAATTAAGGACAGCCATAGTATAGCATCTTTCCGAAAGAAATACAATATAAATACAATCTACCGTTTTCTTATCTCCATTGTCATTGTGGAATGGGTGTGCTAAACTGAATATAATAAAAACGGGCGCGAGTCCAAGAAAAGAGGATAAATATGTGGGAATTACCTGAGGTTTTGAAACAAGACCCGGCTATTTATGACGCGATCAAGCAGGAATGCCGCCGGCAGGAAGATCACTTGGAGCTGATTGCTTCGGAAAACTTTGTTTCTCAGGCGGTCATGGCCGCTATGGGATCGCCTCTGACCAACAAATATGCCGAAGGCTATCCGGGAAATAGGCACTATGGGGGCTGTGAATATATTGACATCGCCGAGAGCCTGGCCATTCAGAGAGCCAAGGAGCTTTTTCAGGCAGAGCATGCCAATGTGCAGCCCCATTCGGGAAGCCAGGCCAATTTCGCCGTCTATTCCACGATGCTTAATTATGGCGACACAGTAATGGGTATGAACCTGAACCATGGCGGACACCTGACCCACGGTAGTCCCGTGAACATTTCGGGCAAGTACTTTAACTTTGTTTCCTATGGCCTCAACGCCGAGGATGAGCGCATCGACTATGATAAAATGGAAGAGCTTGCCCTTGAGGTTCGACCCAAGATGATCGTATCCGGCGCCTCGGCTTATTCACGTACTATTGATTTTGAGAGGATATATAATATTTGTAACAAGGTGGGCGCCCTTATGATGGTGGATATGGCGCACATTGCCGGCCTTGTCGCGACGGGCGAGCATCCTTCGCCTGTTCCCTATGCGGATGTGGTTACGTCTACCACCCACAAAACTTTGCGGGGGCCTCGCGGCGGGCTTATTCTGTGCAAAGAAAAGTATTCCCGGCGGATTGACAGGTCCGTTTTCCCCGGCAATCAGGGCGGTCCGCTTGAGCATGTGATTGCCGCCAAGGCCATCTGCTTTGGTGAAGCGTTGACCCCGGAATTTAAAATCTATCAGCAGCAGGTGCTTAAAAATATCAAAGCCATGGAAAATATTTTCCACAGCGCAGGCGTTCGCATGGTGTCGGGTGGCACCGACAACCACCTGCTTTTGCTTGACCTTGTGGACAGGGACATTACGGGGCTTGAGCTTGAAACCCTGTTGGAGAAAGCCAACATTACCACTAACAAAAACATGGTGCCCCATGATAATCGTAAGCCTAACCTGACAAGCGGCCTTCGTATCGGCACGCCAGCCATTACCACCCGTGGCTTAAAAGAAAAAGAGTGCGCCCAAATTGCCGACATGATTGTTCGTGTTATTAACCAAAAGGAGCAGGCGGTCGAGGATGTATTGAAAGAAGTAAAGGAGATAACAAGCCGCCACCCGCTGTATGAAGCGGTATAAAGTCGGTATAAAACAATCCATCACAAAAAAGCGACTGTGTCTTAAAACACAGTCAGCGGTTTTGGCAATTATGCAAAAGCCGCTTTTTTGTAGCATAGAAACAGTCCAAAGAAGGATTTCACTAATGAATATAAAAAATATGTAAAAGAAGTCGTGTTTTCGGGTGTTGTTCCGTCCGGTT
>DUQF01000006.1 GCA_012837965.1 Clostridiales bacterium | reverse complement strand
TACCTCGAGTTTTTGTATCTATATTATACCATATAACCTCGATTTGATCTTGATTTTTAAGGGGTTTTACGGGTTTCATTGAACAAAGTCCCAGCGCAGATGGCTGGGACTTTGTCTACAGTCTGAGGGACGGAGCTTGGCTCCGTCCCTTTTACTATCGGGACAGATTTGTCCCGGTAGCTTTTTTTCATCAAGCAAGGAATAAAGGTTCGTTTATTAAAAGGTTTTTTGCGGTACAATGATAGTAACCTTGGAAGGAGGTTATCTCATGAAAAAATTAACCGCATTACTTTTATCCCTGCTCATGCTCCTGTCCCTTAACACAGGGTTTGCAGGCGAAACCACGCCCATTAACATCGGCGGGCTGAAAGGTCCCACCACCATGGGCCTTGTGAAACTATTGTCCGATAACAAAAACAACAAAACCCCCATCCCCTACAACTTTACCATGGCGACTACCGCCGACGAACTAATACCCCGCCTGCTACAAGGCGAGTTTGATTTGCTGTCCGTTCCCGCCAACCTTGCATCGGTGCTGTATAATAAGTCCGAGGGCAAGGTGAAGGTGGTGGCGGTGGGCGTGTTGGGCGTTTTGTACATCGTCGAAAAGGGCGATAGCGTTCAGAGCTTGGAAGACTTAAAGGGCAAGACCCTTTACGCCACCGGCAAAAACACCACCCCCGAATATGCCCTTCGTACCATTTTATCCGCAAACGGTATTGACTTTGATAAGGATCTAACCATTGAGTGGGTCAGCGAGCCCACCGAGGCGGTAGCCAAGTTATCCCAGCAGGAAGGGGGCATCGCCATGCTGCCCCAGCCCTTCGTCACGGTAGCCCAAAAGCAGGTGGAAGGACTGCGTGTGGCGCTTAGCCTCGAAGAAGAGTGGAACAAGCAGGAAAACGCCGGCCGCCTGGTAACGGCAGTGGCGCTTGCTCATGAAAATTTTGTAAACGCCCGGCCCGATGCCTTGGCGCAGTTCTTAAAAGACTATGAAGCAAGCGTCGCCTTCGCCAACGAGCAGGTGGAAGAAGCCGCCCTCTTAGTGGAAGAATACGGTATTGTCAAAGCGCCCATTGCCAAGGAAGCCCTGCCCTATACCAACTTAGTTTGCATCACGGGCATCGAGATGCAAACCGCCTTGGAAGGTTATCTAAGCGTCTTGTTTGCCCACAACCCCGCCGCCGTCGGCGGAGAAATGCCCGGAGAAGATTTCTATTATTTGGCAAAATAAACTTTAAAGGAAGACTATGCAAGCAAAGCTAAGCAAAAAATTTGTCGCTGTCGCCTGCGCCCTGCTTTTGTGGCAGGGTGCGGCGACTTTGCTTAAACAACCCCTGCTGTTAGCTTCCCCCTACCAAGTGGGGGTACGTTTGCTTGCGCTTGTCAGGACCCAAGATTTTTGGCTGCGCATTTTGCAAAGCGCCGGACGCATCAGCTCAGGGCTTATGCTTGGCATTGGTATTGGCGTATTGTTTGCCGCACTTGCTGCCCGTTCATCGGCGCTGCAAACGCTGTTTGAGCCCTACTTTTCGGTTCTCAAGTCCATCCCCGTGGCTTCGTTTATCATTTTAGCCCTCATGTGGCTGCGGGCCAGGCAGCTATCCACCCTGATAAGCATGATGGTGGTGCTGCCGCTCATTTACTTTAACGCCCTGCAAGGTTTTCTTGCGCCGGACAAGCAACTGCTTGAAATGGCACGGGTGTTTCATTTTTCATATGTTGATAGCCTGCGCCTCATCCGCCTACCGGCGCTGCTGCCCTTTTTGCGGGGTGCGCTGCAATCAGCGGTAGGCATGGCTTGGAAATCGGGCATTGCTGCGGAAGTCATCGGGCTGCCCGACGGCACCATCGGAGAAAAGCTGTACGATGCCAAGATTTATTTAAGCACGGCCGATTTATTCGCATGGACTGCCGTGTTAATCCTGCTGTCGGCCATATTTGAAAAGCTATTCCTGTATATCGCCGACCGCCTGATGAAGGGGAGGATATAATATGCGCAAGTTTTCCGATGTTGTAGTCAGCGGCCTCTCCGTTTCCTTTGAAAATAAGCGGGTTCTCCAGAACTTTTCCCATACCTTTAAGGCTTCCTCCGTTACCTGTCTGATGGGCGCTTCGGGCATTGGCAAAACCACCCTGTTTCGGGTGTTGTTAGGCCTCATAAAACCTCAGCAAGGTAGTATCACGGGATTGCCCCTGCGCATCGCCGCCGTCTTTCAAGAGGATAGGCTAATCGAGTACGTTAGCGCCGTTGAAAATATCTTGCCTGCTCTGCGCAACACCACTTTTGACGATTTTGTTGAGCTATTTTGCGCCATAAAGCCACTTTTGTATATAAAAAACCCTCTTTTTTCAAAAAAAATGGGTTTGAACATGGGCCCCTCCGCCACTCGCAACGGTTTTGCCGCTAACGAAACGCCCACAACTACAGACTTTCCCCACATAACCGCCGAAAAAATCGAAGATATGCCAAATGTTTTGGGTGATAAAACCACTTTTTCTGAATTTCAACCCAATATCGAAGCGCCTTCCTCCACTTGTGACGCTCTCTCTTCTATGGAAACCACGGATATGGGCGGCACCCTCACCAACACGCTTAATTTCGACCTAAAACCCCACCAATTCCCCACTAAGGCGAAAAAACTAAGCAATAAACATAAAATTTTGCTCATCCAACACCACTTGGCCGTTCTCGGCCTGTCAAAAGAAGACAGCCTTGTCCCCGTTTCCACCCTGTCGGGCGGCATGCGGCGGCGTGTGGCGCTTGTAAGGGCTATGCTGGCAGACGCTCCCCTTATTCTCTTGGATGAAGCCTTTAAGGGGCTGGATAAGCGCAACCGCCGCACCGCTATCCGGTACACACAGCTTATGCGCCGGGGCGCTACCCTCATTTATTCCACCCACGAACAGGAGGTCGCACAGGAAATGCAAGGAGAGATGCTCACCTTGGACAACGGACAAAAACCGCTCGCCGTCATTTCGGCCAAAGTTATCAAAGGCAAAGGACTTGGCCGCACTTTAGGTTTCCCAACAGCTAACCTATGCGTTAACGGCAATCCCCCGCCCTTGAAACTGGGCGTTTATGCCGTGATGACAGAACTACCAAGCGGAAAAAGGCTGCCCGCCGTCCTGAACCAAGGTAAACACCCCACCCTGCCCGAGGGTGAAAAAACCGTAGAGGTACATATACCAAACTTTGAAGGCAACCTCTACGGACAACGCCTCACCATTGAATACCGACACTTCCTGCGCCCTGAAATTACCTTCCCGTCCAAAGAAGCCCTGTCCTTACAGTTGCAAAAAGATGTGGACGCCGCCCTTTTGTTTTTGGAGGAAAGCCTATGAACCAAGAAACCCTTTATGCTATCCAAAACTTGGAACAAAACCTGCTCGCCTTAAGCCAAGGGGTAAGCGACCCTGTCAGCCTTTTTTCAAACGCCGCCGCCCTTTTATGGCAAAGCCTTGACAACATCAACTGGGCGGGCTTTTACCGCCTGATAGGGGATGAGCTCATCCTGTATCCCTTTCAAGGCAAGCCCGCTTGCACGCACATTCCCTTAGGCAAAGGCGTATGCGGAACGGCCGCTGCGGAAAACCGCACCATTGTCGTACCCGATGTGCATCTTTTTCCCGGACACATTGTATGTGACGAGGCTTCCCGCTCGGAAATTGTTATTCCTCTGCGTGTAAACGGCACAGTCCACGGGGTGCTGGATATCGATAGCCCCGTACTCAACCGCTTTACACGGGAAGACCAAAAGTATTTGGAAGGTTTTACAAGAACCCTTGAAAAATCATTGAATTAGGAAAAACGGGCGCCACTTTTTACAAAATAGCCGTTGTAATTTCGGCTATTTTATTATATACTTTTTTCCAATCGGGCTTAGCGCCAACGTATATTTCTTTGGGGCAGCTCACACCATTTAAGGAGGTTTCCCATGTTAATTGTCGTATATGTCTTTTCAGCGCTGATTATTGCTCTGGCCTTTTTCTATGCCTATCAACTGATTCAGTGGGTCAAGCAGCAAAAGAACGAAAACGCTGAGGTTGCCCGCATCGCGGGACTTATTCGCTCAGGCGCCGATGCCTTTATGCGCAAAGAATACCTGATCCTTGCCCTGTTTGCCGGAGTAATGGCCGTTCTTATTTTCCTGTTCCTTCCCCGTCCCGTTTGGATACAAGAAAGTATCGGTAAAAACCTGCAGATGGCTATTTGCTACATTCTGGGTACAATCTTTAGCGCCGTTGCCGGCAAAATCGGTATTTTTGTCGCGGCGCTGGCCAACGCTCGCTGTGCCGAGGCCGCCCAAGAAGACATTAAACCCGCTTTCCTCATAGGTTTCCGCGGCGGCGCCGTCATGGGCCTTGTGGTGGTTGCCCTATGCCTGCTTGGTGTTATGGGCGTTATGATTTTTGTGGGCGACGCAAGCGTCCTGCTTTCTTTCTCCTTTGGCGCAAGCTCGCTTGCCCTGTTTGCCAAGGCCGGTGGCGGCATTTTCACCAAGACCGCCGACGTAAGCGCAGACCTTGCCGGCAAAGTGGAACTTGGCATCCCCGAAGACGATCCCCGCAACCCCGCTGTTATCGCCGACAACGTGGGCGACAATGTGGGCGACGTAGCCGGTATGGGCGCAGACCTGTTCGACTCAAACGTCGCCACCATGGCGGCTGCCTTAGTCATGGCCACTGCTACAGGCATGAGCGCAAAAAGCCCTGCCATGGTCTTTTGCTACGCGGCCCTTGGCCTGCTGGCCAGCATCGCAGGCATTTACCTTTGCGATATTAAAGAGGGCGGCTCACCCACCAAAGCGCTGAACATGTCCACCTATACCGCAACGGGCATTTTCCTTGCGCTCACCGCCCTTGCCACCTTGATTTTCGGTTTTGAGTGGCGTTACTGGGCGGCAAGCGCCGTTGGCCTTTTGGTTGGCGTTGTAATCGGCCTTGCCACCAACTTCTTCACCGACGATAATATGCCTATTGTACGCAAGGTAGCCAAAGCTTCGGCTGCCGGCCCGGCCTTTACCATCCTATCGGGCGTTAGCTACGGCTTCCTGTCTGCCCTGCCTTCCATGATTGGCATTGCCCTTTCCGCCTTGATTGCCCACCGCTTAGGCGGCATGTTCGGCATCGCCATGGCGGCGGTCGGTATGTTGTCCATCGTGGGCACCATCATTTCAAACGATGCCTACGGCCCTATTGTGGATAATGCCCGCGGCCTTGCCGAAATGGGGGGCCTAGGTGAAGATGCTATCCGTGTGGCCGATGAATTAGACTCCGCCGGCAACACCGTCAAGGCCGTGACCAAGGGCTTTGCCGTCGGCGCTGCGGGGCTTACGGTTATCAGCCTGCTTGGCGCTTTCCTTGAAGAAGTCAACGAAGTTATTATCAGATTGGGCGGCACGGTAGAGCATCTCATCAAAGGCTTCGACATTATGGACCCCTCCGTATTCTTCGGCGTTTTGGTGGGAGCTGCCATTCCCGCCGTATTTAGCGCCATGCTCATTCTGGGCGTTGATAAGAACGCTCAACGTATGATTGCTGAAATTCGCCGTCAATTTACGGAAATCGAAGGCTTGGCAGAAGGTAAAGAAGGTGTAGAGCCCGACTATAACCGCTGTATTGACATCGCTACCACCGGCGCTTTAAGAGAGTTAATTCCCGCCGGTCTAATCGCTATTGTCGCCACCATTTTGGTGGGCTTTATCGGCGGCGTTCCCGCCATCGGCGGCTACCTGCTTGGCAATATTGCCGTAGGCCTTTTGCTGGCCCTCTTCCTGTCCAACTCCGGCGGCATTTGGGACAACAGCAAAAAGTACGTGGAAGCCGGTAACGAAGGCGGCAGAGGCTCGGATGCCCACAAAGCGGCAGTCATTGGCGATACGGTAGGCGACCCCTTCAAGGACACCGCAGGCCCCTCCATCAACACCCAAATTACCGTGGTCAGCTTGGTTGCCAGTCTGTTAGCGCAGGTGTTTGTGTCTATACATCTGTTCTGATAAAATACAGCAAAGGAACAATGATGCGCCTACAAGCGGCTACATATCCTTGAAATATTTTGCTATAATAAAGCCCCTTGGAATCTTTCCATGGGGCTTTTCTATTTGTGATAACAAGGAGCAAGAATGAACACCCTAAAAGACAAAGCCACTTTCAAACAAGCCTTCATCGACACCCTGCCCGTCATGAGCGGGTACCTGATCATGGGTGCCGGCTTCGGCATGGTCATGAACAGCTACGGCTACCCGCCTTACCTGTCCACGCTCATGGCGGTGTGCATTTACGCAGGCGCCATGCAGTATGTGGGCGCCAACCTTTTATTTACAGGAGTTTCCCTTTTCTCGGTGGCGCTTACCACCTTTATTGTCAACGCCCGCCATATTTTTTACGGGCTAACAATGCTTGAACAATATAAAAAGGCAGGCAAGGAAAAGCCTTACCTTTATTTTGGCCTGACCGATGAAACCTACACCCTGCTCAGCCGTCCGCTGTCGGTCAAAAATAAGCGGGCGTACCGGTTTTATGTAACCATTCTCAACCACAGCTACTGGATAGCGGGCTGCACCTTGGGCGCCCTGCTTGGCAGCGCCTTTCCCCAAGTAAGGGGAGCGGACTTTGCCTTAACCGCGCTGTTTGTGGTTGCCTTAGTGCAGAGCCTTGAATTTCACAAGCGCAATGACCTGCCTGCCCTCATCGGCGCTGGCGCAACGCTATTATCCTTATTGATATTTGGCAAAGACAATTTCTTATTGCCCGCTATGGGCGTCATTGTCGCGCTTTTACTCCTGCTACCTGAAAAGGAGGCGAAGGCATGACAACGCACACCTATCTTGCCATCGCCATGATTGCCTTGGTGACCGCATTGCTTCGCTTCCTGCCCGCCCTTCTTTTTTCCAGAATGGAACGTACGCCCCGCTTTGTTATCCGTCTGGGTCAGGATTTGCCCAAGGCCGCCCTTGGTATGTTAGTGGTTTATTGCCTAAAAGATTTGGATTTTACGTCGCTGCAAGGCTACCTTCCCGCCACCGTCGCCTGTGTGCTTGCCGTTTTCAGCTACGCCACGAAAAAAAGCAGCCTTTTTTCCGTGCTGCTTTCAACAATTGCTTATATGCTTATAATGAACCTGTTTTTTTAATCGGTTCGGTACACAACCACCGTAACACAGTCCTGCTGCGCCTTGGCCGAAAGCCGGATAGCATAAGGCATTTGGTTGGTAAAAGCCAAATCGGAAAAGTTGCCCACGGCGCTGTCCAGCCACAGGGGCGCGTAAGGCACGCCGTAGGACGAGTGCAATTCCCACTTGTCTACACAGACGGGTAACTGGGCAACCGCAAGCAACAACGTAGTAGATACTTGGCAAACCCCGCCGCCGTAGCCGCTGCCATCTTGGCTGATGTTGGGCGCAAGCAAATAGCCGTTGCTCTTTCGATAGGGAGCGCAATAGGCGTTAAAAGAAAAACTGCCCGCAGGTTCAATCATTACATTGTCTATGCGCCTTGCCGATTCGTGAATGTTAAACACCCGGTTGTCATGCAGGCGCCTGCCGGTATCCTTATTCCAAAAGGTGGTAAAAGCGGCAATCGCTTCTCCGGGCAAGGCGTCTTCAGGTTTTGGAAAGGGAGTATATTCAAAGGCGCTGTTTTGCAGGATACTTTTGCCCTGCCAGATATTAACATCCGCCGTTTGTCCCTGAACATTATGAACAGCCACCACGTCACCCGGCAAAAGCACACTGGGCACAACACCCTCCGTCGCCAGCATGGCCGGCAGCTTCATCACCGCAAGCCCCGACTGCCTGGTGGTACCCGGGATAGGGTGCTTGTAAGCGTTAAGCGGCCGGTAGCGGCGCAGCCACTCCACATACGCATAGCCCTTGGAGTTGCCTTTTTGGCACAGCGCCCATTCACCATCCACCCGGAGAACGGCCACTGTTTCATCTTCGATAATTTGCACAACCTTACGCCCTTCCTTGGACGGGGTTTTACGAAGGTGAAAATTTATGTTGGCTGTGGCATAGTAGTTAATTTTGCCCTGCCCCAAAACGCAGACAGAGCATAGAAGTATCATCGTCAAAATAAGTGTTGGTAATCGTTTCATGTTCATCCTCCACCCGACCATTTTATCCAGCGGCAAGGGATCTGTCAAATCAATTCTGAGCCATCACAAATACGACGGCACCGCTTGAATAAATCCGGGTTCGTTACGGCTTTAAGCAACAATTTTTGAAACATCAGCAAAAAATATACATACAAAAAGAAGCCGCCCGATTGGACGGCTCCTTTGGCCATATACAGAATTTAGGTTGTTAAGGGCTTCGCGTTATCAATAGGGATAATCTTGCCCTTGGTCTGGATGCGGTTCCAGACGATAACTGCGGCAATCAAGCCAATACCGATCATGTCGGTATACAGGCCCGGGTCTATCAACATCAGACCACCTGCCAGCGCCATCAGCTGCTGGATAATGTTGAGCCTGGACATGTAGAACTTCTGCATGAACATGGCGACACCATACATACCCAGCAGGGCAGTAGCCATCACGCGCAGAATAGTGTACCACGCGACGTTAACCATCAGCAGCTGGGGGCTGAAGATGAACATATAGGGAATCAGGAAAGCGGCGATAGCCAGGCGAGTAGCCTCAAAGCCTGTCTTGATGGGGTCAGCCTTGGCTATAGCCGCGCCAGCCATGGCTGCCAGACAGACAGGCGGCGTAATATCCGCCACGATGCCAAAGTAGAAAGTAAACATATGGGCGGGCAGCTTCACATAGCCATCGCCCAGGGCAGACAGGCCTTCTACCAATTCCGGCAGGGCGACAGCCATGGCCTTGATAACCACCGGCGCCATAACGGACGAGGTGATAATATAGTTGGCCGTGGTGGGCACACCCATGCCCAGGATAATGGAAGTAATCATCGTGAAGAAAAGCAGCAGCATCAAATGGCCGCCGGCCAGCTTGGCAAAGCCATCGCCGATACGGGCGCCAATGCCCGTTACGGTAATAACACCGGACACGATACCGGAAGTACCGCAAGCCAAGGCAACGCTCAGCACGCCGCGGGCGCCTGTTTCCAGGCACTCCAAAAAATCCCTGCCCTTGAGTCCCGTGCGTTGTTCAAGAACGGTCTCGATGCTCCTGTCGTTGGGCACAAGCAAATCCAGCAGTGTTTTTACATACCCGATAACGGCAGCCACCGCAATACCGATGAGGGCGGCGAAAGCGGGGGTCAGGCTGGTGCCGACAAGAACATAGATGATAATCAGCAGCGGCGCCATCAAATGACCGCGCTCGGCCATAAGGGTACGCACCTTGGGCAACTGGTCCTTGGGCAGGCCCATCAGATTATGCTTTTTGCTTTCAAGGTCTACAATCAACAAAATGCCGGCGAAATACAGCATCGCGGGAATGACGGCGGCTTTGATGATTTGGGCATAGGGAAGGCCAATCGAGTCCACCATCAGGAAGGCGGCGGCGCCCATGACAGGCGGCATAATCTGCCCGCCGGTTGAGGCGGAAGCCTCTACCGCGCCGGCGAACTGAGGCCGGTAGCCCATCTTTTTCATCATGGGAATAGTAAAAGAACCGGTACCCACGGTGTTGGCCACCGAGGAGCCCGACACAGTGCCCATCAGGGCGGAGGAAATAACCGCCACCTTGGCGGGGCCGCCGCGGGAAGCGCCGGCAAGGGCGTTGGCCAGGTCGATAAAGAACTCGCCAACGCCTGTCTTTTCAAGGAAAGCGCCAAAGAGCATAAACAGGAAGATAAAGGTGGTACAGGCGCCGATGGCCGTGCCGAAGACACCCTCCTGGTCGTACCATAGATGCTCCACAATGCGCTTCCAGGAGTTGCCGGATTTGAGGAAGCCCGGCATATATTTACCGAAAAGGGCAACGAGAATAAAGACACTCGCAATGATGACGATGGGCAGACCCACTACTCGGCGGGTGGCTTCCAGTAATAGTACAATGCCAATAATGGCAAGAATACGCTCATAGTCCTGCAGGCGCAATCTCGCGTTCAGGTTCTTCAGGTTTATCACCTGATACATACATACCCCGAAGGCAATGACCGCCAAAGCCACGTCGTACCAGGGGATGGTGTCTTTGCGCATAGACTTTTTCGCCGGATATAAAAGAAAGGCCAGCAGCATAACAAAACCCAGGTGCAAGGGGCGGATGTAAGGCAGGGGATTAAAGGTATGGTACAGTTGAATGAGTGAAAAAAGAATGGCAAGAACAGCGATAATGGTGCCCCGATAATCGGACAGCCTGCGGTAGGTGCTTTCGCGATCATACTTGAGCATGATTTCATCAAGCTCTTTTTGCATGTCCGCGTCGACCTCTCCCGCCGTCGCCACAACAGGTTCTTCTTCTACAACTGCCGGGTCTTTTAGGTTGTCTGTCATGTTAAACTCCTTCTACCGTGTAAAAGGAGGCGTCCGGTTCACGGACGCCTCCATGCCGGTGAACTTATTTCAGCCGGGAGACCTCGGGGATCTCCACGCCGATTTCAGCGTAGTACTTGGCTGCGCCGGGATGGATGGGGCAGGGGATGCCCAGCACGGCGAATTCAGGATTCAGTTCCTTGGCTTTATCGTGGGTGACATCGTCCTTCTTTTCGAAGAGGATTTTGGTCAGGTTGTATACCAGATCCTCATCCATGTCCTTGGATACGATAAGGGTGGCGGTGATGGCGGGAACGACAGTGTCTTCCGTAAGGCCGGTGTAGGTGCCCTTGGGAATGGTAACATCGATGTAGAAGGGATACTTGCCCTTGAGGGCGGCATCCTGCTCGGCGTCCAGGGTGAGCAGACGGACGGGGCGCTTCAAGTCGGCGGAGATGATGCCGGTGTTGGGCACGCCCGCGACGACGAAGAAAGCATCCAGCTGCATGTTCTGGAAGGAGTCGCTGGATTCGCCGAAGCTCTGCCAGTACTCTTCAATATTGTCCACAGAGAGACCGGCGCATTCCAACACCTGTACGGCGTTGATGGAAGTTCCGGAACCGGGGGCGCCGATAGAAACTCTCTTGTCCCTTAAGTCTTTGACGTTTTTGATATCAGAATCGGCCGCTACGCCCAGCTGCACAGCTTCGGGGTAGAGAGCGGCAATGGCGTAGAAGCCATCGAACTTTTCGCCTTGGAAATGCTCGGGGTCGGCATTGTAGGCGTAGGAGATGGTGTCGTTCTGAGACCAACCCAGCTGGAACTCGCCTTCGCAGATAGAGATAATGTTGACCTTGGAGGCGCCGGTGGGCTGCGCCGCTACTTCGTAGCCTTCAAGGTTGTTGTTCCACAGTGTCGCGATTTCGGAACCAAAGGCATAGTAGGTGCCGCTGGTGCCGCCGGTACCCATGGTGAGTACCTCTTTGGCCAACGAAGTAGTGAGGGACAACGTTAGAACCAGTGCAATTAGGATAGCAAAAAGTTTTTTCATGTGATATTCCTCCATATTTATTTTGTCGGACGCATCCGAGTTACCAATAGTATTGTACTATATCCTAGCGAAATATGCAAGTGCCCAACACATTCTTTTCTTTATTTAACAAAATAAGGGTATTATTTATTGTTATTTGCATATAAAAAGATATGGATAAGCTGATAACAAGGGGCATGGCGCCTATCCCAAGCACGCCCTTAAATGTTGAATGAAATAAGGGAATAACCTTAAGTGTTGATTTTTCCCTTAAAATTCGCTCATTTTAAGGGAAAGAACAACAATAAAGGGCAAGCGCCTATTTGGCTTTGGATACGCTAAAGAAACCGGAAACGGCGCGGAGGGTTTTATATGTCGTCAAAAAACATATAAAAAGTATAGTGGCCGCCGACCCTGTCGGTTTCGGCGGCCATGAAAATCAAGACATAACAACAGAATTCGGGCTGCGTTGCCTTAAATCACTTGAGGTGATTAGCAAAGAAATCCGCAGCGCTCTGGGCCACATGTTTGCGTACAGCGTCACCTTCACTATAGAAGCCATAACCATGGCCTTCACCGGTGGCATCTATTACTTCAACATTGAAAACAGCTTTCACATGCTCGATGGTTTCAGCAGAAATAACTTCATCGTCAGTTGCCCAAATGACGGACACGGGTCCTGAATATTTTTCCTTGGCAGCGGAAGCCACGTCTTCATAAAGAAGCAAATCTTCAAAGAACTGTTTGCTCAGTTCCTGAACCTGCCCATATATGGTAGTATAGACAATAAAGCCTTCCTTTTCAGCCACCGCGCGCATTTCTTCAAAGGAATCCGCGTCACCTAAAATCTGATTGCCCGCTTGAGTGGCCGGAGCCAGCAAGCAGATCGCATCGGGAGTTGCGCCTTCGGCAACCATTTCCAACGCGATACGGCCGCCCATGCTGTAACCAAACAAGCCGATCTTGGTTACATGATAGTTGGCTTTCATGTACTCTATCGCGGCAACGACATCCGCTTTCATATTGCTTTGGCAATTCATCTGAAAGCTCTCGGTACTTTCACCACATCCAGGAAAGTCCATACGGACAGTAGCAATACCCTGTGCAGCCAACGCGTCCGCTACAACAGCAAAACCCACATTTTCCTCACGGCTGCCACCATGACCGTGAATGAGCACAACCAAAGGATAACTTTCTACACCATCGGGAACAACAACTGTAGCAGGTATCTGCACGCCACGGGACTCATAGCTTAGTACAACAGGCTCCGCAACAGCACATACGTTCAGGCTCATCGCCAGTATCAGGGATAGTAGAATTACAACAATCTTTTTCATTAGTACACCTCTCCTTTCGTTTGTTTCGTTTTTGTACGCTAATCATATCACGCCCCTTATATCAATGGCAATCATTTTTTTCTTATACAAAAATGTCCTTGATCTTAGATTTGGCTTTGGTTTAGCGATTACAATAAAGCAATTATGAAAGAGGATTGATTCTATCAAAAAGAGAGGAAGTTAGAACAGTACAATCAAAAACCCCGCATCGTCATTATCAAACCGATTGCGGGATTTTTGTTTGCGTTTGTATCCTTTTTTACTTTCTACCTGCCTGGTTACAGGAGAGAACGCCCAGGTTACTCGATTCTTTTGGGCTTCCAGCCGCTTAGCTTTCTTACCCAGTTTCTCTTTGGGGATGAATTTTTTCAATTGATTCACTTCCTTTTTTGTTTAATAACTCCCTGCTGACAGGGCGGCAGGGAGCTTGCAACACGGATTCTTTGCTACAGGCAAATGCCCTCACCTGATGCCATAGTGTTCAATCACATAGTCCATGTCCTTGTCGCCTCTGCCTGAAAGGTTGATGAGGATAGAACCCTTGCCCATTTCTTTGGCTAATTTCATGGCGTAGGCGACGGCATGGGCGCTTTCAAGCGCCGGGATAATCCCTTCCATGCGGGAAAGCGTGAAGAAGGCGTCGATGGTTTCTTCATCGCCAATCACATCGTACTTGACCCTTCCCAAGTCCATCAGGAAAGCATGTTCGGGGCCGCTGGACGGATAATCAAGGCCGCTGGCTACCGAATAAACGGGGGCCGGCTCGCCGTTGGCGTCTTTGAGCATAATGCTGTTAAAGCCGTGCATGATGCCTTCTTCGCCATAGGTGAGGCTGGCGGCATGGTCGCCAAGCGCAGGGCCCCTGCCCAGCGGCTCAACGCCAATCAGCTTGACAGGGTCGTTGAGGAAGCCGGAAAAAATACCGATGGAGTTGGATCCGCCGCCGATGCAGGCCACAACCACGTCGGGCAGCTCTCCGGTCATGTTCAGGTACTGCTCCCTGGCTTCAACGCCCACCACGGCCTGAAAGTCACGCACCATCATCGGGAAGGGATGAGGCCCCATCACGGAACCGATGCAATAGATGGCATCCTTATACTCCTTGGCATAGGCTTCAAACGCGGCGTCCACCGCCTCTTTCAGGGTGGCCAAACCTTGGGTTACCTCAATGACCCGCGCGCCCAAGATTTTCATCCGGGCAACGTTGGGCGCCTGCTTTTTAATATCAACGGCGCCCATGTAAATATCGCACTCCAAACCAAAATAGGCGGCGGCGGTGGCAAGGGCGACGCCATGCTGGCCGGCGCCCGTTTCCCCAATGACCTTTTTCTTGCCCATATACTGGGCCAAAAGCACCTCGCCCATGCAGTGGTTCAGCTTGTGCGCCCCCGTGTGGTTCAGGTCTTCCCGCTTGACATAGAGCTGAACGCCGTTTCCGGCGATGTCGGACAAGCGCTGCAAGTGGGAAATGGGCGTGGGCCTTCCCTGAAACTCCTGACGGATGCGGCGCAGCTCGGCGATGAACTTTCTGGACTTGCAGATAGTCTTGTACGCGGAGGTAATTTCCTCCATGGCAGCCTGCAATTCCTCAGGAAGGTAGGACCCGCCGTATTTTCCATAGAAACCGTCCGAGTTGGGATAATTTTTGAAATAGGTGTCAAAGTCGGTATTGTTGAATTTCATTTCGTTTCCCTCCATACAACGGATTGCAGACCAAAGTCCGGCGAATAATATTGTATTATTATACTCTATTCCTATCTTGATATGCAAGCACGCATGACGCGCTAAAACCATCTTTTGGGCCTATTATTTGAATATGATTTCACCCGTTTTTTATCCTTGTTATCAACAGCAAAAAAGGCCGTGTAAAAACGACCTTTTTTGACAATTCCCGCAAGCGCGGGGCAATTGCTTGCTAAAAATTATTCTACAACCAGTGTGGGCGGGGCGTACACACGCGCGCCCAGTTCCTGATCCAACAGGTACAGGGACTTGGGGTCAGACCCAAACAGTTCCATTTTGCTGATTAACTCATGAGCGTTGGCTTCTTCTTCGCCCTGCTCTTTGACAAACCAATCCAGGAATTGCATGGACCGGTAATCTTTGCAGGACATGGCTTCGCCATAGATTTCATCAATGGACGCGGTAATAAATTCCTCGTGTTCCAGCGCGGCTTTCAATACCTCCAGCGGATTGTTGTAATCACGGGTGGGTTTTTCGATGGCTTCCAAAGTTACCTTCTGGTTGTTGTGGTGCATATAGTCATAGAACAGCATCGCGTGGTCACGCTCCTCCATGGCCTGAATACGGTACCAGTTGGCAAGGCCCGCAAGCCCCTTCTCTACAAAATAATTGGAAAAATCCAGGTATAGATACGCCGAATATAATTCTTTATTGATTTGAGCGTTCATCATTTCCGCTACTTTTTTCTTCATGGTTTTATCCTCCTTCAGACAGCCACATGGCGGGTTTGTCTAATTAAATTTACCCTCATTTGCGGCTTGATAAACATGGATAAGCGGGGTGAGAAACGTTTGCAAAAGAATTTTTACCATCCAAAATCTTTCCATTTATTCCCTTAATGCTGAGGCATATATTTTCTCGCATCTTTCCACATGAATAAATGGTGTGTTGAAAGCGGATGTTTTAATAAGGTAAATCCTTTCGGTTTGTCTACCAACGGATAGCCAATCGAACTGCGAAAAAATTCAAACTTCCCATGGAACAGGAGCTTTCCTTCTTCGTCAAACCATGACCCGTATACAGGATAGTTCGGGCCATACGCCTGATTCAGCCTGAAGCTGCCTTCGAAACGAATCATGCCATTCGGATAATACTCTTTGCCGTAAAGCAGGCCTTTAATTCCGAATATTCCTTCCATCATGGGCTTTCCATCCTTGTAGAAAGCTTTTCCGGCTCCAAAGGCTTTTTGGTCAACCGTGAACCCTTCATAAATTAAACGGCCGTCTTCGTAGAATTTGTCCCACGCAGGTTCGGGCAACACCATATGGATGTGATCCCATTGCCTGTCCCCTTCATTAAAGAAAATCCTTCCAAGCTGCTCCTGTGTAATATTGGTCTGTGTAATTTCCCCGTTTTGGTTGTGTGCAAAAAGAATATAGGGTTTCTCTTTGTGTGTCATGCTTCGCACCTCTTCCTTTCTTTTCGCCCATGAAGAGGTTAAAAAACAGTCCCATCGTTCCGACAGGACTGCTGCTGGCATGATTGTTCATCCTATCGGTCAAGCTTTGGCACCTTACCGTTTGGGGCAGGTTGCCGTGCGGTCAACGAGCTTGTCTCTCGCGCACTCTTCATAGGCGTTATTTGATTATAAAGTTAGTATAACAAATGCGGATATTGATGTAAAGCCGGGTTGAGGGTAAAGTAATGCATTCGTGGCTTTAAAACACCTTATGCACGAAATTCATCTGTTTTAGCTAATTGATAGGGGTCAGACCATTGATGTAATCATTATCGGTTATCCCTTGTGCACTTGGATGATATGTATAAAAAACCTCCGCTGACGAATCTTCTACAAGCTTAAACTCCTCCTTGCTCAATAATTCGTAAAACGTCTTGCCACAATAGACAATATACTTTGGCGAAAGAAGGGAAATTTGCTTTTTAATGAAACAAGAATATTCTTTCACATATGCCGTAAGGGCTTCATCGTCAGTTGTTCCATAACCACCCCGTTTGTTGAGGTTCATAAAGCCATATAATTTACTATCTTCTTGTTTCAACCCATGTTTTTCGATTAGCCGCTGGAGAACCAATTCAAAACGCTGAGCATATTTTTCCCTCGCCCGTTCCCCTACCGCTTTATTGAACCAAAAGGAATCTTTATACTTATCCTTGCCCTTTGTAATTTTCTCTGTTACATTTGATTCCTTTAAGATAAACAAAACCTGACACCGGTTTGTTGAGCTCTCGTTGCCAACTCTTGAAGTTACTCCATCTGGATAAAAGCCATCCTTGAAGGTGTCGTAATCGGGGGTTTTTCCGTCTTTCCTCGGAAATGTTCCTGTTTTGTTTCCTTCTCCATAACAACTTTCCTTGGGCTCGTTACTTTGTTTCTCTTTCCACAGGGAAAACAGCTCGTCTAAAGTGTTGCACGCTTCAATTTTCTTGGTGTAATCCATTTCTTAACCTCCTTATAATAAGTTCTCTGACTTATATTATATTATATTATACATTACTTAATTGCAGAATTCAATTTCTTCGCTGCCTGTTATTCTATCACACAAAATCTTCTCTCCTCATATTTCTCCACAGCCAATTGATGGCGTGCGTCCGAGGCCACTGGTATATCACAGCATTGAATAGCTTGTCCTTTTCAAGAAGCGGGGTTTTCTCGCCAAAGAGTTCCATTTCCCAACCTTTCCGACCTTTACGAAGTTGTTCAACCATTTGATAGTCCAGAATGGCTGGTATCCCCTGTTTACGCAGATAGAATTGCAGTGGCTCCCGCGCATAGAGGATATGGCGAAAATCACTTCCTTTAATCAGTTCAATTTTTTCTTGAACCGTCGCGATTTTTCCTTCTTGGGTGTAAGTACCAAAAGCATAACAGACGATCTCAATTAAAGCCGTCCATGTGTCCGGTTGTAATGCCTCGATCATTTCAAGCATCTGTTCTTCCGGATTGTTTGGGTAATACAAACTCTGTTTCTTCATATCCTGAACGCTTCGAAGAAGGAACGCTCGGATATCGGGCTTGCTTTTTATCCAATCCTCCATTGATAGGGGCTGCTTTGTCATGGGTTCACCTGTCATTGCCTTTATGGTGATAGACCGGAATGTGGAAGAGAAAGCCTTCTCGTCCTCAATATTGATGTACTCAAAGCCTAATTTATCCTGATGGATCAGCGGCCTATCCTTCTTCTTAACCTTGTCTGTGTAATAATATGACTGATAATTTGTCGGGCAGGGACGATGGTTCCCACGCCGCTGGTACACTTTATAGCCTTTCAGCGCGTCAAGCACCGCTTCGTTTGCCGTTTCCTGAAATTCTTTATTTACAAGAAATTCAAGGTATGTACTGTACAGCGCCTCTTCTGCGCTGCCATGAATACCGTCTCGATACATCCGTTTTCCACATTTCGGGCAATCCTTGACAGGCAAATCAAAGCAGAGTTCCGCTTGTTCATCCCTTTCAATGTAACCGCAATCCTTGCACTCCCAATGAGGCTCCAGCGGGTTAAGTCCTTTGTCCAGCAAATAAAACAGAAAGAAGCCGCTTCCAAAGTCGCGATTCCAGACGGGCTGTCCGGCAGCTTCGGCCGCTTTCATGACAGCCTGATAGAGAAGCAGGAGATCTCCTCTCCAAGTAATCCAAAAATATTCCCATTCTATATTAAAACGGTTTTGGATAAAATCGGGAATATCCCCCGGATACCGCTTATGGAGTTTATCAAGCAGCATTTCTTCCAGCTCATTCATTATTTTTTCCCCTTTCCTATCAAAGGGGGTTATGCTAATTATATTCCCCGGATGGGGGCGTATTTCTCTTGGTTCATTCATATGTTTCACATTTTTCTCCTTTTTGCGTAGGTTGATTAAACACGGTCTTGAGCCTTTCGTAACTATATAATTACTTCTAAAAACAATTATACCTTTAAGCGCCGGTCGGTACAACCCCGGACAGGTCGGATGGGGCAAAAACCGGACATCGATTGATGCTTTTTTATTTTCCAAGTGTGATATACTGAATACAATCCATTACCATGGTCCACCGCGAAAGAAATGTAAAGCATTTTATACAAAGAAACTGCAAGTATGTAAAAGCCTTTTAATCGACAGGCAACAATCCTTTCCATTACAATCAAGCTACAAAGGAGGTCGCCCGATGGACATTTCAAGTATGCTGAAGGACGCAAGGCATAGCGCCGGAATGACACAGGATCAGGTCGCGCAAAAAGTCATGGTCTCAAGAGTAACCGTTTCTCACTGGGAGAACGGGAAGTCTTTACCTGATATTGTAAGCCTGATCAGGCTCAGTGATCTCTATGGAATCAGCTTGGATGATTTAGTGAAAGGAGACGCGAAAGTGATGGAAAAGGTAAAAAACGACGCGAGAAACGCTAAGATTAACCGGAATATAGTCTTGGCAACAGCCATTCTGGCTGTAATTGTATTAATCATTTACCTTGTCAGCATGATTGTCGGGGGAAGCTTCAAAGAGTTTTGCCAGGCCGCTGTCTGGTGGGTGCTGATGGGCATAGGCCTGGCCGCGTCCATCACTGTGGGACAGAAAAAAGAAGATAAGTAGGAAATGAAAAAGCCTTGCAGCGTTTCAAACACAACCCATGGAATCGGTTACAAACTATTCAATACCTACAGCGAGCAAGAGATTGAAATCAAGTGGAATTGTATTAATGCTGTTTTTTTTTCACTAACAATCACACTGGTTTTTAGCGACAGTATAGTCACATGCCGCTCTGTACCGGGCTTGTTGTGCAATAGATAATCCCAGTAAATACTATACAAACAGCGGTTTTTTGATACTCAATATGTTTCTTTGGCCTTGATCTGGTTCTCTCCTCCTTTGTCTTTTCACAGACTTGACTTTTGCATACAATTTGTATTATTATTATCTAATAAAATCAGGTATTGTTTTCTTTAATGAGTCCGCTGCCTGATAGCAATTAAAGGAGGAAACTATGAAGAAACTATTGGTTCTTATTCTGGCCGTAGCAATGGCTATGAGCATGATGCTGCCAGCTGTCGCTGAAAATGCGTCCGGCTATAAAATTGCCATTCTGACCGGCACCACCTCTCAGGGCGAAGAAGAATTCCGCGCGGCGGAAAAGATGGCTGAGACGTATCCCGACTTGGTGATCACCGACACCTATCCCGACAACTTCTCTTCCGAGGTGGAAACCACCATTGGCAAACTGCTTCAGTTCGCCGAGAACCCCGAGGTCAAGGCCATCATCATGTGCCAGGCTGTTCAGGGCGCTACCGCTGCTTTCACCAAGATCCGTGAAAACCGTCCGGACATCCTGCTGATCGCCGGCGTGGCCGCTGAGGATCCCGCCGACATCGCAGGCGCCGCTGACATTGTCATGGGTATTGATGAGATCAACGGAGGTTTCCAGATTGTTGAAACCGCCAATGAATGGGGCGCGGATATCCTCGTCCATTACTCCTTTGCCCGTCACATGGGCTATGAGACCATTGTCGCCCGCTACAACATCATGAAGGAAGAAACCGAGTTGGCCGGCATCGAGCTGGTTTTCCGCGACGCTCCCGACCCCACCGGCGATGCCGGCACGACGGGCGCGCAGACCTTCATCCTCTCTGACGTTCCCAAGGTTATGGAAGAGTATGCGGGCAAAAAGGTCGCTTTCTTCACTACCAACTGCGGCATGCAGGAACCCCTGCAGGCGGCTGTGTTAAAGGAAGCCGGCGCTTACTATCCCCTGCCCTGCTGCCCCAGCCCCTTCCACGGCTTCCCGGCCTCTCTGGGTCTTGCCGTGTCGGCTGAAGACTACGGTAATATTGACGGCTACCTTGAAAAGATGGCTGCCAAACTGGACGAGTTTGGCGCGGTGGACCGTGTGTCTACCTGGGCGGTTCCTGTGAACATGTCCATGATCATGGGCGGCGTTGAGTATGCCAAAGACTATATCGAAAACGGCGGCGAAAAGGTCGACAAGGATAAACTGCTTGCGGCTTTGTCCAGCGCTGCCGGTTTCGAAGCCGCTGTGTCCTCCTATGTGGACGCCGACGGCAACGAAGTACCCAACTACTTCATGATTCTGTTTGATAACGTCAACTTCCGCGATTATCTTAAATAAGTCGCAAGGCTATGTAAAAAGGGCCTGCCCGCTGTATGGCCGGCAGGCCTTTTTCCGTTGGACAGGAAAATAAAAGGTTGAAGAACCTGATTTTGTTTTCTATAATATTGGGAAGCCGGTCAGCCCGGCTCCGTATCAAGCCTGTGGCCCATCCCGAGCCACGGGCGTATAGAAAGGGAGCGATTATTTGCCTTTTGAATATGTTCTGGAAATGAACCATATCACCAAACACTACGGTGAATCCACCGTGCTCAGTGAGGCGACCCTCCAGGTACGCCCGGGGGAAATTCACGCGCTGCTTGGAGAAAACGGCGCGGGCAAGTCCACCCTGATGAATATCCTCTTTGGGATGCCTGTGATTCATTCGACCGGCGGTTTCAAGGGAGAGATTAAGGTTGGCGGGGATACTGTAAACATCCATTCCCCTAAAGAAGCGATGAATCTTGGAATCGGCATGGTTCACCAGGAATTTATGCTTATCCCCGGGTTTACCATTACGGAAAACATCAAGCTGAACCGCGAGATTTCAAAGCCTAACCTGATCAGCCGCATCTTGGGGCATGAACTGGAGAGCCTTGACCATGCCGCCATGAAAAGGGACGCGCGCGCGGCGCTTGACAGCGTGGGGGTGGATATCCCCGAAAATACCTTGGTGCGCACGCTGCCGGTAGGTTACATGCAGTTTGTGGAAATTGCCCGCGAAATTGACAAGACCGGCGTAAAATTGCTGGTATTTGACGAGCCCACCGCCGTTTTAACGGAATCGGAAGCCGATCAGCTCATCGCCGTAATGAAGTCCATCGCCGAGCGCGGTATCGCCATTATTTTCATTACGCATCGACTCAATGAGGTTATGAAAGCGGCGGACACGGTAACCGTGCTGCGCGACGGCAAGCTGGTGGGCACCAAGCCCATTTCGCAGACCAACCTGACGGACATGGCCGGCATGATGATCGGCCGGGGCGAGGAGGGGATCATTGACACCCCCTCGCGGGAACACACTCTTTCAGGCAAAGTAGCGCTTAGGGTGCGCGACCTTTTCGTTGAGATGCCGGGTGAGGCTGTGAAAGGTCTGGACCTGGATGTCATGGAAGGAGAGATTATCGGTATTGGCGGCTTGGCCGGCCAGGGCAAGGTGGGGCTCCCCAATGGCGTCATGGGGCTTTATCCTTCCAAGGGTACGGTAGAGCTTTTTGGAGAGGAGCTTCCCTTGAATGACCCGACGACTGCCTTGGCCAAGGGCCTCAGCATGGTGTCAGAGGATCGTCGCGGCGTGGGACTGCTGCTTGAGGAATCCATTGAAGACAACATCGCGTTTAATGCCATTCAGGTCAAGAGGGAGTTTTTGACCCGCGCAGGCTTTTTTAAACTCCGTTCGGGGCGCGCTGTTCGCGAGCATGCCAAGGAGATGATTCAAAATCTGGACATCCGCTGCACTTCACCCGCTCAGTCAACGGGAACGCTTTCCGGCGGAAACCAGCAAAAGGTGTGCATCGCAAGAGCCCTGACTATGAAACCCCGTTTTCTCTTCGTGTCTGAGCCTACACGCGGCATTGATATCGGCGCCAAATCATTGGTGCTGGACACCCTGGTGCGTCTTAACCGTGAACAGGGACTTACCATTGTGATGGTGTCCAGCGAATTGATGGAGCTGCGCTCCATCTGTGATCGTATCGTGATTGTCGCGGAAGGAAAGGTGGCCAGTATCCTGCGACCGGACAGCCCGGACGCGGACTTTGGCCTTGCGATGAGCGGTATTAAGACGCAGGAGGAGGCAATATGAAACCGAAAAAGAGCCAATGGATAGCAGCCGGCCTTCTTCTTGTGCTGGCGCTGGGACTGCTTACAGCCGGCGTTTGGGGCTTCGTGCTTCGCGGTCAGCCCGCGACAAGTGACGCCATGCTGCGTATGCGCAATTACGCGGTTTTACGGACCGCGGCAGGCGCCATCGTCAACAACATTTACCTGCAGGCTAAATTAGACGCGCGCGCATACGCCCGCGCGCAGAAATTCTCCCGCAATCAGATCACCGTTTATATGGACGAGCAAGGCGAGTTGGCCCGTAAGGCCGCGGAGGAGAAGTATTACAACACCCTGGGAATTGACCGAACCGAACTCAGCCTCGCGGTGGAAAGCTTTGAAAATTCCCTGAGCGAATACTCGCGTTTGGAAGCAGCCGAAAAAGAAGCCTATGCTGAAGTTTGGCGTGAGCAGCAAGCCGCTCTGGCTGCCCAAAAAGCTTCCGAGGAAACAGTGGGTACTGAGGACGAAACCATCAGCGAGGACGACATGATGGCTTCCACTATTCAAAAAGTGGACTATTCCGGCTTTGTTCCCTCAGCGGAGTTAGCCGCTCTGTATGAAGCGCTAACCCCGGCTTATGACGCGATGTACACAGCGCTTGAAAACGCGCTGCCTGATCTGGAACCTGAAATGAAGGACAAGCTGCGCGAGCCGCTGATTATGGTAGTCCGTGGCGGCGAGAGCGGCTTTAACGCGGAATATGACAGCTATGCCGCCACAGGCGCGCAGGGCGCTTTTGAAAGCAGTGAAAAAACACGCATGCTTGTTGCCCGTCAGGCCCCGAATCTCCTGATGCTCGCGTTTGGCGCTCTGACCGCCGCGCTGAGCGTGCTTTACTACCGCCCGCTCCAACGTTCACTTGGCATGCCCAGACTTGTTATCTCGGCCTTTTTCATTTTGCTTTGTATTCTGGCCGGGCTGTACAACATCAACGTGGCGGGCATGTTTTCAACTGTACTGTGGCGTACCGGTATGTACGGTGTGCTGGCTCTGGCCATGCTGCCGGGCATTCAGGCAGGTATCAGCCTGAACATGGGCATGACCGTCGGCATCATTGCGGGCCTTGTCTCTACCCTTGTCGCTCTGGAACACAACATGACCGGCTGGGGCGCATTCTTCTTCTCGGTGATTGGCGGCATCATTCTGGCGCTTCCAATCGGATTTCTCTATGGCAAATTGTTAAACCACCTCAAGGGCAGCGAGATGACGGTTTCCACTTATGTAGGCTTCAGCGTAGTTTCGCTTTTTTGCATTGCTTGGATGTTGCTGCCCTTTAAAAACCCCAAATTAACCTGGGCGCTGGGCAGCGGGCTTCGTTCCATGCATAACATGGGCGATTCCTTTGGACAATTGCTGGATGACTTCCTGTCTTTTGAGGTGCTGGGCGTGCGTGTTCCAACAGGGCTTTTGCTCTTTTTCCTGCTGTGCTGTTTCATTATGTGGCTCTTTTCCCGCAGCCGCACCGGTATCGCGATGATAGCCGGCGGCGCCAATTCCCGCTTTGCGGAGGCTGCCGGTGTGAATGTTAACAAAATGCGCATTATCGGCACGACCATCTCCACGGTTATCGCCGCGGTCGGCATTATTGTTTACTCCCAGTCCTTTGGCTTTATGCAGTTGTACAACGGGCCTAAGCAGATGGGTTTTGTTTCGGCCAGCGCCATCCTGATTGGCGGGGCTACTGTGAAACGCGCAAAGGTTTCCCATGTCATCATCGGCACCTTCCTCTTCCAGGGGGTGCTGGCGCTTGGCATTCAGGTGGCCAACGCCGCCATCGCGGAAGGAGGCTTATCGGAAGTTATGCGCATCCTCATATCAAATGGCATCATTCTCTATGCCTTAACACAGTCAGGAGGTGAAGGACGTGACTGAGCGTAATATAAAGCGCAGGGATTTGCGCGAAGCTGCCCGTGAAAATTTGCGTGAATACATCGTTACCTATGTCTTTCTGGCTTTGTCGGTACTTTTTGTTGTTGTTTCCGGACGCCCGCTCAGCGATATCTTTTCCCAAATCATTGGCCGTCTCTCGCGCAACCTTTTTATCGTTCTGGCGCTCATTATTCCAATCATCGCAGGCATGGGCATCAACTTCGCCATCACCATCGGTGCGATGGCAGCCCAGGTCGGCCTTATGCTGGTAATCAACTGGGAATTGGAAGGCATCGTAGGCCTTTTGGTTGCAGCGGGCATCACGCTGCCGCTGGGCGCCTTCTTCGGTTTTCTTATCGGCAGCTTGCTCAACAAAATGAAGGGTCAGGAAACCATCGGCTCCCTGATCCTGGGCTATTTTGCCAACGGAGCCTACCAGTTGCTTTTCCTTTTTATCTTTGGCAATATCATCCCGCTGTCTGACAAGGTCACCATCATTGGAGCCAGCGGCGTCGCCAATACTCTGAACATGATGGGCGGCGGGCTATATATGGCGATTGATAAGATCTGGTCGCTGCCTTTTACCACGGCGCTTTATGGCGTCAGCGGGCTAATCGCGCTGGTAGGGCTTGTCCTTTTCGCTCTAAAAAAACTCTCGTTGAAGCGCCTGCTGACGCTGGCTCTTCCGGGTGTCATTTTATCCCTAATGGTGCTGCTTGTGCCGGCTGTGCATCAGGTCGTGAAAGGAACCACCGTGCCTATGGTCACCTTCTTATTGGTGGGCGTTTTATGCGTGTTTAATATCATTATCATGCGCACACGTCTGGGCCAAAAGTTCCGTGCGGTGGGGCAAAGCCGTACCGTGGCAAACGCCGCGGGAATCAATGTCAACCGCACCCGTGTGATTGCCATCATGATTTCCACGGTCCTGGCCGGCTGGGGACAGATCATTTTCATCCAGAATCTGGGCACCCTTCAAACCTACGCCGCCCATGAGATGGTAGGCCTTTACGCGGGCGCGGCCATTTTGGTAGGCGGAGCGTCCCTGAACCGGGCAACCAATACACAGGCCGTTGTGGGTACGCTGCTGTTCCATATTCTCTTTACCGTGTCCCAAGATGCCGGCAAAAACCTCTTTGGAAACGCCAACATCGGGGAGTTCTTCCGCGTATTCATCGCCTACGGCGTTATTGCCGTGGCCCTGGTCATGCATACCTGGCGCAGCAACGCAATCCGCAAGAAGAACAGCCTTCAAGCCTAAGGTCGCTTTCATCCAAATTTAATAAGCAACACCTTGAAAACACAATGTTTTCAAGGTGTTTTTGATGGCGGACTCAGCAAGAATCGAACCTGTGACCCTATTGATGTAAACGATGCGCTCTGAGTTCAATTTGGAATATCAGGGTTTTTAGGACCGTTGCCTTTCTTTGCTTTCTTGTAAGGAGCGGGTTCCTTTCGTTGTACTTTCCGGTACAGTCTTTCTTCTTCCCTTTTCTTCCTTTGCTCCTCCAGTTTCCTTTCTCTTTCGACGTTCGCGATGGCCTGCTTGGCGGTGGGGTCTGAATAGTAGCCTCTCATAATGCTTCCTCCTTTTCAGTCAATGGCAATGCCCAGGTGCGGGCAGCTACTGAGAAAAGAAAGAAAAAAGAAAGAAGCTATATCATCACTTCTTTCTTCTATTGGTGGTCGCAACAGGGCTCGAACCTGTGACCCCCGCGATGTGAACACGGTGCTCTGGGCCGGTGGTAAAGTCCGCAAGTTAGTACCTTATACATATTACTCTAAAAGCTAAAGAAATCAAAGGGGTTTCGCTATTTTTTATTTTTCCGCGAGTGTGTTCAGACGAGCGTGCCCAAGGTGATTTGTACATTTGAACACAGAGGTTTTATGGGTGTTCAGGGGGTGTTCACGGTCTATCTGTGTTCATTTTGGGTGTGAGCACCGGATTGAGAAAAACCTGACGGTTTTTGCCGTCAGGCTATTTTCTTAATCTTCCATCAGCTCCTTATAGAGCTTTTCGGCCAACCCCCTTACGTGACGAACATCCTCATATGCCTGCGATTTTCCAATGCCAATGGCACGTGCAATGGACAGGGGTCGTTCATTTCCGTTGAGGAGCTCCATAAAAATATGCCCATACTTTGGCTTTATCTTCGACAACTCCTCCACCAGTATATTCAGAATGTCGGATGTTTCATTAACCTGATCAGGCTGTGGATCGGAGAGTTCAAACCCACTTTCTTCGAACATCGCATCTAGCGAAGATAGATGATTAGTGTCGAAGTCAAAACTGCCCACTTTCGGACATTGGCGGCATTTGTTGCATTCCGGACACATGATATACCCACCGTGTCCATCTTCGATTAGACAGCGCTCGGAGCGTTCCTCTGCCTTAACGTCCGCCCATTCTAGACGCATGTACTGACGGGCTTCGTGTTCAGAAACCTCGACGAAGATACATGGATAATGCTTGTGGCCGATGCGCACATAATGAATCTGTCTTTCCTGCTCATTCTCTGCGATGGTTTCGGGGTTGACACGAAGCGGGATCTTGACCAGTTTCGTGCCTATGTTGTGATCTTCAATTTTTGACATAGCTTGTCTCTGCCTTTCTCGTAAGAGAAACAGAGACAGCCGCTATGCTGTGCCAGCATTTATTCATGTGGTCACCTCTCCGGATTGCTCCGTTTCTCACTGGTGACCAGCGGTGCAAGACGCCGGCTTGGTAGCGTGTTACGCCTGCTTCAACCTTGCACGTGTCCCTCTGCAGCGGGACACGTTTCCACAGGCGGTAAGTTGTGGTTAACGAAGATCGTTTGCGATGAAATCAAGCTCGTTGAAAACTTCGATATAGTAGTATGGAGACAAATCCTCCACAGAAGTAGCGCTATACTTCCCAAATAAGTGCATCACTGTTTCGTTACCGAGAAGAGACGCTACCTGGTCTGCTGCGTTTTGGATATTGATGATCCAGTTTTCTTTGTCGTCGATTGACATTTTTACTTCTTTCTAGCTCAGCCTAGGCCTTCAGCTGAGCCTATGGATTGTGGGCTTCAACTCACACTTTTATTGAATCATATTCGCAGCAGTACTTTAATGGTTCCAGTATGGAGCAGGTATGGACAAAATATGGGCGAGATATGGAAAATAAAAAAAGAGCCTTCCGCTTTTTAAAGCGAGAGGCTCTGAGGATATTCGAATCAGTCTACAAACAGCTCAGGCATATTATACTGTATTTCGTTCGCATCCATTTCAACGCTTGCATTTCCGCAGGTCATGACACTCTTTTTCAATCGAATTTCACCATCTACATTGGCTATGTATTTGACTTGATTTCGGGGCTGCTCAAGGAAGGTTGCTGAATCGCGAGTAAATCCAACTCGTTGTAGAAATATGGTCAGATCGTTTGTAGTACCGTATTCTACAAATTCATACCAATCGTTATCAAAGTGATCCACATTATGAAAAGCTTTGTACTCAAGCGAAAACTTCCGAAAGTAATTTGAAATACTGAAAAGAAGCACATTCTCTATAACACCGAGCGTTTCCGCTATGATATAATTTTTGTGATTTCTTGAACCGTCATACCGTTCTGCGATATGAATATTGTTGACCCATATGCCTGTATTGGGATGATCAGTCTTATACCCAATTGCGTGGTTAATAATAGAATTGAGACCGTTACCGCGGATCCAACGGAGCAGAATAACGGCATACCATCTTAATACATTGGATGATTTTCCGATAGTATCCTTTTCATAAATATCCCACTTAAACACGCGACTAAGCATACTGAGAAATCTAATGAGCTCATCAAAATCAACCGCATCATTTTCTCCTTTTAGTTCGGGATATTTTGCACCCGAACTTACAACCTCCGAAAGCGTATACGCCTGATCATATGAAAGCGTGATATCATTGCTCGTTTTCTCCAAGGGGAAATTACTCATGATAGACGACTTTTGCTCTGAAGTAACATAGTTCTCGAACATTTCTGTAAGGGGAGAATCTATACCCGAGGCGTAATCATTAATTATAATGAGCGCAAACTTGCGTAGTGCATCAAAATCTTTATCCGCTGCTTCTGTACGGCAAGCAGACATTTCTATATCGCCTTTTATCAAATCGTTGACAAGCGCGGGAATATGTGACTTGTTTTCTTCTAGATCAAAAGAAAGCTTCTGTTCTGGAACGTCATTATTCAGGAGTTTCTCATATTGTTTTTCGGTAAGACTTGTATCCATGCGCAGAAGAAACACATTCCCGAAAAGATTATATTTTATTCGCCCGACACGACCCACCAGATTCCTGAACGTAACCTCATCCATATTTGCCTTTCCATTCCGGTAACTCGTAATGAAGAGATTGTCAGCAGGAAGATTAATGCCTTCTACCAGCGTACTTGTACAAAAAATGGTGCGAAGATCACCATCTTCAAAACTTTGCTCTATGCGAAGGCGTATATTAGCAGGAAGATATCCTACATGGTATGCGACACCCTTTTCAACAAGCTCGGCAAGATAACATTCCTTATGAACATCATTTTTGATGTCATTTGCCAGTTTTATGAGTTTAGGATTATCGAGTGCCTGTAGACTACTGGCATACGCTATCGCAAAGTCAACGACTTTCTGCCGCGAGCTACAATAAACGACATTTTGCTTGCCTCTACCGACCCTATGGAGAATTTTTGACAGCTTCATGTCGGCAGGAACACGGTAAACATATTCAAGTGATTTTGTGTGTTCATTATGGATATACATTTTGTTGTTCGGTAGATCCATATAGAATTTAAACTGGCTGACGGGAGTGAAGCGAGATGCCAAGCGTTGAATCGTATTTGGCTGAACTCCAGGAATGGTTCGGAGGTATATTTCTGGATTCGGTATATTTGGAGAGGCAAAAATAACAGTAGGAGTATTCCCCAAGCGTTTCAATTGAGAAATAACCTTATAATAGTAACTGCTGCGTCCACCACGTTCTGAAATCTTGTGAGCCTCATCAACGAAAACAAAGTCTATGCACAAATCCTGACGTTCAATAAGTAAGTGGTGCATACGCTCCGGGGTCATTATAAATATGAAATGATGATGTTGCTGGAGATAGATTTCACCTATGGCACTGACGATTCTATAGTTTTTGATGGTTAGTTCATTTTGAAGACTTTCAAACATATTACCCCTAACCTCATTTATTAAAGCTTTTGTCGGTACCAGGATCGCGTAGTTTTTAGTTGAGCCGTTTTCGATCTGCTCTTTGATATATGTCTGCACAACAAATGATTTTCCCATTGAGGTGGGACCGGAATAACTAAAATATGGATCACTCAACCTGTCATATACTCTCTTCTGATCGTGAAAGAAGTATTCATCTTTTTGTCCTGGGATAAGGTGGATCTCCTTGTCGAACTCATAAAAAATACCATCTAAAACATCCGCGCTCTTGTATCCGTCAATTGAGGGAACCTTAAGCCCTCGATAGTTTCCAACAGCGGATAATACAGAACCAAGATAATATTTGACAACCTTATCTTGTGGATAGACAAGATGAAGGAGAGTGGCAATTTCCTGCCCCCACTGATGGTCACGATCTGCCGTAGGTGCGTAAGTGGATTTTGAAAGCAAATCTGCAAAACGAAGAGCATCCTTGATTTGGATTTGCTTTTGAGGACGATCAAGGTCGAAAAGATTTGTTGAGTAATTATATAGTAGCGCTTCATATATTTCGTTAAGATATTCGTTTTTATCAATATCCCGGTAAATGGATTCGGATAGGGAAGCTGTTTTAGGAATATATTTCATCAGCGTCCCTCCAGCATTTCATCAATTAGGCTAGTTCTTTCTACTGGCGCATCATTAAACGGAAGGACATAGCAGTAGAAGGTGTAACCTTCCAACTGTAGTTGTTTAATTTTTTTGGCAATATAATCCTTAACGGACTCAATGTCGCACTTTAGCTGATTTTCTGCAGCAGTTCTATACAATGCACTGTCTGTGATAGGAGGCTCGATTTTTAGTGAGTATCCAAGAAATAAACCGAAAGCCATATCTGGCTTGTGTTGGAATTTGTTTCTTGGAATCATTACATCACGCAGATACTCGACAGTATGGCTATTAAACATTAAGCCATATGCAGTGTTCTCGACGGTTTTGAACTCGCTGTCTGTATTTTGTTCTATGCACACTATCCTATCAAAGGAACGGTCGATAGCGGTCTGCAGATCGCCTTCAATATTAGAAGCACCGAAAACAAGCTGATTGAAAGGTCGTCCATGCTCTGTGGTGGCAAGTAGATGAATTCCATCACTCTTACTTACGAGCCTGGTATGCTGTGAGAACTCGATCTTCGACATGATTTTCGGAGCGTTTAATTCCTGTTCAAGGAAAACATATAGCATCAATTCTCCCAGAACAGATTCTGCGTTATTTCCGTATGTTTTTTTAAACTCGATGAGGGCCTGTGTACCAATGGCTCCGACAGGTCTACTTTTAAAACTATCTACCTTGGATCTTGAAAAAACATAGGTTCCAATATTGTCAGCCAGAAATTCCTTGATTTTTTGAAAGCGCAATTTACCGTTGTTGAGATCGGCACAGTAGATATTTGCCGTAGAGGAATGTGTCATACCCGCAACAATAACTGAAGATACTTTTCTGAAGATTCTGCTGAACATATCGTCGTTAATAGTACGCTGTAGAGGGGTGGTTTCCACGTCATCCACCTCATTTTCAGCAGGAAGAGGGTCTATGAAAATTTGCTCACTTGAATCTACTGAACTCAGATAGTTCTCTTCAAAATCACGTAAGTAATCTATACATTTCGCATTGGAAATGTCTACTATAGCATATTTAAAAAGCGATGCCAGCAATGATGCCATAATGAATTTGTTGTTTGCAAGGATTGAGTTTTTCTCAAATCCTGGAACATATCCAATAAGAGTATCTCCGGGAATATCATCCTCGCGAAGAACTGCTTTGATGGCATAGATGAATTGCTTGTCTTCAGCTATTAACCCAACAACATATTTTTCAAATCCTTTAACAGCATTCTCATAGGTCATGGCTCTTGCTGCATTGATAACGTCTGGAGGAACATTATCGCGACCGCTTTTGAGATGGGAAGGCAAAGATTTATCACGAAGCGATATATCATTGCAGCCAAACGCAGAAAACACTGCATTGCATATGCTTTTGTATGAAACATTTTGCCCTTTGGCCTGATAAACTAAATAAAGCAATGTCCCAAAGCACAGCTTTTTCATAAACCGTTGACCTCTTCCCTTATTAATAGTTTTATCGCGAATGATTTATGCATATGGTTCCCCAGAAGATCATCAATTGCTATTAGTCCTAACAGAATTAAGCCGTTGTTCTGCAATTTCACACCAACGTTTTTCTAATTCGATCCCAATCCACTTAATATGGTGCCCTTGACGATTAAGTTTCTCGCAGCATACGCCTAAAGTTCCAGAACCATGAAACGGATCCAAGATTGTTCCACAGTAATGGCCGTCAGCATCTTTGGGGCAGAAGGCTTTAATGATTTCTAATATCAAAGCTTCTGGCTTTTGGGTAGGATGAGTAGTCTTTTCTTTTTCGAATTTTTTTCCAGCTAATGTCGGAAAGCACCAAATATCTCCGCGCATAGCACCTTTGGGATTAGGTACCCACGCTTTCTTCTCCCCTTTTTTGTCCTTATAATAAACAGGATTCTTTAGTCGTTCTGTGCTTTTGTATGGAACTCTGACATCATCCGCATTAAATACCCATCGGTTTTTAGCCTTTGAGAACCAAAGAAAAGGTTCGTATTGAGTTTGAGGAGCTTTTTTAGATCTGGAAAAGCCATTTTCATAATACCAAATGTTCATGCGTCGATAGAAGAGCCCAGCGTTGTACATAATGGTCTGAATGAAACCGATGTAATGATGAATGCCAAACCAGATTATGCTGCCATTAGAGGTAAGTAAATCTCTACAAACAGAAATTCTCTTTTCTGTCACCTTAAGGAAGTCTTTAAGGTCCAGTTTATCACTGTCGTTTCCGAAATCTTTATTTAAATTATATGGTGGATCAGTACAGATCAGATCGAACTTGATTCCTGTTGCAAGGAGCTCTGGTAGAATTCTGTCACTGTCGCCGTTGATAACTTGGTTGAATTCCATTATTTCTTTCTCGCCGCCTTTTTCTCTTTCCTGAAGATTAGGATGTATTGATGATGGATGTTCTCGACATAAGAGAATGGATATCCATACGGTAAAAGACTTTTATGATTTTGAATAAGAATCTTGGTGCCTTGAAGGGTTAATATTCCACCATCTGGGATTGCAGCCCTGTTTAAAGCATTAATCAGATCGCAGTGGAAACTGATAAACTTATTCTTGTCTCGAAAGTCGGATACAACAATTGCCATGTATCTTCCTGGTCTAAGTGTTCGTGCACATTCAATGAACACCTTATTTACAAGGATTTCTAAAAAATCAGTGTAGCTTTCGACATTTCCCAAGTCTTGTTCGCTATCGGAGTAATGAGTTTCCAAATTGTTAGCAACACGATTCTTTATAACCTTCTGATCCTTTTTATGAAGGATACCCCAATACGGAGGGCTTGTTACCATAAAATCTACCGAATCAGTTGGTAACTTTGGCAATTCCGTGCAGGAGTCGCCATTGATGAAATGATGATGGCTACTTGTTCCTTCCCCAACTTCGGTCTCCAACCGCTTTATTGATAAATCGTGCCAAACAGGAGAAAGTTCAATACTAATGCATTTTCTACCGTCAACCTCACATGCTTTGGCTGTGGAACCTACACCACCGAACGGGTCAAGAACGATCATTCCGGATTTGGTGAAAAATCGGATAAGGCGTCCGATATCCTGGAAGGAATAAGGAGCAGGGTGTAGTTTTTCTATTTGTGCCTCGGGATGGTTCGCACCAAGTCCTTTCTGATATAGATAGCTTTTTGTTTCAGGAAGCCACTCTTTACCAGTTAAATCATTCAAAGAATTGCGAGGATCAACGGATCCATTGACTAAATCATTGTAACAATTGGTCTGCATAAATTCTTGCAATGCTGACACAAGGTATAGCCGTTTTCCGTTTATTTCGGAGGCTATTATTTGTCCTTTTTTTATGGTTTTTTCAAAGGTATGTCTGGATAAGCCCAATATCTGCATTGCCTTGGTTGCAGTGCAATAATCCATATTCGGTTTTTCCTTTTCTTTTTTAGGTGCCTTATCTTGCTGTTTAGTCTCTATCATATCAGGACACATACTAATCTGTTCATGCACGCCATCACCCCCTTTCATTATTCTGGTTTAACGATATCCATGATATCTCCGATATTGCACTGCAAGACGGTACAAATCTTATTGATAGTTTCCATCGACACTGGTTCATTCTTTCCAAGCTTTGCCATAGCATTTGTGCTGATTTTAGCCTTTTCTCTGAGCTGCGTCTTATTCATGTTGAGGTCGATCATTCGTTTCCATAGCTTATTATAGCTAATAATCATTCTGGGCTCCTCCTTCTGCACGAGATTAGCAACTATATAGTATAGAGGAACTTCTCGTAATGTCAATATTTTATTTTAATAAACCAAGAAAATAATACAAAACATCAATACAATATGCTTCACATATTATCTATCTTGATCTATCTTGATCTATCTTGATTACATTTATAGCTTGTGATACATTATTATTTGTGATAAAATGATATATTCATATACGAATGGGAGGATTCTGTTGATTCGTTTCAGAAATCCGGGTACACAATACACTACCCAGATACAAGTCTTTAAAGAGTTATACAAAGAATATAGTGATTGCGCCTCCTTCAGTCTGGATGATATGGCGCACACCATCGCAAGAACACGTTTAATGACTGCATATGGCTATGCAGGGGGTGCTGCACTTGCGCTCAGTCAAACGGAGAATGACAGTCTCAATTCAACGAAAATGAACGCAAAAATGTATGCGGAAGTTTTTCGTCTGCTCGGATGGGTGTCTTCTGTCGGCAGCGGATCATATCCATTGTGCTTTACATATATCGGCTATCATGTAGCTAATGCCGACGATGAGGAAGTTCGTTCTCTCTATGAACAGTGCGTAATCGGAATCAACAACCCACAAGAAATTATGGATGTCCTATACACAGAAGAGGTACGGTTCTTCAAGGCGGCGCTGCTGACATTCCAAGACATGGACGGAATCATGTATAAACATGAGCTGTGTTATGGGCCGATGTCAGTAGATGATCTTGATGCCCAGCAATATAAACGGATGATTACTCGGCTTAAATCAATCAGAGGATCTTATGCTAGATATCAGAAAGCTTACAAAGAACTGTGCGACTCTCTATCGGTAAAACCAACACTGCCAGATAACTCTACACGACTTCCTATTGCTTTTATGAAATCATGTGGCTGGGTGGAAAGTGAAAGATCTAATACACTATTCCCGCCGAAATCCCTAGAGTGCTTAAGGCTTACCCAGCACGGAAACGAAATGGCAGAATCGATTAAGATGCTCAAAGATTTACGCTTAAAGGAGTTTAGGTCTTATGATGGTAAAGTACGTCAGGCGCTGATTAGATTAGGCATTTACAGTATGTTGGAACGCGCTGGTTATGATACTACCCCAGTACAATCGATTATTTGGAAAGATACGGCAACGTGTGAGGAAATTCTTAACAGTAAGAAGTTACTATTCTCCCCTTATCAGACGATACGAGTTGACGAAGTCGATGCTGCAATGGGTATTGTGCGTGAATCTACTTCTTCTCGTTCTACCAACGTTAGCTTAGCGGGAATACAGCGCACAGATAGTTTGAATAAGCGCATCCGGTTAAGTGCTGGAAATAATCTGGTTCATGATAGCGACGAAGAAGTGCAGAGTTTTACTGAGAAAGTAAAATCGCTGAGAGCCCAAAACTTAAGGATAGTAGATATCGTACAAATAATATTTGATGGCATGATAGCTGCAACACAGACCAGGTTTTACCCATTTGTTGCGATGCTGTTCAGAGTGCTTGGTTTTGAAGTGCAAGTTTCTAGACCCGGGGACAACGGAGCAAGATGGGATGCTATCATTATTGATGAAATCAACAGCATACCAATAGAAATAAAATCACCAACTGAGGAACAACATATTTCCTTGAAGGCCATCCGTCAAGCTCTGGAAAATAAGGTGATTCTGCTCTCCCGAAATACTCACCCTACAACTCCAGAAACCACTTCGCTTGCCGTAGGTTACTATTTGCCGAACGACCGTGCTGAAGTGACAAATCTAATATTGGATTTCAAAAAAGCCTATGGATTCAGTATCGGCGTAATCGATTTGTCTACCCTTCTGAAAATTGCAGTTAGCGTCATTGTTGATGGAAGTTCGTTTGACCGTCAAGCATTAATTCGATTGGAGGGGTTTGCTCGTGTCTCTCTTAGATAGAAATGACAGACGAAAACATCTTACTGTGTTTCGATCCATTTTTCCTCGTGACATAGAGCAAACTTATAACGAGCCAGCACGTTTACTGTTATCCGAGGAATGGGTAATATCGTCATGTATGAGTTGCGATGATCCGCCTTGCATGCGCTTATCTGAGCACGAAATTGAATGCCCGGAATTTCCCGAGTTCTCTTATGAACGCGATTTTTCCGTCTGCCCCGTAAGGGCTATACGTTGGAGCTATGAAAGCGAAACGCCAGAGATAGACAACCGTTTGTGCATCGGCTGTGGTTTGTGTGCAGTTCGTTGCCCTGTTGGAGCTATTTATCGTAAAGATAATCATATGGGAGTGGTCCGGCGTAGAAGTGAACAGTATACTGTCAGGATACCATACACTCGGTCAGGCGTAGAGAAGCAAAGAGGACAATTGACCATAGTGAACAAAATTGCATGGAAACATCGGTTTCAAAAAGAATCCGATCAGATAATGAGGAAGATTTATCATGCATTATCAAATGTGGATGGACGTTCGATGATCCCTAATCTACTAGTGCGGAATCTTTTAATAAGTCTCGGGTACAAATGTGCAATCAGCAGGTCTGGCGACGTATATACTCGAATTGACGCGGTTTATTCTGGAAAAGCCAGTTGGGATAAGACTTTAGGCGCAATTGAGATAGAGTTTGGCAGAGATACATTGGATGCTTCAAGAAGCATACTTGATGATATTGCTGTACTGCATTCACGAAGTAACATCGATAAAGACAGAAATTGCGCTATGGTCGTATGTCTATCTTTCCCCAATAAGCGACAGGGGTACTTCCAGGTGATTAAGGATATTAAAAATGTGCTGGGATTAGAAATTCAAACCTTATCACTTGGCGCATTACTTATACTCACATGGAATTCTTCCATTATAAATCTTGGAAAGAAAGAGTTTTATGCGGATTTTGACCATTTAAGTATAAGACAAGCTACGGAATTTCGGCTTGGAAGAACTATCAATATTTCAGAGGGATGCTTGGGCATACTTGAACCAAAGAAATAAGATTGCGGCCGGCAGATTTTGAATTTTTATGTCACATCATAACTGGTATACAGTATTAAGAGCTCGCACCAAGGCACTTGACAATGCCACCGCTTCCTTTTGCTTACTCAACTTGCAGATGTCAAAAAGGAGATTATATTATATAGAATTCATAGTTTCATGGTGAATGATGTTGGTTTTCATAAACTGAGAATTCTTATTCCAACATATTAAAAACAACGCTTATCAGGATATGGTGAGTGTTGATTATTTAATCCTTCTTATACCATTCTGTTTCATACCCATCTGCTCGCAGCAACGCTCCCGACAACCACGGAGGAACTCGACCCATTTGTTCACAAATTGCCTGCAGATTTACTCCCATGCTTGCTTCGATGATTAACTCATCATGGATGTGTCCAACGATAAAGCAATGGGACAATGTTCGCATAGCGTAGCTTAGGATGTCTCTGCTGATCGCTTGCACGATGTTTTCCACAAATTTCGGACCATAACTCTCGATTCTTTCCCATTTTTTGGTGCCCCCTACACCTTCGTAGGTGACGGATTCGCCGCCGTATTTATTTTCACCAATTTTCGGTTTCACATAAGCCAACCGCCTGCCAGAGGGGAGCTGGATAAACAGCATGGCGCTTTGGTACTGGAATCGGATGTTATGAGTTTCTGTGATGGTACGCTCTCGGATAGCAGTTTTGACCGCATCATCCACGTCCCACCAGAAAGTTACAATGTTTGGATTCGATGACCGCCAAGCATTTACTAACGGCTGAAGCTCTTCCTCCTGCAAACCTATATCCAAAGCGCCCATTGCTTTAAGCGCGCCAACGCTTCCACCGTACCCCAGGGCGAGTTCTGCGATTTTACCCTTTTGACGCAGATGTCCGTTTACGCCATGTTTCTCAACCGGTACACCAAACATGGCGGATGCCGATGCACAATAAATATCACCGTTTTTACGAAACACCTCTGTCCTCCATGTTTCCCCGGCCAGATGTGCGATGACACGTGCTTCTATAGCGCTGAAGTCACTGACAATAAACTTATACCCAGCTTTCGGAATAAAAGCGGTTCTTATCAGTTGACTGAGGGTATCAGGTACATCTTCATACAGCAGACGCAACATGCCGTAGTCTCCGGCTTTCACCAAACCGCGGGCAGAGGATAGATCCGAGATGTGGTTTTGTGGGAGGTTTTGTAACTGAATCAGTCTGCCAGACCAGCGCCCAGTGCGATTCGCACCGTAGAACTGGAACATACCACGACACCTTCCGTCAGCGCAGACGCTATTCCTCATGGCGATGTATTTTTTTACGCTTGAACGGGCTAACTGTTGGCGAAGTTCCAGCGCTTTTGCCAATTCTGGCGGTGCAGTTTTCAACAGTTCCTTCACAGCTTTTTTGTCCAGAGACTCCACCTCCATTCCATGGTCAGAGAGCCACTGCTTCAGTTGAACCACGGAATTTGGGTTTTCGAGTTTAGTCAGCTTCTGCATCTCCGTGGAAAGAACATCGCGGGATTTAGCATCCAACAGAATAGCCTGTTCCACCATCTGCAAATCCAGTTGAATACCGCGATCATTGATTTCTTCGGACAGATGGTATTCTTCCCAGACGAAATCCGGAACTGGAAATTTGGCTAATACCTTCTGGATACTCATTTCCACCTCAACATCTCTTTTGTTGTACGTTTTGAAGATCTCCCATTTATCCGGGGCATGGCACGGGAGGTTCCATTTCCTGCCATTATTAACCTTGGTAGGCTTACATGGCATCGAAAAATATTTGATTAGCGCCTTGCCTTCTGCCATCTTCTGATTTTGAAGTTTTAGCACGGTTCCTACGCCTTCCAATGACAGGGGCAAGCCTATATAAGCTGCCCAGATCATCGAACAGCGCCACGATACGGGATTCAGATAATTACCAACGCTGTCTGCCAGGATACCGTAGCTGAAGAATAGATCCGGACGATTCTTTCGCAGCCAAGCTGACAAGCACACCCGTTCAAACGTTGCGTTATAAGCCCACTTGGTCACGAATTCATCTACGATAGCTTCCAATACCTCTTCTGGGATTTTCTCTCCACAAGCTGTATCGATTACAGAAACTTCACTGCCATTAACCGAGTATCCGAAAAGCATGATTTCAAATTCCGGATCTTCTGTATAACGATATACACCGCTCTTAGATAGATCGGTGCCGGATTTTGTTTCAATGTCTATCGAAAGATACTTAATTTTTTTCATACTGCCTCTTATGGAAAGGGCGGCACCGGCCCAACCGATGTCGCCCCGTTTGATATTACTCGGATGCTTTCTTTTCGCCAGTTTCTCGAATTTTCTGAATTCCCCAATTTACGAACTTCTTGATGTGGTGGGCGATTATGAATACATTAATCACAATAATAAAAAAGTATTCGTAGGTCACAACTGTTTCTCTCATATACACATAGGTTTCAGGACTCATTATTCATTCCTCCAATCGTTTGTCATGCGGGCAGCAGAGTTTTATTGCTCTGCTGCCCAGTTTTTGTTTTAGTCCAGAAAGTCTTCATCGTCTTCGGTGGCAAAGTCATCTTCAGCACGGGCGCGGCTGCCTAAAGGCTCGCCGTCTCGGAGCTTTTGCAAGTTGTTCAACCCACAGGCGATGCCCTTGTTTCCGTTCGAGTTGAAGGCATACAGACTGATGCTGGCACGACCGTACACACCTGAGTACACTTCGGAGCGATTCAGGATCGGGTTACAGTCGGCATCAACAATGCCGGGTGCGGTGGTAGCGTTTGCATTAATGAACATACAACCGGCGTAGGCAGGGTCTCCATTTCGCTCTTTGTCTCCGTCTCGGAGCGGGGTCTTCAGGTCTCCCAGCGCGGGCACGAACTTACTGTTTCCGCGCAGTTTGCTTTGACCATCCTCATAGGCTGCCTTGATGGCACGATTGATCTTCTCGATGGTAACGGTATCGGTCTTTGGGATGATGAGGGAAACAGAGTACTTTGGCGTGCCTCCGTTGATAGACTTAGCCTCCCAAACGTTCGCATAAGACCAACGGGTGCTGGGGCCGGTAATAACTTTGGTTGGATTAACAAACTTACTCATGATCGTTTTCCTCCATAAAATCGTTTTTTGCTGTGTTTATAGCCGGACGCTTGTCCGACTCGGGTACTAAGGTTGGCTTTCCCGGTGGCTTGAATGTCAGCTCGCCTAGGATCTCGTCAAATTGTTTCTTTCCAAGAAGTGCTTTCATTGCGGTAATGCCCAGCAATTTCTTTTCGTAGGGTTCTTCACCAGCGGCCTTTACGGCAGCGGCTACAGCATCGTCATCGGTGTATCTAGTCACCGACCGTCCAGCGACCACCTTGAAACCACGGTATTGGGTGCCTGAGAGTGCCTGCTGAAGTGCGTACTCCTTAATATCGTTGCTCCAGGCAATCAGTTCATCAATTAGAGGAAGGATTGCAGCCACCTCGTCTTGTGTCAGTTCGGATGGAACCTTAAAGTCATACTGAGCCATTTCCAGATTGTGCTCAGCTCGCTTCCGGCAGGCTGCTTTTGCATTGCAGAACTGGCAAAGATCACCGGCTCGGAACTCGCCCTTGCCATGGAAAGCCAGCTCTGCGCTTGGAGCAAGCACGCTGTTTGCCCATGCCAGCAGGTCAACTTTGCTCATTTCAAAGGTGGATACATTTTCTCGTCTCGGTTGGAAGATGCTCATCCGTACGGTTTTGATATCGTAGATACCGTCGAACTGCTCTAACAGGCCAAGCGCGTAGCACATAGTTTGCGGATTATGTTCCGAACTCACTGTGACTCCTGCACCATATTTCATATCAATCACATGCAGAATATCGTCAGATACGAGACAGGCATCCCCGGTACCAAAACCTTCCGGTACCCAACGTGAGAAATCCAGCCGCTGTTCTATTAGAACGATCGGATCTGTACAGTGCCCCATAGCTTCGGCCAGCTGCTCCATTACAAAATCTCGGTAGGAATCAGTACATTCGTCCATCTCGGAATCGAAGTATTCAAGTTCTTCCGTTGGATCCTGTGTCTGGGTGCCCAGTGCTTTCAACACCTTATAAGCGGCAAGCGCGTGCGCGTCCGTGCCTTGCTGTGCATATGGGGTTGATCGGTCAGGGTGCGCGGCGCATAGCTTTGCACTGGGCGGACAGGCCAGCCATCTATGACTGGAGGAAGCGGAAAGCAGTGCATGATCAGCCATGGAGCGCCTCCGCCTCAGCAACTAGTTCTGCGTATTTTTCAGGGAGAATATCCGATAAGCTCCCGCTGTTGCTGTATTTCCTGACTAACGCCTTTGCTTCATTGCGGAATCCACTCTGTGATAGATTTGCTAGAAGTGCCCGGACATCTTCCTTCGTGTATGCCTTAGACGACACAGGTATCGGTTCGGATTCCTGGACGATTCTTGCGGATGAAGATGCGCTGCTTTCATCCGTTGCAAAGCATTCCCTTATGTTGGCCGCGGCTCTCATCAGATCTTCGCCGCAAGTGATTAATGTTTTGCCGACCTCGGCTATTTCATCAAGTACCGTTGCTAGTTTGTTCATTTTGCTCATGATTGTCTCCTTTCATCATTACTCGTTTTGCCAGTTGCTTAGCTACCACACTGATGGCTATCAGCACCTCAAATAGGTCTTCATCCGAAGTCCGCCCATTTTGAGTGGGCTTTTCTTCACGCATCGCATCCTGCATCAGCAGTACCTCTCTTTCCGAAGGCCTTTATGTCCCTCTGCTCCCTTACGGACAGTTCCTTATGGGTTTTTCCGGTTTTCAGAATATTATTCGAGGCCTCCTTCCGTTGCCTTCACCTTCTATCGGACAGTGACTTAGTTGTTTTTCCGGTAAGCACTTATATTTCTTTCATGGATTTTTACATAAAAGAAAATAAGATTTCCTTTGCCCAAACCGGAAAAAGCGTCCTTCAACTGTCCGTAAGGAAGTGAAGAACGCAGAAGTATTTTTCGGATGAATGGAAAGGGGTGAGTCCTATGGAGGAACTGGCGAGTCAGGGATATAGGTTCAAGTGCATGGCGGAGGTATCGGAATGAAGTTGATTTTGCAGACAGCAAACATTGTTGGGGACGAAAAAAACTGTTTTTATCCCAACCGGACGGAAGTTGGAAGCGCTGAGGAGCTGCAAGAAGCCGTCAAGATGGATCATGTGTGTGCGGAGTACTATAACGACTACCGCAGCACGGGAAATTTTCGTCAGTCAAATGTCGTGGTTATGGACTGTGATAACGATCACACGGAAAATCCGGCGGAGTGGATATCGCCAGAAAAGTTGGACGAAATGATGCCGGACATCAGCTATGCTATCGCATTTAGCAGACATCATTTACTTCCAAAGAACAGTAAGGCTCCTCGACCGAAGTTTCATGTGTATTTTGAGATCGAGCCAACACAAGATGCGGATTACTACGCAGCGCTCAAAAACGCAATCTTCCGTAAGTATCCTTTTTTTGACGGCAATGCGCTGGATTCAGCGCGGTTTATCTTCGGCGCGGATGTGGGCGAGACCATCTGGCATGAGGGCTGGCTCACTATTGAAAGCGATGTGGAGACAGTTGAGCCCGTTGGGAAAAAGGAACCGGCTCGGATTGGCCATGTAATCATTGCAGGTACTCGAAACAAGACCATGTCCCGTTTCGCTGGGCGTGTCGTTGTGCGATACGGAAACACCGAAAAAGCCCGGCAGATTTTTAAGGATGAATCAGCTAAATGTGAACCTCCGTTAGATAGTGAGGAACTCGCTGCCATCTGGGCCAGTGCTCTCCGCTGGTATGAGAAAGTCAGCAGACAGGAAGGATATGTTTCGCCGGATCAGTACAACGCACAGGAGTTTCGGAGCCTGAAACCCGACGATTACTCCGATATTGGCGAAGCCAAAGTGCTGGCCCGGGAATATGGAAACGAGCTTCGGTTTACAGATAGCACTGATTTAATCCGATACAACGGAATTTACTGGCAGGAGTCTAAACAAATGGCCATTGGTGCCATGATGGAGTTTCTTGATCTGCAACTGCAGGATGCAAGGGATCAGGTGGCTAGTGCCAAGCAAGCGTTGCTGGACAGCGGTGTTATGCAGGAAGAGATCGCTGCTGGCGGCAGAACGCTGTCAAAAGCCGTGTCTGGAGACGATCAGTTGAAACGACTTATGGACTACATAGACGCGCAGCAATACTACGCATTTGTTATGAAGCACCGTGATTTCAAGTATGTTATGTCCAGTTTAAATCAGGCCAAACCGCTGGTACTGATGGATATTAACCAGTTGGATATGAATCCTTATCTGCTTAACACACCGGAAGCCACCTACGATTTACGAAAAGGGCTTGCGGGAGCGCAGGAGCATGATTCGTTAGATTACTTGACCAAGTGTACCAACGCATCACCAGGCAAAGCGGGAAAAGACTTGTGGTTGGACACCGTGCATCGTGTGTTCTGCAATGATCCTGAACTAATCGACTATGTACAGACAATTGTAGGCATGGCGGTAGTCGGGAAAGTGTTCTCGGAGGCTCTTATTATTTCTTATGGAGATGGTGCAAACGGTAAATCCACCTTCTGGAACACGTTGGCTCGTGTATTGGGCAACTACAGCGGCATGATGAGTGCTGATGCGCTTACAGTGGGCTGTAAACGAAACGTGAAACCTGAAATGGCAGAACTCAAGGGCAAGCGACTGATTATTGCGGCTGAATTGGAAGAAGGCATGCGGCTGAACACCAGTATGGTCAAACAGCTGTGTTCTACTGATGAGATTGAAGCCGAAAAGAAATACAAAGATCCCTTTAAGTATGTTCCCACGCATACGATGGTCTTATACACCAATCATCTTCCAAAGGTCGGCGCCAGCGATGATGGCACATGGCGGCGATTGATCGTGATTCCGTTTGGTGCAAAGATTCAGGGTAAAAGCGACATAAAGAACTATACCGATTACTTGGTAGAGAACGCCAGCTCCTACATCATGACCTGGGTGATCGAAGGCGCGAAGAAAGCCATTGACACAGGATTCAAATTGCGGCCACCCAAATGCGTGCAGGATGCTATTGAATCCTACCGTGAGGGGAACGACTGGCTGAAGCATTTCATTGAGGAATGCTGCATGGTGGGTTCGGAATTTGAACAAAAGTCCGGCGAATTGTATCAAGAGTACCGTCTTTTTTGTCAGCGTAATGGCGAGTATGCCAGAAGCACTACCGACTTCTACAAAGAAATGGAAAACGCTGGTTATGAACGCAGAAAGAAAAACAGCGGCAGGTTTGTTCTTGGCTTGAAACTAAAGAGCGACTTCTTTGAATGAAAGTCATTTCGCTCAATCCAGAAAATTATTCAACTTTAACACGCGAATAGTGACGGTCATGGCAGTCATATCTAAAAAAGTCCGTATAGAAAAAATCTTTAAAACTCTTATATGGGGGTTTTAAGAAGAGACCGCCATGACTGTCACTTCCTACCGGAAAGGCGAGATTATGAGAGAACAATTTATTGAACAGAAACTGGTAAAGGCCGTGAAAGAACGGGGCGGCATTTGTCTCAAACTAATGTGCCCTGCGTTTGATGGTATGCCAGACCGCCTAGTCTTATTGCCTGATGGGAAGGTCGGGTTTATGGAAGTGAAGAAACCTGGCCAAAATCCAAGACCATTGCAGGTTTCGCGACACAAGCTTTTGCGACGGCTTGGCTTTCGAGTGTTTGTGCTGGATGATCCTTTGATGATTCATTTACTGTTAGATGAGATAGGAGGTGATGCCCAATGAAGTTCGTACCTCATGACTATCAGCAATTTGCAGTCAAGCACATTCTGAGCCATGAACAAGCGGCACTGCTGCTGGATATGGGCTTGGGTTGACAAAACCGTCATTACACTAACGGCAATTGAACAGTTGATGTATCAGGAGTTTGAGGTGCAGAAAGTATTGATTATCGCTCCTTTACGGGTAGCAAAGAGCACCTGGCCTGCCGAGATTCGAAAGTGGGATCACTTGAGCAGCTTAACCTATTCCGTGATCATAGGCACAAAACAGGAACGCATATCCGCACTTAGAAAACAGGCCGACATACACCTGATCAACCGAGAAAACATACAGTGGTTGATTGAAGCAAGCGGGGTGCCCTTTGATTATGACATGCTGGTCATCGACGAACTGTCATCCTTCAAAAGCTGGCAGGCAAAGCGTTTTAAAGCATTGATGAAGGTTCGTCCTCTTGTAAAGCGTGTGGTGGGCTTGACAGGCACGCCTTCCAGTAACGGTCTTATGGATCTGTTTGCCGAGTTTCGTCTGTTGGATATGGGTCAGCGGCTGGGACGCTTCATCGGGCAATACCGGAATACCTTCTTCAAACCCGATCGGATGAATGGCCCCATTGTGTATAGCTATAAGCCTCTGCCTGGTGCGGAAGAAGAAATATTTCGCCGGATTGGAGACATTACCATCAGCATGAAGGCCTGCGGGCATTTGAAGATGCCGGAGCTAATCTCCACAACCTATGAGGTGGAAATGTCTCCGGACGAAGTGAAGCAGTATAACGTCATGAAACAGGAATTGGTGCTGGCTCTCCCTGAAGGCGAGGTGACTGCGGCCAACGCTGCTGTACTGACAGGAAAGCTTCTGCAAATGTCAAACGGAGCGATTTATACGGATGAGGGAAACACCATGCAGATTCACGACCGAAAGCTGGATGCCTTGGAAGACATTATCGAAGGCATGAATGGAAAGCCGCTGCTGGTAGGATATTGGTTCCGTCACGATTACGAACGTATTGTCCGAAGGCTTACGGAGATAGGAGTTCCTTTTGAACGGTTGGATTCAGAAGCGTCCATAAAACGATGGAACGCTGGTCAGATACAGGTGGGACTGGCGCACCCTGCATCCACGGGACACGGGCTAAACCTACAGGATGGCGGCAATACCATCTGTTGGTTTTCACCCACCTGGTCTCTGGAGCTGTACCAGCAGATGAACGCCCGTCTTTATCGGCAGGGACAGAAAGCCAATACTGTTGTAATCATTCACATTGTTACGAAAGGCACCATCGATTCCAGAGTACTGAAAGCATTGAAGGAAAAGAATCGGATTCAGGAAGCGCTGATTTCAGCGGTAAAGGCGGAGGTGAACCTATGACCGGATATCAGGCATTGGCGAATGCCATTATCGAACAGGCCGTGAAGGACTATCGGAAAGCTCTTTGCAGGCTGAAGCAACGCCCGGGCTGCACAATCGCTATGACCACAGTCAGGGAAGTTGAAAGTTTCTTCCACTCCGCTTGGTACGCACAGTTAACGGAGATTGATCCGGACTATCTCATCGATAGATTACGAAAGGAGGTTGCGTAATGAACGCGGAAGAATATCTCAGTCAGGCACACCGCTTGGACCAGAAAATCAACAGCGATTTGAAAGAGCTCTCCGACCTGAGAGCGATGGCATGTTCTGTGTCTTCGCCAGGGTGGGAGGAACGAATCAGGGCTTCCGGTCCAAAGGAAGCTCCGTTCGTCAAAAACGTAGAGAAAATTATCCTGCTGGAGAATAAGATTAATCAGGAAATCGACCTGTTCGTAGACTTGAAGGAACAAATCCGAGACACGATTAATGGGGTGGAAGACGCGGATGAACAGCTGGTACTGCGTTATCGGCACTTACATGGATACACATGGGACGCCATTGGATTGGAGCTTCATGTGGATGCAAAAACAGCTAAGCGCTGGTATGATAACGCATTGGAACATATGCAGCTTCCTGTAAATCCCATCAATATTTTCAAAAATGCCGGAAATGTCCTGCTTTGTCCCGAGATGCCGGATAACATTATGTGATATAGTAAAGTCAGCAAAGTAGGATACTGAGCGAAGCCTTCACGGAAAACCGCGGGGGCTTTTTCATTTGAAAGAGGTATTCATCATGTACGAGAAAGTAAACCCCGCGCACCCGGACAAGATTGCCGACCGGATCGCCGGTGCGCTGGTCGATCTTGCATATTCTATGGAGGACAATCCGAAAATCGCCGTTGAGATTCTGGTTGGACACGGTTCCTGTCACATCATCGTGGAAACATCAGCAGAGCTGCCGGAATGTGATGTGCGGGAAATTGTACGCCGAATAGCGGGACCTGTTTCGCTGAGTTTTCTGCAGCAGAAGCAGGATTCGCGCCTTGCGGAAAACCAAAAAGACAGGATTCGCTGCGGAGACAACGGCATCTTCAAAGGTGTCCCATTAACGGAAGAACAGAAGAAGCTGTCCCAAATTGCCCGAAAAATTTATGCCAAGTATCCTTTTGACGGAAAGTACATCCTGGACGGTGACAGGTTAATCATCTGCCAAAGCAATGCGGATTCAAGAGAGCTGTTGGAACTGTATCCTGGTTCAGATGTCAATCCTCTGGGCGATTGGACTGGCGGCACGGATGTGGACACCGGAGCAGTCAACCGAAAGCTTGGCAGCGACATGGCAGATTCCGTTACCGGCGGCGGCCTTCATGGCAAAGACTTATCGAAAGCAGATGTATCCCTCAATATCTATGCCTGGCTGAAGGCGCAAAACGAAGGCAATCCGGTAGAGCTGTCCTGCGCTATTGGCGATGAGGTCGTAGATGGCCTCCCTTACCATAAAATTGTGGGGATTGCCCGGGATTTCATCAATGCTTGCGGCGGATTTGAAAAGTTTGCCGAATGGGGGCTTGTCTGACACATGAAATCATTCATTATGCTTGACTTTCCTCTTGTTCAGAGTGAGTAATGTCGTACCAAATTTGAAGGAGGTACGTCTGATGACGATTCAAACAAACACCCCGGACAGGAAAGCGCTGGCAAAAGCCATCGCGGAGGAGCTCGGTACTGCCGCAAAGTACATGGGCATGCCCAGCTGCGGTTACCAGATTGGCGACTACATTGTCGATCGGGACGGAAACATTCACGGCGAGGATTTCGGAGCGCTGCACGATTTTCTTCTTCGTAACAACTACATCACGGAGGAACCTGAGCCCGCAGCGGAGGATGAAATAAGCCGTCTGGACGTTTCGATTGGCGGACTGGACTTAACGGTTGATCAGCTGAAGAACTTGACGTACATGCTTTTTAGCAAGCAGTACCTGCTTCGAAGGATGACGAACTTTGAACTGCCTTACATTCCGGAGTCGCTGGTGGAAGCTCTGAAGGAGTACCCACCAAAGACCGTGCAGGAGTTCTCGTGCATCCTATTCGATTCCAGAGCCAATGCCGGTCTGGACGGTTTTGACTACCGTGACGGTAAGTTTACCCTAAGCTTTCCTTGCTGTGACGAAGACCCTGTGAAAAACACAGTCTTTATCCGGCTGGCCGAAAAGATTCTCCGTACCGCGATGGAAGCTACGCGAATTCATCCGGAAAAGCAGGAACCCGGAAACGAGAAGTACTTTGCCCGCGCATGGCTGATACGAATGGGCTATGGCGGCGCTGATTTGAAAGCCGACCGGAACATCCTGCTGAACCATCTAAACGGCCACAGTGCCTTTCCAGATGATGAAGCAGCGCAGAAACACAAGGATAAGTATGCTGCCATCCGCCGAAAAAAGCGACTAATGACACAGACCGCATCGGAGGTGATTAGCAATGACTGAAGCTTTGCAGAAAGCCTTGCTTGATTTGAAAGCCCGGCAGGAAGCCGGTGAGCAGATGCCCTGCCCGCGCTGCGGACGAAAAACCATGAAGCCGATTCTGCACACCAATGCATTGAGCCGCCATGCCGACGGTATCTATGTATGCGATGATTGCGGAACAGCGGAAGCAATGCTGGTTTTTATGCAGAACCCTCTTCCCTTAGAGTGCTGGGCACTGTTCCAAGAGGAAAGAGGCACCACAGATTTCAAAGCTGTAATCGGTGAAGAAGCGCTGAAAGTCATTCGGGCTGAGCACCTGCCCCGCCTGTTTCCTCTGTTCGAGCAGTGGAAAACGGGCGTAGCGGATTTCAGAGCACTGCGTACGCAGGCATTGAAGGAATGCCCGGAACTAACACAGCTCTGGGCAGAGCCCTTCCAGGCGTTATACGAGGTGGCGGACGGTGAGATTATGATTCGCTTCAGAACCACGGCAGGCAAGATCGAGGTTGCTATCGACCACCTGACCAAGAACAAATAAGCTTCCTTTGATTTGAAAGCGGTTCAGCAAGGCGCTGGCCGCTTTTCTCTTGCCCGTGTCGGCGCACGTTGGCCCCTGTTTCGGGCTTTGCTGCGGTGATTGAGGGAGCGCCCGAAAAAGCGAACGGCGCGAACGTGGGCCAAATTTGACGCTGATTCAAAAGCATGCCATAAACAAAAACCGCCTTCCGGATTGGAAAGCGGTTGTGTTTTTGCTGTTACCAGCATATGCCTCGTTGAATACTCCGTTTTAAGGCGGGCAGAAGCACTGTCTTGATTTGAGCGTTTAGGCCGAGTTTACTGTAGGCCTCTGCGATGCCGTCGAAATAGCCCTCTGTTGGCGGCGACTGCCGAATTCTATTCATGAGGTAAATCATGCCTTTGATTTGAGAGCCGTCGCTCATGTGAACGAGCCAGATTTCCTTCGTGTAATAGTTTGGGTATCCCTCGTAGTGGTCAAGGTTCTTCTCGTCCCGCTGGTTGATTTCCCAAACGGCAACGGGTACACGGTCATAAATGTTTCCTGTTTTTTCAACAGTAGCGTGGAGGTAAAACTCCAATCGAGCTCCGCTGATGTACCCTGTGCCGACAAGTTTTGCCTCCGGGCAGCGAAACGCCATTTGTTCCTGAACCATGTTGCTGCCGTAAGCGATGTATTTCATAGCGATGCGCCTCCTCGATTTCAAAGCTGCGCTTCTTCCGCGTCCTGCGAGATAAACTCAGCGATGATTTCGTAAATCTCCTGTGTGTCGGCTTTAATGCCGTCCAGTAGAAGGTCATGGGCAATGTCTTCAGCGGCGCTGAGGCACCAACCGGCAATGTCATCGACATCCATGTTTCCGTATATTTCACCCAGCAAGAAGGCTGGCAGGTCAAAGTTCTGATTTGAAAGATTTGTGGTGTTCATGTTATTTCCTCCTATGGCGACGAAATGCTTCAATGCGGCGCGGTTTTCAGGTGTGTTCTTCATAAAGATTATACCTCCTTCGTGATTTGGGAGCCAGCGGCTCTGGTTGAGGGGGTCTTGATTTGAAAGCCCCTTGCAGGAACCACCGGTGTGTCGGTGTCGTTTGTCAGCGGCTTTGGACGATGGTCAGCTGGTATTCGGTTCCGTCGGGCAATCCGATGACCAGACCCTTGTTGTAAGTCATGACCCCGGTTTGTTCGAATGTGCGTACCCGCAGGTTTTCCCAGCAGATTTCTAAGCTGTTGCTTCCTTCGGTAATGAGCTCCATCAGCCCATCCTGCAGTGTGCCTTCGTCGAACCCCTCGTTCTCGTAATCGTTCTCGTACATGGTGTGTCCTTTCTGGGCTATGTGCCCTGCTTGATTTGAAAGCGGTTTCCCGCGACCGAGCTTTGCATGCCCGGTTTCGGCCCGGTACCGCCGGGCGCTCATCAGGCGGGTTGATTTCAAAACTGTGCCTCCTTAGGAAGCCCGGCGTGTCGTTTCTGCGCCGTTTCGCCAAGCGGCGTTTCCGGGCAGGTGCTTGAGCAGGTGTTTCCGGGCGGTTTTAAATTCATCGCCGTTCATTTCCAGCCGCAGGAGCCAGCACCGGAAGGTGTAGGCGGGGTTGTCGGTTTCTGTGCGGCGCGGGCTCGCTGTGCTTACCGTGAGGGCTTGGTGGGAAATCGCCATGCACAGCTGGATGTAGGCCTTGATTTCGCCCGCGTGAAGTGTGCTGTTGAAGGCCCGGAACTCAATGGTGCCCTTTTGGAACACACTGTGCAGGTTCAGCAGGTGGTAGCGGCTTTGGTCGTAATGCTGGTGGGCGCGGTGTTCCCAATCCTGGTCGGCGTACCAAAGCCGGGCGAATTCCTCGGAGCTGGTCGGGCGGCGGCGGTTCAGGGCTTGAAGGAAGTCCTGGTCGACCGGAAGGCACCATCGCGCCCGGCGTTCCGGGCTAACCCGGAGGGCTTGGGTCAAAAGGTCCTCCTTGGCGTTGACCAGGTTGACCAGGTTCCGCAGGGTTTTGGGCGTGTGTGCACCCAGACCAATGTGCACGTGGATGCCGCAGGAAGGGTCAGCGTGTGCCCCGGCGGCCCGCAGTGCCCGCACGCAGGCCTGCACAGTTTCGATGTCTTCCCACCGGCAAATGGGGCTGACGAATTCTGTGCCCTGGTCGCGCGGCCCGGCGATGCTTGCGTCGCTGACCAGCTTCCACCGCCGCCCGTCCGCCGCGGTGACCTCCCAAGCGTCGTACGTGCCCCCGATGTGTCTGAAGGTCGCGCCTTCACCGAGGGTTTCCGCGACCACCTGCGCGGCCCGCTTTCGCGTGATGCGGTTCACTTCTACCTCGATACCGAACGTCTGGTTTTTCATGAAAAGGCTCCTTTCCGGCGGCGGCTTTTCCCGCCCGCCCGGTGCGGTTTTTTCGCCCGCAACACATCCATCACTCAAACCGCCCGGCATAGCAACAACGTTTCTGATATCTTTTCGGGACGGAAGGCTTATCTTTTTGTCGCACTTTCGTCACAATCGGGCGGCTTCCTAATACATGCGCGTGGCGGCTTTTTTTCGCGCCAACCGCCGCCTTTTTTTGTGCAAAAAAACCAACCGCAAAAACCCGCAGCAACTGGTAGCCCGGCCCGACCCGCCGCGCAAAAAAACGCCCGCCGGAACCGCGACTGAACCGGTGGCCCCACCCGTCAAAAAACACACCAGCCCGCCCGGGCCTTCCGCGCGCCCAATGGGGAGGGGGGGATTGAATCTCTGGGAGTGCATTTTAGGAGACCGCGCCCCCCTCACGCGTGAATTTCCGACAAATTAGGGGGTGGGGGTATCAGCCTGCGCGGACAATAAAAAACCGCCCCGAAGGACGGTGACTTGACTGTTATCTTGACCTGTATCTTGCATTGGAGGTGCTTGATGAATACGAATCTGAACATGCAGAGGATGCCGATTGACCGGTTGAAGCCTGCCAAATATAACCCCAGAAAAGACCTGAAGCCCGGTGATCCTGCGTATGAGAAAATCAAGCGCAGCCTGCACGACTTTGGGTATGTTGACCCCATCGTTTGGAATGAGGTCACGGGCAACATCGTGGGCGGACATCAACGCTATAAAGTACTAAAAGCCGAAGGGGTAAGTGAAGTGGACTGCGTTGTGGTACACATTGAGAACCCCGCAGATGAAAAGGCTTTGAATATTGCACTGAACAAAGCGACTGGTGATTGGGAACCCATTGCCTTGGCGGATTTGCTGCAGGAGCTGCAGTTGTCCGGTTATGACCTGGGAGCGACAGGCTTTGATGCTGCTGAGGTAGATGACCTCTTTTCCAAGGTGCATGACAAGGATGTGCACGATGACGACTGTGACCTCGACCCGGAGCAAATTGCTCCGTATGTAAAGACCGGCGACATCTGGACGCTTGGCAGGCACCGCATGATGTGCGGGGACAGCACGGATCCATATGCCGTGGAATTGCTCATGGATGGAACCAAAGCAAACCTGATTGTCACCGACCCGCCTTATAATGTCGCGTATGAATCCGCTGACGGGAAGAAAATCAAAAATGACAGCATGGCTGACGAGCAGTTTTTCTCCTTCCTCTTGGCAGCTTTTAAGAACATGGCCGCGCATATGGCTGAAGGCAGCAGCGCATACATCTTCCATGCGGACACTGAAGGATTGAACTTTCGCCGGGCTTTCAAAGAGTCCGGCTTTCATATTTCCGGCGTTTGCATTTGGGTAAAGAACAGCCTGGTGCTTGGCCGCAGTCCGTATCAATGGCAGCATGAACCGGTGCTATACGGCTGGCTGCCCAATGGCAAGCATAAATGGTTCTCTGACCGGAAGCAGTCTACGATATGGAACTTTGATAAGCCAAGGAAAAGTGCTGACCATCCGACCATGAAGCCGATTCCATTGCTCTGCTACCCAATTAAAAACAGCTCTGCACCCAATGCTGTTGTGATGGATTTATTCGGTGGCAGCGGCAGTACGCTGATTGCCTGTGAACAGACTGATCGCATCTGCAAAACCATGGAGCTTGACCCGAAATATGCAACCGTTATCGTTGAAAGGTTCCATACCGAATATCCGGATGCGGAATGCAAGGTGCTTCGCAACGGTGAAGATATTTCCTATGAGGACGTAATAACTCATATTACACTTTGAAAAGCAACTCATATTTAAGGGAGGAGGTGACGCTTTATGGCGACACGAGGAAGAAAGCCCCTGCCCACGGCAATCAAAGTGCTGGAAGGCGACCGTGGCAAAGGCAGACGACCCTTGAACAAGGATGAGCCCATCCCGTCGCAGGAGAACCTCCGATGTCCGTCCTGGCTGATGCCGGAAGCGAAAAAGGAATGGAAGCGTCTGGCTCCTTCCCTGACTGCGATGGGCGTGCTGACAGAGCATGACATAGAAGCCTTCGCAGGTTATTGTCAGGCATACGCCCGCTGGCGAGAGGCTGAAGAATTTATGACAAAGCACGGAACCATCTTTAAAACACCGTCCGGCTATGTACAGCAGGTTCCGCAGGTGTCTATTGCTATGCAGAATCTAAAAATCATGCAGTCCTTCTGTTCGGAGTTCGGCCTAACACCTGCAAGTCGAGCGCGGCTATATGCAGGCGGAGGAGATAAGTCCGATATGGATGACCCGATGGAGTCCGTCCTGAAGGGAGGCTGGCAGGATGTTCAGTGAAGCCAAAGCCCGACGGGTAACACAGTTCATTGAATGCCTGCGGCATACCAAGGGTGAGTTCCACGGGAGACCGTTCAAGCTGCTGCCCTGGCAAAAAAAGGTTATCCGAGATGTGTTCGGTACTGTCCGTGATGAAGATCCGTCCATGCGGCAGTACAATACCGCATACATCGAAATACCCAAGAAGAACGGAAAGTCAGAACTTGGCGCGGCGATTGCGCTGAACATGCTGTGCAATGATGACGAGTGGCGGGCGGAGGTTTACTCATGCGCCAGTGACCGTCAGCAGGCTGCCATTGTCTTTGATGTGGCTGTAGACATGGTAAAGCAATCTCCCGCGCTCAGCAAGCGGATCAAAATCATTCCTTCTACAAAGCGGATGTTTTTTCAACCAACCGGAAGTATTTATCAGGTGTTGTCCAGCGAGGTTGCCACCAAGCACGGTCTGAACGTAAGCGCCTGCATCTTTGATGAGCTTCATACACAGCCGACACGTGCCTTATATGATGTCATGACGCAGGGTTCCGGCGATGCTCGGAAACAGCCGTTGTGGTTTTTCTTGACTACAGCTGGTACCGACCGGGAATCCATTTGCTGGGAGGTTCATCAGAAAGCACTGGATATTATCGAAGGCCGCAAGGACGACCCGCGCTTTTATCCTGTGCTATACGGTCTGCCGGATGACGCAGACTGGACGGATGAAAAGAACTGGTACAAAGCCAATCCATCCTTGGGGCATACCATTGCCATTGACAAGGTACGTGATGCCTTCCGAAAAGCTCAGGAAACGCCAGCGGATGAAAACATGTTCCGACAGCTTCGTCTGAACCAATGGGTCAAGCAGTCCGTCCGATGGATGCCGATGGATAAATGGGATGAATGCGGCGGAGCGGTTAATGAGGATGAACTGGAGGGCCGAGCTTGTTACGCTGGCTTGGACTTATCCTCCACCAGCGACTTGACCGCTATGGTGTTGGTCTTTCCTCCACGAGATGAAGATGAACAGTATATCGTTGTTCCACACTTCTGGCTGCCGAAAGATACACTGCAGCTGCGCGTCCGGCGTGACCATGTTATGTATGACAAGTGGGAGCATCAAGGTTTAATCCATACCACGGAAGGCAATGTGGTTCATTATGGTTTCATTGAAAAGTTTATCCTTCAGCTGGGTGAGCGGTTCAATATCCGTGAGATCGCATATGACCGCCGGAACGCCACCATGATGGTACAAACGCTTGAAGATGATGGTTTCAACATGGTTCCGTTCGGTCAGGGATTCCGAGACATGAGCCCTCCGACAAAAGAACTGATGCGCATTGTGCTGGAACGAAAGCTGAATCACGGCGGGCATCCGGTGCTTCGCTGGAACGTGGACAATGTTTTCGTAAGAACAGATCCCGCAGGCAACCTAAAAATCGACAAGGAAAAGTCCACGGAAAAGGTCGATGGTGCGGTTGCATTGGTGATGGCACTTGACCGTGCCATGAAAAATCAGAACGGTGAATCTGTGTATGACACCCGCGGGCTGCTTATCATTTAGGAGGAAACAAAATGCCATATAAACCCAAAAGACCCTGCCGCTATCCCGGATGTTCCGGTTTCTGCGAGCAGGGTCAAGTATTCTGTAAGGATCATATGGAATGGTCAGGAGACCGACTGCGCGGCGGTGCTGATGCACGTGGTTACAACTTTCGCTGGCGTAAGGCCAGAGCTATCTTCTTAAAAGAACATCCATTATGCGCTTTCTGCCGTGCTCAAGGGAAACTCACCCCAGCAACGGTAGTCGATCATATCATTCCGCACAGAGGTGACCGAAATATTTTCTGGGATGAAGGTAACTGGCAGCCGCTCTGTAAGGAATGTCACGATAGGAAAACTGGAAGCGGACAGTAGTGGTCTCTAAAATAAATCAAGGACAATGCAGGCATTGTCCTTGCGTACGATCACTCTTTGTGAGAGCTCACGTCCTTATAACGGATTAAGTATACGGCAATCAAATAAGATTGTCAATGGTTTTTTGGAGGAATTCAAGTGATGATGTGACCAGAAGATTGGATGAAAAATAAACTATATTCTTCATCATTCTATCATCAGCAAATACTTTTAGTTCCTTCATATCTGTATCGTAGTTCCCTGATGAAACAACATTCTTGTATGCGTAAAGCATAGAAACAATTTCCAAAATTGGTCGGCAAGACAGTTTCTTTTTACGCCCAACTTTGGGGATATCTGATAGACTAGCAACGAACTGGGAGATGATTTCAGGCGGTGCTGTATCGGAAGCCGCTTCCAGATTATTCAACAAGCAATTATTATGTGCACATGCATTTCGCAAACTTCTTACAGGATTAAGCACTTTTGTTGGAAGTTGATTGCTGGAGAGCAAACCTCTTTTAATGCAGAATTGATAGAAGCGGGTCAACATGCCAAAATCTATTATTTCCATAAAGACCCAAATTGGACAATTAGATTTAAGTACGTCGGTTCGGAGAGTTGAACCCTCATCTATTACATAGCATATATCGAAATATTTGTTAATCAAATCTTTCGTGAAAACGGCATCAGCTTTTTTTGCTATATCTGATAAGACTGATGGACACTCTCTGATAAAATCGTCTATTATCTGATATCCATCTTCCCTCTCTGCCTGAGAAACAGTTTCCACAAGCATTACCTTCATTGCATGCTCAATATTAATACACATCTTCAGCAAGATCGTTCGCAGATGATGGTCAATTGTTGAAAGCTCCACCAGGTAAGCAAAGTCTAAATTGATGTATTTCCCTTTGTTCTCAGTTTGACGGTACTTTGGATAATTCTTCCTGTAAGAAGCTGTTCGCAGATAATTGTTCCTCTTTGATAAATAGTTTATCGCCGCTTCTTCACTCATAACAGAGAAAGTTACACCTTTTTCTTCTCTGAGCAAGGTCACAAGCTCTTGTGCAGTCTTTTTGGGTTTCTCTGCCCGAAGATTAATACTCAAGTGAAGTCCTCCGCATTAAAATGTCATATTAGCGTGAAAATGCGTTTTTATCCCTATTTGTATCGCTATGCAATATGGACTTTAGTATTATAACACCGAAGGAATTCTTTGTCACCGTAGCATAAATTATCCGAATGGTAAGACGATTCAAGAGAAAATTCTAAGCATGATATTATTGTGGAAAATGCAAAGGGCATCCAGCTAACCGAACGTCTCTTCTTCTATGGAGGAAAAAAGAATGAAAAACCCCTTCACCAACTTGTTCCGTGCGCGGGATAAGCCTCAGGATGCGGTGTCCGCCGCGCCTGTTTTTTATTTCGGCATTAGCGGCGCAGGCAAACCTGTCACGGCGCAGACAGCCATCCAACTGTCTACGGTATATGCCTGTGTGCGCGTCATCTCGGAAACGGTGGCCAGTCTTCCGCTAGGCGTATATGAAAGCAAACCGGACGGCAACCAGAAAGCGACGGAGCATCCACTGTATCGACTGCTTCATGACGAACCCAACAGCGAAATGACATCCTTCGTTTTCAGGGAGGTCATGCTGGCACACCTGCTCCTATATGGCAACAGTTACAGTCAGATTATCCGTAACGGAAAAAACCAGGTTGTCGGTCTGTACCCCTTGCTTCCGGATCGCATGAATGTAGATAGGGATAATAAAGGAGCCCTGAAATACACCTACACAACCAGCGATGGAAAGACCGTTTCTATCAAGCCGCAGGACATCCTTCATATCCCCGGCCTTGGCTTTGACGGTGTGATGGGTTACAGCCCCATCGCCCTGGAGAAAAGCGCCATCGGCTTAGGTATCGCGTCCGAGGAGTATGGCAGCAAATTCTTCTCCAACGGCGCACGGCCCTCCGGCATCCTGACTCACCCCAATACGGTGAAGAATCCGAAGGCCGTCAGAGACAGTTGGAATAGTGCCTATGGCGGTTCATCCAATGCTAACCGTGTCGCTATTCTTGAAGAAGGCATGACCTTCTCGCCCCTGAGCATTCCAAATAATGAGGCGCAGTTCCTCGAAACACGAAAGTTTCAAGTGGATGAGATCTGCCGAATCTTCAGGGTACCGCCGCATCTGGTCGGCAACCTGGAGCACGCCACTTTCTCGAACATTGAGCATCAAAGCATTGACTTTGCCGTTCATAGCATCCGACCTTGGCTTGTCCGAATCGAACAGTCCATGAATCGTGCCCTTTTTTCCATCCAGGAGAAAGGGTGCTTTTATGTGCAGTTCAATATCGACGGTCTGATGCGCGGGGACTATAAGTCCCGTATGGAAGGCTATGCCATTGCACGGCAAAACGGTTGGATGAGCGCCAATGATATCCGGGAACTGGAAAACCTCAACCCCATCTCTGACGCGGAAGGCGGCAACGCTTACCTTGTCAACGGCAACATGATCCCCATTGATCAAGCAAGAAAGGAGCCTACGAAATGAAAAAGTTCTGGAACTGGGCTCGCGATGAAGATGAAACTCGCACCCTGTTTCTGGAGGGCGTGATCGCTGAAGAGAGCTGGTTCGCGGATGATATTACCCCCGCAGCCTTTAAGAAAGAACTCTTTTCCGGCAAAGGACCGATCACCCTTCATATCAATTCGCCCGGCGGCGACTGCATTGCGGCCAGCCAAATCTACACCATGCTTATGGATTATCCCCATGATGTGACGGTGCAGATTGATGGTATGGCAGCCTCTGCTGCTTCCGTAATCGCCATGGCTGGAACACGGGTGTGCATGAGCCCGACCAGTATGATGATGATCCACAATCCTTTTACCATAGCCCAGGGCGATTCCGCAGAAATGCAGAAAGCCATTCAGCTGCTGGACGAGGTGAAGGAAAGCATTATCAACGCATACGAAATCAAAACCGGCCTGTCCCGTTCCAAGCTATCCCACCTAATGGACAGCGAAACATGGATGAATGCGTGGAGGGCTAAAGAGCTTGGCTTCTGCGATGAAGTCCTCTACACCTCCGGAACCCAAGAGCCTGACAACATGTCGGGCTTTTCTTTTGCCCGGAAAACGGCAGCGGCACACCTCATGAATCGTCTGCTGGCTTCTGTTCCCAAGCCGGAAGAAAAACCAACAGACACCCGTGTAAATGCAGCGGACTATGACAAAAAGCTGCAGCAAATTAAATACCTTTAAGGAGGAAGAATGAATGAAAGAACTCATGGAAATGCGCGAAAAGCGCCTGAATGCCTGGAACGCCGCTAAGGCTTTCCTCGATAGCCATCGCGGAACTGACGGTCTGTTGTCAGCCGAGGATGACAGCATCTACAACAAAATGATCGATGATGTGGACAAACTCGGCAAGGAAATCGTCCGTCTGGAGAAGCTGGAAGCCCTTGACGTGGAGATGTCCCGCGCAACCAGCAGGCCCTTGGTTTCCACTCCGATTATGCACCCGAAAGAAGAAGTAGCTGAAAGCAAGACAGGGCGTGGTACCCGTGATTACACCACCAACTTCTGGCGTACTATGCGCAGCAAGTCTGTGCCTCATGAGGTGATGAATGCGCTGGAAGTCGGCACCGATTCCGAGGGCGGCTATCTGGTCCCTGACGAGTACGAACACACTCTTATTGAAGCACTGGAAGAACAGAACATATTCCGTCAGCTGGCGCATGTGATTCATACCTCTTCCGGCGATCGGAAGATTCCTGTCGTCGCGTCCAAAGGCACTGCACAGTGGATCGACGAAGAAGCCCAGTACCCTGAAAGCGACGATGCCTTCGGCCAGGTGTCCATTGGCGCGTATAAGCTGGCGACCATGATCAAAATCAGCGAGGAGCTTCTCAACGATTCTGTATTCGATATGCCCAGCTACATCGCCAAAGAGTTTGCTCGCCGTATCGGCGCTGCCGAGGAAGAAGCCTTCTTTACCGGCAATGGTACCGGAAAACCGCTGGGCATTCTGGCTGCCACCGGCGGCGCACAGACGGGCGTTACCGCCGCGAAAACGGATGCCGTAACCTTTGATGAGGTCATGGATCTGTTCTACTCCCTGCGCTCTCCCTATCGCAGAAATGCTGTGTTCATCATGAACGACAGCACGGTGAAAGCACTGCGCAAACTCAAGAACGGCGCAGGCGACTACATCTGGCAGCCCTCCGTGACTGCCGGAACCCCCGATACCATTCTGAACCGTCCGGTATATACCTCCGGATTCATGCCTGCCTTGACTACCGGCAGCAAGACCATTCTGTTCGGTGATCTCGGCTACTACTGGGTAGCCGACCGTGAAGGCCGTTCATTTAAGCGCCTGAATGAACTCTATGCTCCGACTGGTCAGGTGGGTTTCCTTGCCTCCCAGCGTGTCGATGGCAAGCTGATCCTGCCCGAAGCGGTGAAGGTGTTGGTGCAGGCCTAACAACCACGGGAGTCATCCTTAAGGGGTGGCTCCCTTTTAGAAGGGAGAAAAATAAATGAGTGAAACACGCTCGGCCAAAAACTATTTTGCACACGGCGGCAATGAACTGGTGGTGGGCGGCAAGCTGACCTTCCTGCCTGGTGCAGCCGTGGAAGGTGCAGATGGGTTATTCGACTTGCCCACTGCGGGTAGCGGTACCGTTCTGCCTTTTCTGGCAGACAGCACGGCAACCACCGTAGCCCAGCTGAGAGAGGATTACAATCGTTTGCTTGGGGCATTGCGTGCAGCTGGGCTGATGGAGGCGGGTGATCCCTGATGATCATTACTGTCGATGAGGTGAAAACACATCTGCGCATCCAGCATGATGAAGAAAATGCCTACATCGAAAGCCTTATCAAGCGCGCAACCGCAGAAGCCGAAGACTACTGCCGTGTGACCTTTGAGCATCAAGCTAATGATGGAACACAGACAGAAGCTCCGGAGCCCGTCCGACTGGCCGTTCTTCTGATGACCAGTTTTTATTATGAGAATCGGGATATTCCCGATATGACCACTTACAAGGCTACGCGGATGGCCTTTGACCATCTGCTGTACCCGCACCGCGATCCTGGGAAAATGTTCTAACGGAGGTGATTCTGCTTGCGCGGTTATAAGAACTTTGAAAGCGACCCACATCCGGGGGATCTGAAACACTTGATCCAGATCGGGTACACGGAAAGCCCTGTGAATGAAAACGGTTATCCGGTGGCCAGAGATGTGATCGTCTGTAAGGCTTGGGCCGCTGTAACGGACGCGGGAAACCAACACTACCGCGCAGCGGATGCTATGAACGCCGAAGCCGTTATCAACTTCACCATCCGGTATCGCAGCGATATCAAGCCCGGCATGTGGGTGCTGTTTCAAGGAGATAAATGGAACATCTCAACGCTGGGTGAGTACGGCTTTAAACGCGCCTATCTGGGCCTGAAGGCTTCCATTGCCAAGGGGGTGAGCGGATGAAACAGGTACAGGCCGCTCTTCGCGATATCGGAATTCCCGTCATCGCCGGTGTGTGGCGTGCTGCAACATCGGACCTGAACCCGCCGCCGCAATATTGTGTTTATTCTACGGTTACCACGGAAGGAAGCCATCAAGATGACCGCGTGACTTCCTTCCGTACTTTTGTGTACCTGAACCTCTGGAGCGGCAGCGATCCGACCGCTATGGCGGATACGATTCGGGCGGCTATGTATCGCTACGGCTTTGCCATGGTGGAGGAATCCGATAAAGGCTACAACCAGCCCGCCTACGACACGGCTACCCGGCAATACACAGTCCAATGGACATGGTGCTGGAGAGAGGATGTGGACGATGGCAATTGAACTGCGCGGCTTTGATGACCTTCAAAATGACATGGTCAACATGGCCAATGCTTTGGAGCAGGGACCGGGCGTCAACCGTGCGCTGAGAGCAGGCGCTGCGCCGATTGAAGCTCAGATGCTTCATAACGCCAGCACTGACCCGAAAATCATCACAGGTGCTCTGCATTCTTCTATTCATACGGGCAACGTAAAAAAGAAACGTGGCGGCGGCAAGCAGATCACCATTGGTGTCCATCACTCGGAACACAAAGCGTACTACGCAAACCCGGTTGAGTTCGGCCATGGAGGCCCTGCGCCCGCTCCTGCTCACCCTTTTGTGCGGCCTGCCTTCGACACTCGGGCTGATGAGGCCTATTCAGAAATCAAGCGTGTCCTTCGGGACGAACTAAAAAACAGATAATTGGAGGAATTATATTATGCCGACTCCTACTGCTTCTCCGGCTGTATCTTCTACGGTCGGTCTCAAAAACATGGTGATTGCTCCTTTGACGGAGGACACCGAAACGACCCTGACCTATGGTGCGCTGCAGCTGGTAGCTGGCGCGATTGAGGCAACGGTTACCCCTGAAAACGCGGATCCCGACGTCCAGTATGCGGATGATGTGGAATTTGACGTGCTGTATCCGGATCCCAACCTAACATTCAATACAAAGATGGCGGATATTCCGCTGGCCATCCAGGAAATGATCTTCGGCAACCAGATTGATGATAACGGTGTGCTGGTCAGGACTTCTACGGATAAGCCGCCGTATTTCGCGGTCGGCTTCAAGAGTGAAAAGTCCAACGGCAAGTTCCGCTATGTATGGCTGTACAAGGTTCGTGCAAAGCCCCTGACGGAAAACTATGCCACCAAGGAAGGCACCACAATTAACCGTCAAACCGGTGAAGTTTCGTGGACCGCTATCAAGCGCACTCGCGATGGACGCTATCAAGCTGTAGCGGATGAAGGTGAGAATGGTTTTACGGCTGAGAAGGGTGTCACCTTCCTGCAGTCTGTGTATGAGCCTGTCTTCACGCCCTCTCCGTGAGGCTGATCCCCGTTAATCCTGCTGCCGTAGGAATGCCCTGCGGCAGCATTCTTTTCTGTGTTTTGGGAGGAAAAACGAATGATTACATGTTCGCTTGGCAAAAAGAAATACACTGTGGACTTTGTTTCAGGCAGAGCGCTGCGTGAAATGGAGCCCGCCTCAAAAATGTATGGTCGGCTGGTACGCCTGTCGCAGGATGCCATCGAGGGCAAGGATGTTTCACAGGAACAACTGACTGTCCCGGACGCACTGGACACCATGGTGAAGTGGTTCTGCTTGCTTTTTAATAATCAATTCACGCCGGACGAAGTCTACGACAACTATCCGGCTGACCGTCTCATGCATGATATTGCGCTGGCGCTGATGGCTGTGCAGACACAGACCACTGAGGTGCTGGACACTTTCCCTACGATTCCGGTGGTGCAGGAAGCGGAACAGATTCTGATGGAGAATCAGAAGGAACCCTGACGCTGCCGGAATATATCTACGCTACATTTAATGAGCTGCTAAAGAACGGGTGGCGGATGAAGGAAATCGATGAAATGGATATGCTGGGCTTCCTTCGCCTGCGGGCATGGGATGCACAGCGTGAGCAGATAAAGAAAACACCCCGTCATACTTTTATTGACGAGGTGTGGGGATCGGTAAAGCCCTAACGCTGCTCATTCGTTCCAGACACGCTGAAAAAACTCCGCGACCGTTACCACTTGAATGTCTTTTATCCGTTTTAATGAAAGCAAGTCTTTGTCCCCGCTTACGATATACAAGCACTGTGCGTCGATGGCGCATTCAATAAACTTGTCATCATCAGGATCACGGCAAACATGAAGTTGTGTTTCAGGTTCAATCATTTGGCAAGCCGCAACAATGTGTGTCAGCGGTACAGCGACTTTTTTCACCGGATATTTGTTTTGAAGATAGTGCACGGTTTCATGATATTCTTCAATGATTTCCGGTGAAACAAAAGCTTCCAGTCTGCGCTCAAGCAGCAGTTCCAGAAGTTTTCGAGGCTGACCGCCAAAGAAAATTGCTGACGCGACAACATTTGTATCGATCACGATCTTCATTTTATCTGTTTCTTAGCTCTGCGCACTTCCTTGACCGCAATGCCAATATCCTCCTCGCTCAGCCCGACATCCGCTGCCCACTTTTCCGCTTGATCCATCATGGAACGAAACTCTTTGAGATCTGGCTTGATGATGGGTTTGAGCAGGATGTTCTCTCCATCGCTGAGAACCATTAACTTTGAACCCGGCTGCAAAGCAAGCGAGTCGCGTATGGCTTTAGGAAGTACAATCTGCCCTTTGGAAGAAATAGCGGTAACTTCCGTTAAATACTCAGTCATGACAATCCCTCCTTTTCGGTAAGATTTTCTTACCGTTATTATACCACGTTATCCTATTTTTGCAATAGTAGAAGGTAAGCAATGTGGCAGAAACCCTGCGCGAGCTGTTGACCACGCTATTGGTTGGCTTGTCTACGCCCGTGGGCATGGGACGCGCAGCGAGAGCAGATAAAGAAAACACCCCGTCATGCTTTTATTGACGAGGTGTGGGGATCGGTAAAGCCTTACCTGATTACTTTTGAAGAAATAGAGCGCGAAGGTAATCCTGTTTTTGATGGAGAATGCGAACAATCACTACTTCTTCATCGTTCTCCAAATAGAAAATGCAGTAATTCTCACAGGGAAGATAACGGTATTCCGTATGAACGGCAATCATCGCATCCAAAGATTTGCCCTGGCGTGGAAAGGACTGAAGCCCTTCGACAGTACGGCGAAGCTCATGAAGGATACGGTCGGCGGCTGTAGGGTTTAATAGCTCGTCTCGAATATACATCCGAATGGTAATTAAATCCTTACGGGCTTCTCCGGAAACAATGACTTTTGCCATCTTACCCCTCCAGTCCCGCGAATGCTTCCTCAATACTCAAGCCGCCTTCTGACCGTACAGACTCTATGCCCTTAGAGAGCTCAGCCAGCAGTTGAACAGTTGCTTTCATCTTTTCGTATTCTTCCATGCTTTGCACAACATACTTGCCTCTGCCGTTTTTGGTGAGATATACCACAGAGCCTGTATCGCAGTGACTGAGTACTTCAGAGTAATTCTTGAGATCGGAAATAGGAACGATATTTGTCATAACACTCACTCCTTTCGCTCAAAGTATACCAAAATATACCGGCAGATTCAACGGTAAATTTAACCCAAAGAAGGTGATTTTCAATGGCTGAAACCCTGCGCGAGTTGGTGGTCGCGCTGTCGCTGGACTCCAGCAATTTTTCACGCAATATGCGTACCATCAATCAGCAGATCAAAGAAGCCGAATCCACCTTCCGTCTGGCGGGTGCAGGTGTGGACAACTTTGAAAAGACTATCGCCGGAACTGAATCCAAGCTGTCCATGTTGGGAAGCAAGATGACACAGCAAAACCGTGCTGTGGAACAGTACAGCCGTGCGCTTGTGGCGGCCAATGATAAGCTGAAAGAAAACTACCAGCGGCATCAGGAATATAGTCAGCGTCTGGCTGAAGCAAAGGCTCGGCAGCAAGACCTGCGCTTTGAAGTAGAAGCGTCCAAATTCGCCTATGAAAACTACCGTGATTCCCTCGGTGAAACGGACTCCGCTACCATCACTGCCAAGCAGAACATGGAGCGGTACCAGCAGGAATACGAGGATACGACGGTCGAGGTCAATAAACTGGACGGCCAGGTCAAGGCGCTGCAAAAGACTATGCAGAACAGTTCGGATACTGTTTCAAAGGCGCAGACAGACCTGAACAACGCCAAGTCTGGCGTCAAAGCTGCCGAGGCTGAGGTCCGCAAGCTGACCGAAGAGCTGTACCGGATGAAGTCCGCATGGACACAATCAGGCGATGCCTTAACCGCTATCTCCAAGAAATGCGATGCGATTTCCAAGGTCATGACAAAGACCGGGAAAACACTCACTGCCAGTATCACTGCCCCGATTGCTGCGCTGGGAACCGGTGCAATCAAAGCCAGCATTGATTATGAATATGCCTTTGCCGATGTCCGTAAGACCGTTGAAGCGACAGAAGAAGAATATGGAGCGCTTTCCGATTCCATCAAACAGATGTCCACAGAGGTGGCCGCTTCTGCAGAAGATATTGCGCAGGTTATGTCTATCGCCGGTCAGCTGGGCATTGAAAACAAGTATCTTTCTGAATTTACCCGAACGATGATTGACCTTGGCAACAGTACGAACATGGTCGCAGCGGATGCTGCCAGCCAAGCAGCTCGGTTCGCCAACATCATGGGCATGAATCAGAACGAGTTCCAGAATCTTGGCTCCACGCTGGTTGACCTGGGCAACAATTATGCCACGACCGAATCGGAAATCATGGCCATGTCTCTGCGGCTGGCCGGTGCCGGAAAGCAGGTCGGCCTGAGCGAATCTCAAATTCTGGGTTTTGCCGCTGCGCTCTCCTCTGTCGGCATTGAATCACAGATGGGCGGTTCCGCTTTCTCTAAGGCGCTGATTAAAATGGAGGTCGCTGCAGAAACCGGCGGTGATGCGCTGGAGGATTTTGCTAAGGTATCCGGAATGAGCGCGGAACAGTTCAAAACACTCTGGCAGACGGATGCAGCCGGTGCGTTTCAGGCGTTTATTGTCGGTCTCTCGAAGATGGACGAGAACGGCGTCAGCGCAATCAAGACGCTGGACGATATTGGCATTGCTGAAATCAGGCTCAGGGACACACTTCTACGTGCTACGAACGCAACGGATTTATTTAGCAAAACACAGATAACCGCCAATCAGGCGTGGGCAAAGAACACCGCGCTGGCTGAGGAAGCCAACAAACGATATGCTACGACAAAGTCCCGCCTGATGAACTTGAAGAATACGGCGATCATGTTTACCCGCCAAATTGGTGACGATCTGAACCCTACGATTCAGTCTGTAATCGACAAAGCAAATGATCTGCTGCAGAAGTTCCTGTCCATGGACGCTTCCCAGCGGGAATCCATAGTCAAATGGGCTACTTTTGCCGCGGCTGTCGGTCCGGTGATTCTGGTGCTGGGAAAAGTGGTCGGCGCAGTCGGCACAGTGTCCGGGGCTTTGGGAAAAGCCTTCACAGCTGTTGGCAAGTTTTCCGCGAAAGTCAGTGTGGCTGGCGGCGGGCTCGGCGGGATGGTGAAAACCTTAGCTTCCTCGAAGCTGGCGATGGTCGCACTTTCAGCTGCTGTCATTTATAGCGCTGTGAAGCTGGCCGATTATGCCTCCGGTGCCAAAGCAGCCCGTGAAGCACTTCAGGGCATGGCGGCTACTGCGAAAAAGTGGAAAGAAACCGAAGCGGATACATTTTACAGGAAAAGCGAGGGACTGACCTTCTTTGGAATGAGCGAGGACGATTTCAAACGGCAGGTCGGCAGTTCCAAGGAATGGCTAAGCGGACTGCTGGGCGTATGGTCTGACGGTAAAAAGGAAACGGATGAGCAGATTTCCGAATGGACGGATTCCTTCAAAACACTGACCGCTTCAACCAGAGATGAACTTTTCAATCTGAAGAAAACCGCGGATGATGCAGGTTATTCTTCCGTTTCTGCGCAGCTTCAGGCAGATATCAATACGCTTGATGCTATGGATGCGGAAATTGCCAAGCTTCTGAAGAAAAAGAAAAATCGTAACCTGTCCGATAAGGATAAAATTCGCTTGCAGGAGCTCATCGATACCCGCGAGGCAATCGAGGTCAAATATCATCTCTCCGTCGCAGAAACGGACGGTTTTGATACGATCCGGAACAAAGTGGAAGCTGAGGTTGCCCGTGCACAGGCCCGAGGCCAAGAGGTCGGTGCGGAAGTCTATGAGAATGCGTTGGTTGCCGCTGGTGAAGGCATGGCTACGGTCAATGCTTCTCTGGATGAGCAGTACGACAAGGAATATGCAGTCGTCCAGTTAATCAAGGACAGCGCGGAACAGCAAAAAGCTATGGATGAGCTAAACGCTAAGTACAATATGGATCGCCGCGCTGCCGCCCTGGAGTATGCTCAGCTGATGGCCGATGTCGTAACGCCTGTCTGGGAACAGGATAATGTGCAGGAAGCGAAAACTCAAGTCGGTGACCTGATGCAGCTCCTGCGTCAATATAGTGCTGCAGCAACGGACGCGGAAAAGAAAGCCTTCCTGCCGGAGATGAACAAGTTGACGGCCAGCATGGATGAGGGGGCTCTGACAGAGTATGTTGCCCTGCTGACACAGATTCAATCCCTGCTGGATGGCGGGATGAGCGAAGCAGAAGTCCAAAAGATGTTCCCGGATATCGATTTCTCCTCTGCTTTGGAACAGTTAGCTGCGATCCAGACATACCTGACGGCCAACAAGTGGGATCCTAATCTGACGAGTATAAACGATATGTTCGGCACGGCTGTCGGAGAGGAAGTCCTGAAGATCGCTGCAGACCTTGACATGACCGGCGCAATCGCACGCTGGCAGGAATGGGCTGCCAATCCCGGCTCAATCACAACGGACGCTGTCATCACCGGTTATACGGAAGCGGAAAATGCCACGAAACAGCAGCCCATTGTAGATGCCTTCATCGGCAAGTACACAGAACAGCCGGAGGGTGTGGACAAAACCTCTCTTACGCCAAACGGGCTGGTTGCTTATGTTCAGACATACGCGGAGGCTACAACCGGAACGGATGTGTCTGCGCTGAATCCCACAAACGTGACCGCTATGGTCACTGCCTACAAGGAACTGGCTGAGGGTGCGGATGTAACACAGCTCACCCCGAACGAGATCACGGCCTACATCACCAAGTATCTGGAAAAGGAAGGCGCAGACACTTCAAACCTGACACCATCCGCTATTACGGCTTTCATTTTGGCCTATGAGGAAGTCACTGGGGGCGCATCTACTGCGGCCTTGAAGCCTTCCAATGTAGTCGGTCTGATCACAAAGTATGCAGAAGCAGAAAACGTGGATGTTTCCGCACTTTCATCCGCACAGGTGGAAGGCATCGTAACGAAATTCTCTGAAGCCACCGGATGCGATAAGTCCGAACTGATGAAGGAATTTACCGCTTACATCACTGAGTACAAAGAAGCTGAAGGCGTGAAAAAGCCTACGCTGAACATGCAGGTCGGACTTTCTGGTTATGATCTGCTGGCGTATCGCCGCTGGCTTCAAAATAATAAAGTCGAAGTGGAAGGCATTGTGCGGCTGAGTGAAGCCTACCAGGATCCCAGCGGTGTCATGAATGAACCCGGCGTCAAATACTGGAAGGATGGTCAGGAAATCCCGGTCAGCGCAGTTACCAAAGATATGCTGAAACCGGATGATGTGGCCATTCTGGATCAGGATGGCACCATGCACATTCTTATCACCACAGAGGTGTCCGGTGCACCGGAGGCTATCAAGGAAATGCGTGAGCAGGTGGCCGAGGTGGATCAGCTGGGTATGACAAAGCTAGGCACTGCCCTGACAGGTGTGCTTCCTATGAACCTCATGGACTTTATCGATGCCGCGCAGAAGCGAATTGAGACGTTCAAGAATCCTGGCTTCCTTGATTTTGCATGGCTGACGGACCTATTCAGTTCGACTGCCCGTCTGGAAACACTCGACCGCTCAATGCAGTTAGATTTTGACTCCGAAAACGTGGCACGGCTATCCACGTATGTAGCTGAAGTCGTGAAAGCGATCCAGAACGGCGACCAGGTCAGTCAGGAAGATATGGATAACCTAACTGCGATTCTGGATTTTGTGAAGAATCTGGACTCTGTCGGTGTGGGCGAGAATGTGACTGCTGGTATTGCGGAAGGCATGACGGAAGCTGGATGGGATACCAGTGCAGAAACGCTCGCCGCTAATCTTGAAGCAGCCATCAACAGCGCTTTCGTCATTCACAGCCCGTCTGAGCGCATGAAACCCTCCGGTGAATACATCGCTGAGGGTATCGGCTCTGGCATGGACGGATATGACTTTTCTACGAATGCTGCAACGGTGGCCGATAAGTTGGAAGCAGCTATCACCGCCGCATTTGGATTTGATGCTTTTTTAGCAAGCGGAGTAAGTGCCATGGCCGGACTAGCCGGAGCACTGACGTCGTATGACATGAGCGGTGCTGGGCGCTTGGTAGCTACCAACATAAAAAATGCTCTATCTTCCAGCCTGACGCCCTTATCATTGCAGTCCATAGGCATCAATGCGATGTCCGGACTGAGGGCAGGCATTCAGGCAGGACGCTCCGGTGTGATCAACGCCATGCAATCCGCTGCCCGCGCGGCTGTGAATGCCGCTAAGCGTGAACTGAAGATTGCGTCCCCATCAAAGGTATTCCGGGACGAGGTTGGCTCCATGACCATGAAGGGTTTTGCAGAGGGGGTGCTTCAGGAAAGCCGTGTGCAGGCCAGAACCATCCGGAATGCTGCACGTTATTTGACGGGTGAAGCGAAGGAAGGCAGTGTCGCCTTTGGCACAACGGATAACCGGAAAACCTACAACAGCACATCCTCCGTCAACCTGTCAGGAAACAATTTCTATGTGCGAGATGAACAGGACATCCGTTCACTTGCTATTGAGATTGCTTCCCTGACCCGCCGCCAGCAAAGGGGCCGCGGACTCCGAATGGCATGATCTGCTTGACTTTTAGAAGCTTTAGAGTGAGTAATACGCTACTCAAACGAGAGGAGGCAGGCGCCATGTTCGCAATGCATATTAGGCCGGAGGTGTTAAAGCGGCTTCGTGAGGAGTATCCCCCGGGCTGCACGGTTGAGCTGATTGAAATGAATGATCCATACCGCAGCATGCCTACCGGGATGCGCGGAAAGGTCACGCTCGTGGATGATGCAGGTGGGATTCATGTGGCCTGGGAAAACGGTTCAACCTTGGCCGCCATTCACGGCATTGACCGAATCAAACGAATCGACTGACATATTATCATAAGGAAAGTCGCTCATGACGGGCGGCTTCTTTCCGTTACGGAGGATTTCCGATGAACGACTATTTCCTTTGGAATGGCGTGGACTGCAGGCAGTATGGCATTCATGTGACTGAGCAGCCTCCCATTACCATTCCAGCTGAGCGAAGTACACAGACTAACGTTCCCGGCAGACCGGGCAGTTTGACTCGGCTTGAGGGTGAGGATGTATACGATGACATGATTTTGACTGCCATCTGCTTTGTTGCCGATCCAGCGCAGATTCCTGCTATCGCCGCGTGGCTGAAGGGAAAAGGCACTGTAACCTTTGCCAACCGTACCGGCGGTCACTACGAGGCTAGGGTGGCTAATCAGATCCCGTTCGAAAAGGTGCTGCGAGGCAACCCACACTGTTCCTTTGTGGTGAACTTCCGCTGTTTTCCATTTTGGTACAAGGACAACGTTAGTGATATCACCATCACATCTTCTGGCAGCACCCTGACGAATCCGGGCAGCGTGTACGCGGAGCCAATTATCACCGTGTACGGTTCCGGGGACATCACGCTCATGGTCGGCACAACCATTGTAGAATTGACCGACGTTTCCGGCAGCATCGTGCTGGATAGCGTGCTAAAGGAAGCATATAAAGGCAGTACCCTGATGAACAGCCATATGACGGGAGATTTTCCGGTGCTTAGGTCTGGCATGAATGCCGTAAGCTGGTCCGGGACGGTGACGAAGGTAGTCGTGAGGCCGAAGTGGCGGTATCTATAAAGGTTGACGTTTTTTTCGGAATTAAGTCGACATGTAGATTGACTTTCGACTTCGTGTCTGCTATGATGCTTATCGGAATTAGGTCGACATGTCGACTTGAAAGCGGGTGAAAAGATGATAAAGCGAGAAAGATACCTGAATCAACTGATCAAAAAACAGTGGAACGGCAGAATCAAAATCATCACCGGCATTCGCCGCTGCGGCAAAAGTACCCTATTGTTCGATTTGTTCAAAGCGTACCTGATGAACGAAGGAGTAAATGAGGAGCATGTGATTGCCATTGCCCTTGATGACGATCAAAATGATCGTTTTCGGTCGCCGGACATATTGTCTGAGCATGTTCGGACGCTGTGCGCGGATAAGGAGAAGAAGTATTACCTGTTTCTGGATGAAATTCAATACGCCATATCGAAGGCGGAGCTTAAGGACAAAGAGAACCCTCCCCGCCTCTACAGCGTGCTGAATGGTTTGCTGCACCTGAAAAATGTGGATGTGTATGTGACCGGAAGCAATTCAAAGCTGCTTTCCAAGGATGTCATGACGGAATTTCGCGGCAGAGGGGATGTGATTCATATCTATCCGCTGTCCTTCAGCGAATTTTATGAGGCATCCGGTTTGGATAAGGCAGATGCTTACAACGAGTATATGACATACGGCGGTATGCCCTATCTTCTGCGGCTTGAATCAGAGAACGAGAAGTTTCAATATCTGAATGAGCTGTTTGAAGAAATCTATTTCAAAGATATTGAGGAACGCTATTCGATCGGCCTGCCGCAGGTCTTGCGGGAATTGACAACCAGTTTGTGCTCATCGGTAGGCTCGCTGACCAATGCCAGCAAAATTGCCCGCGCGGTCAACAGCCATAAAACCGAAAAGACGAACTCGGAGACTATTAGCAGCTATCTTACCTATCTGACGGACAGCTTTCTGTTTTCAAAGGCCGAGCGCTATGACGTGAAAGGAAAGCGTTACTTTGAATACCCCTCCAAGTATTACTGCACGGATGTTGGCCTGCGCAATATTCGCTTGGGACTTCGTCAGCAGGAAGAAACTCACATCATGGAAAACCTTCTGTACAATGAACTGCGCGTCCGTGGCTATCAGGTAGATGTAGGAGTTGTCAATGTGACAGAGTCAAATTCCGACGGAAAACGTGAACAAAAAGGCTTGGAAATCGATTTTATTGCCAGAAAGGGTTCCCAAATGGTATATATCCAGTCTGCGCTGCGCATGGATGACAGCCAGAAACAAGACAGCGAGCTGCGTTCTCTGAAGGCCGTGAGCGATTCTTTTCAGAAAATGGTCGTTTCCAAATCTTACGGAAAACGCTGGACGGATGAGAACGGTATTCTCCGGATTGGACTCATTGATTTTCTGTTAGACGAAAACTGTCTGCAAGGATAAATTAGAATTTGTTACTAATGTCTACTGATTCACCTAAGAAGCAGCAGTGCAACTTGAAGTTGACAAAATGCAAATTTTGGTTGGTAGAAAAATCTACATTACTGTGTGAGAATTAGCTTATCAATTACAAGGAGGCGTGAGCTATGAGCTTTTCAGAGAATCTAAAAAAAATACGAAAAGACAATAATATGTCACAAGAAGAATTTGCAGAGATGATGGGCGTCAGCAGGCAGGCTGTGTCTAAGTGGGAATCCGATGAGGGATATCCCGAAGTTGAAAAACTGTTAATCATTTCCCGAAAATTAAACGTATCTCTTGACAGCCTGATGTGTTCAGAGATTCTAACAAATGAAGTGGGAGCGAAAGTTTCGGAGGGAGCTATTACTATTGTTTCTCCAAACGAAGGGATAATCGCCACGTGCTCAAAGGTAATGAAAAGTCAAGAATACAAGGGCGGGAAGCGGGCTCCGAAGTATGCATTATTTGCACAAAACCAACAGGTGAATTCATTTTGGGGTACGACGAATACTTTTCTTGGATGGTATATGACGGAGGAAAGTATTTTACAGGAAATCAAGGAAATACATGATGCTATCGTTATGGGAAATAATAATTACGAGCTCAAGTACTCGGTCAGATGTAAGAAATCCTTTTTCAAAATTGCTGTTCAGGATTAAGTGGCGTATGTAATGACCAAGAATGGAATAACAAATTTCAGTTTGTAGAGATCAAACCCACAACCCAGCGTCGCATCACGCGGCGCTTTCTTTTACCCTTCTGGAGGTGATACCCCATGATCTGCGTCTATCCCGCCGACTGTACCGACTTTTCCACCAACGGCAACGGCACGCTTGATCCGCTGTCCGCAACCGTGACCGAAACGCTGAACGGCGAGTATGAACTGGAACTCGTGCATCCTATCGACGACGCCGGAAAATGGCAGCGGCTGGTGGAGGGCTGTATCATACGTGCTCCTGTACCGTCTGCAACCACACCACGAGTGAACTTTTCAGCGCCTGGTGATGATAGCGGTACCGAGATCTATCGCATCCATACCGACTTCTCCGGCGCGGAAACGCAGAAAGGCACGCTTAACCTCCGCTCCGGCCCCAGCAGAAGCAATAAGGTTCTGGCCGCTTACAAGAACGGCTCCAAAGTCCAGATCGTGGCCAAAACCAATGCCAGCTGGTATGAGGTTACCGCTCCTGACGGGAAGCACGGGTATATGGATACCACCTATCTGGTGTTTGATCACAAAGAAGGCTCGTATTCAGCCGCTGTATCGTCTGTGGTAACAGCGCGACAACTGCGGGATCAGCCATTCCGCATTTACCGTATCGTTCCAGAACTGGATAAAATCACAGTCTACGCCCGGCATCTGTTCTACGACCTGCTCGATAACATGATTAAGTCTTACAAGCCCTCATCCTCTGTGGTGGGGGCTTCTGTTGTGCAGACGCTCTCTTCTTCCTGCCTGTCCGCGCATGATTTTACCTTCTACTCGGATCTGAGCACCAAGGCCGAGGAAGTGGAGTTCCAGAATGTGAATCCTGTCGATGCCATCTTAGGTGAAGGCGGCGTGGTGGAGAAGTATGGCGGTGAACTGACCCGAGACTGGTACGATGTGTTTTTGGTAAAACGAGTCGGAAAAGACAGCAACGTTCAGATCAGGCAGGCCAAGAACCTGCTTGGCATTTCTTATGATATTGACTTGACGGATGTGGTCACACGCATTATGCCGACCGGCGAGGACGCAGATGGCGAAGTGCTCTATCTGCCGGAGCTTTTCATCGACAGCCCGCTCATTAATTCCTATCCGCATCCCAAATGGATCAATCTGCCTGTATCAGACGCAAAAGAGCAGACCGACGGTGATGATGTAAAGACAAAAGCACAGTGCTATACAGCCATGCGAAAAGCCGCACAGGCACAGTTTGATGCCGGGTGTGACACGCCGACCGTGACCTTAACCGTCAGCTTTATCAACTGTGCCGACACGGAAGAATACCGTGAATATGGGTTCTTGCAGAATATCTTTCTTGGTGATGCTGTTCGGGTGATTGCTCCCCGCGTGGGCGTATGGGTGTCTATGCGGATGACGCAGTACACCTATGACTGTCTGATGGAGAAATACACCAGCATGACGCTGGGCACTGTGGCGGATACGGTGGAAGGCAATGTGATCTCCTCACGTCAGCTTCCCAGCGGCATTATCACTGGAAGCAAGCTGGCCATCAATTCGGTCGGTACCGGACAACTGCAGAGCGGCTCTGTCGGATCCGTGCAGATTAAAATGGCGGCTATTGAAACCGCGCACATTCAGGATGCATCCATCACGCACGCCAAGATTGGCGAAGCGGCCATCGGTTCCGCTCAGATTCAGACAGCGGCCATCACGCAGGCAAAAATTGGAAATGCTGCAATCGGTACCGCACAGATTGAGGACGCTGCAATTGAACGCGCAAAAATCAAGGAAGGCTCCATTGGCAGCGCTCAAATTGAGGAGGGGGTCATCACCTCTGCGCATATCGGCAACGGTGAAATCTTGAGCGCTAATATTCAGGATGGCGCTATCATCCACGCCAAGATTGCGGAAGCCGCTGTAGGAACGGCAAACATCCAGAACGCAGCGGTTGATTCCGCGCAAATTCGTGATGCAGCCATTACCAATGCCAAGGTCGCTGGGGCGGCAATCGGAACAGCAAACATCCAGGATGCTGCCATCGTCAACGCAAAGATTCTCGATGGTGCCATCACCAATGCCAAGATTGCTGATCTGGCCGTCGATTCCGCGAAGATTACCAATCTAGCCGTTACCACGGCAAAGATTGCTCAGGCCGCCATCACCAACGCGCAGATTGACAATGCCGCTGTGGACACAGCCAAGATTGCCCTTGGCGCGATTACTGCAGCCCTCATTCAAAACGGTGCAGTCGGTACAGCACAGATTGCGGATGCCAGTATCACGGATGCGAAGATCATCGAGCTATCAGCAAATCGCATCACAACGGGTGTCCTGTCTGTGGAGCGGCTCATTATCCGGGGAACTGATCAGAGCCTAGTCTACGCCATCAACAATATGGGCGAGCTGGTCTCTACACAGGTGGATACCATTGATGGCTATGTACTAACGGAACGGACAATTACTGCGGACAAAATCGTGGCACACGCCATTACTGCCCAGGAGATAGCATCCAAGACCATTACCGCCAATGAAATTCTTGCAGGGACCATTACCGGAGCAGAGATTGCTGCCAGCACGATTACCGGTTCGAACATTAAAGCCGGTGTAATCACCACCAGTCATGTGTCTTCAGACTTTGGCAAGAATCTGGATTTATCCAGCAACACAGGGATTAACCTGCGCGTACAGCAGATTGAAGAGAACGCAGCAGAAGCGATAGGAAAAGCGGATGCTGCTCATGAGCTCGCCTCCAGTGCGGCAAGCAGAAATGAAGTCATTGTTGGAACACAAACCGCAGCTACAGGCGCATGGACCGGCACAGCGTCGTTTTCGTCTCTCAATGACGGTCAGCAAATCCTATACTGGCTGCCATATAACAGTACGGGAACGGCAACGCTGAATCTTACTCTATCTAACGGCACAGCAACGGGCGATATCCCCTGCTACTACAGCGGGACTATCAGGCTGTCTACACACTACGCCGCTGGCAACGCTGTTCACTTAACCTATCGAGTAAACGCAATCGTGGGTGGCGCACAATACACAGGCTGGTGGGCTAACGCAAATTACGATACCAATACTTACGACCGTATACGCTTTTACAACCTCATCACTGCCAAGGCCGCGGTTGATGCAGGCAAGCTCATTGTAAGCGATGCTGAAGGGTACTTTCCGCTAACTGCATCTGCAGTCTTTCATATCGACAAACCGATCCTGTACGCAGCTTCTGCTATCAGTGCTGGGGGCACCTCATCAAATAACTACCTCTGTTATCCGTCATTATCGGTGCGTACGATTACAGGGAATACCGCATGGACGGGAACGGCAAAGGCAACCGCGTATCTGGTCGGTACTCTTTCCGGTAATTCTTTTACTGTAGCAAGCAACAACTGGATTACATCAGCGCCTGCGGATGAAACTGGGACGCTTACTTTCTTGTCTCTCGGCCTTTTATACAGTTCAACCGGCATTTATCTCTATCCTGAACATCCACTGTACATGATTATTGACGGTGTGCTGAAAAACCTGAATGAGGTTGCCTATAACGCGCAGGTCGTTGCTAACGATGCCTCTGAGGCTGCACTGGAGAATACCGCGTCTATCAATACGCTGCAGAATCAGATTGCCATGAAGGTTTCAAAAACCAGCTACGATAGCGACAAGAACGCTATCGAGCAGCGTTTTTCTACCGTGGAACAAACTGCGTCTAACTTCAAAGTTGAAATTACACAAGAGGTCGCTTCAAAGGTGGCCACTGTTACCGGGGAGGTCAACGCTCTCACAAGTGATGTGGCGAACTTCAAAAGCACAATTAACGGTTACATGAATTTCAACGGAAATTCCTTGTCCATTGGTGTGACGGGCAGCAGTTTCAAAACGGAGATCACAAACACAGAAATGGCCTTTAAAGACAACAATGAGAAGGTAGCGTATATTTCCAACAATGATATGTACATCACCCGTGCACGCGTAACGGACACGCTGTCCATTGGAACAACCAGTAATGGGTACTTCGATTTTGTAACGCTCTCTGGCGGCCTTGCTCTAAAATGGCGCACCGTGGGAGTTTGATAAGGAGGCCTCATGGCTAACACCTTTACCGTAACCTATGAGATCACGCTGAACGCTTCAAATAAGGACCATGCAAAAGGCGAAACGGTCAGCGCGCACATCCGAAGAACAAGCCCATCGACTTTGAATACCGTGGGAGTTTCAGTATCTTCCGCAAAGATTAACATGAGCGGAACTACCTTTTGGAGCGCCGCCAGCAATAACCCATACCTTGATTTTTCTAATTATGGCCGCGCTTATGTTTCGACTTCGGTCAGCGACAAAACATCCATTTCGCTGACCACACCCTCTGGATTCAGCCTTGACCGCCTGTTGTCCGTGGGCACTTCAAATACTGCCATTGGCATTTATGGCTACAAAAGCACGAGCGGTAACGTATGTACCTACTCAAGCAACAATGCTGTTCTGATCATTACCGCAGCCTGCGTACAGAATTACTCGAAGTCATCGGTGTCGGTTACTTCCAGCGTAGAGGCGGGTACTGCTTCCACGGTCACGTTCAGCAACAGCAACCTTGCCAGTGTATATCACAAAGTTGTGTGGTCTTTCGGTTCCAATAGCTATACTGCCACGACTGCTGCGGGTGCATCCAGCACATCATACACAATCCCGCTTAGCTGGCTGACAAATATTCCGAACGCCACATATGGCTCCGCGTCCGTATCTGTGACGACCTATGCCACCGGCGGCACAAATCTCGGAACAGATACCTACAGTTTCACAATCACGGCTTCACCCTCGATAGTACCGAGCCTGACGGTGGCGGCCAGCCGAATCAACAACTCGGTGCCGTCCGCCTGGGGCGTTTACGTTGAAGGGAAAAGCGGCATCACCCTGACCGTTTCTGCTTCCGGTGCACAGGGCAGTACAATTGCTCAGTACACAATCAGCGGTGGCGCGTCAGCTACGCAAACTTCTAATGTATTCACTATCAGTCCTATCAATGCCAGCGGCAGTATAACATACACGATCAAGGTGACTGATTCCCGTGGGAGAACGGCATCTGCCAGCACAACGATCTCAGTCGTCGCATACTCGCCGCCTTCGTTTACTTCCACACAGGCATTCCGGTGTACCTCTGGGGGGACAGCATCCGAGACAGGCACCTACGCATCCGTGAAAGCAAGCCGGACTTTTGCTTCCGTCAGTGGAAAAAACACCTGCACGATGGCCGTGCAATATGGCCTGAGTACCGGTTCCGCTTACTCGACTGCGACTGCGTTGACGAACAATACTACCGCTGTTATCGGCGGCGGTACTATCGATATCAATGCTTCCTACAAGATTCGGTTCACGCTGACAGACGCCTTTACGACCGTCGAAAAGATCGTGAACCTGGGTACCGCTGCGTACACTGTTTTCTTCAGGCGAGGAGGCAATGGTGTGGCTTTCGGCAAAGTGTCCGAACGGGAGAACGCTGTCGAGATTAACCCCGACTGGGGTTTATATCACGGCAGCACAAACCTTGCCGGAACCGTGCCTATATCCCGCGGTGGTACTGGTCAAACCACGGCTGCGGCTGCACGAAACGCGCTAGGCCTTGGCAATTCCACTGGTGCGGTGCCTGTTGCCAATGGCGGCACGGGCCAAACCACGGTTGCTGCGGCGAGGAATGCTCTCGGGCTTGGAAACACGACCGGAGCGGTGCCCGTTGCTAACGGTGGCACGGGCGCGACCTCAGCGGCAAATGCCAGAACAAACCTCGGCATCACGCTGGCAAACCTCGGAGCTGCGGCGAGCTCACATAACCATGCCGCAGGAAATATCACATCCGGAACGCTGGATAAAGCCAGACTGCCATTCAAGTATGCAATGGGCACAGCGACGATCAACGGTACTGCTTCTGTTTCCATTAGCTACTCATCCGCAGGATTTACGAGTGTACCTTATGTGTTTGTCACCTACTCTACGACCGGTTCCAACTGGTCAGGTGACAACGGAGCGATCAAGGTGCACTCAAAAACCACCACCGGCTGCAGCATTGTTGTCGGAGGCAGCTTCAGTACAAACCGCCCAGTTGACTGGTTTGCTATTGGAACATAAAAAATGAAAAAACATCAGGCTCGGGATCGACCGCTCTCATGTGAGGGCGGTTTTTAGATACCAAAAATACAAGGAGGAAATAAACATGAGGAACTTTTCGATTGATTTGATCTGGGCAAAGATCCAGGTCGCAATTACAGCCGTTGGCGGCTGGTTGGGATACTTCATAGGAGGAATAGATGGAATGATGCTTGCGCTGATCGTGCTGATGGCGCTGGACTATATCACAGGGGTGATGTGCGCGGTGCTCGATAAGAAGCTGTCCAGCGCCGTTGGATTCAAGGGCATTTTCAAGAAGGTGCTGATCCTGATGCTGGTCGGTGTGGCCAATGTTGTGGATCTGAACGTGATGGGCACAGGGTCAGCGCTCCGCGGGGCAATCATCGCATTTTATCTGTCCAATGAAGGTCTGTCTTTACTGGAAAACGTGGTGCATATTGGCTTGCCCGTTCCTGATAAATTGAAGGATGTGCTGGCACAGCTGCACGGCAGAGAGGAACAAAACACACAGCCCAAGAAACCTGAAAATGAAGGTGATGGCGTATGATTTCTGCTGAAGCCTTGATTGCCAAGTTTAGGCAGGCGTTGGACGAAGGCTGGGGTTACATATGGGGACAGTCAGGAGCGACTTGGACGCAGGCAAAGCAAAATGCGTCCACCCGTTCTATGACGGTCCAGTATGGCAGCCGATGGATTGGCAAAAGGGTCGCTGATTGCAGCGGCCTTTTTGCTTGGGCTTTTCGGGAACTGGGCGGGAGCATTTACCATGGTTCCAACACCATTTGGAATAAATACTGCAGCGCACAAGGGAAGCTGACCTCAAATACTCGGCTTCGTCTGGGGACGGCGGTTTTTCTATTAAAGAATGGCAATCGACATCACATTGGTCTTTTTGTTGGGAATGATACGGTGATCGAAGCTCGGAGCACCCAAACTGGTGTGGTTACCAGCAAGCTCAGCCATTGGGATGAGTGGGGCGAGTTGAAGGATGTGCTGTATGATGAGCAATCCACAGAGCTTTTCATTCCAATTTTGCGCAAAGGGAGCCAAGGTGATGATGTGAAAGTTCTGCAGGAAAGCCTATTGAAGCTCGGGTTCAGCCTTCCTAAATACGGTGCGGACGGCAAGTTTGGCGCAGAAACGGAAACGGCACTGCGCAGCTTTCAGGAACAAGCCGATGTAAAGGTTGATGGGAAATACGGCCCTATCACAAGGGCAGCTATGACAAAAGAATTAGATGCTGATGTTTCTCAAGAGCCCCTTCCTTCCGAGCGATTTGTCATCATTACTTCCGTAGAGACCGTTGGTATCCACTCGGGTAACGACACATCGTATGAGCGGATTGCATTCGCATCAAACGGGGATCGTTTCCCTTATGTAGCAATCGCTGATAACGGCTGGTTTGCTATAAAGGCTGACAGCTGCGTTGGGTGGGTGTCTGATACTTTCAGTAAAATCTTAAACAATTAAAACTATTCTGGGCTTTGCTTCGGCAGGGCCCTTTTTTTAATTGGCAAACCGGAAAAGCCTCGCTCCAACTGTCCGTAAGATGGTGAAGGAGACAATCCTTCAGATTGGAGGAAATCTGATGACTGATTTGGAGCAGAGGAAAATCATTATTATGCGCAGTGAAGGCAAGAGCTATAATGCCATCGCGAGCGATATGAATATATCAATAAATACCGTCAAGACTTTTTGCAGACGGAATCGTTTGGGCGGTAATAGGGCGTCTGGCAGCCGATCTGGAACATCGTCCGATATTGACTTGATAAATATCAAAAACAGAGGTAATAGTACTGTGACCGAAAGGGCTAAAAGCATTGAAAATACTAGCTTTTCTGCCGTTCGGAAAACATGCAAAGTCAAATTGACGTTCGCGAAAAGCGCAGATGATGATGCTATCCCTGAAGTGCTGGGAATTCTGATGCGCTCGAAATACAGACAGGGGTGATGATAGTGAAACGAGTACTTTGCCTGTATCGTGTCTCCACAGTCGGTCAGGTAGATCATGACGATATTCCCATGCAAAGGATCGCATGCAGAGATTATGTTGCTACCCATCCGGATTGGGAAATTGTTGATGAGATTTCTGAAAAAGGTGTTTCTGGCTATAAGGTCAGCACCAATGCGCGTGATGCGATTATTGAAATCAAAAAGAAAGCCATCGCCAGGGAGTTTGATATTCTTCTTGTTTTCATGTTTGATCGTTTAGGTAGGCGTGAGGATGAAACGCCCTTTGTGGTACAGTGGTTTGTCCAGCAAGGTATTGAGGTATGGAGCACCCGAGAGGGAGAGCAGCGCTTTGATACGCATGTGGACAAGCTGCTGAACTATATCCGGTTCTGGCAAGCTTCCGGAGAAAGTGAAAAGACATCCATCCGCGTAAAGACCAAGCATTTACAGATGATTGATGACGGTCATTACCGCGGCGGGTCTGTTCCTTACGGATACGATCTCGTTCATTTGGGACGGACAAACAAGAAAAATCAGCCGGTTCGCGATCTGGTCATCAACGAAGATGAAGCTGCGGTTGTACGGGAGATTTTCCGCTTGCTGACGGACCAAGGGTACGGTACAAACCGGGTGGCCAATTATCTAAATGAGCAGGGGATCAAGACAAAGCGGGACAAAACACTCTGGCGAGCTACCGCAGTCAGAGCGTTGATTGAAAATCCCATTTACATAGGATACATGCACATGGGTGATAAGCTTTCTCCGAGGCTGGAGCACCTGCGCATTCTTGATGATGCTACTTTTGAAAGGTGCATCGCTACTGTTAAGGGACGTTGTACAAAACTCGGAGATAAAATGACCGTACCGGCCCGAACGGATACCCGCAGCTTGCTTTCTGGATTGATCTTTTGCGCCGACTGCGGATCACGATTGACTTTCAGCCATAATATCACACGAAAAAAGCTGTCAGACGGTTCGGTGAAAGAATATGAGCGAGATTGCTATCGCTGCTATAGAAAAATCAACGCAAGGGAAAGCTGCGCAGGCCAAAGTTCATATAACGCGGATACAATTAACGAAACCGTTCTCTATGAGGTGCGCAGGATTTTTTCTACCATTCGCCAAAAACCCGAAGCCGCTTTGCTGGAAAAGGCCAAAGAAAAGCATGTCAGCGTAAACGAGGTGGCCTATAAACAGGCGGAGGCTGATTACTTTGAAGCGCATAAGCAAATTGAGGCGCTGGAGGAGCAAACGATAAAATACCTCACAGGAGAAAACATTGTGGACATCGATATTATCAATTCCATGATGCCCAAGTATAGGGAAAAGCTCCAGAAAGCAAAGGCGCGGATGGAGAAAGCCAAGGCAAAGATTGATACCGATAAAAACTCTGAGAAAGATGCGGAACAAGAAATTGCCGACCTGCTTTCTTGGGCTGAAGCTTTCGATGAGGCGAATAATGAAGCCAAGCATATGATTATTGCCCGGTTAGTAGAGCGAATTGAAATTGGGCGTAATTATGAAATCGAGATTAAATTCCGAATTAGTGTAGAGCAATACATGCAGATTGCGGCGTAATGAAGGATAGGAAACTCCCGCAGGGTGCTGAACCTTGCGGGAGTATTTTTATTTTGCCTTTTCTGATTCTTTGTTATCCTCTTGATATTGAGCCATGTATTTCCTTGCATCCACCCACATAAAGATATGACCTTTCAAAACCGATTCTTTAAATAAATTAAAGCCTTTCGGTTCATCTATCAGTGGATAGCCGAGTGAGCTGCGAAAAAATTCAAACTTCCCATGGAATAGGAGCTTTCCTTTTTCGTCAAACCATGACCCGTATATTGGATAGTTTGGGCCATACGCCTGATTCAGCCTGAAACTGCCTTCAAAACGGATGATTCCGCTGGGATAATACTCTCTTCCGTAAAGCAGGCCTTTAATTCCGAATATTCCTTCTGCCATGGGTGTTCCATCCCTATAGAAAGCTTTTCCGGCACCGAAGGCTTTTTGATCGATCGTGAACCCTTCATAAATTAGACAGCTGTCTTCATAGATTTTGTCCCATACGGGTTCGGGAAGCGCCAAATGGATATTATCCCATTCCCTGTTCTTCTCATTAAAGAAAATTTGTCCAAGCTGTTCCCGTGTGATCCGAGTCTGTGCAATTTCCCCGTCCTGATTGTGGGAAAAAAGTATATAGGGTTTCTTTTCGTGTTCCATGGTTTACACCTCTTCCTTTCATTTTTCGTCTATAAAGAGGTGAAAAAAAACAGCCCCATCGTTCCGACAGGACTGCAGTGTATGTAATCATTCATCCTATCGGTCAAGCTTTGGCACCTTACCAATTTTAGCAGGTTGCCGTGCGGTCAACGAGCTTGTCTCTCGCGCACTCTTCATAGGCGTTATTCTATTGCCCAATAAGTGTAGCAAATTCTAATCCAACTGTAAAGCTTAGGAATTTAGGGCATCATACTTATCCGGAATTTATTCAACCCTCTTGGAATCTCTAATATTTCTAACCAAGCTGTTCACATCGCTTCGAGGTAAACGATGGGATAGGTTCATTCCGTTTACATCGAATATGAACATATCCCACACAATTCAATCGTTCGGATTTTAAGAGATTCAGTAAAGATCGAAAGTAAAAGAATATGATTTTTCCCTAGAGGACAAGTGGAGTTTTGACACAAAGAAAACCCTTGAAAACATAGTGTTTCAAGGGTTTATGGTGGTCGCAACAGGGCTCGAACCTGTGACCCCCGCGATGTGAACACGGTGCTCTACCAACTGAGCCATGCGACCTAATTCCGAACCTTCTTGCTCTCTTTACGGAAATCGTTCGGCTACTTCCGCTTTGAGTTCATCTCTTCTTGTTGACCAGTGTGCCAGACAAGAAAGATACTCGACCGGTCATGGGCTTGAGAACTTGACCAGGGTGTTCTACCAACTGAGCCATGCGACCGTCTGCTATCAAAGCAGTATAAGTATTATATAATATTGTAAACTGATTGTCAATGATTTTGGCATCGGAGTTTGCTGTGGGATTGTAGGAGTACCATACATCTTGGACACTGAGTAGAAGTTTAGGAGGAAAAAGGAAAGAGAAAGAGTTCTCATGATAGAATGTTGTTGCTAAACAAATAATTCGAAAGGAACTCTTTCTCCATGAGC
>DUQF01000005.1 GCA_012837965.1 Clostridiales bacterium | reverse complement strand
GTAATATTAAACTGAGCCATGGATTTCATCCTCCTCGGTTTGGTATTTGTTTGTCACTTATATTCTAACCGAGGATATGAGTTTGTGGCTCATTTTCTTTTTACACAATTATAAGGGCTTAATCCTTATCCGACACCCGCCTACATCGAAGCGATGCTGCCGTCATCGGCATAGATTTTTAAATTCAACCCGAATAGCCCCGCTTGCTGCCACTCGAACTTTACAGCTCTACGGTCAGTTTGCACCACCCATACCGGGCGAACGGAAAATGATCCGTCGCTTTTGGGCGCTGAAATCATCTCAAGCGAAATGGAACTGATGGGCAAAGGAGGCATTTTATCAAACAAGCCCGATTCCAAGTAAAATTGCAGCCGCTCAATCAGTTCGTCAAGGCTTACAAAATCTTCAATCGGTTCAACATTCCGCCGTTCATACTGAAAGTTTCCACCAACCGAAAAAATCCCCTCATCACTGATATATATCGAAGCGAAAGGATACATTGTGTCGTTAGCGCCCGTACACATTGTGCTTCGTGTAAACGAAATTCCATCAAAAGCAGAAGTGTATTGAAAAAAATAAAACCCCTTCGTTTCTTTTCCACTGGCTACCCGTGGTCCCCCGGCAATCAGGAAAGGCGCTTCCATGCCCAATCTTTCAAGGAAGTTTTGGCACTTTTCATCCGCCTGTTCAAATGTGAGGGCGCAATTGGGCGCGTTGATTCCCTCTACCTCGCCTCCGTTTAAGTCCCTTCGATAATCTATGTAGCTGATACTGTTATCCCCGAAAAAATAACTGAAACTGGCAAACGCGCCCAATGTACCGGGCTTGCCTTGTGGATCCGGTAAAAGATAAAGCGGGCTCCCATCCACCTCCTTTTCAACAAGCATCTGGGCTTCTTCCCCAAATAATGTATCAATAGTGGATTGAATGCGCTCTGAACCTACGGGCGCCAAATCGAACCGATAAAGCTTTGTGGGTTCTTGAATATCTTGCACATCAATTTCCAACTTTTTTCCCTGAGAATTTTGAAGCGTTAATTGTAGGGTGCGTTGCGTTTGCTGCTCGGCTATGGTGAACTGCGTAAGAGCAAAACAGCCTATGACGCACAATAATAGGATGATAAATCGTTTCATTTTCTTTACTCACTTTCGTTTTGTTCAATAATAGTTACCTACAAATATAAGCATATTTTTTGACAAAAATTAAGAAACTATCGCAAAAAACTCCTTTCTTCTTTTGGTTGTTTCTATGGATATAACGAAACAGAACATACAATTTTTGCACGAAAAAATACCTCCTACATCTTTCTAATCATAGAGACGGTACAGGAGGCAAAAATGTAACAAGATTTTTGAAAATTTTTTTGATTTTTATTTGATTCTTTCCACGCTTCGGGCGATGGTAATAGCCTCTTCCACGGTGCCGGTTAAGCCAACGATAAAGTAGCGGTCAAATTCCGCCCATGCCACCTCAACATAGCCATGCCCTTCAATCACCACGGCTTCTCGGTCATGTACGGTTGTTTGGCTCACCTTTTTTTCTTCACCCGCCAAATGTGTAGTTGCGTATTCGGGCATCTCATCAAAGTCAAAGAGTCGATCGCCATTAATATATCGGACAAACGGCATATCATTGAGCTCCGGCGGATGTATTTGCATTAGCTCAAAACCTTCGGGAATATAAGAGGGGAAATATTCGCCCGCCCAACCTTCGGGGACAACGGCAGCAGGCCCGTTTACCTGCACACCTACGGTAACAAATTCAAAACTTCGCTCCACAAGCAAATTGCTCATGTAGGTTTGCATTTCGGGCGAAAAGGCAACCACCGCCGTAAAAGAAACCGATACAATGGCTATTACCACACAGGCGGCCAGCAGGCCTTTTTTAAGCGCTTGTAAGCGGCGTTTTCTGCCGCCGCGCTTGCGAAAAGCAGCGGTGTTTTGTTCAATCAACCGGTAGTAATCGGCGCGCTTATTATCTTTGATGGTTTCCATTTCCGGCGCAGGAAACAGGCCTTCTTCCGCCTTTATCATTTCCTCGTCTTGCAGGTGGTAAAAGCTCAGTTCAAGCTGAGCGGCTTTTAGCTTTTCGATAATTTCTTCGTAGGTACTTAACCTGATGCCCTGTTTCATTTGTCTTCCTCCAACTTTTCGCGTAGCAATTTGCGTGCCCGCATGATGGCTGTGCGCACGCTGCCGGGCTTGATGCCGGTGATTTCGGCAATTTCCTCGTCGCTTAAATTTTCAAAATACTTAAAGCGCAGGTAGTCTTGAGCCGTTTGCGGCAGGCTTTGAATGGCTTGCATGAGCCGTTCGTTTTCAATGCGGCGGGTGGCTATCTCCCCGGTTGATGGGGCTTGGTGCGCTAAAGCGTCCAGGTCGTCCTGTTCCATGTGTACGAAGCGGTCGTATTTTTCCTTGCGGCAAAGGTCGATGGCGGCGTGTCTAATAGTAGAGACGACGTAGCTTTGCAAAATGTAACAAGAAAATGTGCGCAAAAGAGAAACTTTTTTGCAAAGTTTAATAAAAGCGTTGTGAACGGCATCTTGGGCATCGTCTTGGTTATTCAAAATCCTGTAGGCAGTGGAAAGCATCAAGTCGTAATACTTTTCGTAAATCCGTTTCATAAAGTCAATATCATCATCGCCGTCAAGCATCATGATGACAGCCGGAAAAATCAGCACCGGTAAAACCTCCAAACCATTGATGGTTACATTTTAACATAAACTGCAATAGATTAAAAAACACCCACCATTGTACAAATGAGAGGGCTTGGCTATAATAAAACCAATAGAATTTTCATCTTGAAAGGAGCCATCCATGCCGATTATTACCTTTATGGGTGCGGGGTCTACCGTATTCGCTAAAAACGTCTTAGGCGATTGCCTCCTAACGCCCTCCCTGCACGATAGCCACATTCACCTATACGATATCGACGCCCAGCGCCTTGAGGAAAGCTACCTGATGCTCTCAGCCATTAACAACAATTTAGGCAACAAAGCCACCATCAAAACCTTTTGCGGGGTGCAAAACCGCAAGGATGCTTTAAGGGGAGCAAATTATGTGGTGAACGCCATTCAGGTGGGCTTGTATGATCCCTGCACCATCATCGATTTTGAGGTACCTAAGCGTTTTGGCCTCAGACAAACCATTGGCGATACCTTGGGCATCGGCGGTATTTTCAGAGCCCTTCGCACCATTCCCGTGATGTTCGATTTTGCCCGCGATATGGAAGAAGTATGCCCGGGCGCCTGGTTCTTAAACTACACCAACCCCATGGCCATGCTGACGGGCGCGATGCTTCGGTATACAAATATCAAAACCGTGGGTCTTTGCCACAGCGTGCAGGTGTGCGCCAAGGAACTTTTAACCCTTGCGGGTATGCCTTATGACGATTCCATCCAGTGGAAAATCGCGGGCATCAACCACCAAGGCTGGTTGCTTGAAATAAGCAAAAACGGGCAGGATCTCTACCCCGAAATCAAGCGCCGCTGCGCCAAAATTGAAGGCAAGCACAATGATATGGTGCGCCTTGAAATCATGAAACGCTTTGGCTACTACTTAACCGAGTCCAGCGAACACTCGGCCGAATACCTGCCGTACTTTATCAAAGACAAGTACCCCGAATTGATTGATAGGTTTAACATCCCTTTGGATGAATATCCCCGCCGCTGCATAAAGCAGATTGAAGAGTGGAAAACTTTAAAAGATACACTCACCAAAGACCCTCACCTGAGCCATACCCGCACTGATGAATACGCAAGCGGCATCATGGAGGCGATGGAAACCAACAAGTCCTGTAAAATCGGCGGCAATGTGCTAAACCACGGCCTCATTACCAACCTGCCCCAAAACGCCTGCGTGGAAGCGCCTTGCTTAGTGGACGCAAGCGGCGTAACCCCAACCTTCGTGGGCGCCTTGCCCGAACAATTGGCGGCCCTTAACCGCACCAATATTAACGTGCAGCTACTCACCATCCTTGCGGCCGTTGAAAAGAAAAAAGACTACATCTACCAAGCCGCCCTGCTTGACCCTCGCCTGCAAAGCGAGCTGTCCATCGACGATACCATCGCCCTGTGCGACGCTCTGATTGAAGCTCACGAGGGCTGGTTGCCTGCTTACTCGTAAAACATTCTATATTATAAAATAGCGCAAGGAACAAAACCTTGTACTATTTTCTGCGAAGTAAAAGCAGAGTAGAAAACCTTATTGCATTATTAGTATACCATTTACCTTTATGAGAAAATTTAATCATAAGACTAACTAAGGGATAGCTTGCCATCTCAATGATGCCACAAAAAATCTTATTGTTACTCCTTCAGCGCCAGCAGCTCACCGCGGCGGGCGGCCAGATGGTCGAGGAAACGGGTAATGCCCATTTTAAAATTACGGTAATTCCAGATTTCGATATATTCAGGTAGGATGCGGTCGATTAAGGCGACCAACTCATCTACCTTATCCAAGGATTGAGCGGGATGCAGCTTTACTTTACATACTTCGCTACCTAGCTCAATCAGCCATGCGGTCAGACGGATTTCCCGCTTGAGCCGGTCGTCAAAGTCGAGTTTCTCAATATCCGCCATGACTTTACGCACATAGACGGTTACATTGTCAAAATAAAAGTCGTCACCGCTGTCCTTCATATCAAAAAGGTGGGCGTACTTTGTTTCGGACAAGGGTAGCGTCAACTGCTTGGCGCACATGGTGCATACATGGACCCGCTCAGGTTCCAAGAGGTAATAATTGGCCATGCGGTACATGAGGCGGGAAACCTTGGTACCGCCAAAAAAGTACGCATCCGTGAAGTCCTCCGCCGCACGGATAAACTCCGCCTTGAAGCTTTCGCCATCCTGCTTTTTGCCGGCATTCCAGCCGTACTGACCGCCCAAAGCGATGGGCTGCATACTCCAGCACCACTGCTGGGAATGCCCGCCATCGCCCCAGTCGGTAACAAGGTAACCCTGCGCCCCGTATTCCACCGCCAGTTCCGCACAGGTACGCAAGTTGAAAGTAGTCACGTCCATGCGGCTGGTCAAGCTGCCGTGGGTATTCACCGAGGGGCAAACATAATAGCGCAAGCCCGCGTCCCGGTAGGCAATGCAGTGGGCAGTCATCCGCTGGGACTGGATAAGCTCATAGCCCCATTCCAAGGCAATGGCGTCCTTGGGTACCATGTGGTAGCTTTGCGGATAGTTGTAGATCATGTCCGCCCAGAACATGACTTTTTTGCCGTACGCATCACGGATATGGTTGCTGAGCTTGTTCAGCCACTCCATAAACACCACGTCATTGCCTTTTTCACGGCAGTACTCTTCTATTTGATAGCGGCCTAAACCGTAGGCTTCATCCAGCCCTATATTGACATATTCAGAAGAAAAATAGGGCAGCAGGGATTGATAGAGGTTGCAGACAAACTCAAAGCTTTCCTCCAGCAAAGGGTTCAAGGTGGAGGGCACCTCGTCCTCCCCTTCAAACAGGCCCAAATGACGGAAGTGGGGTTTTCGCAGCCAAGTGTACATGTGACCGAAGGAATTCTGGTTGGGTACCAAATCAATAAAGCGTTCCCGGCAGTAGGCATCCAGTTCCACAATATTTTCCGGCGTGAGACAGTCAAAATGAGCCGTTTCCTCAGGATATGCGGCATACTTGAAACAGTCGCCCTCCATATACAGTTGGAACTCGTTGTACTTTAGCTCCGCAAGGAAATCAACCATCATTTTGATTGTTTCCACGCGGGGCTTTTTGCCACGGCTGATATCAATCATATAACCACGGCGGGAAATAGAAGGCCTGTCCACTATGCGCAAACAGGGCAAGTGTCCCCCATCCTGGCGAAGCATCTGGCGCAAAGTGGTCGCCGCACGGAAAAGGCCTTCATCGCAAGAATAGGCTATTTCAACGCCTTCTTCTGTAACGGAAAGGTGGTATTCTTCACGAGCCAGTAAGGGCTCTTTTATTAACCGGATACCTTCTATACCGTTTTTAATTTGCCAAAAAAATTCCGTGAGTTTAAGGCCGCCAAAGGCTGCAGGCAGCAGATATGTGCCTTGGAACAGTTCCATTTTTTGAGGCCGGGGAAATATCTTCATGTATTTTCCTCCTGTATGGTACGATTAGGAGCTTAGATAGATACAAACTTCTTTTTCGCCGGAAAAAGCGCGGAGAGCTTCCGCCTCAAAGGGCAGTTTGATTGTTTTTTCCTCTCCGGGCAGAACGCTGCACTCCACAGAAGCTCTTTCATTCCCTCGCAAGGCTTTGAGGAGAGTGATGGTTGTATCCAACGGATTATATAGATCAACCAAAACACCGTCCGCAAAGGCCATACCGTATGCTCCCTCCCGAAAGAGACAAACGCCCTCCACAGGCAGATCCCTCACCGCAGCGATATCCGCCCGCAGGGTTTCGGCGGTACCACCCTCGTAAGCATGCACGCCCACAATGGTTTTAAGCCCCCGTTTCATGGCGCCAAGCGCCACGTCCCGCACCCAATCGCCGTCCTTATGATAGGCCTGGGAATAAGCCATAGGCAAGGCATAATCGTAAAGGCGAACCGCATCCTCGTAGTTTTGGCCATAGTGCACATCGGAAAAGGCAATGTCCTGATAAGCGCCCTCCGGCATCAGCGCGGCGCTGAGGATTAGGTCCGTCTTTTCTGTTCGGGCGACACTCGTCAAGGCTGTGGCAAAACGCACCACGTCCTTTCGGCGGGCACGGGCAAGGGCATGAATATTCCTATCACCTGACCGGTAGGCATCGAAAAATATCTCCGCTCCCTCCTCCTGACGGAAAGCGCGGTCCATCATGGTTTGCAGATAAGCAATATCTGCGCCCTCCGCAGCGTAACGTACCCGATCCGCCTCCGACCAACCGTAGATTAGATGATTATAACGGATATAATCCAAGTGCAAGCCATCGACGGGATAGCGGCAGCACAGCTCACGGGTTACTTCCGACATGTAGGCGATATAGCCCTCATCCGCCAAGGAAATCAGCCCCCGATCACGGCCCTTGATATAATGATACCGGCCGCTCTGGGGGTGGCGCTCCTTGTAGATTTCATCGCTGGCAGAGGTAAACCAGGCATGCACACGGATGCCCTGTTTGTGAGCCTCAACCAACAGTTCACCCAGCAAGTCACGCTCACAATCCATGGGAGCGATGGCGCTTTTATACGTCACCGTGCCGCTTAGCCCCTTGGTGAGGAAGTAAATATCCGTCACACCTGCTCGTTTGCAGCGGGTAACCGCAGCTTTTGTGCCGCCTTCCCGCAGTGATTTGGGCCACATCCACATGCCGAAAATCATAGGCTCTCCCCTTGATTAAAGCAAACCATTTTGCTTATCCAGACGGTAATTGCGTATATATAGGCATAAATCAACAGAAACCATCGTCAGGTTCAGTACATAGAAAAACAGCACATACCACTTGAAATGACCGCCAATGAGTTTGCCGATAATCCCAAACACATAGCCGATGATAATCAGCAGTAAAAAGGGAAGGCTTTTGCCCTTGGTCGTGCGGCTGCGCCATGATTTCAGGACATTCATCGGCCAGGAAAGGCCGAAGCAAACAATCATAATAATCTCAAAAATTTCAGCAATCATAGAAGTTTTCCTTTACTTTTTCTCGAAGAGGAAAAAAGGCCGCTCTTTGCAATCCCCGTAAAAAACAGACATATCGGCGTAGATGTCGGTGTCGTCCATGCGAACCTTGCCTGTACGGCCCGGAAGTTCAAAGCGGCCGCTTCCCTCCTTGTACATCGGATCCCAGACTTTAACGGTTGTGCCCTGCGCCTCGGCGATGACCACATAGTGCCCGCTATCGGAAAACACACCGAGATAGCCGTCTTCCGGGCGGTCGCCACGAATGTTGGCGATGACCATCCCCCTCTTTTCTTGCAGAAAACGTAAGGCTTCAAGCGCATCCTCGGTGTGGCGCACATTTAAGCCAAAGGCCTCGGCAAATACCGGTGAAAAGATATACAGGTCGGTACCATAACCTTCCCGGGCGCCGCAGGCCTTGGCCATCTTTGCAGCTTCTTCCGGCGGAAAAGGCACGTCCAGCAGGTTTTCCACCACCATGGAAGCAGCGCATACGCCGCAGCCGTTGTTGGCGATGTTTCCTTCCACCTTGCCCACCAAAGAAGGGTAAGGCACATGCTCGTAGTCCAGCTGACAATAAAAAGACTTCACGCTCAACCTTTCTTTTTCGGTACAACCATGCCTTCGATACCGCCCATGTTGTCCAAAACAAACTGCACGAAGACCGCAACACCCGTTTGCAGCGCATCTTCGTCAATGTCCCAATCCTTGGTATGCGCAGGGTGGCAGGCGCCTTTTTCTTCATTGCGCATACCCAAGCCAAAAAGCAAGCCGGGCTTTTCCTTTTGATAATAAGCAAAATCATCCGCGCCGGGGCTGGTGGGCAGGATAATCACCTTATCACGCCCCACAACCTTGCGCGCGGAAACGATGAACGCCTCATACAGCGCAGGATCGTTATGGGCGCTGGGCAAGGGTTCACCGGACCAGGAAACATTCCATGTGACGCCGCATTCCTCAGCGGTCAGCCTTACAAGTTTGGTCAGCCGTTCCCTAGCCCAATTCATGGTCTTGTCCTTCAGGCAGCGCAACGAACCCTCCAGCACGCATTGATCCGCATTGGTAGATACGGTGCCACCGGCCCGCATGGTGGCAACACTCATCACACAGGTATCAAAAGGGTCAACCTCACGGCTAATGATTTGCTGAATGCCACTATATACTTTCACACCCGCAGCCAGAGCGTCAACACCTGCGTGAGGCGTAGCTACATGTGCGCTGTAGCCGCCCAGTTCCACCTTAAAGGCAACGGAAGAGCAATTGGTCGTGGCAGGGTTGGAGGAGATAACGTGTACGTCATCTACGCAGTTCACGTGACAAGTGATGATGCAGTCGATATCTTCCATCACGCCGTGTTCGCACATGGTGCGGGCGCCGCTGGGACGGCCTTCCTCGCAGGGCTGGAAAAGCAGCTTCACCCGGCAAGTAAGCTTGTCCCGGATGGCGTAAAGCGCCTTGGCCACGCCGATGAGCATGGCGGCATGAGCGTCGTGCCCGCAGGCATGCATGACCCCCTCATGGCGGGAACGGTAGGGCCTGTCGTGGTTGCTTTCTAAAATGGGCAGTGCGTCCATATCCGCGCGGATACCAATGGTAAAGCAAGTGATTTCCGGATTGATGGTGGCAACAATGGTGTTCGCACCATATTGACCAGCGACAAAGTCAATGCCGACCTTTTCAAGTTCCTCCTTCACCAGCGCTGCGGTTAAAGGCAGATCCCACTTTAATTCGGGATACATGTGCAACTGCCTGCGGATACGCACCAATTCCTCTTGGTTGATGGGGGCCATGGTGTAATCCATGAAAACACCTTCTTTCGCATAGTTATATGAATATGTTTACGCCGCGTACAGGCATTTCTTCCTCAGCGACACGTAGGAAAGGGGCGGAGGCTGAAGCCTCCGTCCCACATGGATTTGAAGGAATGGATTATTTGCCTAAGTACTCGTCCAACTGACGCTGCGCTTCCTTTTGAATATCGAAAATACCGGCCTTCTCAAGTTCTTCCTTGATGGTGGGCAGCATTTCGTCGATATCTAAGGTGCCGGTATACAGTTCGGCGTTGTACTTGGCCATAACGGCGGAACAGGCGGCACACTCGGCCTCAACATCTTCCTTGTTGAAAGAGAAAGCGCCCAGGGTGGAAAGCAATGCCTTGTCATAATCAGCGTAGATTTTCTCCCAGTCATAAATGGCGTTGGAAGTCACGGAAGCGTTCACGACGGAACCGGTGACAAACCCGTCCATGGACCAGTTGTTGGTGCCCTGCTCGGTGCGCTCGACAGCCTTCACGCCATCCACGTCCACGTAGTTGAAGTGCGTGCCCTCAACGCCGAAACGCAGAATGTCACGGAAGGTGCGGTCGATATTGAGCAATTCCAGATACTTCAGGCAAGCGACAGCCTGCTCCTCAGTAGCGGCAGCGTTAATAGCGTTCATGGCGCCGCGCATGGTAGCGGTGGACATGAAGGGTCCGGCGTAGGATACCCCCTGAACTTCCATGCCGCCCCAAGCGGAATAGCCGCTATAGTAGCCTGCCCAAGCAGAACCGGAACGCACAGACGCGCGAATTTCCCTGCCGATGGTTTCGGTGGTGGCGGCGTCAGGGTTAATATAGCCCAAACCATACCACTTATGCAATAGACGGAAGCGCTCCATCAACACCTCATCCTCCCAGAAGGGGATGATCTGGTTTTCACGCTCGGTACCGGCTAAGTGGTAGGGAGAGCAAAGATAAGAACCGGAAATCCACTGCGCACTGTTGCTCATACCGGTCAAACCGGCCTTGCCCAGCATCAGGGGATAGACGTCGTCGTAGTTGTCCTTGTAGGCTGCCAAGTAAGCCTCCAAGTCGGCAAACTCCATTGACTCCGGCAACTCCATGCCGATGGCCTCGTAGCGTTCCTTATCCATGCGGAAGAACTGCTGGGAAGCCATATCTTTGAGGGTGGGTACAGCGTAAATTTTGCCGTTCAAGGAACCGGCAACGTCCCAGTACTTCTGATCGATGCGCTCATACAGCGCAGGGGTAGCGGTCTTCACCAGATCGGTAATGTCGTAGAACATTTCGTTGTTGGCGTTATCAACAAAGCTGTTCGCCCAGTCGCAAGTGAAGGTCATGTCATAGTACACACCTGTGTCCATATCCAGACCGAATTGCTCATCGTTTTTGAAAATCAGTTCAACAACAACGCCGATCTTTTCGGCAGAGTATTTGTTGGCAGCTTCCTGAACGAACTGGGTGTCAATAGGCGCATCACCTGAAGCATACAGCCACCAAATAATCTTTGTAGGTTCGTCAGCCTGTGCAGGACACAGACCCACAGATAGGATCATAGAGAGCGTGAGGATGAGTAAAACGAGCTTCTTCATATGGTTACCTCCTTTTTTTAAGCGGCCCCAGGCCGTTAGTTACTAATAGAATCTGCTGGTTAACCTTTGACAGCGCCAATCGTCAGGCCGCCGACAAAGTAACGTTGGAAGAAGGGATAAGAACAGGCAATGGGAAGCACGACTACCATAACGATGGCCATTCGCATGGTTTCCGTGGGCAGGGTGGCTATGATTTCTTCGGAGAAATACTCCTCGTTCCTAGCCATAAAGGAAATATTTCTCTCGATACTAATCAACACATACTGCAGCGGATAAAGTTCACGGTGATTGCTGTCCAAATAGAGCATTGCGCCATACCAAGCATTCCAATAATTGAAAGTGAAAAACAGGCCTATGGTTGCGATAACAGGCAAAGAGATGGGCAATACCAGCTGGGTGAATATACGAAACTGGCTAGCGCCATCAATCTTGCCGGATTCGATGATGGAGTCCGGTACGGTGGTCTGGAAGAAAGTACGCATGATAATTACATAGAAAGTGGAACAGGCGCCGGGGAGAATCAGGGCAAGGTAAGTATTTTTCAAGCCATAAATTTGAGTGTTGACCATGTAGCGTGCCACCAAGCCGCCGGAAAAAAACATGGGTACCAGAATCATCACGGTGTAAAGGCGCTTCAAACGATAGTTGGGACGGGAAAGGGTGTAGCCTAAAGTCGAGGTAAGGACTAAACCCAGCAACGTACCTGCAATGGTAATGCCTATGGAGTTGATAAACGATCGGCCAATATAGTCCTTGGACTGCCACAGATAGGCGTAAGAATCCAATGACAACTCTTTTGGAAAAAAGCTGTAACCGTGCTGAGCAATTGTCGCCTCAGACGACAAGGAAATGATGAAAACAAACAGTAGTGGTAAAAAAGTTAACAACGCCAGCAAAATAAACAGCACTGAAAAGGTAAAATCGGTTAAAGGCTTCAGTTGATTGTAACGAGACAGGCCGTCGCCCGTGGGACGGGGCGTGGTTTTTTTGGTAATGGCAGGCACCGTGTTTACTCCTTTCCTTTGATCTGAGGCACTAATCAAAACAGGCCGCTTTCCGGATCAATTCTCTTGACCACTAAATTAGCCGCAATCAGCAGAATACAACCAAGCGTATTTTGCAGTAGGGACACCGCCGAAGAATAGTTGTAGTTGTTTGACTGCAGCAGGGCCTTGTGGACGTACACATCCAGTGTCTGTGTTACATCGATTAGAGAGTTGGAATCACGGGGTACTTGATAAAACAAGCCAAAATCCGTGGAGAAAATGTGACCCACGTTCAAAATAAACATGATGGAGATAATCGGGCGCAGCATGGGCAACGTGATGCCCTTGCACTGCTGCCATTTGGTTGCGCCATCAATAACCGCGCTCTCATAGAGGCTCCGGTCAATACCGGTGATGGTTGCCATATATACAACCATGGAGTAGCCAAAGGTCTTCCAAGTGTTAATAAACACCAAGATAAAGGGCCAATAGCTCTTGTTCTGATACCACATGATGCGGTCGCCGCCCGTGGCAACTATAATGTTGTTGATTAAACCCTTGTCGGTAGACAAAAAAGCGTAGACAAAGTAGCTGATTACAACCCAGGACAGAAAGTGGGGCAGGAATACGGCCGTTTGACAAACTTTAGCCAGTTTTCTCGAACGCAGCTGGGTAATCATAATCGCCAGTGCTACCGGCAGCGTTACGCCAATAAGGATAAAAATCAGGTTGTAACCAATCGTGTTGCGGAAAATATTGTAGATATCCGGCGATCGGAAGAGAAACTTGAAATTCTTCAGTCCCACCCACTTTGAATGCACAAACAAGCTATAGATAAATCCTGTACCCGGCTTATACTTGTAATTTTTAAACGCAAACACTATGCCAAACAGCGGAATGTAGCAAAACGCAATAAACCATGCCACCGTGGGCAGGGAAAGCAGCGTTAATTCAAGGTCATCCCAGGTAAAGCGACGGCGCTTCTTCTTGATAGACGCGTCTCCCTTGGGAGATGTTGTTTCTACTTGTGGCTTTTGAGGAATCGGTATTTGGGCCATTTGTTTCCCACCTTTTCAATTCAGAATGTGTACAAAAAATAAATAGAATAAGCTATAATTGACAATCGGTCGCCTTCATTCTTTTATGTCAGTATAACACGGCCTTTTCATTTTTACAAGCTATTTAAAAAATGTTTGTCTATTTCTTTTTATTGAGTTACAATAGGGTGGGTAACACTAAACTACGAGAAGGCAGAGAAGTTTTGGATGAGGATGTTCTCCTGCCCCGTACAGCATCCGTATAATATAAACAAACAACGGAATGGTGTTTATCAAAAGACTCTTGATTATTGTTTCCCGTGCATGTACCATGCATTTTCACACCAATTAATTTTAATGTACGTTTTTCCGCAAACAACCGTGGGATAAAGGAGGAGGCGGAATTGTCTCGAAAATTGCTGATCGGTATTGACGGAGGTGGAACCCATTCCACGGCTGTCGCCGCATATCCCGATGGCCGCATTGCAGCCCTGACGAAAAGCGGCGGGCTAAATTTTCATAACAGCGGCGTAAAAACAGTAAGGCTTCGCCTGGAATCTATGGTTAAAACGCTGAGCACGCAATGCGGCTGTGAAGTTGACGAAATTTGCGTGGGTATGTCCGCGCTTGATTCCCCTGCGGATGAAGATACCCGTAGTCTCTTCACCACCGGAACGCTCCGCCAAAACCAATTGGACTTGCAGTCCGACGCCTATATTGCCCTGATGGGCTTCACTCTGGGAGAACCGGGATTAATCGTAATCTGCGGTACCGGTTCCATGTTGCTGATGCTGGATAAAGAAGGACGCCAGCACGTGGCCGGCGGTTGGGGTTACCTGCTTGGAGATCCAGGCAGTGGCTACACGCTGGCTCGAGAAGGCCTACTGGCTGTGATTAATGCCGTAGAAGGTATCGGCCCCGACACGCCTTTATTAGCGGACGCTCTTCTATTTTTCGGCGCAGACACACCTCGAGGGCTGATTGACCGTATCTACGCTCCGGAGGCAACAACGGCATGGCTGGCCGATTTTGCCAAACATGTGCTTGCCCGCGCCCATGAGGGTAATGCTGTTGCCCAAAAAATTCTTTTGCGGAACATGCAGCGTTTGGCTCAAAGTGCCGCTCAGCTAATCAAAAAAGCACCGGAGGTCGGCAAGGTCGGACTGTATGGGGGAATCTTTGCCCACAGCGACACGGCCACGGAATTTTTCGTAAAAGAGCTTCACCGGCTTGCGCCCAAGGCCGACATTTGTACTTTGAATTATCCTCCGGAATTGGGAGCGCTTATTCACCTGTTCCAAAAACGCAAAATGCTTACAAATGAAGTGCTCACCCTAATGAAATCAACCTATGAGGAGTATTTGCATGAGCGCAATTAACTGCTATTTTGGCAATTTGTTTTCCCTGCTGTCCCGCACGCTAAAAACCCAGTACGCTGGAATGGAAGAAGCAGCCCGCCGCATTGCGGATTGCTTGCGCCAAGGCGGGATGCTCTATGCCTTCGGTACCGGCCACGGGCATCTGTTGGCGCTGGAAATTTTCTATCGCGCCGGTGGCATGGTACGGGTCTGTCCTATCTTGGATGAAAAACTTATGCTGCATATTTCTGCCGCTGGTTCCACACTGGAAGAGCGAGATGAAAGCTGGGTATCCATTTTGCTGGAAAAGTATCCCATCAAGGCGGGCGATGTGTTGCTTGCTATCTCCAATTCCGGCCGGAATGCCGTGCCTGTTCTATTGGCCAAGGCAGCCCGGGAGCGTGGAGCCTATGTTATTGCCCTGACTTCCATGCAGCATTCCTCCGCAGTATCTTCCCGCAACAGCATCAACCTTCGCCTGTTTGAAACAGCCGATCTTGTGTTGGATAACGGCGGTGTTTTGGGCGATGCATCCTTTTTGGCGGCAGACGGCACAATGGTCGGCCCTACTTCCACGGCGGTAGGCGCCGCAATGCTGCAATCTATTGTGTGCCGAGTAAAAGAGTTGTCGTTAGTGGAGGACTTTGAAGCGGACTTTTTTAAATCCAGCAATGTGGATGGCGGGGACGAATGGAACGAGCGATTGGTCACCCGTTATCAGGATTCCATTCCTGGACTGAACCAAGGGAGGTAATACAGTGCTTGCCGCCGGATTTGGTAAATGGGAACTCACGCCGCCTATTGGCGTGGAGTTGGCGGGTTACGGTTATTATCTGAACCGCCGCGCGCTGTCCGTTCGGGATCCGCTTTATGCCCGCGCGGTACTGCTGGAGACAGATTATATGCGTTCGCTTGTGATCTCCTGCGATCTGCTAGGGCTGAGCAAGTCAGTGTGCGCAGAGGTCTTCCGTTACGCACAAAAGCTAAGAATCCCCACAGAACGCGTAATGATTGTCAGCACCCATACCCACACCGGCCCTGCCATTAAGTACCACGAAGGCTGCGGTTTTGTGGATGAGGTCTATGCAGCAACAGTAGGCAGTCTGATTTGCCGTGCAATAGATGAATCCGCAACAGACTTGGCAGAGGTTACTGCCCTTCACCAGGCTTTTTCACCCTTTGAGGGCGACCACATTTACAATCGCACCGTTGCCGATGGCCCGGTGGATCGTTTCGTGCGCGGCTTTACCCTCTGCCGCCACGGCAAGGCTCGAATTTGCCTTATTAATGCAGCCTGTCATGGCGTATTCCGTGGTCGGGACACGGCTGTGTCCGCAGACTTCGCAGGCGAAATCAACCGGCTGATGGAGCAGCGGGGCGTCCACTCTATCTACCTCAACGGTCTATGCGGGGATATCGACCCTTACAAGCCTACCGATATCAGGCTTAAAGAATTTGCCCGCATTATCGTTGACACTTTCACCGCCCAATCTCAACCCTTGCCGCTATCCTTAGAAGCGGGGAGTTTCCCTTTTACGCTAAAGCTTACCTCTGTAACAGAAGAAGACATACAAGACGCGGCAAAGCATGCGGTGCGAATCGCAGGCGGCGAGGAAAAGCCCGCTGCCCGTGTAGCTTTAACTTGGAAAAAAGAGATGCTGGCTAAGCTTAGCCAATTACAGGACACTGAAGATATTACCATTAAATACCTGCTACTGGGTGGTGTGCCGATTGTGGCCTTCCCCTTTGAAGGATTCACAATGATTGGTCAAAAAGTCCGAAACATCACCGGCCGTCAGGACAGCCTGATGCTGGGCTGCGGCGAAGAGCTATTGGGCTATCTACCCACCCATGATGACATTGCCCGTGGGGCATACGCAGCGCTGGAATCCACCTTCCTATACAAAAGACTGCCGGTCATGCCCGGCGAAGCAGAGCGCCTGGGCCGGGAAGCAGGATATATGTTAAAGGAGATCCTCATATGAAACCTATTGTCTTATCATCCATTCGTAAACAGAATCTGCGCAAGGTGCTTGACCTTTTAACCTTGGCTCCAGCTATGACCCGTCAGGAGTTGGCGGAGGCTTCGGGCCTAAGCCAAATGACGGTAACCAATCTGGTGGAGTTGCTTAAGAAGCAGGGTGTACTCCACCAGACAGTTGTACCACGGGATGAAAACAGCCGCCATCCTCAGGGACGCAGGGCAAGAGCCATCTCATTAAGCGGCGACCAAAAAACCTGGCTCATTGTGGATATATCCAGCCGTCAATTCAGTATGACGCTGATAGGTTTTGATGTGGAAATTTTGATGGAAATCCACGATAACCAGCAGGGTGAATATCTGCAGCGGCTGGAATCTTTCTTGCGTGAAGGCGGGATTCGTATGCTAAACGCTCTTTCCGATCGGAAATTGCTGGGAGTTGCCATCATTACCCCCGGCCCGTATGAAATCAGCAGCGATACTGTAAACAATCAGCGTCTGCCTCAGCTTAACCAGGTACGCATCAAGGAACTATTCCGTCGCTGCCTTGGCCACTACGAATACTATGTGGATGAAGATGTCAAGTTCGCTGTGCGTTCATTTTCCGATCCGGTTGTGCTAAACCAATGTGAGGTGTTGTATTACCTTTATATTGGTGAAGGCGTTGGCGGCGCGGCGGTTCACCGTGGCAACATGCTGCGAGGCCTCAACGCCACCGCCGGTGATGCAGGCCGCTTGATTGATCGACAAGGCAATATTTATGAAAACCGCCTAAATACAGAAGCTTTCCTGCATCTACTGGATATTCCCGTATCCCTTCCCCCGGAAGAACTGCAGGAAACGCTGCGACGCGTCGCTACGCAGCAGCCTCTCCAATACGCTTCCGCTTTGGAGCTTATGGCTTCGGTAACTGCAGAAATGCTTCATAGCGTACTGTGGATACTCGATCCCACCCATATCGTCATCGACTGTGTCTATGCACAACCCGATGGAAAATCCTTTGTACAGATGGTGAAAAAGCATCTGGCAAAGCTGTTTCAAGGCGAACCCCGCATCCTGCCCCATCTGTTCCCCTGTCCCCCGGGCGTCAGCAGCGTGCTGCGCGGCGCAGTCAGAGTGCTGCAAAGCGCCTGGCTGGACCGGATTTTAATGTGAATATCTAATTGCATAACACTACCCATCCGTAATCTTGAACGCCCGTTTTTCAAGTGAAGCAGAGTTATTCAAAGCACACAAATGTTATGAAATAATGAATAATTCCGTATATTCTAAACACCTAAACTTCAAAAGTCCCGATGAAGTGATGAAAGAGTATTTTGAAAAAGCCGCATAGAAATCCTCAGGATAATATAATCTCAATTACAACTTTTTTCCAATCTATTATTTTTAGGGATCGTGTCACAAATGTTTGACTTCCTTACAAGCATACGGAAACTCAAGGTTATTCCATGTTGACAACAAAGTTATGCTCTGGTAAAATAATCGGGTGCTTAAGAAGCTCGATCAGAGCGTGGAGAGATGGCCGAGCGGTTGAAGGCGCTGGTCTTGAAAACCAGTGATGCTGAAAGGCACCGGGGGTTCGAATCCCTCTCTCTCCGCCAAGAGATGGAGAAGTACCCAAGAGGCCGAAGGGGCTCCCCTGCTAAGGGAGTAGTACGTGAAAGCGTAGCGAGGGTTCAAATCCCTCCTTCTCCGCCAAAAACCCAGTGGTTGTAGTAGCTGCTGGGTGCTTCTTTTTCCATAGTGTTTTGAAAACTTACAGCTGTTAATTTGTTATTCGAGGATATGAAAACAGTTATTATTTTTGTCAGTTATCTATGGTATCTGAATACTCAGTACTACATTGTTGTGTCGCAATCCATTGAGATGGGGGACAGCCAACAACTTGATGAAACACTTTACTAAAATACGCATAATCTTCGTAACCCACACATGAAGCTACATTTCGCAACGTCATATCTGGATGTTGGCGCATTAGCTCCATAGCAGCGTCTAAACGCCGTTGAGTTAGGTAGGTAGAGAAGGAAGTATCACCATACTTGCGAAACAGGCGACTTAGATAGGTTTGCGAGATGCCGACCTCGGTGCAGACGCTTTGTATTGAGATGGGTTTAACGTAGTTTTCTTCAATATAGGCGATGGCGTATTGATATAACTCCTTGGTAGTCATTTTTTTGTCTTTTATTACGCCTTTATCAAACAGGATTGAATAAAGACTGGCCATCAGGTCTCCGTATGAGCCGGCTGTGCTGAGAAGATCCCGCACTTCTTTCATGATTGCATCTTGCTGCTTACCGGAAACAGGGCTGGCAGTAAGAACCAGATAAACAAGTTGATGAACCATAGTCGTTGCATATATTTGCGGAAGCTTATCCCGTGTCCATTCGATGGCAAGAGTAACAAATGCGTCCTTAATCATCCGTGTATTGCTATCAGTAATAAAGTTTTCTAGTCGTTTAAGGGTAGAGTTAGACAAATGCCGTGCCGGATCACTTTTAGGAGAGCCTGATAAAAATCCCCAGTGCTGATGACCAATTACAACAGTATGTTCCATCACCTCTGCTGCGTGAGAAAAGAAATCGGGGAAGGAAGAAAGCAAGCAGGCGTTACGACTAAACAGCAGTGTTATGGTTGCCGCAGAGCGATAAGCTTGAGCATAATGTTTAGCAATGGTTTGAAATTCTTGGGCAGATACGGATGCAGGCATAAACAATAGTTGCTCATCTTCATCGCGGCCGTAAAGAGCATAAAAAGGCTGGTTATCCAGAGGTATTACAGCGGTTGTTTTTAATGCGCCCTGGCTAATACCAAGGTTGCCCCAGCGCAATAGAGCACAGTAAAAACGGCCTGCACCAAAGATGCGTGTGAGAGCATCTAAGTCATACGGTTGTTGGGTAAACATAGCGCTTAATTCATGAGGGATACGTTCGGCTTGTTCTTCATCCATACGGAAACGAAGCTTTTGCAGTATGTCTTTCATCTGAGAAACGCTGACAGGCTTTAGGATGTAATCTTCAACAGAAGCTTGAATAGCGCCTTTGGCGTACTCAAAGTCCGCATAGCCTGTAACAATAATGATATGAATATCAGGTTGAAGATCTCGGGCTTTTAGCGCCAAGGTAATGCCATCCATGGTGGGCATAGAGATATCTGTCAGCAACAGGTCAATGTGTTCTTTTTGTAGGTGCGCAAGAGCCGCTTCACCGCTGGTGCAGGTGTTGGCGACCTCATAGCCTTGACCATATTTTTCAACGATACTTCGCAGATAACGCAAAGCCGGCATTTCATCATCAACGATTAGTATTTTATACATGCATGTCCTCCTTTTCTATGGGTAGTGTTAAAGTAATAACAGCACCATTGTCATTACTTAAAGTCATGCGTATATTGCCCTTGCTTGCGTGTAGCAGACGTAAGTAAGTGTTGGTAAGCCCCAAGTGTTCTCTGCCAGCGGAAGAAAAAGCTGATGGATTGATTTCCATTTGCTTAAAAGCGTTGCGCAGATGCATCAAGGAATCAGCACTAAAGCCTTTGCCATTATCGCGGATAATGAGACGAAGGGTGTTGTTCTCAACTGTTCCGGTAATGGAAACTTCACGAGGCGTACTGCTTCCGTTAAAACCATGGGTGAGGGCATTCTCAATGATTGGTTGTAAAGTAAGTTTTGGCAATATCATGTTGTGCATGGTTTTCGGTACATTGATAAGGTAGCTGAGCTGATCTTCGTAGCGTACTTTCACCAGTTGTAAATAACGACGGGCGTTTTGTAATTCCTCACCAAGGGTTGCGGTTTTAGACCGAAGGTCGGTGGCGTAGCGCAGCATTTGAGCGAACTGGTCGCAGATAACAGTAATTTCTTCATTACCGCATTCCATCCCTTTAGCAGAAATAATGTTGAGGGTGTTATATATAAAATGGGGATTTATTTGCATCTGCAGGGCATTTAAATGCGCTTGCAGTGCTCCTTCTCGTATGGCAATTTCTGAATGCATAGAGGCTTGTAGTTTAGTCATTAATGAGTTTAGTGTTATCTCTAACTTGTGGATTTCTTGATCATAAGGGCTAGTGACGGTGGTGGTCAGCATCTCGTCTGGGTGGGCCAGCATACTATCAACGGGCAGACGCTCTACCCGGCGGGTAAGTTGGCGGATAGCACGAGTTAGGCCGAAAGAACAAAGTGGAACAATAACCAATGTTACTGCCAGGATACCAGCTGCAACGATGATGTAATTACGTATCAGGACATGCGCTTGTTGATTATACACGGACATATCCTGCGATACATAGACCGTCATATTTAAGTAATCGCTGTATAAACCTACAACCAGTCTATCTATACCATCTTCCTGCACGCGAGATAAACCTGAAAGATTTAAGTCCGTATAGACTATATCATCGCCTCTATTTCGAAAAAGCTGATCTCCGTTGTCAAAAATACCCTGAACAAGAAAACCTTCCAGTTGTTGCCACATAAACATTTCAGCCAGGTCATCAAGATAGGCATTGACTTCTATATATCCGATATGCCTACCTCGCCAAGCAACTGAGCGAACGGCGGAAAAAACTCCGACAAATCTCTGAGTCCATGGATCTTTGTGCGGTCCAATAATATGACGGCGAAATGGCTGCGCATCCGCTACAGTAAGGTAAGATAGAGAGGTAATTGTTTCCTTGGCTTCATCGGACATACTGACGACCGAATCAGCTTGCTCAAATCGGCTGGAAATAAAAAAGCCGTTCTTAGAGTAAACACTTACCCGGAAAAAAGGTTCAAGAATGGGTTCTTGGTAAAGTTTGCGGGAGAGAATGTTTTGGATGGCAAGCATCTGCCCAACATCGCTTTCATCATCAAGCTGAGAAGCTTTGTGGAATGCATCCATAAAGTCCGGGTCAGCGATAAGGCTTTCAATCGCATAGTCCATTAGCCGCGTATATTGTTCGACTTCACCAACGATTTTTGTACTCAGCATGTTTAGGTGCTCGTAAGTGCGCTGATCAAGATCAGTCATTCTGGTCTGGTAAAAATAGATAGAGTTTGCTGCTGTGGTTAATATCGCTAAAAGTGAAAAGACGATAATTAGTTTGTGCATCATTTTCATGAGGATTTTCCTCCGCATGTGTGGTTCTTTTATTAAACTATACCATAAGACACAAAATTTTTGTTAAGAGTGTTGTTTTTTACAAGTGGAAGTGTTGAAAATTACAAAACATGAGGGCTTGATTTTACAACTGCCTGTGTTGGATATTCCATCGACGGTGAAATGGCCTCCCCGTATAATGTAATAAACAATTAGAACAACTGTGACTATAAAGGAGGAACAAATATGAAAAGGCAAACTAAACTGCTTTCAATTTTGCTGACACTAACACTTGTTTTGAGCTGCACTGCCTTTGCTGCGGATTCTGGGCGTGCAATTAATGCATATAAGGCACCTGAGGATATCATAATCGATGGTGACTTATCTGAATGGAACACCACTTCTCCCGCGACAATTAATCTTGAAGAACAGGTTGTACGCGATCCCGGCCAGTGGAAGGAAAAGGGTGTTGAGGACTTGAGCCTTGACATATACGTCATGTGGGATGAGGAAAATCTATACCTTGGTGCAAAGATCTTAGACGATACTCCTTTTATGTATCGCGAAGGGTTTCCACCGGACATGGCCGACTCGCTGGTTTTGTTTTTATCGACCGACCCGGAAGCTGACCCTACCCGTACCTCCTATACCGCCAACGATTGGCGTGTAACAATGATTATCGATGACTACTACTATAACACCGGCATCGATCGTGACATGATTGAAGATAACAAGGGTTTTGAAACCTGCGGTGAAGACGGTGATGAACAGGTGTTGGAAGACTACGAGGCCTGTATCGCAGAGATTGAAGGCGGATATACACTAGAAATCAAGATTCCTCTCATAAATCTTTCAAACGAGAATATACCGGTATTGGTTCCTGCAGCTGGTATGGTTGTTGGCGTTGACTTTGGTATGTTTGACCTTGACTTTCCTTGTCCCGGCGTTGCGACTGTTAGGATGCAGTGGGCAGGTACCGATACTGTAGATACTGATCCCTCTCAGTGGGGCAGTATGACCTTCTGTGACTGATGAGGAGCCCATCGACATGAAAAAGATAATTTCCCTATGCCTTGTGCTTGCATTGCTTCTTTCTTTGGGAAGCAGCGCGCTGGCAGCAAAAAACAAAAAAATTACGGAGCTGGATATTCCTGCAGTGCTGGCTGATACATCATCAAAAGGTAAGGTTAATGTCTATCACTGGTGGACAGCCGGAGGTGAAAAACAGGCGATTGAAGAGATTGTCAAAGGATTTGAGGAAGTTTACCAAAAACAGCAAGCCAAATCCAATGCGATTCCCGGTGGCGCCGGCGGCGCCATGGTCATGAAAGTAAAGGTACTGCAACAGGCGGGTAAGAGTCCGGAGTCTTTCCAAGCGCACCCCGGAGAGGAAATCCAACCCTACTTGGCAGCAGATATGCTATTTGATTTGACTGGTTTGTGGGAAGAGCTAAATCTTCATGAACGAATGATTGGCAAGATTCAAGAGCTTTGTGTTGCAAAGAATGGCGGTTACTATATTGTTCCCGTTGGCGTTCATAAGACCAATACTATTTTTTATAACATTCATATGTTTAATGAGTATGGTATTGAAATTCCTGATCATGCTGATATTACTTGGGAAGAATTTTGGACGATTTGTAAGCAGTTTAAAGAAAAGTTACCTGATGGAAAGTATGCGCTTGATTTGGGCGACCGCAAGGGCTGGACTGCCGGTCAACTGTTTGAAAATATCATGATGGGCACCGACGCTCAAATCTACGAGGATTTTATTAACAGTAAGGCCACGGCTGACCAAGTTCAGCAGGTGCTGGATACCTTCAAAAAAATGATGGAATATGTTGCCCCTGACCACGCTGCTCGTGAGTGGTATGAAACTGCCGGGCGAGTTGTTGCTGGCGATTATGCCATGTACATCATGGGAACCTGGATGCAGCCTTTCCTGACCAGCCAAAGCTGGGTTTACGGCAAAGATTATGGAGTATTCACAATGCCGGGTACTTCCGGCTACTACGGGATGTGCATTGACGGCTTTGTTGTTCCAAACGACTCTTCCAATGTAGAGGGGGGGGTGAAGTGGACTGCTTCCGTGCCTGGTACCCAAGTGCAGATAGCCTTCTCCAGAGTGAAAGAATCCGTTTCTCCTTATTTAGATACGCCGGATGAAACATATAACGAACTAACCCTTATCTTTAAAAATGAGCTGTTGGACGACAATATCATTGCCTATCCCAGCTTTACCCATGGTACAGCGCTTCCGTGGGCTGCCTCCACAGACTTGCAGACCCGCATTACTGATTTTGCTACTTCGACGGATCCAGATACTGCTCGTTATGCCAAAATGATTACCGAAGCTTTAAAGGAAGCTGGTGTGGAAGGAGAATGGAACATTGTTGATTAAGCGATTCATATCTTTTGTGGCGGCAGCTGTTTTGGCTGTCACAACGCTGCCTATGGCTACTCTTGCGCAAGCGGAGAGTCTCAATAATTTTGTATTGATTGAAGGGAATGAAACCCAGCATATCTTAACCTACATTGAAGGGTTGACCGCAATTCTGGAAGTGGATGGGCTGAAGTTTAAAGACCACAACAAAAATGGTAGCCTTGATGTGTATGAGGACTGGCGTGTGGATAGCGAGACACGTGTTCAGGACCTAATTTCCCAAATGACCGTTCGTGAGAAAATTGCTCAGATGCAGCACCCTACCTTTGTTCCCAAAGCTGGTGGCAAGGTGCCCTCCTACCTTGAAAAATGGTCCACTGACGAGAACATTGGTTTGGTCTTGGTTCGTGAACTGGACAGCGTCGAAAATGCCGCGAAAACCATGAATCAGGTTCAGGAGTGGGCCGAGGCTTCCCGCTTAGGTGTGCCGATTGTTGTTTCCATGGACTCTGTGCATGGAACTTCGTATGTTTACGGAGCAACAGTCACACCCCACAACTTAGGTCTGGCTGCCACCCGAAACGAAGAACTTGTCTCGAAGCTGGCGGATATTGCCAGGCAAGAACATATTGCCATTGGTACCCGAATGACTTTGTCTCCCGAAGCGGATATTGGTACTGAACCTCGCTGGGGGCGTGTCATGGAAACTTTTGGTGAGGATGCAGATCTTGTCACGAAAATGATACGCGCACAGATTGTTGGTTTTCAGAATGGCGATGAGGGTCTGAATGAAGACTCCATCATGGCGTGTATCAAACACTTCCCCGGCTCAGGACCTCAGATGGACGGAATTGACATGGCGCCCATTGTATCTGATGAAGAAACGCTTCAGTATCACCTTAAACCTTATTATGCCGCGTTGGAAGTAAATGTTGCATCCATCATGCCTTACTATTCTTCTTCTATTTATCTTGACATAAGCACCGCTGCTCTTGGCTCCAAGGCAATTTTACAAGACCTACTTCGTGAAGAGATGGGATTTGACGGTTTGATTCAGACGGACTGGGGGATGATTTGGGCAATTCAACAGACCCGCGCGCTGTTTGAAGGAGAGATCAGTGAAGAAGAGGCTGTGTTGGTCGGCGTTATGGAAGGGCAAGTGGACGGAATTGGCGGCGAATCCATTCGTTTGATTGATACCATGGAAACCCTCCATGGTGAAGGCAAAATCACCGATGAGGTGTTAAATGCGGCTTGCCGTCGTGTTTTGTTACCGAAGTTCCAAATGGGCGTTTTTGAAAACCCCTATTGTGATGTGGCTTATGCAATAGAGTATGTTGGCAATGACGAGTCAAGGGCGCTGAGTCTACAAGCTGCTCGCGAATCGATGACGCTTCTAAAAAATGATAATATCCTACCCTATGACTCTACCGGGAAAAAGATTTTGGTTACCGGATTGCGCGCCGGTGACATGGATTCACTGTGTGGCGGTTGGTCTTCAGCTCAGCCCGGGCTTACCATTGAGCAGGCCCTTAAAGAGTATGCCAAGGAAGGTGCTACTGTCGTTTATGCTGCTGAAGACTTGGAGCAGATGAAGGCAGAAGCTGTCGATGCCGACTTAATTATTGCGGTAGTTGGAGAACCTAGCTACATGCACTCGTCAGCCTGGGGAACGGAAGATCTGAGCCTTACCAATTCTCAAAAAGAGATGATGAAAGTACTTGATGCTACCGGTAAGCCGATTGTAACTGTCGTTATCAATGGTCGCCCGTTAATTTTAACTTGGTGTGCCGAGAATACCGAAGCGATTCTGATGGCCTACTATCCGGGAACCGAGGGCGGTATTGCTATAGCGGAGACTCTTTATGGTATGAACAATCCCTCCGGGAAGCTGCCCGTTCAGTTGCCAAGGGACATGGAAAGCGTGCTGGAACAGTCCGGAGATGTGGCCTTTGATTTAGAGAATCCTCTATATGATTATGGCTATGGCCTGAGCTATACCGAGTAAGACAATCATGCACGGGCGGCGCGAAGAAAAGCTTCGTCCGTCCGTGTTTCCGTTCATTCAGATAAGGAGTAATGTTCATGGCAATTAAAAAATTCTTTAACCGCCACCCGATGCTACCACTGATTATTCCGGCGGCACTGCTAATCTATTTCGTGTATGTAGCGCTTGGATGGAATCTATGGGTTTCAGTGTCCGACTGGGAAGCCTACAGCCTTGAGGCCAGCTATGGCTTTGGCGGCTTTAAGTGGTATGCTCAGATGTTTAAGGATCCGCAGTTTTGGATTTCACTAAAAAATACACTTCTGCTCTTTCTTATCATCCCCTTGTGTTTGTTGATTGGATTGCTGCTTGCTTTGCTGATGGATCAGGGACTTAAAGGAACAAGTCTTTTTCGTAATTTAATTCTGCTGCCTTTTGCTTTATCCTATGTTGTGACAGGAACGGTTTGGGCCTGGATGTATAACCCCTCCAGCGGGATTATCAATTCTATTCTAAAAATGATGGGCATAAGCACGCAAGGGCTTCTGTGGATTTCCAGCCAGGAAATGGTTATGCCATCTATCATTATTGCCTTAGTGTGGCAATTCTCCGGATATGTAGCGCTTATATTTTATGCAGGTATAAAGTCCGTGCCTCAGAATGTCATCAATGCTGCTAAGCTCGATGGTGCCTATTCACCCCGGATCTACAGGAAACTTGTGCTTCCGGCGCTAAAAGGCTCCATGTCTTCGGCGATTACGATCTTAGCGATGTACGCACTACGTTCTTTTGACTTTATTTGGCAAATGACTCAGGGCGGACCGGGGACTGCGTCTCATACACTGCCGGTTCTGATGTACCGTGAGACATTTGAGAAGAACAACTTTGCTTACGGCGCAGCGATTGCAAACTTCCTCCTTGTGTTAGTGCTGGTGCTCATCCTGCCTATCACTTACTACAGCAATAGAAAGAAGTGATGATATGTCGACAGCTGTAAATGTGAAACCTGTCAAAGAAAAAGTACCTGTTCATCTGCGTGTGCTTCGTGTTGTCTATTATTTGATCATGATCTGCACGGTACTTTTATACCTGCTGCCCTTTTGGGGAACAGTCACAACTTCCTTTAAAACGGCTGAGGAAGCATTGACGACCAACCCGCTTTCTTTCCCTGAGGAAATTTCTTTCGATGCTTATGTTGATTCTTTTGAAGAATTAAAAGAATCGCTTATTACCAGCGTCATTATCACAGTTGGCGGGGCTTTAGGCTCGGTTGCGCTGGGCTCAGTATGTGCGTATGGACTTAGTAAATATCGCTTCAAGTTTGATGGCCTTTTTTTCCTGCTGCTTTCTGCGGCAATTTACTTGCCCTATCAAGCTATTTTAGTTCCTCTATTAAAAACCATCAGCAATCTTGGACTATATGATACCCGCCGGGGCTTGATTCTAATTCATATTGTTTATGGCATGCCCATGTGTACTTCCATGTTCCGTGGCTTTTATTCGGATATTCCGGATGCACTGATTAAGCAGGCCATGATTGACGGTAACGGTCCATGGCAAATCTATCGAAAGATTGTGTTGCCCAACACCACGATTGCTACAGTAACCGTATTGGTGTTCCAATTCACTTCCGTATGGAATGAAATGCTTTTTGCACTCACGATGGGCGGTTTTGATTGTATGCCTGCTACTATTGCACTCAATCAAATGGTTGGGGCATTATCGGCGGAATTTAATATGCAGATGGCCGGTTCAATCTGGCTGACATTACCTGTGTTGTTGCTGTACATGTTCTTAGGCAAGTACCTGATTCGCGGCTACATGGCCGGCGCCGTAACTGCTTCTTAAGGAGGTTATGATAATGAATAAAAGATTGATTGCCCTATTGATGGCGATGCTCATGCTTTTTCCTGGCGTGATTGCACAAGAAGAGGAAGGGACACAAGCTATTGTTCCTGTTTTATATGTCCCGGAGAATGGTGAGCAGGTGAAGCTTGGCTACACTGCAGATACTCAGATTCTTGAAGTGGATGGTTTAAAATTTAAGGACTTGAATAAGAACGGAAGCCTTGATGTGTACGAAGACTGGCGCAAGACTGTTCAGGAGCGGGTAGATGATTTGTTATCTCAAATGTCCGCAACCGACAAGGCTGCGCAAATGCTTCATATGACGCTTGTGACCTTGAAAGAATCTTGGTTTACCGAGCTGGGTGTGGGATTTGTACTGGCCTATACCTATCTGTCCGGCGGTGCGGAAGATGCGGCTTTAAAGACGAATGAAGTTCAGGCTCTTAGCGAGGTTTCAGCTTTAGGCATTCCTGTAATTTTCTCCATGGACTCTGTCATTGGCGCTTCTTGGGTACAGGGCGCTACCATCATTCCCGATCAGCTTACACTTGCCGCTACCGGAAATGTAGATTTGGTTAGGCAACTTAATGATATGCAGCGTAAAGAAATGTTGGCTTTGGGCGTTCGCATGAGTTTGTCACCCATTGCAGATATTGCCACCGATCCCCGCTGGGGGCGTGTACAGGAGTGTTTTGGTGAAGATGCTGAACTGGCTACCCAAATGACTGTGGCTGCCATTGAAGGCTTGCAGGGAGGAAATAAGCTAACCAGTGAATCTATTATGACCTGTGTTAAGCATTTCCCCGGTTCCGGTGCTCAGACCGCCGGTGTTGATGGAACGCCGTTAGTATTTGATGATCAGTCATTCCAGATGCATTTGAGCGTTTTCAAGGCCGCCATTGAAGCGGGGGCAGCATCCATCATGCCTTATGGTTACTCAACCGTACCTTATCTTGGCGGTGACGCGGTGGAAAATTATGCCCATGAGTCTTCAAAAGTTATGACAGAGCTTTTACGCGAAGAGTTAGGGTTTAATGGCATTATACAAACCGACTGGGGCCTTAACCATACTGTAGCCGCTCTGGCTGGCGCGGATGCATTGGGCGGCGCAGGGCAGCGAGAAAGCAAAAAACTGACTCAGAACTTGACTGACGAGCAGTTTGACGAGCGCGTTGGGCGTTTATTGAAAGTTAAGTTTGAACTTGGATTGTTCGAAAACCCTTATGTAGATGTAGAGAATGCCAAGGCTGTTGTTGGCACCGAGGAACACTACAAACTTGCTAAACAGGCTGCGGCGGAAGCTCTGACATTGGTTAAATATGAAGACATATCCCCGCTTGCCGGTCAAAAGCTGATTGTTGCAGGTTCCTTGGCAGAGGATACGGCTGCTTTGTCTTCCGGCTGGAAGATTGCCGAGTATGAGGGCAAGAATATCCTGACCGCTATCACTGAAAAGGCCGGCACAAACAATGTTACTTATATTGGGGATGATGTAACTCAGGTCGCTTCGTCTTATCCCTCTGGAACAACTGCTATAGTGGTGGTGGGAGAAGCTTCAGGCACTCACGAACCTGCTTGGGGTACTTCTACGCTTGAGTTTCCTTCCATGCAGACCGATATGGTCAAAGCGCTCAAAAAAGCGGGTGTACCTGTTATAACCGTAGTGCTCATGAATCGCGCTTATGTTTTAACGCCTATTGCCAATAATAGCGATGCGGTTTTACTGGCCTATCGGCCCGGCTGCACGGCTGGTGCGGAAGCGGTGGCGGAAGCGATTTTCGGCGAAGCGAAAATTTCGGGAAAAACTCCTTTCCAGATTCCCGCAACGATGGACCAGGTAATGCTCCAGCGCGAGGATTTTGCAAAGGATATCATTAATCCATTGTACGATTACGGTTATGGTATTGAAGTTGTGTCCTTTGGTAATTAATGTTGATGAAAGGGTAAATGAAATGGCTTCTATTACGATTAAGGACATGAGCGTGTCCTATAACAAAGGAAAAACCTATGTGATTGAGGATATGAGCTTGAAGGTTAATGAGGGAGAATTTTGTGTGTTCCTTGGACCGTCAGGTTGCGGAAAGACAACGGCAATGCACTGCATTGCGGGTCTGCTCAAACCGCAAAAAGGTGAGATTTACTTTGGGGACAAAATTGTCACTGCTCCTCTGAAAGGAATTTTTGAGCAGCCTCAGGAGCGTAACATCGCCATGGTGTTTCAGGAATATGCCCTGTATCCAAACATGACCGTTCGCAAAAACATGTCATTTGCGCTTGAAACCAAGAAGGCTCCCAAGGAAGAGATTAATCGCCGAGTGGACGAGATGGCTAAGATGCTGTCCATTGAACCGCTGCTTGACCGAAAGCCCGCGGAACTCTCCGGTGGCCAACGCCAGCGTGTAGCCCTTGGGCGCGCCATGGTGCGCAATCCCAACGTTTTTATGCTGGATGAGCCCTTGGGAAACCTTGATGCTAAGCTTCGTGAACAAGTACGTTATGAATTAAAGAAGATTCAACGCAAGTTGGGGGTTACAACTGTGTATGTAACGCATGACCAAACTGAAGCAATGACGATGGCGGATCATATTGTACTTATGAATAATGGCCGTATTGTTCAGGAAGGTACTCCTAGTGATTTATATGATCATCCGTGCAATCTCTTTGCAGCCGTGTTCTTGGGGACACCGAAAATAAACACCTTTGATTGCAAAGTGCAGAAAAAGGGCGAAGATTACTTTTTGGTACACCCATCCTTCATTTTACCGGTTCCAGAGGAAATGGAAGAATCGGTTAAGCTCTTTGAAGGAAAAACGGTCATTTTTGGTATTCGTCCCTCTGACCTGATTTTGGTGGAGGAAGGCAGCGAAGGCTGCATTTCAGGTACAGTGGATGGAGTGGAGCCGCTGGGTGAGGCGTTTCTAGTTTACCTTAATGTTGGCGGGCAGGTTATTGTTTTTAAGTATAGTGGAGACAAAACCAGTTTTTCTGGCCAGCTGAGTCTAAGGCCGAATGCTTCCAAATTCCACATATTTGACAAAGAAACTGAGAACCGTATTAATGATTAAAATGAATGATATGCCACCGCCTCTTTCCACCGGGTGAGTGACGATGGCATTTCTGTTCACGATAAGGAGGGAAACAGTATGGATGAAATGGAGAAATTGCTGAGTATACTCCACGACGTGGATGAGGATGTGGATTTTAGAAACATTAATACTTTGGTAGATGATGGTCATATTGATTCCTTTGATATTACTATGATTATTGCGGCACTGGATATGGCGTATGACATTCATATTGAGGTGGGAGATATTGAGCCGGAAAACTTTAACAGCGCTAAGGCGATTCTTGAAACTGTCAAGCGCTATCAGAAGCTACGATGATTCGTAATGTGCTTATTTGGCTGGAACAATCAGCCCATCGCGATCCTCAACATATCGCTTTTGAGGATGATACTTCAGCGCTTACCTATGCGCTGCTATTACAACGAGCGCAAGAGATTGGCTCTTTCTTGTGCGGCCAAATCCCACCCCAAAGCCCGGTACTGATTTTTATGGACAAAACACCCGATTGTATTGCAGCGATGTTTGCTGTAGTATATGCCGGATGTTTTTATACGCCTATTGACCCTGCTATGCCCGTTAGTCGCATGGAGCAAATAGTGTCCGTATTGCAGCCTACCTGCATCCTGTGTGAAAGATGTTATTTGGAAAAAGCTGAGAATCTGGGTAGTCAATTGAAAGTTGTCTGCGTAGAGGATATCCGCAACGATATTGATCAGCTGGGACTGGCAGCAGTGCGCGCGCAGCACATTGATACTGATCTGCTGTATGTATTGTTTACAAGCGGATCAACTGGCACCCCAAAAGGAGTAGCCATCAACCATCGTTCGGTGATAGACTTTGCCCAGTGGGCCTGCGATGCGCTTTGTATTGAGGCTGACTGTATTTTTGGTAATCAGGCACCTCTGTATTTTGACAATTCTGTGCTGGATATTTATTGCGCGTTGCGTATGGGCGCAACTGTGCATTTTATTCCAAGAAAATTCTTTACTTTCCCCGGCAAAATGACAGAATATCTTGATGAAAAGGCAATCAATACGTTGTTTTGGGTACCTTCTGCGCTAACCAGTGTTGCGAATGTAGGGGCTTTGGAAAAATGTATTCCCAGCCGTTTGGAGCGTATTTTCTTTTGCGGGGAAACCATGCCATGTAAGACCCTTAACGCATGGCGCAAAGCATTGCCTAAAGCGCGTTATGTTAATATGTATGGCCCGACAGAGATTACTGATGTATGCACATACTTCCCGGTCGAGCGCGACTTTGCCGATACTGACACGCTTCCTATTGGATTCCCGTGCGGCAACACGCGTATTTTATTGATTGATGGAGAAATCTGTGTGGTTGGAACTTGTCTCTCGCCCGGTTACTTTAATTCGCCGGATAAGACAGCAGAGGTGTTTGTACCCAATCCCCTGCGCAGCGGTGTGACCGAAATGATGTACAAGACTGGTGATTTGGGTGAGTATAATGAACGTGGGGAGCTTATGTTCCTTGGACGTAAGGACAGTCAGATTAAAAAACAGGGCTACCGTATAGAACTTGGGGAGATTGAGTGTGCTTTATGTGCCCATCCACAGGTGAATGTAGGTTGCTGTCTTTATAATGAGCAGACCGAGCAGATTATTGCTGTTTATTCAGGGGAGATGGAGGAAAAGCCATTATTGCGCTCATTAAAGGAAAAGCTTCCCAAATACATGCTACCTAATGTTTTTGTTAGGCGGGCGCAGTTACCTCAAACTGGTAATGGCAAGATTGATCGTGTACAATTAAAGAAAGAGATTATTGGCTGAATTTATCGTAGGGGAGGAAAGAATTGGGTATCTTATCCCTTGATTTTCTTATACTAATGACAGCGCTGGTTGCGGTACATTATTGTCTGCCGGTGCGCTTTCGGTGGATTGGTTTGCTTACAGCCAGTATGGTTTTCTACGCTGGCGCAGGATGGCATGCCATTGCCTACCTTGGAGCAGTCACGTTAATAACATGGCTGGGTGGCTTGTATATGGGTCGTTGTCGTGACAAAGAGAAGCTTGCTTTAGCACAAGAAGATAAGGCGACAGCATATCACACGAAAAAGCAGCGTAGTTATTTTCTGGCATTTGTTGTTTTATTGGTTATGGGCGGGATGGCGGTCATGAAGTATGGTCATTTACTTTACGGAATGATTCAGTCCACTTATCTTGCTATGACGGAGGGTCACAAAACCTTAGCGGATTGGTCGCTGGTAGCGCCGCTGGGGCTCAGCTATTTTACTTTCCAGAGTGTTGGTTATGTAGTGGATTGTGCTCGAGGTAAAGCTGACCCAGAGAGCAATCCATTAAAATACCTGCTTTTTGTGTCATTTTTCCCGCAAATTTCGCAGGGACCTATTATGACATACAGGCAGCTTATGCCGCAGCTACTGTTGCCCGCAAGGTTTGAACCCACTGTCTTCGTTTCCGGGTTTCAGCTGGCAATATGGGGTTGTTTTAAAAAGCTGGTGATAGCCGATCGCCTTGCGCCGGTCACTTCAGCAATTGCAATAGGGTTTGATATGCCCGGATGGATCATTCTTCTGGGTGTTGCGCTTTATGCTGTCCGCTTATATGCAGATTTTTCCGGAGGCATGGATGTTATTCGTGGCGCGGCAAGAATGTTGGGGATTGATTTGGCGGAAAATTTTCGTAGGCCATTCTTTTCTATGTCCGTAGCTGAATACTGGCGCAGATGGCATATCTCACTGGGTGTGTGGTTTCGAAGCTACCTATTCTACCCTCTGACGACCTCTCGTTTTGGTCTATCCTTGTCCAGAGGTGGACAGCGCATCTTTGGAAAAAAGATAGGACGTACGCTACCTGGTGTTGTTGCAACGTTTATCATCTTTTTTTTGATAGGCATTTGGCATACCGCTAACTGGAATGCGGTCGTTTACGGCGTGTATTTTGGCGTGCTGTTGAGTGCTGCGCTGCTGTTGGAGCCACTGTTTAAAAAAATAAGGAATCGTTTACGTATCAACATCAAAGCATGGTGGTGGAAAGGCTTTTGCATTTTACGCACATGGGGCCTTATTCTGCTGGCACAATATTTTGCTTTTACCGCAGGGCCAAAGCAAGGCTTATCCTTGCTTGGCGCGACTTTTCAAAACTGGACATTCGCAGACGCTGGGGCCACATTGACGGGCTTATTGGAGCCGCTGGAATGGTACATTGTTTTGGTAGCGCTGCTGCTTGTCTTGGCTGTTGATCTCATGATTGAGTTTGGCGCAGATGTCAATGGTAAGCTGGCCGGGGGCAGTTTTCTGGTCCGTTGGCCGGTACTGATAGGGTTGATTGTAACGGTGCTTGTGTTTGGCTGCTATGGAGCGGGGTTTGATGCGGTAGCGTTCCTGTACACGCAGTTTTAGGGAGGGGAGGAGAGATGACAAGAACGAAAGAACTCCTTGCCTTCTGGTTGCGACTCATTTGCTTTGTTCTACTGCTTTGCGTGGTACTTCATTACACAATTTATGTTCTTACCCCTAAGCATGATTACGGAATCTGTCCGATTGTCAACTTTTATCAGCAGCCCAAGGAAAGTGTGGATGTGCTGGCGCTGGGTACGAGCTGTGCCTACGCTGGGGTCAATACCAATGTTCTTTGGAAGGAATATGGAATAGCAGCTTATAACCTTTGCGGCGCCGAGCAACCCTTTTGGATTAGCTATTATTATTTGGAAGAAGCTCTTAAAACTCAGCGGCCCAAACTGATTTTATTGGATGCAAAAGCCTCAATCTATGAAAATGACTATTCCAAGCGTGGCCGTACAATCCTTTCAACCTATGGCATCCGTTCGCTACCAACGCGTTTTAAAGCGATTGCTGCCAGTGTGAAACCTGATGACTTTATTGATTTTGCTTTGGCTTTTCCTCAACTGCACAGCTATTATCCCGGGGTGGTTGCGGAAAGTTTTCTCTATCCCCCTACCAATGAAGGCAGAGGCCCGCATTGGAAAGGCTATATCGAAATGGATGAAACCGAGCAACATCAGAAACCTTCTCTTGTTTGGACGAGCACGAAGAAACCCCTCAACACTAGGCAGCAGGAGTACTTTGAAAAGCTGCTGCTACTTGCACAGGAACATGAAATCCCTGTGATGCTGGTGGGCTTTCCCAATCCGGACTATGCCAATGACCATATGTACTATAACAGCCTGTGGCATGTAGCGGCGCAGCATGGTGTAGACGGAATCAACTACAATGATCCAAAACTTCGGGTGCGGCTGCGTTATTCTTCCGACTTTTCAGATTGGCAGCATTTGAATGTCAAAGGAAGCGTAACTTTTTCTCGTCGTTTAGGCAGTGACTTGTGTGAAAGGTATCATTTGCCCAACCGACATGGCGATATGGCCTATCAAACCTGGCAGCATTGCACCGATGACTGGTACACAAAATACCCTGAGTATTTACCCCAAACGGAGGAATAAAAAATGGTTGATAATGTGCTGAAATATCTTGAAAATGCAGTAAACAAATGGCCTAACCGAGTTGCATTTTCCGATGAAAAGACCAGTATTACTTTTACCACACTTTATGATACTGTACGTGGCATCGGAAGCGCGGTTGCTGAATGTACCCGACCCCGTCAGCCAGTGGCGGTGTTGATGAACGATCGAAATGTGCAGTGTGTTGCAGGCTTGCTTGGCGTTCTTTATGCAGGCTGTCCCTATGCGCCGCTTGATATTGCCATGCCCACGGAGCGTTTGCAGATTATCTTGGATCAACTCAAGCCAGCCGCTATTTTGTGTGATGAATCTACCTATGCTTCGGTGATGAGAGCAAACATTACTTGTCCGGTGTTGACTGCAGAAGCGGCAGCCTGTCATCAAATAGATGAGAATCATCTTGCTGCTATTCGTAGTCAAACGAGCATTTATGACATTCTGTCTATTCTCTATACCAGTGGTTCAACGGGCATTCCAAAAGGTGTGGCACAAAGCCAGTTCAGCTATATTATGTATACTGAGGCGACAGTAGAAAAATATAGCTTCACGCAAGAAACTATTTTTGGCAATCAGTCGCCCTTTTTCTATGCTAACTCCATCATCGATATCTACCCGCCTTTATTGTTGGGCGCAACAGTATATATTTTGCCTGCACAGTGTCTTTCTTTTCCCAAGGTACTGGTGGAACATTTATGTAAGCATCGTATCACCGAACTGACCATGACGCCTTCCAGCTACATCAAAGCAGCGCAGGCGGGCGTGCTGAAGGAAGGATGTTTACCTGATCTTAAATACATCATTCTTTCCGGTGAAGCTGCGCATTGGCAGACGCTACAAAAGTGGATGGCTGCCGCACCCAATGCGGGCGTGTGGAATTTTTACGGATCTACAGAAGTGTTCTCCGTGGCAGTCTGGTGTATTGACCAGGAGTTTTCCGATGATGAGGTTATTCCGGTGGGTCTGCCTTACAAAGAGGTGGAGATACTGATTGTTGATGAGAACGGGGAGCAGCTACCAAGGGGCGAACGTGGAGAGATGTTGATTGCCAATCCTTGGCTCTGCTCTGGATATTATCTGGACACAGAGCGCACACAGGAAGCTTTTGTGATTGACCCGCTTGATAGGGGCTACTATACCCGTTATTATCGTACGGGCGATATCGGTTGCATCAGTGAAGAGGGGGTACTGACTGTGCTTGGACGCAAAGATAGTCAAATCAAGCGTGGAGGTTACCGGATGGAGATAGGTGAGGTCGAAGTTGCTCTGCGGAAAATACCCGGCTGGAAGAACGGCTGTGTCCTTTATGATCAGGAGCAGGAGAAGCTCTGCTGCTTCTGGGAAGGTTCTTTGACACAGAAGGAAATCCAGTCTGCGCTTCGAAAGCAGCTGCCTCGCTATGCACTGCCGGACACCTTCATTCATGTAGAGGCTCTGCCGTATACTGCTACTATGAAACTCAATCGGGAAATGCTACGAAAAATGATATAAAAAAACAATAGAACGGCGACTGCGTAAACGGTCTGCTGTTTTGAATTGTACAAGGGTTTGTGTTGGAAACTCTATGTACAATGGCTTGAGAAAAGGTTAAGTTTAAGTAAAGATGGGTGAAATGAACGATATTTGCCCGAATAAAATAAAGGAGGAAACACTTATGAAGAAGCTGTCCCTATTGATAACTTTCGTCATGCTTTTTTCATGCATTGGCATTTCAGCCATAGCAGAAGAAACCGCTAATCCGGTTAAGACAATTTATATCATCCCTGCTGAGGGTGAGCAAGTTGAGCTGGGTTATGTGGAAGGTACGACCATCCTGGAGGTGGACGGCCTGAAGTTCAAAGACCTAAATAAGAACGGAAGTCTTGATGTGTACGAGGATTGGCGTGCGGATATGGATGCCCGTATTGCCGACCTGTACAGCCAGATGAACGACGAAGAAAAGGCCTCGTTGTTCATTCATGTGAATACTTGCGGTAATCCGGCAGGTGTTGACTTCAACGACAGCCGTAACATGTGGGAACAGAATTGCCCCTTTGATGTGCCAGCAGAGGGCGAGGTTGTCACCGGTCCTGTTACCGGCGGCAGTTACTCAATGTGGTATTACATCAATGTATACGGCGTTACTCACCTCCTATCTAACGACAATGGTGCCGCTGACCTACAGGTGAAATTCCATAACGAAATGCAGCAGTTGGGTGAGGATACTCGTCTTGGAATCCCGATTACTATTTCAAACGACCGCCAGTACAATGCTTGGGGCGGCATGATCGATACGCCTCATGATGCTTTTGGTACTGCCAACGATGTAGAGCTGAGTGAGAAGCTGTGGCAGCAGTACTCTAAGGAATCGCGCGCAGTAGGCATCCATATTGTACTGCATCCCTATGGACAAGAGATTGGTTCCTGGAATGGTGAAGATCCCGAGTATGCCGGCACCATGGGTAGGGCAGAGATTAATGCTATCCAGATTGAAGACGGCGTATATGCCTGTGCCAAACACTTCATTGCCCGCGGAGGTGACGCAGCCTATTCGACTGCGAATTCGGATGCTTTTACAGTAGATAACTGGATGACCGCATGGAGACTTGCCCTAGAAGCCAACCCCAAGTGGCTCATGACCAATGGTTACTCTACCGGCCTATATACCGGTGTTCATGTTGACTTTGATAAAAAGACCATGTCTTACTTGCGTGACACTCTGGGCTATGAGGGTGTTGTTCTTTCCGACTGGGGTGCACAGGGTGCTAACAACTCTGCCGGTATTACAGAGGATGGTTTGGATCTGTTGACGCTGACCATCCCTGAGCGTTATGCCTACACTATCAACCTGGGCCTGGATCAGATCGGCGCTCCCGCCACCGGTATTGATGTAGAGAACCCCGGCTTCCATTCCGATATAGGAGCAGTGAAGGAAGCTATCCAGACAGGTCTTATCACTGAGGAACGTGTTTTTGATACTGCCTGTCGTGTATTAGCTACCAAGTTTGAACTTGGTCTGTTCGAAAATCCCTATTCCGATTTGAAGGCAGCACTGGAGCTTTGTGCAAACGAAGCCTATCAGGCCGAGCAATGGCCAATCACCGACAACGAGACATTGATGGCTGCTCGTCCTGCTGAGCTCATTGAGCTTGAGCGTCAACTACAGGCAAAATCTGCGGTACTAGTCAAAAATAATGACAATCTTTTACCTCTTGTCAAAGGACTCAAGGTTTTCTTTGGCTCGACTGCTGCCGAGACTACAGCTAATGCAATTAAGGCCGCTATCGGCGACTATGCTGCCGTTGTGGATAGTATTGAAGAAGCAGACGTAGTCGTGGCCGATTGCACGCAGATTAATGACGCCGCAGAACTGCTTATTGACGACGCAGTTGAATATGGTAAAAAGCTGGTCATTGTAACCAACAATGTTGACCCTAATACCTATGTGATGGAAAATGGCGACGCGGTGTTGTTCATGAACTTTACCCGCGGCGCTGACCATGGTACTGCGGCCTCCGGCTTTATTGTCACTACCGAACCAAATGTGTATGCGGAAATCCTTTACGGCGTTCGTGTACCTGAGGGTATGATTGTCAAAGAAATTGCCCGTAATTCAACTTTGGATAACATTCAGTGGAAAGATTTGGCCGGCGATCAGGGCGCAAACCAGTGGGTGCGCATGATGCTGCTTGCCACCATGAAGACCAGCGAAAACAACACCACTCCCAATAATTGGGGCGATCCACTGCTGCAATATAAGTACGGTATGCGTTATGGTGAAGAGCCGGCGTTTGAGTACGACACCCTCGTTTTACCCCGTGTTATTAAAGAAGTAGTGACTGAGTCCGGTGGCAGTACCAGAACCAGCTATGAATCGATGGTTGAGTGCAAAGTTGGTCAGCCCTTTAACCTTTATACTCTACTATGGAATAATGGTGCTGACGGTGTGACTACCGTTCAAGTGAAAGATGGAGACACCGTGATTGCTGAAAAGATTATGGCAGTCAACGGTGGTTCATGGCGTGTTGTAGAAATTGAGATTGTTTTGGATACTGCTGGTGAACATACCATCACCGTAGGCGATCTATCAAAGACGATTAATGTAGCTGAATAATCTAACTAACTTTAAGCAGGCTGTGACATGCTGCCTGCTTTTTTAGGCTTGAATTATACAAGTGTTTGTGTTGGATTCTCTATATGCAATACCATATGAAGGGATTAAAATTAAGAAAAGAATGGGTGGAATGGATGTGGTTCGCCCGAATAGAACATTTAGGAGGTATATGATGAAGAAACTGTCTCTATTGCTGGCGGTAGTTATGCTATTGTCCTGCACAACGGGTGTTTTTGCAGAAAATGAAAACTGGCAAACGCTGAAAATAGCAGGCTCCACCATGGATGGTCCATTGACCGATCCGGTTAACTATGCTGTAATTGATGCGGACGAAACGACTGGCCAGAAAAAGTTGACCTATCTTGAAGACGTGACCCCTATTTTGGAAATCGACGGACTGAAATTCAAGGACTTGAACAAGAACAGTTATCTGGATGCTTACGAAGACTGGCGCCTGGAGAACGACGTGCGTATTGCTGACCTGATTGCACAAATGAACAATGAAGAGCTGCTAGGTCTGCTTTACTGCGTCAATACCCCTGTGGACGAGGCGCGTCATCTCATTGAGGAATTTGAGATGACCTGCCAACTGTTCAACCTAAACGGCAACCCCATTAGTATTACCAATACACTGAATAACTTGCAAGCTAAAGCGGAATCCATGCGCCTGGGCGTTCCTATGGTGTTCACTTCCGACCGTGAATATAATTCATGGGGTGGCTATATTGACAAGTCGCACGAAGGTTTTGGTACTGCCAACGATCCTGAACTGGCAGCGGAACTGGCGGCTTACTATGCAAAAGCCATGTATGCCATCGGTGTGCATGTAACATTTGAACCCTATGCTAACGAGATTGGCGCACAGTATGGTGAGAATCCCGAGCTGATCGCATCCATTATCTCTGCTGAGATTTCTGCACTGCAGCAAAACGGGCTTGCCTCGTGCACCAAACACTGGATTGGCCGTGGCGGCGACTCAAACTTCGGCAATGCTCGCTCCGTGGCGCAAAACTTTGATAACTGGATGGTCGGCTGGAAAGCCGCGCTTGATGCCGGTTGCGAGTGGATTATGACCAACTGCGGTGGCACCGGTATCACCAATACGGTTGACGTAAAGTTTGATCCTGTGACCATGGGTTACTTGCGCGATACCCTTGGCTTCCAAGGCGTTATCGTGACCGACTGGTGGCCCTTCGGTTTTGGCACCAACCAAGTTTCAGGTGTGACGCCCGGCGGCGTTGAATTGGCGGATCAATCCTTCCCTTGGCTGTTTAATGAGTGCTTGAGGAACGGTGTTGACATGTTTGGCACTGAAACCATTTCCCACGGTACTGAAATCACCTCCCTCATGTGCCACTGGCCGGACATTATCTTGGCAGCTATGGAAACCGGTGAAGTGCAGCTTGATTTGGTTAAGCGTGCAGCTACCCGTATTCTTGATTTTAAATTCAAGAAAGATTTGTTTGAGAATCCTTACCGTGATGTAAATGCTGCGGTTGAACTATGTGCCTCAGCCGAGTGGGCAGCCAACCCGACTGAAATTCACACCAATGAAGATCTGCGTGCTGCTCGCAGTCCCTATGAAGTTGAGCTGACTGAGAGGCTGCAAGCCAAGTCTGCGGTATTGGTCAAGAACGACAATAACCTCCTGCCTCTTGAGAAAGGCATTAAAGTATACCTCGAGTCCGGCAACGGTGATCGTCAGACTGCTTATCGTAATTATGTTGCCAACTTTGCCACTCTAGTTGATTCTGTCGAGGAAGCCGATGTTGTAATTGGTGACTTCTCCAACATCAACGATACTGCTGAATTACTGATCGATGATGCAAGCTATTTTGATAAGTCGCTCGTGGTAACACTGAACAATACCGATCCTACCCAGTATGTCTTAGAAAATGCGACTGCAATCATCTACATGAGTTATAACCAGTCTGCTGATCACGGATCAACTGAAGCCGGTTTCATCACGGTCACCGAACCTTGGATTTATGCGGATATCCTCTTTGGGGTAAGAGAGCCGGGTGGCGTAATCGTTAAGGAAATCGCCCGTGACTCCATTAACGATGCATTGCAGTGGAAGGATCTGGCCGGCGATCAGGGGGCTGACCCTTACGTGCGCCTGATGGTTCAGGCCACCATGATGGCTGACAAGGAAAATCATGCGTCCCCCAACAATTGGGGCGATCCGCTGGTGCAAGCACTGTATGGCATGAAGTATGGTGAAGATCCGGAATTTGTATACTCCTGCCTTATTCTGCCCCAGAACGTGATTCAGGAAGAGACCGAGAGTAGGGGCTCCAAGGTCATCCGGTCTACTGTGGTTGATCAGGCCAAAGCAGGCGAACCCTTTACTGTATACTGTCTGCTCAACAACTATGGTGCTGATGGCATCACCACCGTCCAGGCCAAGGCAAATGGTGAAGTGGTTGCAGAGAAAATTATCACCGTTTGCGCTGACAGTTGGCGAGTTGTACAGCTTGATTTGACGCTGGAAGCCGGTGAATATACCATCGATATCGGTGGTCAGAGTGGAAATCTTATCGTAGAATAATTGTAAGCGGATAACTTCATCCCCCAAACATTCTGGGCGAGCCGCCTCTTGCGGCTCGCTCTTTGGGTTGGAATGTACAAGTACTTGTGCTGGATATTCCATTGATGAATGCCCTTGAAAGCAATACAATAACTATCAGGAGTCTTTCATTATTCTTACCTAACAGTCCCCCAAGCAGGGGTGAAAGAACTGGTAGGATTATTGAACGATTGATTGAAAGGAGCGCTTATACATGAAAAAGACACTATCTCTTATCCTCGCACTGATGTTGCTGCTGACTTGCGTTGGCACATTTGCTCAGGGAGAACCATCAGGTGAACCTGCTGCAACTGAGCAACCCAAATCTGCAGCTGACCTGATTGAGGAGGCGAATAAGGCTGCCAAAGCTGAAGCTGCAGCCGCTGAGGAAGCTTTCCTCAAGACCAACTGTGAGTATTCTGTCATCCCTGCTGACGAGGCGACCGGTCAGATTGAACTTTCTTACATCGAGGGCATCACTCCTATCCTTGAGGTGGACGGCCTGAAGTTCAAGGACATGAACAAGAACGGTACTCTTGATGTTTATGAAGACTGGCGCAATCCTATTGACGATCGTGTGGCAGACATTATCAGCCAGATGACCCCCAAGGAAGAGGTGGGTCTGCTATTCTGCGTTAACACTCAATTGGCGGATGCCCGTCAGATGGTGTGGGATTGGGCGCTGACTTGCCAGCTGTTCAACCTGAACGGTACCCCAATCACCATTACCAATACCCTAAACAATCTGCAAGCGACTGCCGAGGCCGAGCGTTTAGGTGTGCCTATGATATTTACTTCCGACCGTGAGTACAATTCTTTTGGTGGCTATGTAGACAAGTCCCACGAGGGCTTCGGCACCGCCAATGATCCCGAGTTGGCTTATCAGCTGGCTTCATTCTACGGTCAGGCTATGCGTGCTGTAGGTATCCATGTAACCTTTGAACCCTATGCCAACGAAATCGGCGCTCAGTATGGTGAGAATCCCGAATTGATAGCTGCCATTGTTGGTGCAGAAATTCGTGGTTTGTCAGAAAATGGCTTAGCTTCTTGTACCAAGCACTGGATTGGCCGTGGCGGCGACTCAAGCTTTGGCAAGGCCCGTTCGGTGGCTCAGAACTTTGATAACTGGATGGTCGGCTGGAAAGCCGCGCTGGATGCGGGCTCTGAGTGGGTCATGACCAACTGCGGCGGAACCGGCATCACCAACACCGTTGACGTGAAATGGGATTCCGTGACCATGGGTTATCTACGTGATACCCTCGGCTTTGACGGGGTAGTTGTTTCTGACTGGTGGTCTTTGGGCGGTGGTCCTTCCAACCCCGGTCGCATGTCCGGCATCACACCGGAAGGCGTTGATCTTGGCCAACAGACAATTGGATGGCTATATAATCGTGCTTTAGAGCTGGGCACCGATATGTTCGGCTCCGGCAGAATGTATGGAGATTATAGTGATTGGGAATCCTCTCCGTCTGCCAACTACCCCAACGCCATTGTTGACGGTCTGGCTTCCGGCGAGGTTGACAAGGCTAATGTGGATAAGGCTGCTGGCCGTATCTTACGCTTCAAGTTTAGGAAGGGCCTTTTCGACAATCCCTATTGCAATGTAGAAGAAGCTGTTGCGCTGTGCGCTTCACCTGAATGGGCAGCCAATCCCACTGAACTGTTAACCAATGAAGATGTGCGCGCAGCCCGCAATCCCTATGAAGTTGAGTTGACCGAAAAATTGCAGGCCAAGTCTGCTGTTCTGGTCAAGAACGACAATAACCTCTTGCCTCTTGAAAAGGGAATCAAGGTGTACATCGAGGCTTCCGCAGAGGCCAACAAGGAAGGTTACAAGAAGTACATTGCCGAATATGCCACCATCGTGGAAACCATGGAAGAAGCCGATGTTGTGATTGGCGACTTCGGTTCCATCAATGATGCGGCTGAGCTGTTCATCGATGATGCCGCCGATTCCGGCAAGCCTGTGGTATTAACCCTGAACAATACGAAACCGACTCAGTATACCATTGAGAGCGCTGATGCGCTGATGTATCTAAGCTATTCTCAGAGGGCAGATCATGGTTCCACTGAGGCCGGCTTTATCGTGACCACCTCTCCCTGGATTTATGCTGATCTGCTGTTTGGCGAAAGAGAGCCCGGCGGTATTATCGTGAAGGAAATTGCCCGTGATACCACGCTGGATGCCCTCCAGTGGAAAGACCTGGCTGGCGATCAGGGGGCTGATCCCTATGTGCGCTTGATGGTCCAGGCCACGATGGAAGATGCTGAGAACCATGCTTCTCCCAACAACTGGGGCGATCCGCTGGTGCAGTATCACTATGGTATGAGTTATGGGCAAGATCCTGAATTCGTATATTCTTGCCTCATTCTGCCTCAGATTGTGATTACTGAAGAAGTTGAATCCGGTACTTCCAAAGTTACCCAAACTTCTTTAAAGAATCAGATCAAGGCCGGCGAACCCTTTACAGTCTATTGTCTGCTGCGTAACAGAGGTGCTGATGGAATTACCACCGTACAGGCTTACGCAAACGATACCCTTGTGGCAGAAAAAATTATGACTGTGTGCGGAGGCTCCTGGCGTGTCGTGCAAATGGATTTAACCCTTGAGGCTGGCGAATATACTATCAAGGTTGGCGATCAGGTTGGAAATCTGACAGTTGGCGAATAATTCATCGCTTAATAACCTATGGGGCGGCTGTGAAAGCAGCTGCCCTTTTTTGTTTGTCGTGCGGAATATTACAAGCCGATGTGCTGGATATTCTATGGCGAAACGAAAGGAGGAATTATATACTAAAACAAAGGATGGAGGAGTTCCATCATATTCAGATTGAGTAAAGGAGAATCGTAATGAAGAAAATGATTCGTAGCCTGCTCGTGCTTGTTCTGGCCACTTGCATGCTGGTGGGCGTATCTTTTGCAGAGACTACCGAAACCGACCAGCCAACTGCAACCGCCCACAAGGCTGTTGATATTGTTTTGGATGGCAAGTTAGATGAGTGGAATTTAAATGATCCTATTATTATAAATGATCCTACCCAGTTGGTTCGTGACCATCATTTTTGGAATGGCCCCGATGATTTAAGTGCGAAGGTCTATATTGCTTGGGATGAGACTTATTTCTATATCGGCGCGGATGTGACTGAGGATTCCGTTTTTGGCGCAATTGAAATGCTGCCAATGGACGGCATGGACAACTTCCAACTGTATCTGTCCACTAATCCTGCGGACGACCCATCTCGTACTGAGTACGCAACAAATGACTTTAAGGTGTTCCTTATCATGGATGGCGAGTATTGGGACACTGCCATTGACCGTTCCATGGTGCCCAAGGACAACCGTCAGCGCTTTATTTCCAAAGGAATGGATGGTGGCGAGAATGTGCTTGAAGGTTATGAAGTGGCAGCTACTCAGACAACCACCGGCTTCATTTATGAGGCGAAAATTCCGTGGGCCTGTTTCTCTAACAAAAACATTCCTGTGTATACTCCGGCTGTGGGGGATACGGTAAATTTCAACTTCCTTATCACCGACATTTCTTATCCCTGCCCCGGAACGGAATACATTCCTCAGATTGCTTGGTCAGGCACTGCTGCGATTGATACCAATCCCAGCCAATGGGGACGATTAACTTTCGCAGAATAAGATATAATTAAGAACCTTATTTTTGAGTATCAAATAGTAAAAACTTGAGAATATGCTTTTGCTTGCTGCTAAGCTCCTCTTTTAGCCGGCGAAGCCTGCCCTTCTCTTTTGGGAGGAACTGATGCGCAAAAGGGTAACCGAAGCGTGTCCGGAACTTCGCCGGTCTTTTCTATTTAAAATCATAGGAGGTTTGTAAATGAAGCGTCTGCTGTTTGTGTGCCTGATTTTATTGTGCTTGATAAGTACTGCACATGCGCGAGAATACGTGGTTGACCCAGCCGGAAAAGGGGATTTTTCCAGCATTACGGATGCGCTCAGAACTGTAACGGATGGCGATACGCTTTTTCTTGCCGGTGGAACTTATGATGAGAGTCAAGAGGTTTTTCCGATTCTTGTCGAAAAGACTGTTACCATATTATCAATGCAGGGCGAGCAGCCAGTTATCGTTTCTCCACGTCTTGTGCCTGCACTAGAATTGAATGCGGATGGTATCCATGTTTCCGGCTTGGAAATCAACTTCTTACGCTCAGGCATGTGGATACAGGGGAATGATGTGATTGTTGAAAACTGTACGATGTCTCTTGCTTCAGAAGAATGGCGCACTTCTTCCTGCGGAATGTGGGTAGCGGGCGCAAAGAGATTGACGCTGAAGAACTGCTCATTTTTTGGATGCGGTGTAGCTATGGCAGGTCCGCCCGTATCTGATAGCAGCAAAGGATTGCCAGTATTAACGGGCATGTTTGAAGTGGGGGAAGACATTGAGTTTTTTACCGGCCACAATATTACTGACTGTACAGTTAACAGCAAGTCATTAACATATATTGTCAATATGGATGATGCGGTGTATACTGAACCCTGTGGGCAGTTAATTGCTGTTGGTTGTGATGGTACGACCTTCACCGGTCTTGATTGCAGCAAGACCAGCATGGGTATCACATCAGTCTATTGTATAAATACCATTATCGAAAACTGCATTGCCGATGATGCGGGCATTTTCGGTATATATGTTGCCAAGGCGAAGGACTGCATTTTGCGTAATTGTCGGGCGGATCGCGGCGCACACGGTATTGATTTACGGGCGATTCATCGCTGTATCGTGACAGACTGCTCCTCAAACGGCAGCGGACAAGGAATGTTCTTCTCCATGGCCTACGATAGCCTGTTGACCGGTTGCAATATTATTGAAAACGGAACGGGTTTTTTTGCAGCGTCAGGGAACCGAAATCACATGGCTCATTGCTTGCTGGAGGGCAATCAATTGGGCATTTGTATTCAAAAAGAACCGAACTTTACTGTGACAGATTGTACGTTCCGTGCAAACTGGAATACGGGTGCGCGTTCTTCACTTGCGCCGGGGTATGCGCTTATTAATTGCTCCTTTAAGGACAACTGGGTTGCGGCCATGTCAAACTATTCAGATGGTGTATTTTATTACAACAATACTTTTACCGACAGCCAGAGTTGTTCTATGTATATGAAGGGCAATACACAGGTTCGGTTACTGGAGAATCAGTTCTCCCCGGAAGACGCTGCGCTCATTGATATGATTGAATGTACAGATGTTTTAAACTGGCCACAGCATTAATTTTCTTTTTATGGAGGTAGATAGCTAGCCGGTAATTCGAATTGATTTTTTTAATATATTATTTACAGTCCGGCGAGACAATGGTTGACATATTAAAAAAGCCCTGTGGTAGAAAACAGAGCTTGATTTATATTTAATGCTTTATTTGATTATACTGGTTTTTGTTTCAAGGGTTTCCCGGGTGGAGGCGCCTGTGGCCGCATCCACCGTATTGTTAACCCGCCCGATTAACAGAACAGCGACTGCCTGCATGGTAGGATCTACCTCCATTTTCTCACAGAGCATATCATGATTTTCGCCGTTTAACGCCATAGTCGGTGAAGATACAATTTTCACACCGTACCCCAAGGAAGCAGCTGCAATAACCATGTTCTGCGCTGCCAGACCGCAGTCAAAGTTCGCGTTCGGGGATTTGCTTGCATCGTTCCGATAAATAATGATCGCTACGGGTGAATCTCCAAGACCTGCTTTGGCACCGCTTGTGATTACGGGTGGCGGCACTGCTTGTCCCCCTTCACTTGGACCGTCATCGGGGTTTCTCATCGCGCCGGGGGGAGGTGCAAAACCCATTCCGGAGCCGACGATCTCATCCATCAGTTCCTGATTTGTTATTGCCACGAAAAACCATGGCTGCTGATTGATTGCACTGGCTGCGGCTAGTCCTGCCTGCATAATTGTATTTAAATCATCTATTGCAACTGGCTCGTCTGTAAATGCCTGCGCAGTTCCCATATTCATAATTGTATCAACCGGTGTTTCCGCCATGGTGCAAGAGGTAATAAGGAGTATGATAGCTGCTGCGATGATTACAGTTCTTTTGAGTATCATCATGATTTCGCCTCACTTTCTAACTCGGCAAATTGCTCTTCTATTTTTGCCAGGCCTGTTAAATATATGTCGAGTTTTATTCATTGTTGTGATAGAGAGCTTTTATTATTCTGTTATGTTTAAATACTGTTACTTTTCGGGTGTGCCATCCTGCGTCGGCATGGGCGGATTACCGAATTTGGATGGGTCGAAATCGGGCATCTTAGACGGGTCAAAGTCTCCCATTTGAGACGGATCAAAACCTTCCATCTTGGATGGATCGAAATCGGGCATCTTGGACGGATCAAAGTCTCCCATTTGAGATGGGTCAAATCCTTCCATCTGGGAGGGGTCAAAGTCTCCCATCATGGATGGGTCAAAGCCGCCGGGTCCCCCTGGACCAAAGGCAAATCCACCCTTCACCTGAATTAGCTCATTGGCTTGTCCAAATACGACATTTGTTAAAAGGTTTTCGCTGGGGATTAGGGTATAGGTCCCGTCTCCGTTATCCATTATATCCGCATAAACGCTTCCGCCTTCTTCAATATGTAGATAGGTGATTAGCGAGGTTTTTTGCGGCCGCCATTCTCCACCTTTTTGTACTGTGACCTGAACGAAGTTGTTGCCGTTAAAGTATTCACGGTTTGCAACGCGACCGATATAGTAATACTGATCGGAGGGGATATAGTACTTCTGCGCATTTAGCGCATTCGTCCCATTGTATTTCTCATTGACATGGATCACTTCTGTTGCGCTGATATCACCCCGGAGCGACGCGCCGCTGTCGATGAATATGACCAAACTTCTGCCGTTCTGGTTATGGTATCCTGTACCGTTGTAGAGATTTCCTTCCAAAGCTGTATCTTTCATGGTAAAGGTTACGTAGCCACCATCGCTGGTTTGGGTAACGCTGCCATTTTCTGACGGCCAGCCGGCTAACACTGTGTATTGGGTATCGAAAATCTGCTGCGCATCCGTTTCGACCGCGTTGTTTTCATCATCGATCATTTGCAACAGTATTCCATTTTTAACATGAATCTCAGAGCCGTCCTCTACAAGAATTGTCGTATCCGGGCTCTTAATTAGGAAGGCCGCTTCATCCGTATTGAATACTGTTCCTTCCGTCAGCTTCACACCGGCCGAACCCCATGTCATAATGCCAAAGCCATCGGAGTTCAAGATGGTAGGCTGTCCCTTGCCGGTGATCCCTTCAAAGGCAGCTTCAGAAGAAAACCCCGTTACGTTATGACCTAAAAAATCATATCGTTCCGCATCACCGGAAAGAGGATAGACATTCATGGTGCCGTTTTCAAAGTTAGAATCTGCGAATGTCATATATCCGCCTGTTATCACGCCGCCGTAGGTTCCGGCATTAATTGTTGTACCGTAAAAAAACTCTTGTGCCTGGCCGATGGCAAAAGCGCCATAGCCTGTTCCATAAGTATCCAGATAGGGATCAGATATATCGCCCATGTTGGATTGGTTAAGCGTAATTTCGCTATCCACTACGACGATTTGCATATCGGAACCGGAATCCGTGGATAGAACGCCCCAACCCCCTGCGGTCATTTTGCTGTTTACAACGGTTAGCAGCGAGTACCTTCCTTCAAGATTTGACAGCCGTGCATTGCCGCCGATTCCCAGAACCCAAGGTGGGGATACCATGGTTGCCATGCTTGAGTTGTTACGATACCCTTCATACAGCGTTCCACCCTGCACGCTAATTGTGGAGTCTTTTACAAGCGTTGCTGCGCCGGAATCCGTCAGCAGGGCGAGCTTTGCGACACCTGTTGTATGGATAGCGCTGTCCTGAAGAATAAGCTTTCCTCCGTTTGCATTGACGATTGCTGTTCCCAAACCTGTAAAATCGTTAACATTGGAACCATCCGAGTTACTGTTCAAATTCAGCGTTGCATTGGAAATGGTATAGTTTCCGCCATCAAGAATCATACCGTTAAAGCTATCGCTGGAGGCATTGATGGTAATCCCATGTGCTTCGGTATCAGAATAACTTCCGCCTTGGATGGCCTGCGTTACCGACTTATCCTCGTCGATACCGTCCTTGGTTACATACAGTGCCGCCCGATAGGCATAATCGGATTCTTCGCCCTGAGCGCTTGAACCGAATCTTCCATAGGCTTCACTTTCTGCAAGGATTGCGTTTTCATAGGTGCCTTCCTTTAGTGGTGTTTCAACGCCATTAACAATCAGTGTATAACGCCGCTGGGTATCGGTGACCATTTCTTTGGTGACCACAACCGTTCCGGCCGCCGAGTCCGCCATGCCGGTACCGAAAATTCCGCATGTTAATATCACGGATAGTATAAATCCTAAGAATTTTCTGTTGAAGTTCTTCATAAATCATTCCTCCGATTTGTCTGTCGAGTAATATATCGTTAGAAATTTATTACCTTTGCGCCAACTATATAAGAATTATCAAATTATAACACGCATATCATTCATGCCTTAAAGCCACAACGGGCAAAAGCTTTGACGCCTTGTTTGCGGGATAGAGGCCGAAAATAATACCAACTGCAATCGAAAAGCAAACAGCCAATCCGGCAATGGAGGGGGAGATAGTAAGCGTCATTTTTAAAACAGGCGTTAGCAAGTGAGTTGCTACAACGCTGACACCAAGGCCTATCAGCCCACCAATTAGACTAACAACGAGCGCTTCAATTAAAAACTGGCTTAGAATGTTTCGTCTGGTAGCCCCAATGGCTTTACGAATACCGATTTCACGGGTCCTTTCGGAAACGGAAACGAGCATGATATTCATGATACCAATACCGCCTACCAGCAGGGAAATAGCTGCAATACCGCCAAGCATGAGCGTTAAGGTTGCAGTTGCTGAGTTTAGCGTTTCAAGGGCGGTTGTTTGGTTGTAAATATTATAGGTATTTGATGATGAGGCACCTACCATTAAAGCGTCCATATAGGTTTTCAAACTTTCCTGAGCGATGCTTACATTTTCTGCGGATAATGCGGACACATAGATACTGTTAATGCCCTTGCGAAAAAACAGGCGTTCACCAACGGTAAACGGAATAATGATTAAATTATCTCCCGAACCGACCATGCTGGTACCGATTTCATTTAAAACGCCGACAACCGTAAAAGGGTAACCTTTCCATGTGAATATTTCACCAAGCACTTGGGCACTACCAAACAATTCTTCAGCCACCTCCTGCCCAATCACCGCCACGAAACTGCGGTTCGTTACATCAGGCTCGGTTATAAAACGTCCTCGGGCCAGTGAATAGTTTCGTATTTCATCGTATCCAGATGAGGTCGCGATGATTGAACCGTCTTCATACTGCTGTAAACCGGCTTTTAAGGTGCCGGAGCTTGTGGAAACGGGGCATGCCTGCGCTACACCTTCAAGTGTACGCATTTCCTTAACACGTTCAAGGTTGATAGGATTATTACGGCGGGTGTTGATGTTGACGGTCAGCAGATTGGTACCCATTTTTTGAATACTGTCGCTTACAGACTGGTTGGCGCCTTGGCCAATTGAAACCAAAACTACAACCGAGGCCACACCGATAATAATACCAAGCATCGTTAAAAAGGATCGCATTTTATTGCCCAGGATAGATTTAAATGCCATTTGTATTGATTGCATCAATCGTCCCTCCCATTGTATGTTTCATGTTGAATTTTTCCATCAACAATTTGTAGGGAACGCTCAGCGCGCTTGGCAATGCCCTGATCGTGGGTGATTAGGACAATGGTGTTGTTTTGGGCATGGAGTTTGGCAAACAAGTCCATGATTTCATTTCCTGTGGTTGTGTCCAGGTTGCCTGTCGGTTCATCTGCCAAGATCAGACGCGGATTTGAAACCAGCGCCCGGGCTATGGCCACACGCTGCTGCTGCCCTCCGGACAGTTCTGAAGGGCGGTGTTTCATTCGATCAGCAAGCCCGACACTTTCGAGAACCTGTTCCGCACGCTGACGCCTTAGTTTCCGGCTAACGCCTTGATAAATGAGGGGTAATTCTACATTTTCAAGGGCATTTAGTTTTCCCAATAAGTTAAAGCCTTGAAAAATGAAACCAATATGTGTGCTGCGAAGTTTAGCGAGCTTTCTTGACGAATATCTGCTTACATCTTCTCCCGCCAGCTTGTAGGTGCCGCTGTCCTGGATATCTAAGCAACCAATGATGTTCATCAGAGTTGATTTTCCGCTGCCGCTTGGACCAATGATGGCCACATACTCCCCGTCTTCAATATTGAAACTGACTTGATTGAGAGCATGCACTTTTTCGCTCCCCATCTGATAGCATTTGCTGATATCTTGCATATAAATCATGGACGCTGTCCTCCACCGGGGGGCTGGAAATTACCGCCGCCCGGAGGCATATCGCCCATGCCACCCGGGAACCCCATCTGCCCAAAGTCCGGCATCTGCTGACGTTGATCGCCACCTGTTTGCATGAGGGCGCTTGTGCGTACCAGCAACACATCACCCTCTTTAAGCCCTAAAGTAACGGCTGCATAGTTAGCGTCAGATAGTCCGAGCTTTACATAGGTTTTGATGCCGGTCTGCTCTTGATTGGCGTCGAGATTTTGATCTTTAAGTAATACATAGCTGCCTTGTCTATCGCTCATTAATGCGGCAAGCGGTACCAGTACAGCTCCGGTCTCTTCACCTACCGTCAAAGTCATCGTGCCGTTCATGCCGCTCAGCAGCCTTTTATCTTCTGCTACCGAAAGGGTGACCGTATAGTTTGTAATGCCCGATGAGGGGCTTCCTAACTTGGAAACCTTTTCGACTTTTACAGGTAGTGTAATATCGGTCAGGGCATCAAGCGCTACTGTACCTTCTTGGCCCTTTTGGACAGACAGGATATCCAGCTCATCAACTGAAACATCCATAACAAAAGCCTGTTTTGGATATAGATTTAATACAATATCTTTTTCGGTCAGGGGAAGGTTTTTCTGTGCGATTACTTCCGAGACAATACCAGCCGTTGGGCTAAGAAACACGGGATTATTCAGGAGGGTGTGAAGGTTATTTAGTCTTTGGACTATCTCCTCCCGCTCTTTTAATGCTTCTTGGTATTCCAAAGAAGGATCCGCATTGGCTACTTTAACAAGAACCGTGTTTCTGGTGACAGAGGTATTTACCTTCACCGGAACACTGCTCACCACGCCATCTATATCTGTATATAGATAATATGGCTGATTTATTTGTGCCTGGCCTTCGCCGATTACGACACTGTTTAGGGTTACTTGTACTGTTTCATCGATTAGCGCTTTTGCATCGGAAAAAGTAATCAGCACGCTGCCGTCACTCAAAAGGCGCGCTACCGTACCTGTGTAGATTACAGTACCCACCTTTACCCGCACTTGTTGCCCCAGAGAAAGTATGCTGGTAGGGACGATGTTTACCTGCATCAACCCGTTGGTTGAAATGATAGCTAATGGGGCATCTTGTAGGGTTTGCTGCACCATTTGACCGGACTCTATGTTAATTGCTTTGAGCACGCCTTCTATGACTGGTTTAATGTTTTGATTAGGCTTTTGCTGGCCTAGCAATGTTAGTATCGTTTCGTCCTGAGCGGTAAGGGTAGCTTCCACTTCTTCAATGGTTTCTTTAAGGGCCTGGGTATCATAGTGAGCCAAGATTTGCCCTGATTTGACCTCATCCCCCTGCTCAACTTCAATGGAAGACAAGGTAATGCTTTCCGGCGCCATTAGACTATCTACTTGTTTAAATCTAAGCGAGCCGGTAGCAATCACAGTTTTAGTGATGCTGCCTAAAGTCACGGTGATTTCAGTAAATTCGGGTACAGCCGCTGGAGTGGACGCACTGGCCGCTGTGCTTGCCATAGAGAATGGCAGGCTTAAGCAGAGAAAAAGTATGATTTTTTGTTTCAAGTGTTTTTGAATATGCATTGTATTGCCTCCTTCTGGCAGGCTAAGCTCCTGCTGAGATTATGTTAACAAAGTAAACTGAAATGATTCTGAAAAAAATAAAATATTTCTTTCAGGTTCTTTTCAGAATAAGCTAGTATTGTATAATATAGGTAATAAGGGGGAATCGAATGCGAATTTTAATTGTTGAAGATGAAAAACATTTAGCCAATGCTTTGGTGAAGCTTCTTGAAGGGCAGCAGTATGCGGTTGAAGCGGTATATGACGGAAAAACAGGCCTTGAGTATGCACAAAGCGGCCATTATGATGCATTGGTTTTAGACGTTATGTTGCCGGGTCTCAATGGTTTTCAGATAGCTTCCACTTTGCGCCAAGAAGGTAGCGATATACCCATTTTAATGCTCACTGCACGGGATAAGGTCATGGACAAAGTGCAGGGGCTGGATAGCGGTGCGGACGATTACCTCACTAAGCCTTTTACAACTGAAGAACTTTTGGCAAGGGTGCGTGCTCTTTTACGCCGGCAAGGAACGGTGCAATTGGATGAGGTGACTTTTGGTGATATAGTACTCTCTACTAACACGAGTACACTTTCGTGCAAGGACAAGCAAGTGCGTCTTAGCCGAAAAGAATTGGATGTCATGCACATTTTAATGTCTTTGCCTTCAGGACATATTATCAGCAAGGAAGACCTAATTATTAAGGTGTGGGGAGCGGATAGTGAAGCGGTGGACAATAATGTTGAAGCTTACATTTCTTTTTTAAGAAAGAAGCTGTTTTACCTGGATAGCAAGGTACAAATTGTAGTGCAGCGCCGCCTGGGCTATCTATTGGAGTACGAAGTATGTTAAAAGCTTTACGACGCCGCTTTGTGCTTATCAGCATGGCCTTAGTGTTTTTAATCATGACCACTGTTTTGTTGGCGGGCATCATTTTTACACGGATACAATTTACTCGGAATTACAAAGACGCGATTGCGCGTGAACTGGAAGTTGATATTAAAAGACTGCCTCGTATTTACTTTCTTCCCGTTCCCGGTAAACCACAGCAGCCGCCTAACATCACCTTTTCTGCCATTGAAAGAGAGGAAGGGATTTGGGAACTAATGACTCCTTGGATACAAATAGACGAAGACACGCTTCAGACTTTGTGCCAAAGAGCGCAATCTACTGATTTGTCCGATGGTTTTTTTCGAGACCTTGGTATCGCTTACGGTCGGGAAGGCAGCCGTATTGCTTTTGTAAACCTACAGAATGAGTATGCTCAGCTTAGCAGCACCCAATGGACATGGGCAGCTGTATATGTTGGCGCGCTCGTATTGTTTTATTTATTATCCATGCTCTTATCTAATTTAGCACTTAAACCCGTAAAAACCGCATGGCAGCAACAGCAAAGATTTATTTCCGATGCTTCTCATGAACTAAAGACCCCTTTAACGGTCATTTTAGCTAACCTTGATATTTTGGGCAGTGAGCAGGGGGATAGCCAGTGGCTGTCAGCCGCAAAGGCAGAGGGGTTGACAATGAAAAAGCTGATTGAAAATCTTCTCTTCCTTGCCAAAAGCGATGAAGGAAGAGAACCATTGGAGCATGAAGAACTGAATTTGTCGAACTTAGTAAACGAAGTGGCGCTTGCCTTTGAAGCTCCTGCTTATGAGAAAAACCTGACACTTTTCAGTAACGTATTACCTAATCAGAAAATACAAGGAAACACGGATTTATTAAGGCAACTGCTGTCTATACTCTTAGATAATGCGATAAAGTATACACCAGAGGGTGGCGATATTCAGGTGAGTTTAGAAAAGAAAAGCGACCAGTTGATATTGACAGTTCATAACAGCAAAACTTATATTTCTCCGGAGCACCTTGAACACTTGTTTGATCGATTTTACCGGATGGATGAAGCCCGTAACAAGTCGGAAGGGGGGTATGGCTTGGGCTTATCCATAGCCGCAGAAATTGCCCGCCAGCATAGAGCGGTACTTAAAGCGTCAAGCCATCCTCAAGAGGGGACTGATTTCATATTGACAATTCCTGGGAATGGAAGATGAGTGGTTTGAGAGTGTTTTTTAAATTGTCAAAGACAGGCTCTTGCGTTCTTGGGCACCATGATTCCAATCATTAATTGCATAAAGCAGAGTTTAACAACAAACCTGTCTTTTTTGGTTTTGCGGTTTTAAGAATTGATTTATAGCTTATTTATAATTGAAAATTGTCAGAAAAAATTAATAGCAAACCTCGTTTCTGACAATAAAATTCAAGTTTTTCCTTTTCGGGTAAATAGCCTTAACTGAGATACTTTATTTACCAACGGTATTATTTTCAAGAGAAGTGTCGCTAATCTTGCCTTGTATTTGAATACTACTATCAAGACAGTTCTCAAAAGTATTACACTCTATTACACTATATGAAATATCGCGCAAATAAAGACCGCAGGATTTACTCTCACAAAATATATTATTTGTTAGAATAATTGATACATCACTGTATGCCATAACATCAACCCAATTTTGATAAAAGTAATTATTTACTATTGCTGATGGGGAACGATCCACCCTGAGGGCACAGACCGAATTACCTTCAAAATAGTTATTTATTATTGATATATCATTTTCCTTCTGCAAATTCATGCCATTTTCGCAGTTGACTACTTTACATTGAACCACAGAATTAAGATTGCCTGCAGCAAAAAAATATCCCTGACCGGTACTGGTCACGTCACAGTATAATACTCGGCTATTATCGACAAAAGAAAAAAATATGCCCTGATCGCTACTTTCAACGCTACAATTTTCTATCAACAAGTGTTTAGATGCACGAAAATCCATGGCATGATTAGACTCACGAACCGTACTGTTACCTATCTTTCCGTGATCAACATATGCCAAATAGATACCGAACAAGCCACAACGATCAGTATTGGTGTGCGCAACATTGACATTTTTACAATGTGCAACTATCAAACCCATACTGCAATCTGACGCGTCTATATTATTTATACTGACATTTTCACTACAAACTACAATAACCTGTCCTGCATCTTCCGGAACAGTTAGGTTTTTAGCATTATTAAAGTAATAAAGTGGCTTATCGTTTACAAAATTGTTGATAAACATATGGCTCGAGAAATATTCTGTATCGTCCCCCACTTCAAACAAGCCGGTCAATACGGGCTTACTGTCGCTATTTTCATTGATAGGTACTCCTGCAATACACACTCCACAACCATAGAAACGATTGTCCTGAAGCGTAGCGTTTTTCATTCCTGCCAGCCAAATACCGCAAGAAGAAACACGATAGGTATCATCAAAAAGTGTAAATTTGCAATTCTTTATGGATAGTCTATCTGCTAAGCCTACGATTCCCCAACGCAACAAACGAAAATCGATATTTTCTACAGAAACACCTTCGACCTCTACTTTAAGCAGGGGGATAAATGGAGGGCTTTCTAATACCGTTCCCGTTTCTCCGATTATTTTAAGCGGTTTATCTATGACAATAGGGAAGCTTTCTGTGTTCTCCGTGTATAAACCGGGAGAAACACGCAAAGTGTCGCCGGGTTGTGCTTTTTCTACCGCTTCAGTAATTGTGGAGAAGCCATCTTTGCCAACCGAAATGTCTTTTGCTTTAGCAGCACAGTAAAACAATAGCAGTACGATAAAAAAGAAAAACAACATCATCCTTTTCATAAACTCGGTTCCCCTCAAAAACCTTTTTGAAAGTCAAAAGAGGAGCTATCTAGCTCCCCTCAGACCGTAGACAAAGCGGTTTTGGCAATTATGCAAAAGCCGCTTTTTTGTAGCATAGAAACAGTCCAAAGAAGGATTTCACTAATGAATATAAAAAATATGTAAAAAAAGTCGTGCTTTCGGGTGT
>DUQF01000004.1 GCA_012837965.1 Clostridiales bacterium | reverse complement strand
TACCTCGAGTTTTTGTATCTATATTATACCATATAACCTCGATTTGATCTTGACTTTTAAGGGATTTTGCAGGTTTCATTGAACAAAGTCCCAACGCGAATGGTTGGGACTTTGTCTACAGTCTGTTCATGCCATATTAATGACATGATTAATAATAATTATCCAAAAGGAAGCACTGGCAATTTAGTATCCTTCTTTAAAAGTTTTAAAGACTACCGTGTATCAGAAGTTTTAAAGGATAAAATGAAATGTAAAAAGGATGATCTCAATGATATAGGTAATATGATGAAATTGATTCATATCATAATAATAACATCCAAAATAAAGTAGAAAAAGAAACTGATATAATCAGATTAGTCATATTAAAATATGCATACTACCTAAGATGCAAATATTTCCACGGCGAAAAAATACCATCAAATTTTCTTATTTCAAATATGAACCAGATTGAATTGGATAGAATTAGTATACCTTTACGAATAATATGCAAAGATTTATTAGAAAATAAACTTTAATTAATGTAAAAGACCTCGCCACCAAATAGCAAGGTCTCTTTATTTCTAAGCCACTTGGAACAATTCTTTGTCTTATTCTAAAAACTAATTCCTTCCAAAATACTTCCACTTGTCCATTTTTAAGCCATGAAAGCATTGATTTTAAGCGGTTTTTTGGTTCCTTGGACTTACTCCCACTCAATACTTGCCGGTGGCTTTCCAGTAATATCATATAGTACACGGTTAACGCCGGGCACTTCATTAACAATACGGCTGGATACAGTGGCGAGCAGTTCATGGGGAAGGCTGGTCCATTGGGCCGTCATAAAGTCGTCGGTGGTTACGGCACGGATAGCAACAGCGTAGAAGTAGGTACGCTCATCATCCATAACACCAACGGACTGAATATTGGTAAGTACGGTGAAATACTGACTGATGGAGGAAGATAATCCTGCTTTTTTCACCTCTTCCCTGAGGATAGCATCACTTTCTCGTACAATGCTAATGCGTTCAAATGTTAGAGCGCCAAGGCAGCGAATAGCAAGCCCGGGGCCGGGGAAGGGCTGCCTGTCAACCATGTGATTGGGTAGGCCAAGCACACGGCCAAGCTCCCGCACCTCATCTTTGAACAGGTTGCGTAAGGGCTCAACAAGACCGGTAAAGCCCAATTCCTTAGGCAGGCCGCCCACGTTGTGGTGGGATTTAATTATATTGCTGCCTTCAACAGCGCCTGATTCAATTACATCTGAATAGATGGTACCTTGGGCAAAGTAGTCAAGCTTGCCGAAGCTGAGGGCGGCATCTTTAAAGACATTCACAAACTCTGCGCCGATGATTTTGCGTTTTTGTTCAGGATCACTTACATTCTTAAGGGCAGTAAAGAAGCGCTCACTTGCGTCAACACATTTGAGGGTTACAGGGAAATAGCGGGTAAACACGTCTTTAACCATTTCTGTTTCGCCCTTGCGCATGAAACCATGGTCCACATATACACAGTGCAGGCGGTTGCCGATGGCTTTTTCAATAAGGGCGGCCGCAACAGCGCTGTCAACTCCGCCAGATAGCCCTAAAAGAACGGTGCCGTCGCCTACAGTTTTTCTAATCTGTTCAATGGCTTCTTCAGCGTAGCCCGTCATTTCCCAAGTGGGTTTAAGTTTACACACATCAAATAAAAATGAGGACAACAGGGTGGTGCCATCCTTTGAAAGAGATACTTCAGGATGAAACTGAATGCCATATAGCTTCTTGTCGGGGTTACCTATAGCTGCAATGGGACAGGCGTTAGTCTTACCATAGACCTTAAAGCCTTCAGGGAGTTTATCAACCAAATCGGCGTGGCTCATCAGGCATTCACTATATTCAGGCATAGCGGCAAAGGGCGCGTGGTTGCCATTAAACTGTACGGTGGCAACGCCATATTCCTTCTTATCTGCCCGAACGACTGTACCGCCAAGCAGGGAGCTCATTAGCTGCATTCCGTAACCAATACCAAGAACAGGGATACCCAAAGCAAAGATATCCTTGTCGATGCGAGGCGCCTTGGGATCGCTAATTGAGGACGGCCCACCGGAGAGAATAATGCCGTCCGGAGCTTCTTTTTTAATGGTTTCTAAATCCACCGAAGAAGGGAGCACTTTGGAGTACACTTTTTGCTGACGCACCCTGCGGGCGATAAGTCTGGTATATTGGCCTCCAAAGTCTAAAACAAGAATGCCTTGCTGATCCATCTAAAACTCCTTTATTCAATTTCGCTTCCATCGGGGTGGAAGAGGGGCAATTTTTCCAAAAAAATGATATCGTCCCGATTTTGAGCGTTGCCTTCAGCTAAAATAGCCATTCTACCAACTACAATACCTCCGGCTGTAGTGACTAATTTTTCTACTGCCTTGATGGAATCACCGGTGGAAATCACATCGTCTACAATTAAGACCTTGCGACCTTTCATGAAATCTGCGTCTGCCTGGTCAATGTGAAGCATTTGCCTATTGGCGGTGGTAATGCTGGTAACCTCTGTAGAAAAGACCTCTTTCATGTACAGTTTAGGTGCTTTGCGAGCCAGTAAGTAGTGATTGGTACCATGTTGACGCGCCATTTCATAAACAAGAGGGATACCCTTGGATTCAGCAGTAATCAAAACATCGTGCTCAGGGGCGATTTTTAATAGCTCCCTTGCGCAATGGATAGTTAGTTCTACGTCGCCGAAAATGACAAAGGCGGCAATGTACAGTTCATCATTCACACGACAAAGGGGGAGTTTTCTCTCCAATCCCGCGATGTTCAAAGTATATTCCATGATTATTCTCTCCTTTCGGTAGATGTTTTATGATCTATCCACCAGTAAATACATATGAATTTTACTAAAAAATCAAGAGGCCTGTCAACCGACAAGCCTCTTAGCTTAGCTTGATTTTCCGAACATTTCGACCTGTTTTCACGTTCATTAGGGCGTAACATTTAATCGCTTAATAATATCATTCTTAGCCGCTTGCATGGTAGGCATGGTATCGAGTAACTCTTCAATCTTATTGCATCCGTGTAAAATTGTCGAGTGGTCACGACCGCCAAGACAGTCGCCAATTGCAGGCAAAGATGCGCTGGTGAGTTGGCGGCAAAGGTACATGGCCATCTGGCGGGGGAGAGCTATACTACGATTGCGTCTCTTGCCTAAAATTTCGCTGCGAGTGACGGCGTAGTACTCACAAACGGCTTCGATGATATCGTCCATCGTAACTGAGCGTGGCTGATGCTCCTGAAAAACTTCCTTAAGGGCATCCTTTGCAAGTTCGGGTGTTACCGTTCTACCGTTGCCGGAAAGGCCAATGTAGGCAGACAGACGGGTGAGGGTACCTTCAAGCTCTCTGATATTACTATCAACCTTTTCGGCAATCATTTGCAGCACTTCATCGTCTACTTCAAGGGAACTTTCCATTGCCTTCTGTCGCAGTATAGCAACTCTGGTATCGAAGTCGGGTTTTTGCAGATCGGCAAGCAAACCAGATGAAAAGCGGCTGGACAGGCGTTCTTCCAACTTGGCAATTTCTTTTGGCGGGCGATCACTTGAAATAATAATCTGCTTGCCTGAATTGTACAATGCGTTAAATGTATGGAAAAATTCTTCTTGTGTGGAATCTCGTCCGGCAATAAATTGAATATCGTCTATTAATAATACATCTACATTGCGGTATTTTTCCCGAAAGGCAGCATTTTTGTTGGTTTGAATGGCTGTAACCATTTCGGTGGTAAATTCTTCGCTGGTTACATAAACAAGCTTGGTATTTGGTTTGTTATTTATTACAAAGTGCCCGATTGCGTGCATCAAGTGTGTTTTACCAAGGCCAACCCCACCATAGAGGAAAAGGGGATTATATGCCTGCGCAGGAGCTTCAGCAACAGCCAAGGAAGCCGCATGGGCAAAGCGGTTGCCGCTTCCAACAACAAAGGTATCGAAGGTATAGCGGGGATTCAGCTTGTCCTGAATAGATTTAACGGGCTCTTTTCCAGGTTCAAAGTTTTTCAGCTCTTCAGGGGTTAAGATGATAGCTTCAATCGGACGCAACGCGACTTTAGACAAGGTTTGGGAAATTTGATTTAAGTATTTTGATGAAACGAAGGAAGCAAAAAAATCGCTGGAACCCGCAAACACCAATCGATCGTTTTCTAAGACAACCGGTTTAATGGCCGATTCGATCCAAGTGGCGTAGCTGACGGGTGTCAATTGTTGTCGCAGAAGGTCACTTGCTTGTGACCAAAGTAAGGTAATATCCAAATGTAAAGTGCCTCCCTCTAAATGAAAAACAGAACGCCACACAAAAAGGTGTAGGCCCTGTGGATAACTTATTGGGTTCGCAAAGAACCTGCATATATACTACCATAACTGACAAAAAGACCGCAAGTCTTTGTGGATAACCGGTTGAATGAATAGCTTAACTTGTTGATAACTTTTTGGCACTATCTCTTGTGTGTGAAAATATTTACACCACAATCGCTTGACTTTTCTTAGGGAAAATATGCAAAAGACATTCAATTGTTAAATATAATCTACAAATATTTTTTTAATTTTACAATTTTACACTTGTTGCTTGAAGTAGATTTCGGTATAATCGTAGTAGCGATTATATGGGAGGTTAAATATATGGGACGTAGTCGTTTTACTAAAAAAGAGCGTGCATGGATTTTATATGATTGGGCAAACAGCGTATATGCCACCAATATTATGGCGGCCATTTTTCCGCCCATATTTGTCAACATTGCCGGTAATGCTGGTGATGCGATATGGGGCTACGCTACCAGCCTTGCAACATTAGTTGCCGCTCTTCTTTCGCCTGTCCTTGGCGCCATTGCAGACTATAAAGGAATGAAGAAAAAGCTGTTCACCTTCTTTGCTCTTTTGGGCATTATTGCAACGGGGCTGATTGCTTTTTTTGGCAACTGGAAGATAATGCTCATTTTCTACGTTATTTCCCGAATCGGTTTTTCCTGCTCTAACCTCTTTTATGATTCCTTCCTAACTGACGTTACTACCAATGACCGTATGGACAAGGTAAGCTCTTGGGGTTATGCCATGGGTTATATCGGCGGGTCGACCATTCCCTTTGTTATCAGCATTGCGGTGCTTGCTTTTCTTGGTTATTCCAATCCCTTCGCGCAAAAGTTTTCTATTATCATTACATCGGTGTGGTGGATGGTGTTTACCATTCCTTTCCTGAAAGATGTTGAACAGATACACTACATCGATTCTGATAAAAAGCCTACTTTTTTACAGGTCATGAGACAAACCCTACAGACAGCCAAAGAAATCACCCGAGAAAAGGGATTGTTCCTGTTTATTATTGCTTACTTTTTCTACATTGACGGCGTTGGAACGGTCATCAACATTTCTACGGCCTATGGTGCTTCTCTTGGCCTTGGTACCATGGGTATGATTTTGGCTTTGTTGGTTACGCAAATTGTGGCAATGCCATGCTCCATCCTCTTTGGTGGCTTTTCCAAAAAGGTGGGGGCAAGAAAGTTGTTACTTTTTGCGATTGCAGTATATATTGTTATTTGTCTGTTTGGCTTTGTCATGGGTTTTACCCTTGAGCCGTCCCAAAAAGCCTATGAAGATGCCTATGAGGACTTCAAAACCGAGGTGGTGGCGAGTCTTCCCACCTTTGTTGAGGAGGAGAAGGCAGAGGCAGCTCTTACCACCTATTTCCAAAAGACAAGTGACTATATTAGAAACAATAATCAAGACGGGCTTGATAAACTCCATCTAACTTGGGCGGACATGCATGAAAGCGATATTGCGCTTGCCACTGTGGCTGAAGATATAATTGAACTTAGTAGGAGTGATTTTATTGATTCGACAGACACCATTGATGCCTATCAAAAGTCGATTAAGACATCAAGCACCATTTTCTGGATGATGGCCATTTTGGTTGGTACTGTACAAGGCGGTATCCAAGCAACGTCTCGCTCTCTATTTGGTAAGCTTATTCCCAAGAAGAGATCCAATGAGTTTTTCGGCTTTTTCGATATTTTTGGGAAATTTGCGAGTTTTATCGGACCCCTGCTGTATTCGCTTATCGCCTCGCTAACTGGTCGTTCTTCTTATGGAACAATTGCTCTTGCGGTGCTTTTCGTCATTGGATTTGTTGTTTTGTATAAATCGGGTGATGAACTTGACCGTTTGGAAAAAGAGCGGGCAATGTCTGCTGATTAAAATAAGCAACAAAAAAGCGGGCTACCCCCCGCTTTTTTGTTAACCATCTAAGCCTTCACTTTGCCTTTGCATGTTTTCAACGATGATATCGTAGATATCGCCTTGTGTGGCGCAATACGCAAGCACATCCCAAGGTTCGTTGGTGTGGTAATGGATTTTAATTAGCTCATCATCACCAACGCAAAGGAGGCTATCTCCCTTGATATTGTTTTGGATATAATCCCCGATGGTATCCTCATCCATCTCGTTTCCTTCAATTAACAGCTGTACATCGTAACGAAATTCAATGATTTCTTTCATTGGGTAGATCTCCTTTACCAGTATTCCCTGAAATCATATCACAGAAACGGAAAAGCGGTCAATGAGTGGAAGCTAAAGGGAGCGTATCAACTGCATAGCGCTTTTAATTCCATCTACTGCGGCGGACATAATACCACCTGCGTATCCTGCACCCTCGCCCGCGGGAAAAAGCCCTTGCAGGGAAGCTTGTCCATCTTTGTTGCGTAATATGCGCACAGGGGAAGATGATCTGGTTTCTGGTGTGGTGAGGATAGCCTCGTCACTTGAAAAACCTTTTAGCTTTCGATTTAAAAGCGGCAAAGCTTCTTTCATGCAGGCCACAGCAAAATCAGGTAGACAAGGCGTAATATCTCCCCAAACTACACCCGGTTTATAACTAGGTGTTACCTGCATCGGTCCTGTTGAAAGCCTGCCTTTTAGGAAGTCACCTACTAATTGAGCAGGGGCTTTATATTCCTTTCCCGCCAAATCGAAAGCGGTTTTTTCCCACTTGCGCTGGAATTCGATACCTGATAAGGGGTCGCTTGAAGCAAAATCGGTGGGATACACATCAACCAGCAGAGCGCTATTGGCATTGACGCCATCCCTTTTATATACACTCATACCGTTGGTACAGAGATGACCAGGTTCGCTGACGCTTGGAACCACAGCGCCGCCCGGACACATACAAAAGGTATAAACTCCACGCCCTGACTTGGTTTTCACATTTAGGTGATATTCAGCGGGTGGGAGTAGGATACCGTCTGCTGCTTGGCCATACTGGGTATGGTCAATATCGGCTTGAAGATGCTCAATGCGGGCGCCGATGGAAAAGGGTTTTGCCTGAAGTAAGATACCTAATTCTTGTAATAGTTTATAGGTATCCCTTGCACTGTGACCGATTGCTAAAATGACTTTTCGGCATTCAAAGTACTCGCGTTTTTTATCTTTTTTGTACAAAATACCTATGATACCGCCATATTCTATATGGATGTTTGAGAGACGAGTATTGAATAAAACCGTTCCACCCAAGGATTCAATTTCTTTTCGGATGGACGAAACTACCTTGGGTAAACGGTCGGTACCGATATGTGGGCGCTGCAGGGTAAGGATATCATCGGGCGCCCCATGATTATGCAGAATATTCAATACCTGTTTACATAGAGGGTTTTTAATGCTGGTAGTCAGTTTACCGTCTGAAAAAGCTCCGGCACCGCCTTCTCCAAAGAGCATATTGCTTTCCGGGTCAAGGGAACCGGACAAAAACAAGTGATTGATTTTACGTGCCCGATTATTCACACTCTCGCCCCGCTCCAGCACTAAAGGCTTTAAGCCTGCCCGGGCAAGATAAAGAGCTGCAAACAGGCCAGCGGGGCCTAACCCCACAACAACCGGCCTAAAAGTAGAAGCGACTTTTGGTGGACAAAGTGGGGCAGGGGGATTGATGCGCCTGACTTCACTGTCCTTAAATCTTTGAAGCAGTTTCTCTTCGTCATTCTTTAATGAAAGATCCACCGAACAAATTAAGCAAATGTTATTTTTATCTCTTGCGTCAATGCTTTTTTTTGCAAGCTTCCAAGACTGCACTTGACTTTTGTGAATACGTAAAAAACGAATAGCTTTATCGAATGCTTCTTCCTCCCTTGCAGACAAGGGAAGACGAAGGTTCAGTACCCGAATCATAACAAGCTGTCAGGCGCTTGTCCCTGTTCAATGGCGGTAATCATGTTAACGCGGCGTTGATGGCGGCCGCCCTCATATTCACTGTTTAAAAAGGCATCAACAATGGCCTTGGCCATTTCAACTCCTATAACCCGTGCGCCCATAGCCAGCATATTGGCATTGTTATGCTGCCTTGTTAGGGAAGCGGAAAGGGGTTCCGAACACAAGGCGCATCGAATGCCGGGCACCTTGTTGGCAGCAAGGCTTATGCCGATACCTGTTCCACAGATAACAATTCCAAGGTCACACTCGCCGCTTTGCACGGCTTTTGCTGCTTTATAAGCAAATAGCGGATAGTCAATGCTTTCGGTTGAATCGGTGCCAAAATTAACGTACTCAAGGCCCTTCTCTTCAAGGTGTTTTACGATTTGATTTTTCAGTTCAAGGGCAGCATGGTCATTAGCGATTGCGATTTTCATAAAAATACCTTCTTTCATCATTCTATTGTGGTTCTTATATACCTGTAGCAAGTATATCACAAAACTGATTCTCATCATAGGATGACGTTTATGAGGTGATGAATAATAAATTATCAAAAATTTTTTTAAAAAGTATTGACACTTATGATATCAAAATGATATCATAAAGATGTAATAATGATTCTGGAGGTGTTCTATGAACATTCAAGAAAAAGCAATGAAGTCCCGTAAGGGAATGCCGGTTCTTATCGGTACACTGCTTGGTTACCTTGCGCTGATTCCACTGACCATGTATTTAGTAAACAACTGGAACGATATCTCTCTTGCCTTAGGTGTCTTGTTTATTACACTGATGTCCCTTTGGTTTATTAGCGGTTTCATCATTCTTGCGGGTCTTAAATTGTTACGTCCCCAGGAAGCCTTGGTGCTCACCCTTTTTGGGCAGTATGTCGGTACCTTACGTGGTGAGGGCTTCTTTTGGGTCAATCCTTTTTGTACGGCCATCAACCCCGCGGCAGATACACGCGTTGGCCAGAGTAAGGATGTTTCCAAGAAGACGGATGCTACGTCTTCAGCCAATATAAACCTTGAACTGGCTAACAAAAAAATTTCCCTGAAATTCATGACTCTATCCAATGCCAAACAGAAGATTAACGACCGTCTTGGAAACCCAGTTGAAATTGCAATCGCTGTTATATGGCGGGTTAAGGATACGGCAAAGGCTGTATTTAATGTGGATAACTACAAAGAATACCTGTCTTTACAGTGCGATGCAGCTGTTCGGAACATCGTTCGAATTTACCCCTACGATGTAGCGCCCGGCATCGACACCACAGGCGACGGCAAGGCAGATGAAGGAAGCCTCAGAGGTTCATCTGAAGTGGTTGCAAGCCGCATAAAAGAGGATTTGCAGGAAAAGGTGGAAATTGCTGGTCTGGAAATCTTAGATACTCGCATAACCTACCTTGCTTATGCGCCGGAAATCGCATCCGCCATGCTCCAGCGTCAGCAGGCAAGCGCTATTATTGATGCCCGCAAGATGATTGTTGACGGAGCTGTCGGCATGGTGCAAATGGCGCTTGAGAGCCTGCAAGAAGGCAATGTTGTGGAGCTTGACGATGAACGCAAGGCCGCCATGGTATCTAATCTTTTGGTGGTGCTCTGCGGTAACCGCGATGCGCAACCTGTCGTCAATTCAGGCAGCCTATACTAAGATGAAAAAGCAGATACCGCTGCGCCTGTCTCAAGAGCTTTATGCGGCTTTGGCGGCATGGGCGGAGGATGACTTTCGTTCGCTCAATGGCCAAATTGAGTATCTGTTGACAGATGCAGTGAGAAAAAGAAGAAGAATCATTATCAAAGACGAATGATATATTTCCGTTAAACCAGCGGAATAGGACAAGGTAAGGTATTAAAGAAGGAAAGTTAGATTATGAACAGTAAAACAAAAGCATTAGAAAAAATAGCCCTTGGCACTGCCGTGATGTTCGGCCTCTATTGGTTGTATTCAATGGTCATAAGGCCGCAATTGCTTCTGTCGGATGGCATCAAAGGCATGATGGGGCTTGCAGTGCTGTACGGAGCAGGTCTTGGCCTATTTGCGCTGATTACCAAAAAAATATCTACAAAACCATACGCTTACCAAGAAAAAAAGAGGATTACTTTCAAAACCCTTGTACGATCCTTTCTGTTACAGTGTACAGCTTTCATGATACTCAATGTCCTAGCGATTGTTACCTCGATTTTTGGTGGAGAAAGCTCTTCAACCGAAATGCTTCCAATGACTTCTTCCATGTTGTTTATGCTGCTTGTTTTTAACCCAATCGTTGAAGAATTTGTATTCAGGCATTTATTTGCGGGCAAGTTGTTACAATATGGGCAAAGGTTCTATATCTTGGCATCGGCCTTTTGCTTTGCCTTAGTGCACGGGGTATCTGTCGATTTTGGACACATTATTTACACATTCATTTTAGGAATGATTTGGGCTTACCTTACTGTTCAAACGGGCAACATTGCTTTGGCGGTTCTTATGCACGCCTTATCCAATTTTTTTAACGCTATCATCATACAGATGCTGTTTGACATTTCCACAGAGGCTGTAGGTATCTATTCCATACTGCTTATGGCGCTGGGCGTGGTTGGTCTCGTACTGTTTCTTAAAAACAGGAGAAAAATTATTTTGGATGGCACCCCGGGACTCATAAACAGACAAACTGTAAAAGACCTGTTCAGCAACAAAGGAATTTGGTTTTATACAGTACTGACTTTGATTGTCATGTTGCTAAAGGGTAAATGACAGGACGCTTTTATGCATCAAATTTAACAACATTAAGAAAGCTTTCTGTCAGCCAGGCGGAAAGCTTTTTTAAGTAACTTGGTACAAGTTCATTTTTAAGTACTCTGTTTCCGGAACACCAACCAAGATTGGGTGGTCGGGCGCTTGGGAACGGGCTTCAATTAACCTGAGGTCAACTCCTGCAAGGCGGGATGCTTGGAAAACTGCTTTTTCAAACAGTTTTCGATTCATAAAGTGGCTGCAAGAGGCGGTGGCAAAGTAGCCGCCCCTACGCACGAGGCGCAGACCCCAGTGATTAATATTTTGGTAGCCTTTTTCCGCTCCTTTAACAGTGCGTCTTGATTTAGTAAAAGCTGGCGGATCGAGGACAACCAAATCATATTTGGCTTTTTCTTGAACTTGTTCCGGCAGCCACTTGAGGGCATCTGCTTTGGTAAATGTGATGACCTCAGGGGCAATCTGGTTGAGCTGGCTATTGAGCTTTGCCATGTTCAGCGCATCTTGTGAGGCATCAACCAAATGTACGGATTTAGCGCCATGCTTTAGGCAGTTAAGCGCAAAGGCTCCCGTATGGGTGAAGCAGTCAAGCACTTCAAGCCCCTTGGAAAGTTTTGCGACTGCCAATCGGTTATATTTCTGATCCAGAAAAAAGCCGGTCTTTTGTCCCAAACCAAGGTCTACCCGGTACTTTACGCCGTTTTCAACGATTTCCACTTGGGTATTTGTCGGCACTAGGTGAATTCCATCATCAAACCAGCCAATATGGTTATCTAAACCTTCTTTTTGTCTTAAATCACCTTCACTACGTTCAAATAGCCCAAGAATTTTTTCGCCTCTTTCCCGAAGGTTGTCAAGCAAGAGAGAAAAAATCATGTCTTTACGTTTTTCAATGCCAAGGCTCATGACTTCGGCTACCAGAAAAGAACCGAAACGGTCAATAGTTAGCCCTGGAAAACGATCGGCTTCACCAAAAATCAACCGACAGCATGAAAAATCATCGCCCATAACACGCTGGCGGTAACTAAGGGCATAATTGATACGGCGAGCAAAAAAGGCCTCGTCAAAGCGGTCGTTGGCGTTGGTTGAGATAATTCTAACTCTCAGCAAGGAATGGCTGTTATAAAAACCCGAACCAAGATAGGTGCCGTTTTGAGAAAAAACGTCGCAAATTTCACCGTCAAGGCAATCGGCAACGTTTATAACCTCGCCTTCATAAACCCACGGATGTCCGCCTTCAAATGCCTTTGTTCCTTTTGGGGTAATGGTTATATAGGGAAAGGGTCTTGTTGCTCTCATATAAACCTCAGATTGTTTGTTTTTGAATGATAATACATTGCGGCGCATCGGCTCCTGCATTTACAAATTGCTGCCAAAGTACATTGTATTCTTGGGACGGAAGACTGGACAGATAGGGGATAAGCGCATTCTTTTCCACTTTACCTTCTGGATGTCCTGGATATACACATAGAACACATACGCCATGGGGACATAGTAAAGACAGAGCCTGCTCAAGCGCTTGTTTTGTGGTTACCCAATTGGTACGCACAACTTTATCACTTCCCGGTAGCCAGCCCAAGTTAAAAGCACAGAACTTGATGGGATACGCAACATGATTTTTCATTTTTTCGTGTCCGCAAAGAAACAGCTCAGCGCGGCTTAAAAGCCCGTTTGCTTCAAGCAGTGCTTGAGTATTTTTAAGGGCAAGTTCTTGAATATCAAAAGCATAGACCTTACCCTCATCACCAACTAGATGGCAAAGCTTCAAGGTATCATAACCGTTGCCCATGGTGGCATCAACCACTCTGTCACCCGGGCGAACCACTTTTTCAAACACTATTTCTGCGAGGTGACGGGCAGAGCGTAAAACAAAAGTGTTCATAAGTTTTTAAGGGCTTGGACTTCTTCTTCTGTTAACTCACGCCAAGTTCCTCTTACCATGTTTTTAAGCGACAGCGGACCGTAACCTACACGCTTTAAACGAACAACGCTATGGCCAACCGCTTCAGCCATTTTTCGGATTTGTCGATTACGCCCTTCATGGATGCTAATGAGCAAATCGGTGGAGAAAGCGTCTTTCCTGAGCACCCTGACTTTGGCGGGCGCTGTTTTTCGCCCGTCAATATATACGCCGCCAGCAAGCATAGCCACTTCTTTGGGGGTTACCTCCATGGAAAGGCGTACTATATAAGTTTTACTAACCTCATGACTTGGGTGGGTGAGGCGCTGTGTTAAATCCCCATCGTTGGTTAAGATTAACAGGCCTTCCGAATCATAATCAAGCCTGCCTACTGGGTAGAGGCGTACAGGGTAATCGATGAAATGATCCATAACCGTATCACGTCCCTTTGGGTCGCTGACGGTTGTTACTTCTCCCATAGGTTTGTAATAAAGAACATAGCGTTTTTCTTCTTCTAAAGATATTCGTTCTCCCTTGAGGGTGATTACATCATCCGAACTTACCTTTGTACCTAAGGTGCGGATGGTTTGTCCGTTTACTTGTACTGCGCCTGTTAAGATTAATTTTTCCGAATCACGTCGGCTTGCCACTCCGCAAAGAGCCATATACTTTTGTAACCGTATGGTTCTTTTTGTCATTAAAAACCCTCCAAAATACGATTCACATCGTTTTTTGCTTCATCAACAGGTGAAGTATATCAATAGCCAAGAAAAAATACAAGAAATTGCTTGCAAAGTTGTTTTTATTGTGATAAAATAATACCCGCTTGTAAAAGCTGAAATGATTGAAGGAGGTGAAGGAAGTTGGCTAATATCAAGTCTTCAAAGAAGCGCATTAGTGTTATCAGGAAAAGAACGTTAGAAAATCGTATGGTGAAAACATCCGCCAAGAATGCTGTTAAAAAATTTGTTAAATTGCTTGATGAGGATCCCGTTCAGGCTCAAAGCCAGTTGAGCGCTACCACCTCCATTATTGATAAAGCCGTTACCAAAGGTGTGATGCACAAGAATGCAGCGAATCGTAAAAAGGCACGCCTTGCCCGTGCATTGAACAAAGTAAACGCCTAATTTATTTTATTGCCTATAGCGATTTAAGGTTTTACCTTGGTCGCTTTTTTTTATAAAAAATTACCACCCGTTGTCGGGTGGTAATAAAGTAAAATTTTAAGGGGTTGCAGGTTTTGCATCGGATGCAAAGATTTTGTTGTAAACCGTGGCTGTCAAGGTATTGGTGACATCATCGTCAGCATCATAGATGCCGTTACCGTTTTTGTCTGTAAAGAACCCGTTCTTGATTTTGAATGCACGAACAGCGTTTACGGTATTTGGACCGTATTTGCCATCAATTATATGACTATAGTACCCCAGTGCATTCAAGCGGATCTGCATCTTTGCAATTTCAATTATTGTTAAGGAAACTGCACCACCTCCAGGAACGTCAGGTTTATCGACATGCGGTTCGCTTAAGCTGCCGGAGATTGCTGAACGGGTAACCGGCCCGGCGATACCATCTATCTGTAAGCCCTTTGCCTGTTGGTATGCGCGCACCGCCATGTAGGTTCTATAGTCGAATAAGTGTTGAATAGGTCCCTTGTAGTAGCCAAGAGCTTTTAGCTGCTCTTGAAGCTTTGCAACCTCCGCATTTGAATTCCCGTAGCGTAGGGTGTTCGTACTTTTTGAATCGACGGCAGAGGTGTCCGGTGGAGTGAATGGTTTATTATTGGAGGCAATAGCACCACTACCAAACAATACTTTCCAAGTTTCCTCACCAACAATGCCATCTACTTTGAGCTTGTTTTTTTTCTGGAAGTTACGCACGGCCTTGAAAGTGACATAATCAAAAAGGTCGGTGAGGGGCGTCGCACTTGAAAGGTAACCCAAATGCTGTAATCGGTTCTTAACAGTGAAAACGGTGGAGCCGGTTTGGCTGTATTGGATCCGAATTGAGGCGGGCTTAGGAGCGTTAGAGTTATATGGCTTGCCACTTTCTAAGGTGTTTAATGTTTTTTGACCCACGATTCCGTCAACCACTAAGCCGTTTTGCATTTGAAACAGACGAACGGCTTTTAGGGTATCGTCATAATATTTTCCGTCAATACTACCGGAATAGTAATTCAGATTCTTAAGCTTTGTTTGAACGGTTTTGACTTGGTCATTTTCACACCCGTAACGCAGTGGGAACTCTTTAGTGCTGGGAGGGGGACTGGCTTTTTCCATGCCAATCGCCACTAAAGTATAAGGACCGGCAATGCCATCTGGTTGGAGGCCAACACTGCGCTGGAAAGAGCGGACCGCCTCTACGACTGCATAAGAATATATACCATCAATCTTACCGGAATAGTAATTTTTTTCCTTTAACAACTGCTGTAGTTCCTGAACACGCTTTCCTTTATCCCTATACTGTAACTGTTCAGCGGAAATAGGGCTTAGACTTAAGATTAAAACAATGAAAAGAATAAAAGCAAGTGAGCGCTTTAGCATAATATTACCCCCCCTACATACATTATCACACACTTATTATATATTTTATGGAAGCATGTATTCAAGAACAATTCAATGACGATATCGTGAACTTGCTAAGTTAATGTTTTACAAAATAGTTGCAGCTTAAGTCGCTATCATAACAAAGTGCCTGACTAAAAATCAGGCACCAAAGTGGTTACTGTAATTTTGAGGCAATTTGAGAAGCCAGGCGCACGTTGTTAAAAACCAACTGAATATTGGCTTTTAAACTACTTCCGCCGGTAATTTCAACGATTTTCGCCAAGAGAAAAGGCGTTGTGTCTTTACCTTGAATGCCCTTTTGCTCGGCTTCTTTGACAGCGTCTGCGATGGCTTTGTCAATGACCTTGGCGTCCATAGCATACTTTTCAGGGATGGGGTTGGCAATCAACATACCGCCGCTAAAACCGATGGCACGTTGGGCGCTAATAACATCAGCAATTTCTTGGGCGCTCTCCATACGGTAATCCACTTTAAATTCTGAAGTGTTGGTAAAGAAGGCGGGCAGCATTTCAGTTTGATAGCCAAGCACAGGAACGCCTTTGGTTTCAAGGTATTCAAGTGTCAGGCCAAGGTCCAAAATGCTCTTTGCGCCGGCGCATACGACAGCGACGGGGGTTTGGGCCAGTTCTTCCAAGTCCGCTGAAATATCCATTGTGGTTTCAGCACCACGGTGTACGCCGCCAATACCGCCGGTTGCAAAAACCTTAATGCCTGCCAAAGCAGCGATAATCATGGTGGCGGCTACGGTGGTGGCGCCATCCTGTTTGCGGGCAACTAAAATGGGAATATCCCTACGGCTTGCCTTGGTAACGGATAGACCGGCCTTGCCAAGATAATCAATTTCTTCTTCGGTTAGACCCACACACAGTTTTCCTTGGATGATGGCGATGGTAGCAGGTTCGGCGCCGTTTTCACGGGCAATGTTTTCACAGGCGAGTGCTGTTTCCACATTCTGCGGGTAAGGCATACCGTGGCTGATAATGGTGCTTTCCAAGGCAATGACGGGGCGATTTTCCTTGAGCGCCTGCTCTACTTTGGGCGAAAACTTGATATGCTCAGATAGGTTCATGGCTATTTCTCCTTCATATATTGAATATTTTGGTGAGGAAGGCTTTGCTTGATTGTTGGCCGTAGTGGGCGGCCTCGATGGCGTCGGCGCCATTAGCAAGGGCATGGACGATACCGGCACACATAGCATCTCCAGCGCCTGTTAAGGTCGTGTAGGGAAATTTAAGAGCCGGTAACTGTTGACTTTTACGATGGTCGGCTGCATAAACCCCGTCTTGTCCCATGGAAATAAACACATTTCGTACGCCCTTGTTCAAGAAGTACTTTGCACAGGCCTCGGGTCTATCATCGCCTGACATGGCTTGAGCTTCAATCAGATTGGGTTTAATGGCGGATAATTTGTCAAGTATTGGCTGTGCTCTTTTTCCTTTTTCGATGGAAACAGGATCCAGCATGATGGGGGCCTGAACATGTGTACAAACGGTTTGAAGGGCTTCCTCTGAAAGGTTGGTATCTAAAACGCAATAATCAACTTTGACCATTTTATTGATGACAGATAATAATTGTTCTCTGGTTAAGCTTTCGCTTGCCCTCATATCGTTAAGGGCAAGCGCCATATCGCCATCCATATCATGAACGGCAAGGTACATAGGGCAAGCATAAGGGCTGGACACGGCATAGGACAGGTCGATACCTTTAAATAAACATTGGCCCTGTAACCATGATGCCAATGAATCGTTTCCCAAAGCGGATACCAGATATACTTTGTTGCCCATACCCGCTAATCTGGCGGCGATATTGTACCCAACGCCGCCGGCAGATATATTTACTTTTCCAATGTTTGAATCCTTTATCACAAGTGGTTGTACGGATTTTCCAAGCACATCCACGCTCAGACCGCCAAACACTGCAAATGTGTGCATCTTTCACCTCTTCCCTTTTTCTGAAGGCACGAACAAATGGGCAATGAATCGAGTACCGTTTATAAACAGCGCCGTGTAAATGATCCATTCCACTGAATAGAATTTTATCATATCAGGTGTTAGTGTTGCAATGAAGTTAATCAAAAACACATCAATATACAAGATTCAAAAGCCTTATCGTAAAAAGATAAAGGGTTTTAGGAGCGATCTTAGTGTTGGACGAAAAAAAGTATAGGGTATCAAAACACAACTGGCAATCAAGGCTGCTTCAATGTTTACGCACCAAAAACCTTCAAATAAGTAGTCCGCAAGCGGAAGCGCCACGGCGCCAAAGAAAAAAGAAACCAAAAATTTTAGCACGAGATTAAGTCTTTCCCAAGAAGCATGCAATCGCCAAAGCTGAAAAACCGATATTTTTCTTTGACCGCATGCTCATACGCCTGAAGGGTCCGGTCTCTACCCATCATGGCCGAAACCAGCATCAATAATGTGCTTTCAGGCAGATGAAAGTTTGTAAGTAACAGATCTGTGGCTTTGAAGGCAACACCGGGCTTGATAAAAATTTGCGTCATCCCTTGTCCCGGATGCACCGTGCCAGTGGCATCGGTAACGGTTTCAAGCGTGCGCACGCTGGTTGTACCGATACATACGATACGCCCTCCTTGTTGGCGGGCAACGTTGATGCGCTGAGCGGCATCGTCTGTTACTTCATAAAATTCGGCGTGCATCCGGTGGTTTTCGACATTTTCGGACTTCACGGGACGAAAGGTTCCAAGTCCCACATGCAAAAGTACGGGGACGATGTCAATGCCCTTTGTCTTTATCTTATCAAGGATAATTTTGGTGAAATGAAGTCCCGCCGTCGGCGCTGCGGCGCTACCTTCTTCTTTTGCGTAGACAGTCTGGTAGCGGTTTTGATCCAATAACTTTTCATGAATGTAAGGGGGCAGGGGCATTTGGCCCAAGGTATCTAACAGCGCTTCAAAAACCCCCTCATAAAAAAAACGGACAATTCTTCCGCCAGCTTTTGTCGTTTTTTCGATTTGTGCACGAAAAACACCCCCGCCAAAACTTACCCATGTGCCTTCTTTTAGGCGGCGACCGGGACGTACCAAGGTTTCCCATCGGTCTTTATCCAAGCGGCGCAAAAGTAAAACTTCCACCGGTACCTTGGTATCTTCCTTTTCACCAAGTAGCCTTGCGGGGATTACCTTGGTTTCATTAATTACCATCACGTCGCCCGGACGCAGATAATCGGGGAAGGAGAGAAACCTATCGTCTTTTATTAGTTGGTTGTTGATGTTACATACCAGCATACGGGAAGCGTCCCGTGGCTCAATGGGGGTTTGTGCGATTAATCCTTCGGGCAAATGGTAGAAAAAATCAGAGGTTTTCATCAAACAACCCCATCTGTTGAACTTGCCATTCTTCCTGTTTTTTTTGCGGCGTTTCAAGCCCGAAATGTTGGTAGCAAGCGGGGGTTACCATGCGCCCCCTTGGCGTACGCTGGATAAACCCAAGCTGTAAAAGATAGGGCTCATACACGTCTTCAATGGTGGTGGCGTCTTCGCCCGTGGAAGCGGCAAGGGTGTCAAGCCCTACAGGGCCGCCTGCAAACTTATCAATCATGGTGGTTAAAACGGTACGATCCACCCGATCAAGGCCAAGCTCATCAACCGCCAGCATATCAAGCCCCTGATGGGCCACTTCTTTGGTGATGATTCCGTCCGCCCTCACTTGGGCAAAGTCCCGTACACGCTTTAGCATACGGTTGGCAATGCGGGGAGTGCCTCGGCTGCGCCGTGAAATTTCCATAATGCCTTCGTCATCTGCCTTGATGCCCAAAATACCGGCGGAACGTTTTATAATACCCGCCAATTCTTTCGGTTCATACATTTCAAGCCGGAAAGTGATGCCGAACCTGTCCCGAAGTGGGGCGGACAAAAGACCTGCACGGGTCGTGGCGCCAATTAAGGTGAATTTTGGCAACTCAAGGCGCATGGAGCGAGCAGTAGGTCCTTTGCCAATCATTAAATCTAAGGCATAGTCTTCCATGGCAGGGTAGAGGACTTCCTCAACTGAGCGGGACAGTCTGTGAATTTCGTCGATAAACAAAACATCTCCGTGGGAGAGGTTGGTTAAAATAGATGCAAGGTCGCCGGGGCGCTCAATGGCGGGTCCTGAGGTGATGCGAATATTCTGCCCCATTTCTACGGCTACAATGCCGGCAAGGGTGGTTTTCCCAAGGCCGGGCGGCCCGTACAGGAGAATGTGGTCCAGCGCCTCCCGCCGTTTTAAGGCGGCGCAAATATAAATCTTTAGGCTTTCTTTTACCTTGTTTTGCCCGATGTAGTCCTTCAATCGTTTTGGGCGCAGACTCAATTCGGTTTCGCTATCTTCATCCCGAACGGTGGGCATTACCAAGCGGTCGTTTTCCATGGTCATCCTTTCATCATGCCTCGAAGGGCTGTTTTCACCAGCGTATCAGCAGTAGCATCCGGTCCATTCTCTTTAACCGCCAGTCCAATGGCTCGGATAGCTTCCATTTGTGTATAGCCAAGCGATTCAAGCGCAAGGATTGCTTCGCTAACGGGGCCTTGCGTAGCAGCTTGAGGACTGAAGCCAAGTGAGGGCACGCTTTCAAAGTCGGCTTCTGAAATTTTGTCTTTAAGCTCTAAAGAAATGCGCTGCGCAGTCTTTTTGCCGATGCCGGGCGCACGGGAAAGAACAGTAATGTCGTTTGTTAGAATTGCAAGTGTCAAATCCTTTAAAGGAATGGATGATAACACAGAAAGGGCAGTGCGTGTTCCAATACCGGAAACGGAAATCAGCTGCATGAACATTCTTTTTTCTTCCAGCGATGCAAAGCCAATTAGCTCCATGGCGTCATCACGCACAGCAAGGTAAGTAAACACTTTCATTTTTTCCCCAATCGGGGGTGCATTGGTCAAGACCGATTGAGAACACATAATTTCATACCCAACGCCATAAGCGTCAAGGACAATGAAATTACTTCCTTTCTGGTCAACTTTTCCTTCAATAAATGCGTACATGAAACCTCCAAAAGTCAGTTCATTTTAAACTGTTCACGCTGCCTGCCTGCGTGCAGGTGGGTAATTGCTGCTGCAACGGCGTCTGCCGCATCGTCCGGTTTTGGTATTTCGTTTAGGTTCAGCAACAGTTTAACCATTTGCTGCACTTGCTGCTTTTCCGCTTTACCAAAGCCGACAACGGCCATCTTAATCTGCATGGGCGTGTATTCATATAATTTGTCGGGCAGGTGTTTTGCGCAGCACATAATCGCAACCCCTCTAGCAGCGCCTACCGTAAATGCCGTGGTAACGTTGCGGGCAAAAAACAGCTCTTCAAAAACAATTTCATCAGGTTGGTAGGTCAACAAAATTTCTTCCACTTGATTGTAAACAGAGGTAAGACGCTCGGGAAAGGAAATATGTGCGGGCGTTGTAATCACTCCGCACGCAACAAACGACAGTTTTGTTCTGTTTTCTTCAACCACACCCCAGCCCATGGTTGCAAGACCGGGGTCAATTCCTAATACTCGCATTTTTCCTCCGCCTATCATGATAAGTCAGGCAACGAGGCTTGTCAAACAGGCTCATTATCCGTTCGGCTCAAAAATTTTTGTAATAATTTTTCTGCGTGAGTCCTTGCAAGGTTAGCGCTTTCCTGCACCTTGCTTTCATCGGGGACGCTTTGTCCCATGAGCAGCGAAAACTGGCTTATTTTAAGCCCCAAAGCATCCTGTATATAGGCATCGGACCCTTTGGGAGAAACAAGATAATAGCATAACAGCGAATCTTTCTGGCCGATTCGGTGTGCACGGTCTTCAGCCTGGGAGTGAACGGCAGGCGACCAGTCCAGCTCTCCAAACACCACGCAGCTTGCGTTTTGCAAGTTAAGCCCCGAAGCCGCCCGCAGACTAATGATGCATAGGTTAGTTCGCCCCCCGAGAAACCGTTCCTGTGCCTTTTGTTTCTGCTCAGCGGTTTCTCGTCCTGTAATCATGGCGGGGCTGTAGCTTTTCAAATCTTTTTTGTATTGGTCCATCACTAAGTGATGGTGCGCAAACAGAAGAACCTTTTCTTTTTCTTCAAGAAGCGCCCGTACAAACTGCGCTACATAGGGCGCTTTACTCACACCGGTTGCTTGGCGCTGGCCACGGGAAATATTGCTTTCCAGCAGCGCTTTTTCGGACAGGGTAAGCGTTTCATCGTTGCTTAGCTTCATTAAATTATCAATAACGGGTTGCATCAGGACTCGATATGTTTTGGAGTCCACATCAATTTTTTGCACAAGGCGCCGCTTTTCCGGCAGCTCAGGCAAAACATCGGCTTTGGTGCGTCTGAGCATTAATCCTTCCCGGCGCAAAAATGCACCAAGCAGCTCGGGTTTGGCGACAATGTCGCCAGCATATCCATAGCACCATTCACGAGAGAAAGATTCCCAATCGCCTAAGAAATGGAAATCGATAATGTTCATCACGTTCCATATTTCACCGCCCCTGTTATAGATGGGTGTTCCCGATAGGCCGATAACGGTATCAACGCTTTCAGCAAGCAGGGAGGCAGCACTGTATTTTTCGGTGCCCGACCTGCGTAATTCCTGAATCTCATCAAAAACCACCATGCGAAAAGCGTATATCGGTAAGGCTTCTTTCCAACCACGTAAAAGTAGGTAGTGGCACAGGTAAATGTCCGCCAATGGAAGCTTGTAGGGGGTCAAGCCTTTAAGTACATGGATTTGCGGTTCTTTTCCATTGATTAACAAAAAACGGCTAATTTCACTTTGCCAGTTAAGGACAAGGTGCGGCGGCACAACAATGAGGACAGGATACTGTTCTTTCGATGCCAAAAAGGCAAGCAATTGTACTGTTTTTCCGAGTCCCATTTCGTCGGCCAACAGGCCTCTTTGCGTGTGGTTAAGCCAATAAAGTCCCTGTTTTTGAAAGTCCCTGAGCTCACCTAAAAAGGAGGTTTGGGGCGGTGTGGCGGGGGACAGACCCCTTAACTGCAATTGGCTGTTTTTTTGGTAATGATGGCGAGCCTGTTCCAACTCACTTTGCCAAAGCGCCTGATCTCTTGGCATGATAGATAGGGGATAGCGCAGCATCAGCCAGTTCAGGTTGCCAACATTGCGCCGACCTCCGGAAAAAAACGCTGTGCCCCGTCTGCCTGAATGGCTGCCGGGAAACAGCCTTTTGGCCATTTCGGTCACTTCAGGGTCGCCCTTGATTACCCAACACTTTCGCCTTCTGTTATACGAAAGAGTGCCATACACAAAGCCGCTGTCTTGTGGGTTTGATAAGTAGTCGGGGAGAGGTGGCGTCAATGTTTCATTCTCTATACTGTCTGTTGTATTACTACCAACCGGTGATGGAAGCTGAATATCGGCTTGGATAGGGTTAAGATTTTCTGATGGATATATTTCTGATGTGGTGGTTTTTTCTTCAATTTTTTTGCTTTTTTGCGCCTGTGGCGCAATCCCCCAAAGCGACAGCAATGAAAGCGATTGGACGGGTTTACCCATGATTGTGGGAGGAAGACTTAAGCTCTTTTCGGTAATCACAAAAATAGCGTCAACCAAAGGCGACTGGGCATAGCGGTTTAATTGCTTTAACAGGGCAGTCCTATTTGGACGATTACGTTTAATTTCAATGGCGACTCTATCGACCAAAAAATCTACCCGTGAGCTAGGAGCGATTATAGCTTCGTGCTCGACTTGAAAGCCCTTATCCGTTAACGCCTTTTGTACATGTGTATGCAGCTCATTTTCGCTTATGACTGGCGACAAGCGGATGCTTCGCAGAGTGTTTTCCAATTTGTTAAGCTGCACAGACAGTGTATCGACCGACACGGTATTCCTCCTCAATTTTATATGATGTTATACTACTATTTTTACCTGGAGAAGTAAAATAAATTCAATAAATATGCGAAAAAACAGGCGCAAGATTTGTATGAAAGTAACACGGCAAAATGCCATGTATGTCTACAATCAGCGGTAATAGGCAAGGAAAAGAAGGAGTTGATTTTGTGATGAACGGCAAATGAGAAATTCCACGTATTTTAATGATTTTGTAGCGGTACTGTTGAAGTTTATATGGCTTTTATCGAAGCGCTTTACGCAAACCCTTTGGATAGTGGTTTTTTAGCCGGTCACCAACGATCTTTGCCCAGCCTAAGGGTAAACCCTGATAGCTTACCACGACAAACTGCACTTTTGAAATATTGCAGGAAATTATGCCTAATTCTTCCCCGTACAGGTAGCGATAGGCATCTTCTTTTGACAGAGGGATAATGTGCTTGGCAGGCAATGCCCGTGCCAAAGCATGATCAGGGATGAAAGTTTTCCCCTTGAACTTCCCAAGATGCAAGCCTAAACGCAAGAGCTTTATGCCTTCAAACATTTCAAGCTCAATGGGGGACAGCACATAACTGTTTTGAAAAAGCTGTACCTGACCACCTATCTTTTCGAGCCGAACCAAACGCTTGACTTCAGATAAAACTTTAGTGGTTTTCTCATGAGGCGGGGCGTATTTGCTTGTTTTTTTGGTTGTCGAAACCAGCTGTAAATTGTTAGCAGATATAAGCTTGGATTTCTCAAGCAGACAAGCAAAATGCCCTTCTCCTTTTACTGTATGCGGATAAAAGCGGATACAGCCTTTGCTTGTTTTCAGCCCGTTAATGACAGTATCTACTGTGGCAAATTCCGGATGAGAAGAGAGAAAATCTTTAATGACACCTTCATTTTCAATCTCATTAAATGTACAAGTGCTATAAACTATTTTTCCGCTCGGGCGCAGCATTTGTGCGGCACAGTCAAGAAGATCGCTTTGCCTTCTTGCACAGGTTTCAGGACTGTTTTGTGACCATTCGCCAATCACTTCGGGATTTTTGCGGAACATGCCCTCGCCGGAACAGGGAGCATCGACCAAAATTTTGTCAAAATAATCAGGAAAACGTTGCGCAAGCGCCTCTGGGTAGCTTTGCGTTACAATGGCACAAGATACGCCCATTCGTTCTATGTTACTGCTTAGAATTTTCGCGCGGGATACAATCGGCTCATTGCACACAAGAACGCCGGTGTTTTGCATGATTTGCGCAAGCTGAGTTGCTTTTCCGCCGGGCGCTGCGCACAGGTCAAGCACTTTTTCACTAGCTTTGGGCGATAATAAGCGGGCGGGCAGCATAGCGCTTGGCTCCTGAATGTAAAAAGCGCCTGCTTCATGTTCTATACTCTGGCCCAGGCTTGAATCAAAGGGAATATAGCGTGCATTTTCTTCCCACGGGATCTGCTCTAAATTTTCCGGCTGTCCGTATTGAAACCTAGCAGCACGTGCTGGCTCATCTTGATAAGTTAGAAAAAAATTATCAAAATTAGGCCCCAAAAGGGCCCGCATTTGATTGAGAAAAGCTTGTGGCAGCTGTTCAATCATTGGTCAGATGGACTTGTTCGACGCCTTCTTACGGGCTGCTGATTAGAAGGCTCTTCCGGTTGAGGATCAACCGGATAGACTATTTCTGGTTCAATCAATGGGGGGTGGTAGTCTTCGTTAATCGGGGGAGCGAAACTATCATTTGCAACGAGGTTTTCGTTTCCTTGAATCGGCGGATATGGCGGCATGGGCACAAAATCACCCTGTACCTCTTGTGGATAAACCGGCAGCTCATAAGGATAAAAACTGTCTATTTGTTGATCTGGAAACGACGGATACCATTCCACTTGGATGGTAGTATTTTGAGGAATATAGGTTTCAACTGGCTCGTCGGGATATGCTGTATTGTCGATATAAATTTGCTCGTTTTCAAAAGGCTGCTCGTCATACTGATGTTGGTAGGCATAAAAATCCGCATAGCTGTCCATCTCTTGATCAAGAGTGGCGAATCCGGTAGAGGTCATATTTTCCTGCGCCTGTTTTTCATACTTTCGTATTTTATGCGGCTGCCAGCGGGCAAACCAAACAATTTGGTCAATGATTGTACCGATTACCACGATAGCAATAAACAAAATGAACCACGTGTGTTCAAATATTCTGCTAATCATACCCTGATCTTTGCTAAACAAATCCAAAATGCCATTAGCAAGTAAGCCTGTCCATCCAAATAGCAGACTCAATAACCAGTTACTCAGTTGATTCATTTATTTGTTTCTTCTCCGATTTTGGCGATTTCTACCGTCACGTAAACAGCGTTATTACTCATATGAACCAAGTTAGAAGGGCGGATAAGCTTTATTTGGCGGACTATTGTTTCGGTGGCACCGGCTATATTTAAGGGAACCTCTAAATCAACCATGGCCATGTTGGAGGCACTGTCATCAAAGCCTGCCACATAAATTGTTGTAGGATCAACAGAAATATTAACAATTTCATAGCCTTTTGCAACCTTTCCTGTTGTAACGGCGCTTGTATTAACAGGAACAGAATAAAGAGGATAGAGCGTTTGTTCCACAAGGAAAGAATCTAAAGCAATGGAATCGCTTGTTACTTCAATTTCACCGGATATTTCTTTATCGTCATTTGTAAATAGCTTAAAGGGGATGGCATTAATTTGTGTTCTACCTATCGGTACCAAGGTGCTTTTATCGTAAAAAGCAACACAGCGCACTATGTTTTGTACAAGCGAGCGTGGTCCGGAAATGGTAACAGTTGATGGGTCAATTGTGGGAGTGGTTCCAAAGAAGCCTTCGGGTACGTTTCCTTCTTCCCGTATTTGTACGGGGATTCTACTACGGGAGATATAGTTGTCTACCGTTACGACAATTTCAGAGGTAGATAGATGCCTGACCTGTCCATAGGTATTGGAAGAAGTTGTCAGAATAGGGATGGATTGTTTGCCCGTTTGGGAAATACGCGATAAATCCACCCGGACATTGTAGTTGGCAGGGCTTGAAGCGTCATATGATTTTTGCGGGACATCCACTCGCATGTTGATTTTTTCCAAGTTTTCAAGCCCGGAAATAACTACCAAACCATTGCGTTTGAGCACCTCACGATTGGCAATGGTTATTTCCACACCATTAAAAATTTTTTCCCTTGTTAAGTCAGGGTTAGAAGTGATGAGTACCCCCCACAAACCTACAGCAATTAACAAACTAAATAGTTTTAAAGACCACCTGCGAGTGAAGGTACGTTTAATAGCTTGCCAAAGAGCGCCGGAAGGCTTTAACGAGCGTAAAAAAATATTTATCTTCATTTTTTCCCCTCCTTTGTGTGCGCGGCAATCTTACCGACAAAAGTCTTGATGGCGCCCCAAATTGAGTCATCATTATCGTTGTATATGTTGCTTAAAATACGGTCCACCGCATCAATATCAAGGTGACGGGTCAACTTACCGCCTTGCGCCATTGAGATAATGCCTGTTTCCTCAGACACGATAAAAACGATGGCGTCAGTGGTTTCGGTAATGCCGATACCGGCACGGTGGCGTGTACCCAGCTCTCTTGACAGGTTGCTGGACTCAGCCAAAGGCAACACACAGGTTGCGGACACAATACGATCATCTCTTAAAATGATGGCGCCATCGTGTAAGGGGGTGTTGGGCTCAAAGATACTGATTAACAGGCTGCTTGAAATGAGTGAGTCAAGCTCTATGCCGGTATCGATAAAATCATTTAAGCCGGTACGCTGCTCAAACACCAGCAAGGCGCCGATACGCCTTCGGGATAGGTTTTGCAAGCACTGATTAATTTCGCTGGTAATTCGCTGATTGTCCGTTCGTTCCATTTTGTTAATCTTGAACAATTTGGTGCGACGACCGATTTGTTCAAGCGCACGTCTCAGTTCGGGTTGGAACAAAATCATCAGCACTAAAGTACCATTATTTAGCAGAGTTTCAAGCAGCCAACTGACGCTGGTTAATTTAAGCGCACCTGAAAGCCAATTGCCTACAACCAACAAAATAAAGCCTTTTAATACTTGGCTTGCTCGAGTGCCGCTTGTAAGCATGAGCAACTTATATATCAGAAAAGCAACGACAAGAATATCAAAAATATCTACAAGACGAGGGCGATTAAAAATGTTCCAGAAAAAATTGTTCAAACCCGTCCAGCTCATTTTCACCCTCCTTCACCATTGTTTCTTAATTATACACTATTTTGTAACAAAAACAAACAGTTAAATAAAGAAAATGCTGGATATTTTAATTAAGCTAGGCTATACTAACTTAAAAGGGAGGAATTATGAAAAACGAGGTTTATGAAATTGAAGGAATGACTTGTGCTGCGTGCTCGTCCGCCGTTGAACGGGTGATAAGAAAGCTTAATGGCGTGGAGAACGCGCAAGTTAATCTGATAACGAAAAAATTAATCATCAAATATGATGATACTAAGGTTACGCCCGAAATAATTATTAGTAAGGTGAAAAGGGCAGGCTTTCAAGCAAAGCTTGAAGTTTTTGACCAAGATAAAAAGCCCAAAGAAGTTCATCAAAAAAATAGTAACGACATAAAAAGGCGAAAACAAACAGTTATAGCCGCCGTTGTTTTTATGGCTTTAATGCTTTATCTTACTATGTTGCCAATGTTTTTTCCTAGCGCGCCCACTCCACGCCTCGTTGACAGAAAGGTGTACCCTGTAAATCACGCGATAATCCAACTGCTACTAACCACCTATGTATTATTTTTAGGACGAAGATTTTATACCCGCGGCTTTCATGCGCTTCTTAAAAGAAACCCGAACATGGATTCTCTAATCGCCCTTGGCAGCGGTTCGGCATATCTTTATAGCGTTGTAATTACTTTTTTGATTGTCGATTATCCACATCTTGTTTATCAATTATATTTCGAGTCGGCGGCAGTTGTTGTGGCTTTAGTTATGCTTGGTAAATACCTTGAAGCCAAGTCGAATGAAAAAACAACCGATTCTATCAGGCGGCTTATGGAGCTTGCGCCGGAAACCGCCTTTTTGGAGGATAAGCAGGGGTTACGTGAAGTGCCTGCCGAATCATTAAAAATAGGCGACATTATCCTTGTAAGCCCCGGCATGCGTATAGCCGCAGATGGTATTATTATCAAAGGACACAGTGCCATTGATGAGTCTATGCTCACGGGTGAAAGCATGCCGCGAGAAAAAGGAACGGGGAGCCAAGTATATTGCGGTTCTGTCAATACAAGCGGCCTATTACACATTCAAGTACAAAAGATGCGGCAAGATACGATACTTTCAAGTATTGTCAGGTTTGTAGAGGAAGCTCAGGGTAAGAAAGCGCCCATCAGCAAGTTAGCCGATCAGATTTCCGGTGTGTTTGTGCCTATTGTCATTGTCATTGCGCTTATAAGCGCCGCCTTTTGGGCCTTTTCCGGAAAATCGACAGCTTTTGTACTACAAGTCTTTGTTTCGGTTATGGTTATTGCCTGCCCCTGTGCAATGGGTCTTGCAACGCCTACAGCTATCTTAGTAGGTACCGGTGTCGGCGCAAAACACGGAATATTGGTTAGAAGCGGTGAAACCCTTGAAAAGATGGGAAAAGTCAAGACTGTACTTTTGGATAAGACTGGCACTTTAACCCGCGGTATACCAACGGTAGATACTATCTGGGTCAACCACGGAACTGAGGCGGACTTACTTAAAATTGCCTACCACTTGGAACAAGCTTCGGAGCATCCCTTGGCTAAAGCTGTTGTTCGGCGAACCCCAAGTGAACTAATCGGGGTGGACGATTATATAGTGAATGTACAAGAAACACCGGGTAGGGGAATGGGCGGGTCGGGTCTGAAAGGTGAAAAGTACCTTTTGGGCAATCAAAATCATTTGCTTGAAGCGGGTATAGACCTTTCTATAGCTCAAACTTTTTTGAATGACGCAAGCGTACAGGGACATTCGATTGTTCTTATCAGCAAAGATGACACATTGCTTGGCGGAATTTCCTTTTCCGATCCTCTCAGAGAGGAAGCTTTCAAGTTAATTGGAAATTTACAGCAAAAAAACATCAAGACTGTGCTTTTAAGCGGCGACCGTGTCGAGGCTGTTAAGACAATCGCCAATAAGCTTGGAATCAGCGCCTATCATTCGGGAGTGCTTCCTGAAGACAAGGCTGCTATTGTAGAAAAATATCAAACTGACGGCATGGTCATGATGGTTGGGGACGGAATTAACGACGCGCCTGCCCTTGCTCTTGCTGATGTCGGGTGTGCCGTTGGTTCAGGTACGGACATTGCCATTGAAACGGCCGATGTTGTTATCATGAATAGTAATATGATGAATGTTGCCCATGCAATACAATTAAGCAGGGCGACCATTCGTAATATCAAACAAAATTTAGCTTGGGCCTTTATCTACAATATCATTGGCATTCCCGTTGCTGCAGGTGTTCTATATCTGTTTGGCGGTCCGTTGCTCAATCCTATGTTGGGTGGGCTCGCCATGTCGCTTTCCTCGTTTAGTGTTATTAGCAACGCCTTGCGATTAAATAAACAAAAATTTGATGGAGAAGACCTGCCATGAAAACTGTTTTAAGTGTACCGGACATGCATTGCGACAACTGCGTTGCAAGGATTACCAAAGCTTTTTCAAAAGAAAGCATCTTATTTTTGCCCAATTTAACCGATAAAACCGTGCTTGTTTATGGTGATGAATGCATAGTTCAGCGAGCCATCGATATTTTGGACGACCTTGGTTTTGATGCGACAATTATAAATTAAGATCAATTCATAAAAGGCGGCGCATCCGCCTTTTTTATTGCGAAACTATTTCAGTTTATTGACAAACATTCTTTAAATGCCTACAATGGTCGTAGTCTGTCATTCGGAGGGAATGCTATGAAGTATGATTTGGTTGTTGTAGGTGCCGGCCCTGCTGGAATCTTTACTGCCTTACAGCTTATTCGGCGGGGAACAAACAAAAAGATTATCGTTATTGAAAAAGGACAGCCTGTAGAAAAACGTCATTGTCTTAAAATCAAGGCTGGTAGGTGTGTAAACTGTAGACCATATTGCCACATTACAACCGGATTTTCTGGCGCAGGAGCTTTTTCTGACGGTAAACTATCTCTTTCTCATGAGGTGGGCGGCCAATTGCCCGACTTGGTTGGCGTAAATTTCGTGCAGGAAATGATCGACTATACCGATCAAATCTATTTAGAATTTGGTGCCGATCATCAGATTGAAGGTTTAGGTAATGAAGAAAGAATAAAGCAAATTAGGCGCAGGGCTATTCATGCTGGATTAAAACTTGTAGACTGTCCTATACGCCATATGGGGACCGAGAAGGCTCAAGGAATTTACAAAGCGCTTCAAGATTATTTGCTCCAATCGGGCGTTGAAATACTTTTTGGACATAACTGTGAAAATCTTATCCTTAAGGACAAGGCCTGCGTTGGCGTTCAGGTTGAAAATGTTTCTTCGGGTAAACAAATGGAACTTTTTGCTGACGAAATTGTTGTGGCTACAGGTAGACGGGGAGCAGATTGGTTGGAGAAGATTTGCCAGGTGCACGGCATTGCTCATCAAGCTGGTACTGTGGATATTGGTGTGCGTGTGGAAGTGCGCAACGAGGTGATGGAGGAAGTGAATGAGGCGCTCTATGAAAGTAAGCTTATTGGCTATCCCAACCCCTTTAAAGACAAGGTGCGCACTTTCTGTCAAAACCCCGGCGGTTTTGTGTCACAAGAAAACTATGATAACGACCTTGCAGTGGTTAACGGTCATAGCTATAAAAATTTCAAAACCGATAATACAAACCTTTCTATACTATGTAGCCATAACTTTACCCACCCCTTTAATCAACCCATTGCTTATGCGCAGAAGGTAGGAGAGCTGACCAATATGCTTGCTAACGGGCAAATTCTCGTTCAGCGCTTTGGTGACATTTTAGACGGCAAACGAACCTGGGAAAAGGAATTGACTCGCTCCAACGTGCGTCCGACGTTGCCGGACGCGATTGCAGGCGATATCACCGCTGGTATGCCGTATCGTGCGATGACCAATATTATTAACTTTATTCATGCGATGGATGTGGTTGTACCCGGTTTCGCGGCCCCCGAAACCTTATTGTATTCTCCGGAGCTTAAATTCTATTCAAACCGTGTTAAAATGGATAAGCATTTCAACACAAATATTGCCAACTTATACACTCTTGGCGATTCAAGCGGCTGGACAAGAGGCTTGATGATGGCATCGGCCATGGGCGTAATTATGGGCAATTATTTGGCTGACGATGAGCAAGGAAAGGAACGTTCATGAAAAAAGACTTCCAAAAATTTTTATTAGTTATACTAAGTATTACCTTATGTATAGCCGGTTTAATCGCTTTAGCTTCACAGGAAGATATAGAAGATAATGACATGGTTGTGCATACAGGAGAATTAACTGAGCTAAAACGTGGTGACCGTGGAGATGAGGTCAAAGCATTACAAACTCGTCTTCGGGATATCTATTATTATACAGGTAAAGTAACGGGTAACTACCTTGATGCTACGATGAAAGCCGTTAAGTCTGTTCAAGAAGCTTATGGTCTTGAACAAACGGGCGTAGCAGATCGAGCTACCCTTGAAATTATTTACGGTGATGCTCACCGCCCATTAGAGAAGGGTAACTACGGCAAGGATGTTTCACGCCTTCAAACAAGGCTCAGTGAGCTTGGTTATTATCACGATAAAATTAGCACAAAGTACCTTAATAACACGCAAAACGCTGTAACCGCTTTTCAAAAGGATAATGGCCTTGAAGTGACCGGAAAAGCTGATGTAGCAACACAAATCAAGCTTTATTCCGATAATGTCTATCATGTCACCCCTGACCCGAATGCTACGCCCGCTCCTTCGCCCGAACCCACCGCCCCACCCGATTTAACTTATCCTGGCAAACTTTCTTATGGCAGTCAAGGGGAGAGGGTCAAGCAACTGCAAGAAAGGTTGCAGGAGCTTGGTTATTTTACTGGTCGTAAGATAACGACGGGCTTTTATCGCCAAACGCAGGCTGCGCTCAAGGAGTTCCAAAAACAAAATGGACTTGAAAATAATGGAATTGTTGATGAAATGACTTGGCAGGCTCTTTATGCAAGTGACGTTGCCCGGCCACATGATCCTCCTAAGCCTTCACCTGTGCCGACTCCTCCTCCTTACTTTTTGGAAGTGGACGTAACTAATCAAGTGGTCAAAGTATATGAAATGGATGAAGAGGGCAACTATACTCGCTTTGTTCGTGCGATGTGGTGTTCGACAGGAAAGGGAAGTTATCCATCTAAAATCGATACTTTTACTTTAACTGAGCGCCGCTCAAGGGGGGCATCCTTCCCCAATTGGGGTGGAGGCACTGCCCGGTATTGGGTTAGAATCAATCCAACGGATGCTTTTCATTCCGTTCTTTACAGCTCTGATCAAAAGACTGTGAACATGAAATCTGTCAATAATCTGGGCAGACGTGCATCCCATGGCTGTATCCGCCTGACCTTACAGGATGCCAAGTGGATTTACCTTAATTGTGGTCCCGGAACGCAGGTAAAAACGCACGAAGATGCCCAGCCTGATCCCGAACTTAAGGCGGCGCACAAACCCGGTGCTTTTTCTAAAGAGTTAAACGCTCATCCGATTACTCCAACTCCCTCCATCCCTCCTGTGTATGATGCAACTTATCCGACGGGGGAATTGCGAAAGATTTCTGAAAACAAAAGAGGGGAAAATGTTTTCTGGCTTCAAAGCCGTCTAAAAGAGCTTGGCTATTATACCGGAACTGTAACCGGTACTTACCTTGGCGGTACTAAGAAAGCCGTTAAAGCTTTCCAGAGAGCGCAGGGACTTACTCAAACAGGTGTGGCGGATGTGAGAACCTTGGAATTATTGTACCGAGATCTTCCGGTTGCTACTCCTGTTCCGACACCCCTTCCCACCGATGTGCCTGAGACACCTGCGCCCTAAGTTTTTAATAAAATTAGAAACAACAATCAATTTAATTTTAAAATTAAGGACGGAGATTTCAAACGTGATGCTGATTGATTATTTACGTCAGTTCGTAACGGAGTTGCCTATGCATATGCCAGGTCATAAAAGAAATCTCCGTTTCTTTCCTTTTCTTAAAGATGTGGGCGGCGCTTTAGACATTACAGAAATTAAGGGCATGGATAATTTGCACGCCCCTACAGGCATCATTAAAGAAACTATGGATCTTGCCACTAATCTTTGGGGAGCCAAAACCTTAATTGGTGTTAACGGTTCAACCGGTTGCTTACATGCTGTGATTCTTGCCCTAATTAAAGCAGGTGATACGGTGCTTGTTGCACGAAACGCTCATGTTTCAGTGTATAATGCTTTACGGCTTGTCAAGGCGAGGGTTATCGTACTGGATGTGGCAGTTGACCCTGATAGTGGTATTATTGCCAGCGTTCAAAGTGAACAGATTTGTAATGTGCTTCTAAAATATCCAGAAGTAAAGTTGGTGATTATTACAAGCCCTACCTATGAAGGGGTTATTAGTGACATTCAAGCGATTGCGGATACCGTCCATAATTTTGGTGCCAAACTCTTGGTAGATGAAGCACACGGTTCCCATCTTGGTATTTGTTCCAACAGACAAAAAAACGCCATTCAATCAGGTGCGGACGTTGTTGTTCACAGTTTACATAAGACACTACCATCGCTTACCCAAACTGCTCTGCTTCATGTGAATGATCTATCTCTTTTTGATGATGTTGCGGAAAAAATGGATATGTTGCAAACGACCAGTCCCAGTTACCTGTTCTTGGCTTCCATTGATGCATGCGTCAGGTTACTTTTGACAGAAGGGGAAAGATTATTTGCTTTTTGGCAGCAGGAGCTTGGTTGTTTTTATCACAGTGCGAGCAATCTACTAAATCTCAAAGTACCATATGTCAATTCATCATCAAATTTTTATGCTCTTGACTTGTCGAAAATAGTCATAGGCGGCCGCCGAAAAGAAAAAATCGGTTCTTTTCTCACACAAAAACTGAGACATCACGGCATCGAGCCGGAAATGATGGCCGTTTTTTATACCCTATGTCTAAGCAGTATAGGGGATGAAAGGAAAGGGTATGATCAACTGTTTTATGCACTTCAGTTGATTGATAAAGAGTTACCGGTCAAAAATAACCTGTTAAAAAACTTATTTCAAAAACCACCGTCGATGGGGATCATTGAGCCTTTTGAGGAAGGAATGAACAAAATCAGTGTTTTACTTGAAGCAGCGCAAGGAAAACCAGCCGCAGAGACAGTATATGTATATCCCCCCGGAGTTCCTGTCTTAATTCCTGGTGTGTGGGTTAGCCGGGAAGCTATTGATTACATCAAACAAGCACAAGAACAAGGGCTTCAGGTTATTTTTTCAAACGGAACACCACAAGGGAAAATAAGGATTTTTGAAAAGAAATGACGGAAATGTAAATAAATATTGCTACATCTTGAAGCGAGCTGTAAATTATGCGATAATACCTTTGAACATTGTCAGGAAGGATGAGTTTCGATGAAAAAATATTTGGCTTTACTTGCAGCCTGTATGTTGCTGTTGGCAGGTTGTCAAGCGAAGGATAAACAACCCAAAGAACAACCAACTACTGCGGTCGAGGTTACTCAAGCGCCAACCCAAGAGGTGGCTGTAACCGAGCCCCCCACCCCAAAAACGGTTATAACCGAAACACCCGCTCCAAAAGCGACCTTAACGGATGTGCCGGTTACTGATTTGCCGCAACAAGAAGCAACCGATGCGCCTTTAGCTGAAACAACTGATGTTGAGGAAGAAGAACCTCAACAGACTTTCAAGGACAAGGTGTTGGCCACAGTAGACGGAACGCCGATTATGCAAAGCGAAACCGATATTCTAATCCCCACTTTTGTTAATTACAATTATGTAGCCGGTGAAGACGATTATCAGACAGCTGTGAAGTATTTGGTACAGCAGATGATTTTACAAAAGAAAATTGTTGATATGGGCTTTGATCAATTTACCGAAGAAGAGATGTCCGCCATCAATAACGATGCCCAAGCCGAATGGGAAGCAGCCCTTGATGCGTACGTCCAATACTTCTTGGCGGAAGATACGGAAGAAGCTCGCAAGCAAGCAAGAACCGATGCTGAGTTGTATTATCTGAATCGTGGCATCACTTTGGATTTTGTTGTGAAACAGGCGCAAAAGCGTGAATCGGTCAATCGCATGACTCAGTATCTTCTTGGCGGTTATGAACCAAGTGAGGAAGAGATCAATCAACTCTTTGCGACCATTGGCGCTCAGTATGAAGTACAGTATAAGGACAATGTTGCTGAGTATGAACTAAGCCAGTATTATGGTGCGCAAAGCTGGTATACACCCGAAGGCTATAGGGGCATCCTCCATATTTTAATTAAACCGGATCAAGAAGTGCTTGATAGCTACCTTGCCATGGTGGCCGCTTATGAAGAACAGAGCCAACCTGAAAACGATTCTGAAGAAACAACCCAAAAGGAAGAACCCGGCGTTGTGATTGAGCCTGTTACCATAGAGCAAGTTGAGGCTGCCAAAAAGTTGGTTCTTGATTCTCAGAAAGACCTGCTTGCCGAAATTCAGGCTAAAATCTCAGCAAATATTTCCTTTGTAGAACTGATTAAAGAGTACGGCGAAGATCCCGGCATGGAGGATGAGCAAAATTTAGCCGAGGGTTACAGTGTTCATAGTCAATCCATCATGTTTGACCCGGCCTTTACGCAAGGCGCTTTTGCCCCTGAAATGCAAAGGGTTGGCGATGTGAGTGAGCCTGTTGTTGGCCAGTTTGGTATTCATATCCTATATTATTTGCGGGATGTTCCGTCGGGCCTTATCCTGACTGATGAAATCTATCAAGAAATTTATGACTACCTATTAAACGATAAGGAGCAAGAGGTGTATGAAGAAGCCTTTGTCAACTGGGAGAAGAACATGGAAGTTATTTATAATCAAGATATGATTGATTTGGCAACGCAGGAAGCCAGGGAGCGTATTGCTCAAGAAGAATCTGAAACCTTGGAAGCCCTAACTGAAGAAGGTTCGGAGCAAGTAACTGAAGAGCCTAAAGAGTAGTATATTCTGAGCAAGGTGGTAGGCGTGCTGCCTACCATCTTTTTGATTGAATGCTAATAACCCATCTGCTACGCTTGATTTTCAGCAGCATCAATCATATAATGTTTAGGTGTAAAATCAGGGTGGAGGTAGAAAAGTGAAGAAGACATACTATATTACAACGCCAATTTATTATCCAAGTGGGCACATGCATATTGGCCATACCTATACGACGGTAGCAGCCGATACTATGGCGCGCTTTAAGAAATTAACGGGATATGACACTTATTTTTTGACCGGCACGGACGAACATGGACAAAAAATCGAACGTAGCGCCCAAGAAGCCGGTAAAGACCCGCAGACTTATGTGGACGAAATTGTTGCTGAGACCAAAGTTTTGTGGCAACAAATGGGTATTGAATATGATGACTTCATCCGAACAACTGATGAAAGGCATGTAAAGGCTGCGCAAAAAATTTTCCGTAAGCTTTATGATAACGGAGATATCTATAAAGGTTTCTATGAAGGTCAATACTGTACCTTCTGTGAAAGCTATTGGACCAACACGCAATTAAAAGAAGGCAAATGTTGCCCCGACTGCTCAAGACCAACCGAACTCGTTAAGGAAGAAGGCTATTTTTTCCGTATGAGTAAGTACCAGGACTGGCTTATCGAATATATTGAAAAAAATCCGGAATTTATTCAGCCGACCAGTCGTGCCAACGAAATGTTACAAAATTTCCTGCGACCGGGACTACAGGATCTAAGCGTTAGTAGAACTTCTTTTGATTGGGGAGTACCTGTTGATTTTGATCCCGATCATGTAATCTACGTCTGGATTGATGCTTTGTCCAATTATATTACCGCCTTAGGCTTTACAAGTGAAAATGATGGTTTAATGCAGCGCTATTGGCCTGCCAATGTCCATTTGGTTGGCAAGGAAATAGTCCGTTTCCATACCATTTATTGGCCCATTATGCTGCATGCCTTAGGTTTGCCTTTGCCCAAACAAGTGTTTGCTCATGGCTGGCTTTTGTTTGGCAACGATAAGATGAGCAAATCTAAAGGCAATGTTGTCTACCCGCAGCCAATAATTGAGCGTTACGGAGCCGATACGCTGCGGTACTATCTGATGCGCGAAATGCCTTTCGGTGCTGACGGTAACTACACAAATGAAGCGCTCATTAACCGCATCAATAGCGATTTAGCCAATGACCTCGGAAATCTTTTAAGCCGAACCAATGCCATGATACTCAAGTATTTTAATGGCATTATTCCACCAATGGGTAAGGTTTGTGGAGAAGATCAAACCCTTATTGATCAAGTTCTTAACTTGCCCCAAAAGGTTGAGGAGGAAATGGACGCCTTACAGTTTTCACGAGCACTATCGGAAATCTGGAAGGTGGTAGGCGAAGCCAACCGTTATATTGATATAACCAGACCCTGGGTTTTAGGCAAAGATGAGAGTCGGAAAGATCGCTTAGGTACCGTATTATATACTTTGGGCGAAACCCTTCGCTTTATTTCGGTGCTTCTATCTCCTTTTATGCCTTCAACACCTGAAAGGATTTACGAGCAAATTGGTGTAACGGATGCGAAGGTTAAAACATGGGAATCGCTTGAAAGATTTGGTGCTTTAACCCATGGCGTTATGATTGAACGCAAAGAGCCTTTGTTCCCACGTCTTGATGTTGAAAAGGAACTGCTTGCTTTGGCAGAAAATACGCAAGAGGAAGAGATAGCCGATGCAAATCAAGCACCCGAACAACAGTCTATCAAACCTACCATTACCATTGATGATTTTGATAAGCTTGATCTAAGAACAGCCAAGGTTCTTGATTGTAAGGCTGTTCCAAAGAGTGATAAATTGCTGAAATTTACCCTTTCCTTGGGCAATGAAACCCGTACGGTACTGTCCGGTATTGCTGAGCACTATAATCCGAAAGACTTAATTGGCAAAACGGTTATCATGATTGCCAACCTTGCGCCACGTAAGATTAGGGGAATTCAGTCTGAAGGCATGATTCTTTCGGCATCATCGGCGGATGACAGCATCATTAAGCTTCTTTCAATTGATGATCAGCTACCGCACGGTTCAATTATTAGTTAAATGAAGTTATTTGATTCACACTGTCATCTGAACGATCAGCGTTTTCAGGGAGACATTGATAAAATAATCGCTCATATGCATTTAAACGGCGTTGAAAGATGCCTTTGTCCCGGGTCTAACGTCACAGACTCCAAAGTGGCGATAAAGCTTGCCGGACAATATTCGGAGATTTTTGCTTCGGTCGGTATCCATCCCCATGATGCGGAAAACTCCGATGACGATTCGTTTGCTCAAATTGAAGCTCTGCTATCCAGCCCTAAAGTTGTTGCGCTTGGGGAAATGGGGCTTGACTATTATTACGATGCTGACTATAAAGAAAAACAAATATACGTTTTAGAAAAACAGTTTGAAATTGCCGGACGCTGCAAGATGCCGGTTATTCTGCATGTACGGGATGCGCACCAAGACATGCTGGATATTCTCAAAAGTTGGCAAAATTACCTTTTTGGAGGGATTATTCATTGCTTTTCTTCGTCCGCCGAAGTCGCTAAAGAGTATGTAAAGTTAGGCTTCTACGTTTCGTTTGCCGGCCCTTTGACATATAAAAATGCCCGAAAGCTCGTTGAAGCCGCAAAGCTTGTCCCGGACGACCGCTTGCTTATTGAAACGGATAGTCCCTATCTTTCGCCCGAACCTGTGCGCGGTACCAGAAACGAACCAGCCAATGTGCGTTTTATCTGCCAGAAGTTGGCAGAGTATCGCAACCAGCCTGTTGAACAGGTGGCAGAGTTGACCTATGCAAATGCTTGCAGGGTGTATGGACTTTAATTATTTACAAGAATTAGGCAAAAATGTGTATGATGTGTTATAATTTAATGAAGGATGTTTCATTCATCCTTGCTTCTTCCTCACCACGGCGAAAGGAATTGCTTGAAAGAATGGGTCTTTCCTTTTCCATTGTTTCACCGGATGTAGATGAAAGCTTGTCCGTTGGCGCAAAGGAAATGGTTGAAACTCTATGTCGGCGCAAGGCCTTAGCAGTAGTTGAAAAGTATCCACAGTCGATTGTTTTGGCTGCCGATACGGTCGTTGTGAAAGACGGCACAGTATTTGGAAAACCCAAAAACGATAAAGAAGCTTTTCGCATGATTACCCTTTTGCAGGGAGATACTCATCAGGTGATGACGGGGGTTTGTGTTATTTGCCCCGGAAAGGCGATACAAGTAGCAACCGAGGCAACGAGGGTTAAGTTTGCCTCAATGAGCCCTGAAACTGTTTGGCGTTATGTTCAAACGGGCGAGCCTTTTGGTAAGGCCGGCGGCTATGAAATTCAGGGCATATGCGGCATGTTTATTGAGGCGATTGAAGGCTCGTATACTAATGTGGTGGGATTGCCAACCGCCTTGGTACGAAGCATGCTTCATAAGACCGGCTATTTCAACTAATTAACGATTACGGATGGATAAATGATTTCATTTCGCAAAGAGATAGGCATTGACCTTGGTACTTCTTCAACCCGCGTTTGTTTAAAGCGTGGGGAGATTGTGCTTGATGAAGCGACCATGCTGGTGGTTACCGATAATGTTCGCAGGAGTTTACGTGCAATTGGTGAAAATGCCATGTCGATGGTAGGAAGGACTGCGCCTGATGAGGTGGCTATCCGTCCGCTGCGCCAAGGCAGAATCAAGGAATTTGAGCTGGCTGAAGATCTGCTTCGTTATTTTATCCGCAAGAGTATTGGCGCTTCCTATTTGTTTAAGCCAAAGGCACTTATTAGTATCCCTTGCGGTCTTTCTCCGATTGATAGACGAGTTCTTCGGGATGCCGCCCTGAAAGCGGGTATTCAAAAAAATAGTCTTCATTTGATTGAAAAACCTTTTGCTTCAGCTCTTGGAGCTGATCTTGATATTTTTTCACACAAAGCTTCTATGGTCATAGACATAGGTGGTGGAACAACGGAGATTGGCTTGATTGCATCGGGCGGCTTTATTGGCTACCGTTCGATTGCTATTGGCGGCGTGGCTTTTGATGAAGCCATCATGAGCCATATACAAAAACAGTATAATATGCTCATAGGCGATAGAGTGGCTGAAAACATAAAAATCGACAGAGGAAGCGCAGTTGCCCCCGAACAAAACATGCAGTTTCAAGTTCGTGGCCGTGAAATGACCACGGGGTTGCCTCGTATTGTTGATATGTCTTTAAGTGAGCTTTGGGAAGTTCTTTGTCCCCTTTGTAGCCAGATTGCAGACAACGCCCAAAATATCTTAAAAAAGGCTCCCCCCGAAGCCGCGGCCGATGTGTTAACCGAAGGTGTTGTCCTAACAGGTGGTGGTTCGCTACTTTCCGGCTTTGAAAGTTTTATGAGCGAAAGCCTTCTTGGTATGCCCGTTCATACTGCGCGTGAACCCGACTTTTGCTGTGTGAAGGGTCTAAGCAAGTTACTTGATAACGACGAGCATTTGGCCATAGTAGAACGTCTCGGACGTTTCCGAGACGAAGAGGTACTGGTGTGAAGAAAAAGAAACCCCAGTCACCTCCAGTGAATAAAAAAGCAAAGCAGAAAGTCAACCCGAGATCGGGCGAGGTGAGGGGTCTATCCAATTGGGTGGGCAGGATTGTGATAGTTGTTTTACTTATTGCTATTGTTGCTACTATTGCATTTCAGTTTTTTCCGGAATACGGAATACTTGACAAGCCGCGCCATGTTGTGTCAACAGTCATAACGCCTATACAAAGTGTTTTTTCCAACCTGACTGATTCAGCCGTAGCTTACCTTCGTAAGCTCAAATACAGGGCAACTTTGGAAGAGGAGTACCAAAAACTGCAAGAAAAGGTGGATGAACTAACCGATCGGGCGATGCGGGTCGAAACGTTGGAATATGAACTTGCCCAAATGAAGGATTTAGCTGATGAAATCAATCGTAATCGCAAGATGGACGGTATCAAGGCATCAGTGATTGGGACAGATACTTCCAATTATACTTTTGCGTTAACCATTGATGTTGGCACCAATCAGGGGGTGGAAAATAACTTGGCTGTAGTCGTTCCTGGCGCCTTGATCGGCTATACCTACGATGTGCGTGAAAACACTTGTTCCGTGAAGGGCATTATTGATGCTGACTGTTCTATTGCAGGACTGATCGAGTCCAGTCGGGATCAGGGAACGGTACAGGGCACTCTTTCTGTGAATGGAAAGAAAGAATGCCGTATGTACTATTTAAGCTATACCTCCTTGCCCAGACCAGGCGACAGAGTGGTTACTTCCGGTGTTGGCATGGAGTTTCCTAAAGGTATTCCCATCGGCCATGTACGTGAAAGTACCAGGGGAGAGGATGATTCCAAACGCTATGTGGTCATTGACCCGATCGCCAACTTTGAACATTTAGAATATGTGATTGTTTATCGTTATCGCCCGGAGAAGGCTGAGCAAGCGGATGTACGCGGATCGATGAGCCAATCAACCTATGTTCCGGTTCCGACACAAATGCCACAGGCGACTTATTTAGGGCAGGTGAGCGCGCTGACCCCTACGGTCGAACCTGAGATAACCCCAGCGTCTAAACCTGAAGAAACAAAAGAACCTACCACAACAGGTGAAGAAACATCCGAAGATGACATCATGTATATTGATAAATATCAATCGGACATAACACAGACGCCTGAACCGACCGATACACCTGAACCGACCGATACGCCTGCGCCTACTTTCTCCAGCGACTTTTTAACCGTAGAGAACGATTGATGGATTCAATTTTTGATCGCATCGGCGATATATGGAACAGCTTTATTGTTTTTTTGCGCGTCTTGCATGTGGCTGTTGCCCGTATGCTAAGGGCGCTGGTATTGATCATTATTTTTTATTTATTGCAAGTATCGGTTATGCCCCACCTTCGAATATTTGGCGCTATGGGCAATTTGTTCATGTCAATCATTGCTATTTTGACCGTATCCTACGGTAAAAAATACGCTTTTGTTGCGGGAGCCCTGATCGGTTTGATGCTTGAAGCGACTATGCGCTCCATTCCGTCATTTTATGTTATAATTTATCCGGTGTTAGCCGTTCTCTATGCGCAGTTGTTTGCCGATATGAGCGAGTTTCGCCGAGAAATGCGGCGCGTAAGCGTTGATGAAAAGAAGCGCACCATTCGCCTTGAAACAGGCATTGCTACAGTGCGCAGTGATCGTGCCCGCGCCCAAGGCGAACGAACGGAAGTCAATCCAATTATAAATGCATTGAAGCGTTTTATTAGTCACCTTTCTCCAAGAACACCTACAGAAGACAGAGATCCTTTACAACGTATTCTGATGAACGCCTTTCTTTTACAAGCAACATTGGAACTTATTTTGATGGGTTATGCTGCGCTAAACGGAGTTAAACTTGGTTCTTACCATTTGGGTAACTTAGTTAAATCCAGTATATATACCGTGGCTGTAACCTTTATCCTAATGTTTCCCGCCCGAAGATTTTTAGGGCTCGCAAAAAAGAAACGGGTTAAAAAGATTGGCGATTCTTATTTGGAATCAGCTACGCCTATCATGCCTGAACAATGGCAGCTGATGACAGTAATTCAAAACGACGCGCCGCTTTCTTCATATAGCGGTTTGAAACGCAGACTTGAAGATCAGCCCGAAGTCGAAGAAAAGTATGACTCGTTACCTTTTTTGCAAAATGATCAAGATAATTTTGATGAATTAGTGCCAGATGAAAACCTCCATACTGAATCAGATCAAACTCCGGACGCAATAACCAAGGAAAGTGAAAATGGACAAGAACAGTAAGCAACTTAAAATTGGTAAAGGCATGTTCGTGCGTTACCTTATTTTTCTGGGTTTTGTTGTACTTGCTTTTTCTGCGGTCGTTGCCAAACTCTATTCTCTTCAGATTGTTCATGCGGATCTATACCAACAAGATGCAGGCATCAAAAGCGCAAAAACTTTGCGTTTAACCGGTAAGCGAGGCATGATTACTGATGCTGATTCTGTGGTGCTTGCCATGAGTGAAGACACCTATAATGTTACCTTTCAGCGTTACATGACTCAAACCTCCGCTGAAGATTACGAGCGCTTTACTGACTCTATCCTTGAAACCATGGATATTCTAAAAAAGTATGGTTCAGAAATATCTGTCATTAGCGTCTTTAAGCGTAATGAAGAAACCAACCGATGGGAATTTGATTTTGGACGAGGGGTCAGTGACCGTGTGCTTGAAATACGTGAAAATCAATGGAGAGATAACCATTACTTAGGTTTCACCAGGTATCCAACTGCGGAAGATTGCTATCTTCGATTGTTAAAACTCTATAATTTGGATACAAGAGATTTAGATGAAGAAACCATCCTCAAGGTTATTGCTGTCTACTCGGAAATGCAGATGAACCTGTATAACTCTGTTCCTATTGAAATTGCCAAAGACGTTCCCTTTGCTTGTGTAAGTGAAATTACCGGAAGAAAAATGGTACTTCACGGCATCGATATTTCTACTGGTGAAAAACGTATTTATCCCCGCTCTACTTTGGCTTCTCAAGTTATTGGCTATGTCGGCCCAATTGCCGATTCGGACAACTATGTTGAATCTTTACGCCCCCTTGGTTATGCCCTCAATGATACTATCGGTAAGGATGGCATTGAAAAGAGCATGGAAAACTGGCTTACGCCTAACATTACCAGCAGACAAGGTAGCCGTGTTATGGAGCGTGATAACTTAGGTAGGCTTACCCGACAGATTTCCTATTCTCCGCCGCAAAATGGAAATAATGTTAAATTAACCTTGATTGCAAGCTATCAACAGATGGCGGAAGAGGCTTTGGCCCAGAACGTAGCTTCTGTTCGTGCCGCGCAGGAAGCAAGGATTGTTAACCCCAATTGGCTGGAAGCCAACCGTGAAAAATTGGAAACCCGGGATTTCGACAAATTCCCGCTTAAGCTTGCTGAAACAGGCGCCATGACGGTACTTGATGTTAATACTGGACGTGTTCTGGCCATGGCGCAATATCCGACCTTTGACCTTAACGCCATGACTGCGGGTGGTGAAGAAGCAATTAGCTATTTGCTTGACGAACGTAAGATTCTGCGCAACTTTAATATCCAACAGCGTGCTGAGCCTGGTTCGATTTTCAAGATGGTAACAGCTTTAGCTGCTCTAACCAACGGTGAATTAACAGTTGATGAGACTATTTCAGATGAAGGCGCGTACACAAAATATACAAGGCTTGAAGATGAAGCGCCAACCTGCTGGATTACCAAAGGACAGCGTTATAAGCATGCAAACCTAACAATCATTGAGGGTATTTCTAACTCGTGCAACTACTTTTTTTATACTCTGGCTGGCCGTCTCTACGGAGATACGGGCACAAACAGATTATATAAATTTTCGACAGCTATTGGACTTACGTCCAAGACGGGTATTCAATTGCCCGGCGAAGCCCGTAGTATTGTTGGTTGCCAAACATCTCTTTATGATAAGGAGCAAGAAAATATATATGAGCAGGAAACGGCAACGCCCGTGCTTGTTCGTGCGGCAATTAAGCAGCACCTGCAAAATATTGGCGCTTCCTATGGCATTACCTATTCCGAAGAACAGCTCAATAAATGCTGCGCAGAACTGATGAAAATGGCAGTTGACACGCACTCTGACCTATGGGCGGATGCTATGCGCCCAATCTTAATGGCCGAACTGAACATGACCAGGGAAATGGTTTGGCTGCAAGCGGTTGTTGGAGACATCTGGATTTACCTGAACGATATCAAATGGGGCGGCAGCTTGGAGGTACAGATGGCTATCGGTCAGTCCATCACGCTATTAACGCCTGCTGCTGTCAGCCGCTATGTTGCTGCCATTGGAAATGGGGGTACGGTATTTAACCTGAATATTGTCGATTCTGTTATTTCGCCTAATGGTGAAATTTTAAACAAGTATGAACCTAATGTGTTTGGTAAGCTTGATGGTGTGGAGCCCTATTTACCCTATATCAGGGAAGGAATGAAAGGCGTGGTTAACGCCGAAGAAGGAGGTACTGCAAGCCGAATCTTTAAGGGTTGGCCCTATGAAAATGACCTTTGGGCAAAAACAGGTACTTCACAGATCACTATCGGAAAAGTCAAGTTGGACGTTGAAAACAATGGTTGGTTTGTTGCTTTGACTCCCTTTGAAACGCCGGCAGAAATAGCTATTGTCACCTTGATTCCAAATGGATATTCTGGTGCGCAAAGTACTTTAGCGACAAAGCTTTTTATTACTTGGTGGATGGACAACAAAACCAAGCAAACAGGAGATGTTCCTGTCGTTCCGGGTAATGAGTTGATGCCTTAAAAGAAGAAACAATGGGAAAAGTATGGACGATTGTATCAGGCAAGGGAGGGGTAGGTAAGTCAACCATTGCCGTTATGCTTGGACTGGTAGCTGCTGAAAACTCAGGGAGTGTATTATTAATCGATGGAGATATCGGCTCAAGAAGTTTAGATATCCTTTTGAACATGGAAGATAAGATTGTATATGATATGGGCGATTTTTTTGCGGGACGCTGTGATCTTGGACAAGCGATTTATTCTTGTGACTGTACTTCCGAACTTTATTTAATGACAGCTGGCCAGAGCACTAAGATTTCGAACTTTGAAATAACCCATGCGCAAAAGCTCATCAAATCTCTTAAAGAGCGGTACGACATGGTAATTATCGATTGTCCCTCGGGACTTGGAAAGGCGGTTGAGGTCTTTGCCAAATGCGGCGATGAAATCATCATTGTTGCTACACCCGACCCTGTCAGCATCAGATATGCTGAAAAAGCAGCTTCTTTTTTATGGAATCAGTACCAATTATCCGCCAATCTTTTGTTTAACAAAGTTATCAACTCCAAAAAAATCAAAGATAAGTTTCCTGCCATAGCGCGGTTTATGGATTTAAAGTATTTGGGAATGATACCCAACCTACAGCGTTTGTATGAGCAGGCTGTTGAAACGGGACATATTGTTGCCTGTGTTCAGGAGGAGCCCTTGCACACGACTGTTCAAAGGATTCTTGCTGGTCTACAGGGGAGTGAAACGTTACAAACCTGCGGACGTTTTTTTCAGAACTTCCTGAATCGTTTGAGAAGGGAGAAACATTATGGCTAAATGGACTCAAAAACATACCGGCAGCTTGCCTCAACGGCGGTTCCGGTTAAACGTATTTCTTCTGTTAATAACTTACCTGATGATGTTGTTGGGTGTACTGTTTATTGCTGTTGCTACATTTGACCCGTTAATTAGTGCGGGTTTACCATTATTAAACAAAATTCTTAATTCAACTTCCGCTCGTTGGCAGGCGATTTTTACTATTGCTTCGCCCGTGGTAGTGTCCGTTATTGTGAGCATACCTTATGAAAAATTCAAGCGTTATGCACGTTACTTTTATTATTTAACAATTGTAGCTTTATTGGTTGTAACTGGTACCTCTGCGATACGAAATGTTTCGGCTTGGTTCCAGTTGTTTCTTGGCCGTATGCTTCAACCCAGTGAATTTGCGAAAATTGCTATCATATTATTGCTGGCCGAACATATGGAAAGCAATGAGAGCCCAATGAGTAATTTTAAAGATGCAGTTAAGCTGTTTTTAATTGTTGGTTTACCGGCAGTAGTTACCTTTGTCCAGGGTGAAACGGGATCAATCATTGTTATGGCTGCAATTTTTTATATCATGATATACTTTGGTGGCGCTAGCTGGAAGTGGGTCATTTCCCTGATGGTTTTGGCTTTGGTTGGCGTCGGCGCTTTGTTTGGATATGGCATCATTTCAGGGTCCGATAGCTATAAGCTTTTACGCTTGCTTTCATTCTTGGATCCACATAAATACGCTCAAAGCGCAGGCTTACAGATTCTCAACTCACAAGAAGCTATAGGTTCGGGCGGGACAAACGGCATAGGATTGTTTGTTATAGGGTCGCATAGCCAGTTGAATTTTGTCCCTGAGGACTGGACAGACTTTATTTTTGCTACGGTAGGTGAGGCGGTTGGATTTATAGGTTGTACAATTATTATTTGCTTGTATGTAGTTATGGTTCTTTATATGCTATACTTAGCTCGCCATACCGAAGATAAGTATGGGCGATTAATCATTGTGGGCGTCATGGCGATGATTTTTTTCCATGCCTTCCAAAATTTAGCCATGACGGTGGGGTTGATGCCTATCACAGGCATACCCTTGCCTTTTATCAGTTATGGGGGTTCAAATTTGCTAACCAATATTATTGGCATTTCTTTGGTTCTTAATGTTGATAAGAATCAGGGTATCATGAACACTGGGCAGGACATCCTAATACTCGGCAAAATAGAAGAAAAAACCAAAGAAGAATCGAAAAATCGCAGATAAATGATTTCGCTCTTGCATTTATCAAATTGACAGTATATAATCCCTGTACTATATCCAATAAGGAGTGCTGTATGAGGCCCAAAAAATGTCCCCGCTGTGAATTGAATTATATTCTAAACAATGATCCTTACTGCAAAGTCTGCATGGAAGAAGTACATGGTGGTATCATAGATGATGAAATCGAATTATGTGGTGTGTGTAATGAGCATCCCGTGATTTTAGGAAAGGATATGTGTTCGTTCTGCTATCGGGAAATGAACAAAGACTCCGGTCTCTCAGATGAGGATTTTGATGAGGATGAAAATCCGGATGAAAAGAAAGAAGATGATGAATTGCCCGAATTGGAAGTAGACGAAATCGCTGACGATCTTGTCGATGAGGTGGATTATATCTCCTTAGATGAATTGGAGGAAGAAGAGGAAGAAGCCGAAGAGGAAGACGATGAGTAAACCGGTAGTTTATGCAATAGCCGATTTACATATGCCAGGTATTCATGATAAAACCATGGATATATTCGGAGAACGCTGGGAAGGCCATGTGGAAAAAATTGTTGTTGATTGGCAGGAAAAAGTCAAAGCAGATGATGTTGTACTGATTCCTGGTGATATTTCGTGGGCCATGACGCTTGATGAGGTTCAAAACGATTTGGAATTATTAGGTCAATTGCCTGGGAAAACCGTCCTTTTAAAGGGAAACCACGACTTTTGGTGGAGTTCAATCAGCCGCCTACGTTTAAGTTTGCCTGATGGAATATATGCCATCCAAAACGATGCAATAAAAATAGGTGAATATATTTTTTGTGGTTCAAGGGGATGGATTTATTTACCGGAAAGCCCTGAAGACGAAAAGATTTATAAGCGTGAGCTTAAACGCCTAGAGTTATCTCTTAAAAGTATGCAGCGGATTAGAGAAAATGAACAGATAATAGCTCTTTTACATTTTCCTCCCACAGATGCAACAGGTGCTGATAGTGCTGTAACATCTTTACTTGAAAATTATCAGGTTGATCAAGTGGTTTACGGTCATTTACATGGTCAAAGCGCTCAAATGGCATTTTCCGGCTCTAAAAATGGGGTTGTTTACCACTTTGTGGCCTGTGATGCCTTAGATTTCCGTTTGTTAAAACTCTAATCGGGCAAGAAGAGCAGTTTTATATAAGTCATTGGGCGAAGAATGCCCAAAGTACCACTTATAACCATAAGAAAGAATTTTGAAAAAAGTTTAAAATTCTTTCTTTTTTCTATTGACCAAGTGTGTCAAAAAGTGGTATTATATTCCCATAACGTGACATTTAGTGTATTGGTGGTGGGGAAATGGGGAGCAATAACGAGGTTTTAATGACCTCGCAACAACAAAATAGCGAACCGAAGCCTGAACGGCTCTTAAACGGCGCTTATATTCACAGTGTCGATCCCAAGGGTCGAATTATTATCCCTCAATTTTTTCGTGAACAAATAAGCGATAGTTTTGTTATTGGCGTCAACACCGCACAAGATGCCATTGCGGTATATCCTTTTGATGTTTGGAAGGAGCGCATCGATTTCCTTGGAGAACTTGTTAAAAAAAATCGTTCGTTGGAAAGAGTTTTGGCAAGGTTTTCAATGCTGTCATATCCCGATGCGAGTTATGACCAACAGGGCAGAGTATTGATTCCCGCTCTTTTACGAAACAAATTCTTACAAAACACTCAATCTGTTTTAGTGTCGGGTGCTTATGACTATGTTCGCATTATTTCTCAAGAACAGGCTGAGCTTGAGGATCAAAGCTTTGAAAATGTGGATATTCTTGACCTAATATCCCGCACACAACAGGAAATATAGGGAGGCATTATGCAAAACGCGATATATTCTAAAGCTGGCGCTAAGGAATTAAATAGCTATCGGCTGAATGTATGCAGCACGGTACAAATTCCAGATGATCCGGTCAGTAACTGTGGCAGGCGTGTTTCATCCGTCTCTTGCATTATGAAGGCAAAATGGTTAGAATTATCTATGCCGTTGTGGATGTTTTATGTATTGTTGGTGTTTGTGTTGATTTTTTCTTTGGCAAAGCTGGGCAACTGCATGAACGGGATTTCTTGGACTGCCGAGGAGCAGACCCGAATCATTGCGGAAAGTGATCATATTCGCCAAAATATAGCCTTAAAGCAAAGTGAGTTTGATATACTTTGCCAAGAAAACGCTATCAAACTTAAAGCAATACATGAATTGGGCATGCAGATGCCTGCAAATGAAACAACGACAAAAATTAGCGCACCACCAACCCGTTATAGTGAATCGGCTGGACAGGTGTTGATAGCCAACAACGAGGTGTAGAATGCTTTTAAGCAAGCTGGCAAAAGCCGCCGAAAAATATGTTATAGAAATCTCAGGTGACTGTAAGATTGGTCAAATTACGCAAGACAGTCGGGATAGGACTCAAGAAGGTTTATTTTTTTGCATTTCCGGTGCACATTTTGATGCACATAGATTTGCCGAAGATGCCATCCGTAATGGCGCTGTAGCCCTGGTTGTCACCCGTAAACTTGCCAATTTTGCTGTTCCTCAGGTATTGGTATCAAATGATAGGGCTGCTATGGCGCTCATGGCTGCGGAGTTTTACGGACAGCCTGCCAAAAAATTGCGTATAATTGGTATTACCGGAACTAAAGGTAAAACCACAACCACTTATTTTGTTAAATCTATTTTAGAAGCGGCTGGTGTTAAAGCGGGACTGATAGGTACGACTGGCATCATGATTGGCAATCAATGGCTCGAAGGTCATCTAACGACGCCTGATCCCATTGAACTTCATTCTATTCTAAAAAAAATGGTAGATGCTGGAGTTCAAGTTGTTTGTATGGAAGCTTCGGCACACGCCATCTCCATGCGACGTGTGGAAGGGGTTCGGTTTGAGGTTGGATGTTTTACCAATCTTTCACAGGATCACTTGGATTATTTTGAAACGATGGACAAGTATTTTCTTGCCAAACAAACTTTTTTTACTTCCGGTTTAGTTCAAAACGCCGCTATCAATGCAGATAGCGAAGCCGGATTACAGCTTATTAAAGAACTAAATATACCTTTTACCAAATTCGGCATTAGTGAAAATGCCGATGTTTTCGCTCGTGATATTGAAATCACCGAAGAGGGCGTTCATTTTTCTTTATGCCTTTGGGATGCAGAAAGCTTTCCAGTACAACTAAAACTAATGGGTATGTTTAATGTCTATAATGCTTTGTCTGCTGCCTCTATTTGTCTGATGATAGGCATTGTACCGCAGGATATTGTACAAGGTCTTGAACAATTACATACGGTTCCTGGAAGGGCCGAAGTGCTGGATACCAACACTCCCTATAAGGTGTTGATTGACTATTCTCATTCACCCGATGCCATGGAAAATATTTTAAATAGCGTGCGTGATTTTGTGCATGGTAAAGTTATTGTTGTTTTTGGTTGTGGTGGTGATAGGGACAAGGTAAAAAGGCCTTTAATGGGTGAAATTGCTGGAAAGTTGGCGGATTACAGCATTTTGACCAGTGATAATCCCCGTATGGAAGATCCCTATCTCATTCTATCAGCCATTGAAAAAGGGATTAAGACAACACAAGGGGTTTACGAAGTAATTGAAAACCGAAAGGATGCTATTGCCAAAGCGCTAAGCATTGCAAAAAGTGGCGATATTGTTATCCTTGCCGGAAAGGGCGATGAAACTTACCAAGAAATCAAGGGCGTTAAGCGAAATTTTAATGAAAAACAGATTGTAAAGGAATTGCTTAAATAACGGAGGAATACCGGTGAGTAACCCCAAGTTAATTCGTTCTCAGTTTCATGAAAAGCAGGCGCTTATACTTGGCGTGGCCCGTAGTGGGTTGGCAGCCGCAAAGCTTATCTTATATTTAGGCGGAACTGTTGTTTTATACGATAGAAAGTCCCTTGAAGAACTACAAATCGACCAAGAGCTTTTAACCCATCCGAAGGTCAAAAGCTCTTTTGGCAAGGAAGAATTGCCCGACATCGCTTTTGACTTTGCTGTTTACTCTCCAGGAATTCCCCAAAATTCTCCTTTACTTGAAGCAGTACGCAAGAAAGCTATACCTTTGGTTGGGGAGCTTGAATTTGCGTCAATGTATATTCCTTGTCCCTTTGCTGCAGTATCAGGAACAAACGGGAAAACAACCACCGTTTCCTTGCTTGGACAAATGTTTCAAGACGAAGGTTTTCATGTAGAGGTGGCTGGAAACATCGGCCATCCTTTAAGTGAAGCAGTCATGCACCTTTCTTCAAATGACCGGCTTGTGGTTGAGGTGTCCAGTTTTCAATTAGAAAGTACGAATAGCTTTCATCCAAACTGTGCAGCCTTACTTAATGTCACACCTGACCATATTGACAGACATGAAACGATGGAAAACTATGTTCAGTTAAAAAAACATCTCTTTCATGAAATGAATGAGGATGATTTGGTGGTTTTAAACGCTGCTGATAAGCTTTGTACAGCCATGTTGCCGGATTTACAGACTTCTGTACAGTTATTTTCTACTAAGCATCCTACCTTTGATGGGGCATATTATACTAATGAGGTTATTTTTATATCTCGAAACGGTCACGCGAAAAAATTGATTAATAGGCGTGAAGTGTTTCTGCCTGGTGACCATAACATAGAAAACGTTTTGGCTGCCATTTGCCTTGCTAAATACTTAGGATGTGGCGACAAAGCCATTGTTAAAGCTTTGAAAGAATTTAAAGGAGTGGAACATCGCATAGAGCTTGTTAATACACAAGGAAATATTCGCTACTACAACGATTCCAAGGGAACCAACCCGGAATCAACCATGAAAGCAGTTTCTTCGATGATGGGCCCCTTCGTATTAATAGCCGGTGGGTATGACAAACAAACACCTTTTGAGGAAATGGCAAGGATTACCATTGCACGCGAAAATTTTGTCGGCCTTGTTGTTTTAGGCGATACTGCCAAACAAATCGCAACAGCTTTTGAACAAGCAGGTGCTCACCTGATTTTGTATGCAGACAGTTTAAAGGAAGCCATCAATCTTGCGACAAGCATCTGCCCAGAAGGGGGGAATGTGTTGTATTCGCCGGCTTGTTCCAGTTTCGATATGTTTAGTAATTATGAAGAAAGAGGACGAATTTTCAAACACTTAGTTTGTAGCCGAGACAACCATGTATAATGATTTACCACCGCCGGGATTTCCGGCACAAAAACCTCCGAATAATAGAAGAGACGGGGCGCCGCATTCTGCTTCTGATGGGCATTATCAACCATCAATGTCTCAAGAAGTGATGCCACCTTTTGTTCGATTGGTTTTATTAATGGTGTCGCTTGTTGTTATCTTTCTGATTTTTCAACAATTCATTATCAAAATTAGACGAGTTGAAATCTATGGAGCAGCCTATTTTCCTAAAGAAGTTATTGCCAAAGTGGCTGGCATTGATTCTAACAGCAACTACTTTAATGTGCGCGAAAAGGATGTTCGTGAGCGCATCAATGCGCAGCGGTATCTTAAATTCTTATCTTTTGATAAAAAATTTCCTTCAACTGTTTACCTTTCAATCAAGGAACGCATACCTGTTGCCTTTACTGTTCGCTTGGGGATTATCTATATTATTGCCGATGACGGGGTTATTCTTGAACAGGGAAATAATTTAAATACTGCTGGCTTGATACGGGTATCTGGATTGTTAATTCAACAGATCGCAATAGGGTCAACACCTCAACTTTCTAGTGTTAAGCAGTTAAAAAGTTATAAAACATTATTAACTGAGATACAGCTTCAAAGAGCGACAAGTTTGTTTACATCTATTTCTTTTGCGGACAGTGACAATATTTATTTAATAAGTAAATCGGGTTTTACTGTACACTTGGGATCAGGGGATTTTTTAAGGGCAAAACTTGGTACCGTTCGAGCGGTTTTAATAGAACTTGAAAAACAAAATATTTTTACGGGAGTTATCGAGGCAACTATACCAGGGGAGGCAACCTATCGACCGGAAAATAAATAACCAAAATTTACATATTATTTATAAAAACACGAATATTTAAAAATTTAGTTGACAAATTGTTTTTCGCATGGTAGGATAACGCAGCTCTAAAAGCCGAACTTGCGGCAAGCTACCTTGCTGCACAGCAAGGTTTTTTTTTAGGGAAAAATGAAGGAGGTTGAAAGAATGAAACTAGTCTACGATGTCCACGAACGTCCCCCGTTAAAGAAGAACCTGGTGTTTGCTTTTCAGCAGGTGTTGGCAATTATGGCGGCCACCATCCTAGTCCCGATTCTTGTAAACAGCATGTCCGGTACTTCTTATCTAAGTCAACCTGCAGCGCTGTGTGGTGCTGGATTTGGTACCCTGTATTATCTACTCGTTACAAAGCGAAAGAGTCCCGTGTTTCTTGGAAGCTCTTTCGCTTTTATTTCGCCCTTAATTGGAGCTACTTCCTTTGGTTTTTTGGGTATATTCCTTGGTGCCGTGTTCGCTGGAAGTGTGTATCTGGCGATTTCTATTGCAATTAAAAAGACGGGAACGAATTGGGTTAATAAACTTCTGCCGCCGGTTGTTATCGGCCCCACGGTTGCGCTTATCGGGTTAAGCTTGTGTGGAAGCGCCGTCACCAATATTACCAATACCAATGTCGGCCCGGATGGTTATAGCCTACTTCACATCTTCATCGGCATCTTTGCCTTCATGGTCACGGTGTGGGCTTCTGTCAAAGGTTCTAAATCTATTCAAATGATTCCCTTTATTATCGGTGTTCTCGCGGCTTACGCTCTTTCACTTGTTTTTACCTTGATTGGTAAGCTTGTTGGTAATGAAGCCATGCAAATGGTGAACCTTGCAGCCTTTGATAATATGACTTTATTCAAGGTTCCTCAGTTTACTTTCCTTGGTATGTTTGGTGTCTATGATGAAAAACTTGGCGATGTGAACACGATTAAGAATATGGGTGATATACTGAACATCTTCATGTTGTTTGCGCCTGTTGCCTTTGTGACGCTTGCGGAACATATTGCCGACCATAAGAACCTAAGCACCATTATCGGTCATGACTTGATTACTGATCCCGGGCTTGACCGCACACTCAATGGTGACGGAGTTGGTTCCATCGTCGGTTCGTTCTTTGGCGGTTGTCCCAACACAACTTACGGGGAAAGCGTTGGTTGCGTTGCCATCTCTGGTTGTGCTTCAGTATCAACCATTATTATTACATCTATTTACTGTATTGTGCTTAGCTTCTTTGACCCATTTGTTTGCTTCGTTAACTCTATTCCGTCAAGCGTCATCGGTGGCATTTGTATAGCTCTGTATGGTTTTATCGCTGTGAGTGGTCTTAAAATGTTGCAGCCTGTTGACCTAAACGACAACCGTAATCTGTTCGTTGTGGCCGGTATCCTGGTAACCGGTATTGGCGGCTTAACCTTGAACATAGGCGTAATTCAGATTTCTTCCATTGCCACAGCCCTGATAGTCGGTATCTTGGTTAACACTTTATTTAATCGCCAAACGGTAAAGATGGAAGAAAAGTAATCATCGTGTGATAGAAGCCGTTCTCCAACTCATAGACTATAAAAGACCTCGTTTTATAAAGTTCTAAAACGAGGTCTTTGATTGTGCGCTTTAGCTATCAAAAACCTCCTTTGCTACAATTAAGCAGGTCTGACAACCGCATCTAAGCAAAGGAGGTTTGTCATCGAAGATGAATGACAGTAGAAGTTTATCACACACCAAATGGGCTTGAGATATAATAGGGATACAGAGGAAAAAGCTTGATAATTCGGGGCTTTCAGCACTGTATCCCTATTTTAAAAAACCATGATAAAATAAGAAAAAGGAGGTTTTCATGATATACAAGAAAATATTTCAGCCTGCTATATCAAAGTTCCTTTTTGAAAGGACGGTGAGATTTATATGAGATGGATATTAAAAATAATCTTGTTTCCAATAAGTTTTCTTTTAAGCATTATTACAGCCTTTCTCACGTTCTTGCTGGGAGTAGGAACTGCCTTGCTATATTTACTTATGCTGTTTTGCATATTCGGAGCAATTGCATCTTTTTTACAAAAACAGGTTACCACAGGAATTGAAGCACTGATTATAGGGTTTTTAGTCAGTCCTTACGGGATACCGATGGTTGGAGCTACAATTATAGCATTTTTGCAAGGAATCAATGAAACGATAAAAGCAATATAAAAAATTTCATAAAAACGGTTACCAAAGGCGATAGAAAAAACTATCGTCTTTTTCTTTGCAAATTTTTAAGGGAGGAGGTGAAGCTATGGACTTTGACTATTTCTATAACAGAGAAGCGGAGAGATTTAATTTTTTAAAAGTTCCGGAGATATTGGTTGATGGAGAAGATTTTAAGGGACTATCAGCGGAAGCAATC
>DUQF01000039.1 GCA_012837965.1 Clostridiales bacterium | reverse complement strand
CTCGAGTTTTTGTATCTATATTATACCATATAACCTCGATTTGATCTTGACTTTTAAGGGATTTTGCAGGTTTCATTGAACAAAGTCCCAACGCGAATGGTTGGGACTTTGTCTACAGTCTGAAACGACCGCTCGCCGGTCGTTTTTTCTTAGCTACAAAAGCATAATCTGTGTTACAATACAAAAAGATTCAAAAACTTTTTTTAAAATGAAAGGAAAAGGGCTTCCCAGTCGTATTCATTGTGAAGGCCATCAGGTCTATCACAAAAAATGGAGGTTTTCCAACATGAAAAAGTTTCTTACCATTCTATTAGTAGCGGCGCTTGCGCTATCCACTATCGCCGCTTTGGCATCCGACGCGCCCCACGGATCCAATTTTATCGATGAGAACAAAGACGGCGTCTGCGACCTGTTTGCGGCCGGAAAGTCCTATGGCGCAGGCCTTGGCTTTGTTGATGCCAACGGCGATGGCGTGTGCGACAACTGCGCAAATGTGCGCCAGGCAAGGGGCAGGGGCTCAAGGCAACGCTTTGTCGATGAAAACGGCGATGGTGTCTGTGACCTGCTGGCGGTCGGCAAAGCCTTTGGCAAGGGTCGAGGTTTTGTCGATGAGGACGGTGACGGCGTATGTGACAATTGCCTGAACAATGGCGTCCGTCCATTGGATGGAACCGGCAGAAAGCTTGCTCGCCGTAACCAAAGCCAAAAACAGCAAGCTGAAAGCGGTCAAGGCCAATCAAGCAACCAAGAAACCAACCAAGGTCGCAGCCAAGGCCGTGGACAGGGTCGTGGCCAAGGTCAGGGCCGTAACAGGAAATAAGGGTTTTTAGGAGAAACAAGTGAGGAGTGAACAGGAGGCGGAAAGGGCGCTTAGCCTCTATGCCGACACCGTGCGAAGACTTTGCATGGTCTACTTAAAAAACTATGCCGACACGGAAGATATTTTTCAGACGGTGTTTTTAAAGTACCTGCGCACTCCCACTATTTTTGAATCGGAGGAGCACGAAAAGGCATGGTTTATACGGGTGACCATCAATGCCTGCAAGGACCACTTAAAAAGCTTTTTTCGCAGGCAAACGGTTTCCTTGGATGCCCTTTTACCCAGCGATGAACCGGCCATTGAAGATGAGCATAAGGAACTGCTATCTATTGTCCTTGGGCTTCCGGAGAAGTATCGGGATGTGATCTACCTGTTTTATTACGAGGGCTACCAAGCCACGGAAATTGCCCAAATGCTGGGCAAAAATGTGAACACTGTTTACACTTTGCTTGGCAGAGCGAGAGATCTGCTTAAAAAGGAACTGGAGGAAAGTCATGGATAAAAAACTGCGCGAAGCCTTTGATCAGGTGCGGGCAGAGGACGCCTTAAAAGAAAAGACCCTGTCTTTCCTCAAGGCCGCCATTGACGAGGAGGAGAAACAGAGGCAGCCAAGGCCTTTGCAAAAGTGCAAGAAAAGCGGAACCTTTGTTTTCCGCCTTCCCGCTTTTGCAAGCGTGGCGGCGGTATGCGCCATATTCTTTGTCTGGCTGTATGCGGTGCCCGTGTCAGCCATCAGCGTGGATATTAACCCCTCGATTGAATTGAACGTAAACCGCTTGGACAGGGTAGTGTCGGTTGAGGCACTCAACCCTGACGGGGAAAAAGTATTGTCTGAAGTTAAGCTCTTAAACCTGCATTACGAAAGCGCTGTTGAAACCCTTTTGAATAGCGCCTCCATGCAGCCTTACCTTTCGGATGAAAGCTTTATCTCGGTAACGGTCGCCGGGAAAACCGAGCGAAAGTCCCTTGAAATGCAAAGCGCTATTACTTCCGGATCCTACGCGAAGCGGGCGAACTTTCATTGCCAGATAGGGAAAAAAGAGGACGTGTCTGCCGCCCATGCCTTGGGGCTTTCCTTTGGCAAGTACCGCATGTACTTAAAGCTGCGAGAGCTTGACCCCACCATTACCCCGCAAGAGGCGGGAAATCTGTCCATGCGCCAAATGGTGGATGCTATCCAAGACCTTGGCGGCTCCCTCCCCGATTCGGGCGGCGGCGCCATGTACCGCCACCGCCAGCAAACTGACGCCCCTTTTCCGCCGGGCGAAGGCAAAAAGCGCCGGCAGTAAGGCTTGGATATTAGGGTATAAAATTAATGAAAGGCAATTAATTTCGCATATCCTATTTTCTATTTCAATATACTTTTTTAGACATTTGCTGATGTGGCGCTGCGGCCTCATCAGCATTTATTTTATTCATCGGGGTAAGAGGTTGGTGAATCCTTGGTTAAATAGATATTCCGTAATAATGGCATTCCGCATCTCATCCAAGCGATATTTAGATAGGGGGGAGCGCTGTCCCCTGAATGCGATAGAGCGTCTCAAAAGCAGAATAGGGCAGATAGCTGCAATCAATCATGCCTGTGATCCAGATATCGCAGCTCTGTTTTTGCTTCACAAGAAACAATAGGAGCCGCCCCTGATCCGGTTCACGGCCTAAAATCAGTACTTCACCTTCTTCATTATCACCATATACGGCTTGCTTGAACATAACAGGAAAGCCTTGTTCCTGCAGGCGGGTCAGATATTCCTGGAAAGGCTTTTCGCCGGACACATAAGCCATTTCCAGACCGCCAAGTTGCGTTTCATAGGGGTTAGGATCATTGACTGCGAAAGCGGGTATTTCAGGAACATCAATAAGCAGCGTTTCATAAACAGCGGCAAGCGTTGTCGTCATGTTTTCCAAACTAAAAGCAAGACTGCCCATGACCTTTTGATAACCATACTCGTGCATTTTTTCGCCCGATTGCAAGCCGCTGAACGTTACATCATTTTCATCACGTAATGACGTCTGTTCTAACAGCGTTGGGCGCAAGACAGAAGCGACATCATTCCCCAGCGGCGACATATCCGCAATAGTAAGCCCTAAACTGCTACGGCCATTGTAAAGCTGTAGCAACAGTGATTGATCCGCTTTTTCAAACAACTGGAAAAAACCTTTGAAAAAATCATCTGAATAGGCTGCGGTTTGTTCGTATCCTTTATCTTGTAGCCATTGGGCATAATCCTCATATATTTTGTAATCAAGAAAACGGTAAACTTCACAGTCAATGCTCACGGACTCCAAGGATGGAAAACTCTCTGACCTTAAATTTAGAATTTCTCGCAGGATGTTGGCCGCACTCTCGGTTCCCTGTTTTATCGATTTTTCGCCGTTAAAGTATTCTAAGCTGTCCAAAATCCCCTTGTCATACAGTGTGCCTGTGTTGTTACGCAACGATGCTTGCTCCAGTAGCGCTGAACGTAGGGTAGAAATCATGTCATCCCCTAATGGCTCTAAATCCAAGACATTCATTTCAACATACTTATAATGGTCGTCAATAAAGTATGACACCAGCAGAAGTGATTTGCCTGGTTTTTCAAACAACTGGGAGAATAAATTCAAATCGGAAGAATCATCCAAACAGGCAACGGTTTGCTCATATCCTTTGTCCCGTAGCCATTGGTAATAATCCTCACACGGTTTTTTGTAATCATAGAGACGGTATAATTCCCAGTCAATGGTCACTGAATCCAAGGGAGAGGAACTGTCCAATTCCATATCATAAATCTCCTGTAAACTCTGTAGAAATTCAACGGCGTTTTCAGTCCCTTGCATAATAGGTTTCTCTGCGTTAAATTCTCCTAAACTACCTACAATCCTTGTTTGCTCTGCCCACACATGGCCAGCCAATAAACAAAGGAAGATGAACAGACATAGCATGAAAGCTGTAAACTTTTTAGGCATGAAAAACTTACCTCCGATTATTTTCTGTTATGGAAAGAGTAGCAGAAAGATTCACCAAAAGCAATGCGTGAAAAGCTTGAGTTTCCATATAGAGTTGGCACAGGTTCAGTGTAAGACCGGAATCAGCGGTGTTTGGTATACTCATTCTGAATAACGAGGCGATACGAGCTTGTTTTGGTGTTTTGCGCTAAAAATACGGAAACTCAAGACAAAAGCCAAATACTCCTTGATTAATCTGCAAAAAATTTGGATTCGATAAATCGTGGATTAAGCACGAATGACCTTGGATACCAAATAGGCTCCTTTTTCTGCGCATGGAATATACATACCGCTTTAGACGATTTTCTGGCGTTTATGCAGGTTCGAAAACGCCTGCACAAGCTGGATTCGTATTGGAAAAGCAAAACTCCCCTGAACTTAATTTACAGGGGAGTTTGCTTTTGAGCCGGATCAATTATTCGTTTTTAGAAAAATCTTCCTTGCCAACGCCGCACAGCGGGCACAGCCAATCAGCGGGCACATCTTCCCAAGCGGTGCCGGGCTCAACGCCGTTATCGGGGTCGCCCTCTGCGGGGTCATAGACATAGCCGCATACGTCACAAATGTAAGTCATAAAAATCCTCCTCATGAGGCAAGCCTCGTTTCATTTCATCGGATAACTCCGACAAAAGCAAGATAACATGAATGTAAAAGAGGTGTCAAGAAGAAAGACAGGGCCGAACCTCTTAATTGTTCATATTTTGTTTATATGCTATACTTATTTGAACCAGGGATTTCTTGGCTGCCGGAAAATCAACGGTAATCGTTGTTGTTTCCGATAGGTCACTTGCGGGAGTGTGGAAGTTGCGAATTTTAGTTGTTTGTCAGCACTATTGGCCTGAGCCGTTTCGATTAACAGATATTTGTGAAGAACTTGTTAATCGAGGTCACCATGTAACAGTATTGACAGGAATGCCGAACTATCCAATGGGCGAACTTTACGAGGGGTACAAAAAGTCTGCCAATACAACTGAGGTACACAACGGGGTAGAGATTATTCGTTGCCGCACCATCCCAAGAAAGACAGGTACCTTTTGGCGGGCATTAAATTATTTCAGCTATTCTTTTTTTGCATCGCGAAAAGCAAAAAAGTTAAGTGCCGATTTTGATGTGGTTTTTACAAACCAGACTTCACCGGTGATGATGTCCTATCCCGCAATTGTCTACAAAAAGAAGCATGGCAAAAAAGTGATTATGTATGCGATGGACTTGTGGCCGGCAAGTTTAGCTGCGGGAGGCATATCCCCAAAATCTCCGGTGTATAAGTTGTTTCATAAGGTTAGTCGGTACATCTATCGCCGAATGGACAGCATCTTGGTTACTTCAAGCATGTTTATTCATTACCTTACGGAGGAGTTTGGCATTAACCAAAACAAGCTGAAACATTTGCCCCAATACGCTGAGGATATTTTTACTGAAGTTACTACAATAAAAGACAACACGATTGATCTGATGTTTGCAGGCAATATCGGAACTACTCAGAGCGTTGAAACAATTATTAAAGCGGCAAAGCTTGTAACCATTCCCAATGTTCGTTGGCATATTGTAGGCGACGGAAGGGAACTTGATAATATCAAGCGGATGGCAGAAGGCATAGAAAATGTGATCTTTTATGGGCGTGTGCCGCTCGAACAGATGCCTGCTCTTTATGCAAAAGCCGATGCGATGCTGGTCACTTTAATGAAAGATCCCGTTATTAGCCTCACGCTTCCGGGCAAGGTACAAACCTGCATGGCGGCCGGAAAGCCCATCATCGCTGCAGCAGATGGGGAAACTTATGACACGATTACCCAAGCAAAATGTGGTTTTGCCTCTCCAGCCGAGGATGCTGAAGCGCTCGCCGGATCCGTTGAAACTTTTGCAAAAGCGGATGCTAATCAGTTGGGCGAAAACAGCCTAAACTACTTTCAGAAGCATTTTAGCAGAAACAATTTTTTTGAGATTTTGGAGAGTGAGTTAAATGAATATACTGTTCATTAACAGCGTGTGCGGTATACGTAGCACGGGGAAAATCTGTGCTGAGCTTGCGGATAAGCTCACATTAGAAGGGCATGAGTGCAAAATTGCTTATGGGCGGGAGGCTTTTGTACCAGAGAAGTATCAGAAATATGCCGTACGAATTAGTACAGATTTGGATGTAAGGTTGCATGCACTTGCGAGCCGGATTTTCGATAGCCACGGTCTGCATTCTAAACGAGCAACGAAAAAATTTATCCGGTGGGCAGAAAGCTATAATCCTGACTTGGTATGGCTGCACAATATTCATGGATATTATATCAATTATGAATTGTTGTTTCGGTGGATAAAGTCTCGGCCTGACATGCAAGTGAAATGGACTTTACATGACTGTTGGGTATTTACAGGGCATTGTTCCCACTTCACATACGTCAAGTGTGAAAAGTGGAAAACCCATTGCGATCAATGTCCGCAGAAACATGTTTATCCCAAAGGCGTTCTTTTAGATAGAAGCAAGACCAACTTTGAACGCAAAAAAAGGGCTTTCACACAAGTGCAAAACATGAAGTTGATTACCCCTTCAAAGTGGCTTGCGAGCCTTGTTAAGGAAAGTTTTTTAAAAGATTATCCGGTTGAGGTTATTTATAATACAATTGATAAAACTGTGTTTAAACCGACCCCGAGTGATTTTCGCAAACGTTATGGGATAGAAGATAAATTTATGATTTTAGGTGTTGCAAGCGTGTGGGATGCAAGAAAGGGCTTGGATGACTTTTTAAAATTATCTGCTTTGATTGATGAACAAAAAGTTATTGTCTTAGTGGGGTTATCAAAACAGCAGATAACAGGGCTACCACCCAACATCATTGGTATTGAGCGGACAAACAATGTAAAGGAATTAGCAGAAATATATACAGCGGCAGATGTGTTTGTTAATCCTAGCAAAGAAGAGACTTTTGGATTAACTACTGTTGAGGCTATTTCTTGTGGAACAAGGGCAATTGTGTATAAAGACACAGCCTGTGAAGAAATAGCCAAAGAATGGGGAGGGATTGTTGTCAGACAAAATATAGACGATCTTTACAATACTATTATTAACAAGACAGAGAAAGAGAAATGTAAGTAGTGCCCGGGTTTTTTCGAATGAAAAAGTTTTTGTAAAAAAATGAGTTCGTATGTGGATAATCATCTGACTTTTATCACAAGCTTAGTAAGCTGTGATGATGGTCGGACCTGTGTGGGCTGATTGTGTTTTGTATGATAGAAAGGTTTTTATGTATTTTTTCGTAGCAATATTATTAACAGGTGGCTCTATTTTTGAGTTAAGCCGAAAAAAAGCACAATATAAAATATATTATATTTTTCTAACCATAATGACTTTTATGCTGTGCTTTCGGTATGGTCAAGGAACGGATTATTTTGCTTATCGTGATCAATTTTTATTGATGAAGAATAATTTATCTTTTTTTCAAGCGTATCAATTAGCCAAGCATGGAGAAATTGGGTGGTACTTTTTGCTTTGGATTATGAATAGGTTGAGTATATCCTTTGAGGGTTTTATATTCATATTATCGTTTTTTTTAATGCTGTTTACGCATAAGGCAATCAAGGAATTTTCGCCATATCCAATCGTGAGCCTTTTGCTTCTTTACCCGACTTTCTATTTAACTTATTATTATTCCGCATTACGTCAAGCTATAGGTTTGGCGCTATTCTTGGGTTATGGAATTTCCTTTCTGACCAATAAGAACTATTTCAAATATGTTTTATTGGTATTAATACTAACTTCATTCCATTCAAGTGCCGTTGTTTTGTTAGTAGTGCCTTTTTTCTTGGATTCTGGCAGACGGAGATTTTTGGCTTTGGCGTGTATGATAGGTGCTTTGCTTGGTTACACGGGGTTTATTGGCAGAATGACAAAAATCGTTTTGGGTTATGGCAATTATTTAGCAATTATTCCCTCTGTTCATGCAATGCTGGTCCGTTTGTTGTATTTTATTATGATTTATTTAATGCATAAAGCCAACTTATCTTTAGAATCAAAGATTGAAAATACACTATACTCTATTTATTTTATAGGCTTTTTCATATTTAATGCTTTATCTTTTTCCTCTATCATTTCTCAACGGTTAACGATGCCGATGAAAGCTGTTGAAATATTATTAATCCCCCTTGAAATTTCATTGATCTTATCTCAAAGGACAGCAACTCTTAGCTCAAAGCTTTTCAATAATAAAAGAGTATCTTTCAAAACCGTCACGGTGTTATGTATGGTGCTTATTGTCATCTGTACTGTTCCTAATGTGGAATTTGTGAAAAACATCGCCTCATATCTTGTTCAGAGCAGTTATTTTACGGAAATAGGAGTATATGAATATCCTTATTTGAATATTTTTAACAGATCACAAATCTTCAAATATCGAATTGTTCCTTTGAAGAGAAAACCAGAATCTGCTCGGAGAAGTGAAATTTATGAGGCTTACTTGGAAAAATAAATAAGCGAGAAAAATCATAATACCGCTTGTGCAATGTGGCGATATTAGATTCTTTATAGAGGTGAAGAAATTATGCAAAAAAAAACCATGAAATACATTATTCATTATGCAACAGAAAAAGATGTTGACAAAAGAAATATTTCCCTGGCTGCAAAAAACAAAGCAGATTATATTATTTCGTCGTTAAATCGTTTGTCATTTGTTGTAGAGGTTATTTCGCCGAGCGGATCCAAATCATCGGTTGCGCAAAAAGGAAAGTTTGAAAGAATAAACGGGCAAACCACCTTGAAAACGTTCAACTCTTTGGGTAGAAAAAACCTGTTCAAACGAGTAGTGGATTATTTTTACCGCAATTTTCAGGTTTTGTTTTACATGTTTCGAAATTTGAAACAAGATGATGTTGTTTTGATTTATCACAGTTTGGCCCTTATTTCAATAGTAAAAATTATGAAATTATTTAAAAAATTCAAAATGATACTTGAGGTTGAAGAAATATACACCGATGTTATTATGGGCAGAAGAAAAGCTGGATTAAGGAATAAAGAACTTAATTTTTTCAAATTAGCTGATGCTTATATTTTTTCAACTGATTTGCTTGAAAAGCAAATTAACAACGATAAAAAACCATATGTGATTATCAACGGTGTCTATTCCATAGCAGATTCGCAAGTTGAACTATTCGATGATGGAAAAGTTCATGTAGTTTATTCTGGTACTCTCGACCCCCGTAAAGGAGGGGCAGAGGCGATATCTGCAGCGGAATTTTTGGATGCAAACTATCATATTCATATTTTAGGTTTTGGAAATCAAAAAGAAGTAGAACAGATCATCGAAATTGTTGAACAAGTATCTTCAAGAACAGAATGTGGCGTGTCTTATGATGGCGTGCTGAGTGGCGAGGAGTATTCTGCCTTCTTGCAATCGTGTGATGTTGGTTTAAGTACGCAAAATCCCGATGCGGCATTCAATCTTACTTCTTTTCCCAGCAAGGTTTTAACTTACTTTTCAAACGGGTTAAATGTTGTTAGCATAAGACTTGACGTACTTGAAAGTTCGTCCGTTGGGGATTTAATCAACTATTACGATAGTCAATCTCCAGAGTGTATAGCAAATGCGATAAAAAATAGGAAACGGATAGAGAAAGAAGTCATATACGAACGCTTAAAGTCTTTGGATTTTCAGACCCAAAAAGATTTGAATAATTTGTTAAATGCGGATGTGAATTTTATTAGAGAGTGATTTTGCTTTTTTCCAAGTCATTGGTCATAATGTTATTGGTTTTAACGCTGACATTTTACGGCTCATTTATTATAACAACTCAAGCGAGGAGGCAACAAATGGAGAAAGAAAAAACGATTTCTGTCATTGTACCTGTATATAATTCGGAAAAGATGCTAAGCAGTTGTATTGAAAGCATCCTTACCCAATCGTATCCAGAATTTGAGCTGATTTTGGTCGATGATGGCTCTACTGACAAGTCTTCAGAAATATGTAAAAAACATGCGGTCGCTGATGCACGTATAAGGTATGTAAGACAAAAGAATGCCGGGGCGAGTGCTGCACGCAATAAGGGAATCGAACTGGCAACAGGTGAGTTTATTACTTTTGTTGATAGTGATGATACTGTTGAGTCGGATTTTTTACGAACGGCTATTTCAAAAATTGAGGGTCATGATTATTATTTGAGTGGCGTTAAAATGCTTACATACAATGAAAATGGAAGTAAGATTCAAGAAGATATATTTGCAATAAAGCAGCCAATGGTGGTAGATGAAAAATATCTCTTAGCAAAAGCTGATGTTACTTTCCCTCAAATTTGTTTTTGTGGACCATGGGCAAAGCTGTTTAAAAGACAGATTATTGTGGAGCATAATATTCGGTTTGATCTTGGTTTGATAAACGGGGAAGACACTTATTTTAACTTAGACTATATTCGTCATATAAATAGTGGCTATTTTGACACCTGCGTATTTTACAATTATCAAAGAACCAATCCAGATTCGTTATTTAGCAAATATAAACCGGACATATACGAAATATATATTAAAGTCTATGATAAATGGAGGAATCAATTATCGGGAATTACAGAAGACAAAAACGAGATGGACAATATAAATAATCTTTATTCAGAGCTGATGATAGATTGCATTGCACATGTTTTTATTCATGAGAAAGGTGTCAATGTGCGTAAACAAATTATTGAAAAAGTTATAGGTAATCAAACTTTGAGAGAGATCAGTTATAAGAAAAATAATAAGAAGATCAAACTACTATTGCTTCTAATAAGATTACGACTTAGAATAATAATTCACACTGTTTTTCATGTTAGATACAGATAGAGAGAAGAAAAAACAATGAACAATAATATGAAAAAAACAATATCAGTTATCACTTGTATAGATTTTACAAACTATGGAAATCGTTTGCAAAACTATGCCGTCCATGAAGCGGCTAAAAAAATAGGCTTAGAAGCCTATAGCATTCTGTTTGATCATCCGGAAATGAAAAAGAAAGGCAAACATGAGATCATCATAGAGATATTTGAGGAAAATGGTGCTTTTAAAGGTTCAAAATTAATAGTTTTTCATTTTATTAGAAAAATCAAATCGTTATTCAATAGGTCGAAGGACACTTTGATAAATGAGAATGAAGAGGTCGACTTTTTAAACGAGCTAAAAAAAGTCAGAAGTTCGAAATTTAAGGAATTCACAAGAAAGTATCTCAAAACGTATATATTAGATGAAGAAGCTGAGAACAACATGTATTCGGATTATTATATTATCGGCAGTGATCAAGTGTGGAATCCTTTTTTCGGTGTGCCTACTCCGTATGATTTTTTGTCTTTTGCTCCTAAAGAAAAACGTGTATCCTATTCTGCGAGTTTCGGTGTATCTAGGTTGCCTAAAAGTACCGTTTTGAGCTATCGTAAAGGACTTAAAGGCATTCCTCATATTTCAGTGCGTGAAGAGGATGGTGCAAAAATTGTTAAAAAATTGACGGGGCGAAATGTGCCTGTGTTGGTTGATCCCACCATGATGCTTGACGCTGAGGAATGGAGGAATATAGCTAAACCTATTCAAAAAGTGCCTGAAGGCAATTATTTGTTGACTTTTTTTCTTGGAGAAGTATCAGATGAAAGGCGCAATAAAATACAGAAAATAGCTGATAAAGCAGGATATATTATAATAAATTTAAACGACATCACCGATCCTGAAAGGTATGTAATAGCGCCTGATGAGTTTATTTCCTATATAGATAAGGCGGGTTTCATTGTTACCGACTCCTTTCATGGAACGGTGTTTTCAATATTGTTTAACAAACCGTTTATTGTGTTTGAAAGGGTAAATCCTGACCAACCGAAAGCAACCTCAATGCATTCTCGAATTGATACTTTGCTAACAAAGTTCCGACTGAGGGACAGGTTTGAAAGTAACATAGAAAACTGTAAAAACTTATATCAAGCGGATTATTCGCATGTGCCTACAGTGCTTGATCAAGAGAGGGAAAAAGCATATAATTTTTTAAAGGGGGTTATGGCTGAGTAGTGTCAATTTGCATGACTACATTTAGATTGAACTTATATAGAAATGGGCGTTTTTTATATGGGTAGAATAAAAAACACCGAAAAAAACATTAAATACGGGTACATATCTATTCTTATCACGACAGTACTGAGCTTTATTTCACGCTCTGTTTTTGTAAAGATATTAGGTACTGATTATCTGGGCGCTAATGGCTTATTTACTAATATTTTAAACGTATTATCTTTTGCAGAACTTGGCATTGGCGTAGCAATGAATTTTAGCCTTTATAAGCCGGTTGCTTATGGCGATAGAGAAGAAACAAAATCGCTAATGCACCTTTACAAGAAGGCCTATCGCATAATTGCAATAATTGTTGCTGTGCTTGGTATAGCGTTATTACCTTTTTTGAGATATATAATTAAAGATGCCGGCAAAATAGCACATGATGAGCTTGTAATTTATTATTTGATTTTTTTGTTTAATACTTCTACTTCCTACTTGGTTTCATATAAATTCAGCCTTACCAATGCCGAGCAAAAAAACTATATACAAACAAATATACAAACTGTCGGTACTGTTTTCACATACACAATTCAGATAGTAGTATTAATAGTAACTAAAAATTATTTGTTTTACTTGATTTCTAATAGCTTTGTACAATTGTTTCAAAAAATATACTCTTCTTACTATATGAATAAGCGTTATCCTATATTATTAGAGAAGGATTTTGCACCGCTTAATGAAGAAAAAAAGGCACCGATAATAAAAAATATCAAGGCTTTAATATTGCATAAAATTGGGGATATTAGTGTACATCAAACGGACAATATATTGATTTCCACTTTTATCAGCTTGTCTGTTGTAGGCATTATCTCAAACTACAATTTAGTTATGCTTGGTGTTTCACAGTTTATCAATATAATTTTCAATTCCGTAACTTCCAGTTTTGGTAATCTAATAGCGACTGAAGGTATTGAAAAACAATATAAAACATTTAAAACATACCGGTATATAGGGTTCTGGATTTATGGTTTTAGTGCAATAGCATTTTACATTTTACTTACTCCTTTTATTTCATTGTGGTTGGGTTCGGATAAAACTGTCGACGATGTTGTTATTGCACTTATAATTACTAATTATTACTTTATGGGTCATAGGATTGTTATTAATAATTTTAAGACTGCGGCGGGATTGTTTGATGCGGATAAATTTGTGGCCATTGCTCAAGCTGTGGTTAATTTAGTGGTTTCAGTTATTATGGTAAAACAAATAGGCTTGGCGGGTATCTATGTAGGTACAGTATTACAGGGGTTGGTATCAACTGCTATTCGACCACGGCTTGTTTATAATCGTGTATTTAATATGAGCTCAAAGGAATACTATATTGATTCAATAAGGTTTATTTGTGTATTACTTGTTCCGATGGTCATATTAAAAATATTAAAAACCTATGTTTTTTACGCATCAACATGGTCCAACTTTATAATACTTACACTATTAACTGCTGTATTGCCAAATTTATTTATTATGGTTACTACTAGGCACCGTAATGAGTATAAGCAGATACAGTCTATTATATTATCTAAAGTAAAGTGGAGGTAGACATGAACAATAAAAAAGAATATCCTTTAGTTAGCATAATTACGCCTTGCTATAATGGTGAGGGCTATGTGGCGAGGTTTTTTGATTCTGTATTGAATCAAATTTACCCAAATTTGGAACTAATATTTGTTAACGATGGCTCAACTGATAGAACCGAAGAAATTGTAAATTCCTATATGCCTAAGTTCCAAGAAAAGAATATTGATTTCTACTACTTCTACCAAGAGAATGCTGGTGTAGCTGCGGCGCTTAATGTGGGTTTGAAGATGTTTCATGGGCAATATCTGATGTGGGCAGATTCCGATGATGAGCTTACAGAAGATAATGTTAGTGAAAAAGTTACTTTTTTTGAAAACAAACCTAGCTATAATATAGTTATGAGTGAGGCGATCGTTGTCGATGAGGAGGGAAATCAAATTGGCAATATTAGTCGAAAAGGAACAACAGAAGATAATGAAAGGCTTTTTGGCGATATAATATTAGAAAAAAATGCATATGTTACATGTGGGACATATATGGTAAAAAGCAGGTTGTTTTTTGAACGCTTTCCAGCAAGACAGATATATGTATCAAGAGGAGGGCAAAATTGGCAAATATTATTACCTTTAATCTATAGTGGTAAATGTGGTTACATTCCAAAAGAGCTGTATGTATACTATGCGCGTGAGGACAGCCATTCAAGGAAAGCTAAATCCTATGAGGAGTTAATAACTCGTTGTGATGAACATCAGGATATTCTTTTAAATACTATCGATGTTATTAAAGAAATGCCGCAAGAAAAAAAGGAATATTGGAATAAAACCATTAAACTAAAATACTACTATAAAAAACTATCGATTTCATCACATTTTAGAGAGAAAGAAAGGGCTAAACAGATATACAAGTCAGCAAAATCTGATGGTTTGGCTGAATTCAAAATGTATTTATATTATCTGTCAACAAAATATTTTGTGGTTCGCATATTGAGAAATATCGCATCTTTTACAATACGTGCAGTTAGGAAAGTGGTTAGATGATTATGAAACAAAGGGGCATAGTAAAAAAATCAATAGTTTATGCAATAAAAGACAAATCCAACTGTTCCGGTTGCCATGCATGCTATGCAGTTTGCCCTAAAAATTGCATTAGTATGGTGAGTGACGACGAAGGCTTTTGGTACCCTAAGGTGGATGAAGCAAAATGTGTTCAGTGTGGAATTTGTGTAGAAAAATGTCCCGTCATTAACGAGGTGGATAAGGACGAGATTCCAACTGCTTATGCGGCTCTAAATAAAGAGTTAGATATCAGATTAAGTAGTTCTTCTGGCGGCATATTTACGCTTTTAGCTGAGCATATCATCGATAATGGCGGTACGGTTTTTGGCGTGGCGTTTGACAATGACCTTAATGTTCGTCATATTGGTATAAACAAAAAAAAAGATATCCAGCGACTCCAGGGTTCAAAGTATGTTCAAAGCAAGATTGGTGACTGTTATAAAAAGACTAAAAAGATTTTAGATGCCGGCAATGTTGTTTTATTTAGTGGAACCCCTTGTCAAATAGCTGGTTTGCATTCATATTTGGGGAAGATATACGATAATCTCTCTACAGTTGATATTTTTTGTCTTGGTGTTCCTTCTCCCAAGGCGTGGAGAAAGCATTTAGAATATTGTGGTGAAATTGAAAAAACCATGGTACAATCCTACTCATTTAGGGACAAATCGGAAGGGTGGAAAAATTATTCAACTAAAATTCATTATAAAGATGGAAGAATTAAAAAAATTCCTCATCAACAAAATCCATATATGAGAGCCTTTTTAAGTGCGGTTTGTATGAGACCATCGTGTCATTCGTGTAAATTTAAGGGAGAGCAAAGGCACAGCGATATTACTTTGGCGGATTTTTGGGGGATATCAAATGTATTGCCCGACATGGATGACGACAAGGGAACATCACTTATGCTTGTACATAGCGAGAAAGCTGAAGAAATTCTCACCTCTATTATTGACAAGCTTGTTATACAAACAGTTGATATTGATGAAGCACTGATGTATAATTCAGCGGCGCTTTACTCAGTTAAAGCGCATCCGAAGCGGCAGCAATTTTTAAGCGCTGTGGACTATATGCCTTTTGATGTGGCGGTCAAAAAATATTGTGAGCCAAGCCTTTTAACAAAAATGCATCGTAAAACAAGAGGTGTTTTATCAAGAGTAAAGCGAATTATTATAAAAGCCAAGTAACAATCAACATTTATAATTTATCCGTACATTTTACTTCAAGATGACTAGATAGTATAATAAATGAAATCTTTCGATTATTAGATTACAAGGGGGCAATATGTCAAAATTCAAAAACAAAACCCTGCTTCTAACCGGCGGCACCGGCTCTTTCGGGAATGCCGTTCTCGACAGATTCTTAACATCAGATATTGGAGAAATAAGGATTTTCTCACGAGACGAGAAAAAACAAGACGATATGCGGCATGCGTATCAACAAAGCCATCCGAAGCTGAGCGAAAAACTCAAGTTCTATATTGGTGATGTGCGGGATTTGGCTTCCCTGCGGGATGCCATGCATGGGGTGGATTATATTTTCCATGCCGCTGCGCTTAAGCAGGTACCAAGCTGCGAATTTTTCCCGATGGAAGCGGTAAAGACCAATGTGATCGGGACGGAAAATATGCTGACTGCCGCCATACAGGCAGGCGTTAAGACGGTTATCTGCCTTTCGACTGACAAGGCGGCCTATCCGATCAATGCGATGGGCACCAGTAAGGCGATGATGGAAAAGGTGATCGTGGCCAAAAGCCGCACAACCGATTCCACAAAGATTTGCTGTACACGCTACGGCAACGTGCTTTGCAGCAGAGGCTCTGTTGTTCCATTGTGGATTGATCAGATTAAAGCGGGAAAGCCAATCACAATTACCTCTCCCGATATGACACGCTTTTTAATGACTCTTGAAGAAGCGGTAGACCTTGTTTTGTTTGCTTTTATTGAGGGGATAAGTGGGGACATACTTGTTCAGAAAGCGCCTGCCAGCACAATAAAAGACTTGGCACAGGCGGTGACAGAGCTGTTTGCGCCGGGACACGAGATTAAAGAAATTGGCATTCGCCACGGCGAAAAAATGTATGAAGTACTCCTAACCAATGAAGAAAGCGCGAAAGCTACGGATCTTGGTAACTTTTACCGTGTACCCAGTGATAACCGCAGCCTGAACTATGACAAATATTTTACTACCGGAGAAAAAGAGCGTAATTTACTGACTGAATTTAACAGCAATAACACTTACAGAATGAATGTGGAGGAAGTAAAGCAAAAACTCCTTACGGTGCCTTATATTCAGCAGCAGCTTGAAATTTTTACAGGTAGCGAAAACGGACAGTAAGTACTTTGCTAAGCCGTAACTGAAATGATTAGAAATGTTCCCTTCATCCATCCGGCAGGTGGAGGGAATTTGAAAGGGGAAAAACAATGGACTATCCACAGGTACATTTCCAAGATAACGGAAAAATCAAGCTGCTAATCATTGTCGGTACCAGACCGGAGATTATTCGCTTGTCGGCAGTAATTAACAAGGCAAGGAAATATTTTGATGTGATTTTAGCGCATACCGGACAAAATTATGACTACACCTTAAACGGCATCTTTTTTAAAGACCTGTCTATTGATAATCCTGATGTGTATCTGAACGCTGTCGGCGCTGATTTGGGTGAAACGATGGGCAATATTATTGCCAAATCCTATCAGTTAATGGTCGCTATCAAGCCCGATGCGGTTTTGGTGTTAGGAGATACTAATTCTTGCCTATCAGTCATCGGCGCAAAGCGCTTGCATATTCCTATCTTTCATATGGAAGCTGGTAATCGTTGCAAGGATGAGTTATTACCCGAAGAAACAAACCGCCGGATTGTGGATATTATCAGCGACGTCAACCTTGCCTATTCCGAACATGCCCGCAGGTATTTGGCTGATTGCGGATTGCCAAAGGAGCGCACCTATGTGACAGGCAGTCCCATGGCAGAGGTGTTGCAGAATAATTTAGCCAATATCAAGGCGAGCGATATTCACAAACGCCTTGGCCTTGAAAAGGGCAAGTATATTTTGCTGTCCGCGCATCGGGAAGAGAATATTGACCATGAAAAGAACTTCTATTCTTTATTTAATGCGATCAATCAAATGGCGGAAAAGTATCAAATGCCTATTCTTTATTCTTGTCATCCCCGTTCCAGAAAGCGGCTTGAAGAAACTAATTTTCAACTAAATCCGTTGGTTATCCCGCATGAGCCGCTGGGTTTTCATGACTACAATTGCCTTCAGATGAACGCGTACTGCGTAGTGTCCGACAGTGGCACCTTGCCGGAAGAAAGCAGTTTCTTCCTTTCGGTGGGGCTTCCTTTCCCAGCGGTGTGTATTCGTACATCAACCGAGCGGCCTGAAGCGCTGGACAAGGCTTGTTTCATCATTTCTGGTATCGATGAAAAGGGATTACTGCAATCGGTTGATATTGCTGTTCAGCTACATGCCTCCGGCGATTATGGCACACCCGTGCTTGACTACCTTGACGAAAATGTATCGACCAAGGTTGTGAAGATTATTCAATCGTATGTAGGCATTGTGAACAAAATGGTGTGGAGGAAAGACATTTGAACATTTTGGTTACAGGCGCTGCCGGTTTTATGGGCAAAAACCTTGTAGAGAATTTAAAAAACTTAAGAGATGGTAAAAACAGAACACGTCCCAACATTTTTATCGGCAAAATTTATGAATATGACAGGGATTCTACCCCTGAAGATTTGAAACGATTTTGTGCTGATTGCGATTTTGTGTTCCATTTGGCTGGCGTTAACAGACCCAAAAATCCGGAGGAATTTTATCAGGGTAATTTTGGCTTTTCTGGTACTTTATTGGATACTCTTAAAAAACACAACAATAAATGCCCGGTCATGGTGTCAAGCTCCGTTCAGGCATCTTTGTCCGGTCGCTTTGGAACAAGCGATTATGGCAAAAGTAAACTGGAAGGAGAGAACCTGTTTTTTGCGTACCAACAGGAATCGGGAGCAAAAGCGCTCGTATACCGCTTCCCCAATGTGGTGGGCAAATGGGTTGTTCCAAACTATAATAGCGCTGTGGCGACTTTTTGCCATAATATAGCTAATGACTTGCCTATTACTGTCAACTCAAGGGAAACTGAGCTTGAGCTACTATTCATTGAAGACCTCATAGAAGAAATGTTTGATGCCTTGGAAGGCAAAGAGAACCGCTGTGAATTTGAAGGCGTCGAAGCGATTCCTAAAGCGGACGGGCGTTATTGCTTTGTACCCACGACCCACAAAAAAACACTGGGGGAGATTGTAGACTTACTCTATCAGTTCCGTGAACATCCCCAGACTCTGATTATTCCGGCCATTCCCAACAAAAGTTTCGAGAAAAAGCTGCTTTCTATGTATGTTTCCTATTTACCAAGGGATAAAGCCGTTTTTCCTATCAAGACCAACAAAGATGAACGAGGCTCATTTGCTGAACTAATTAAAACTTTAGATTGCGGTCAGGTTTCTGTGAATGTTACCAAACCCGGCTATACCAAGGGACAGCATTGGCACAACAGCAAATGGGAAATATTCATAGTAGTGTCAGGTCGTGCTCTAATACGTGAAAGAAAAATTGGCTCAGATGAAGTTTTTGAATATGAAGTTTCGGATGATCCCATCCAGGCTGTGTACATACTTCCGGGATACACGCATAATATCACTAACCTGTCGGACACCGACGACCTAATCACCATCATGTGGGCGAATGAGCTTTTTAACCCTGAAAAACCGGATACTTTTTTCGAAGAGCTATAACATATTTTGTATGGGGCTGAATTGAGTGCAAAACATTTGCAGCATAAGGAGTATAGGAGAAGATGATTTCTAATATTCTGTTTTTTATGCACATATCTTCTGGCGGCTTCTTTGCCGCTTCTTTCCTAAAACGTAAATATGAGGAAGCCTTACCGATAACTATCTTTTTAATCATCATCATACAGTATGTTTTTGCTTTATTTGGTAATTTGAGGTTAGGGGCATATTTTGTATTTATCTTCGCTGCGATATTAGTATTATGTTCTGTTTTGAACGTAATTATAAAAAAATCATATAAAACCTTCTTATCTTCCTTTATAACTCCGGGATTTTTTGCTTTCGCAGTGTTTTATATGGTAGTAAATTTTGCGAATGCAGGTAAATTAGCTAGTGCCTGGGATGAATTCTCCCATTGGGCGGATGTGGTGAAAGTGATGTCGACGATAAATGATTTTGCGACTAACCCTGCTTCAGAAAGCGCATTCAAGTCTTATGTACCGGCCATGCCATTATTTCAATACAATTTGCAAGTACTTAACCAATTAATTAAACGAGACGTTTTGTTATTTAGTGAGTGGAGACTGTATCTTTGCTATCAGATTGCAACATATGCGTTGTTATTGCCAATATTTAAAAACATAACTTGGAAACACTATTACAAGGGATTCTTGATGGGGGTAGTTATTTTTCTACTTCCGTCAATGTATGATAAATTTTACAACACCATATATATTGATGTTTTTTTGGGGCTTCTTGCGGGATATAGTTTGTTCTTAGCGCTTGAAACCAATGCGTTGGAACCATTTTCTTTGTTAGGTTTTTTGCTTTCATTAACAGTGCTTGTCTTAACAAAGGATGCGGGCTTTCCCCTTGCTCTTTTTTTGGGAGTTATGTATATTCTAAAACAACTGATTCATAATAAAGATTGGAAAATACGTATACCTTATATTGTGGCTACTATCACTGCTGTGTTTTTGCCGAAATTAAGTTGGGAATATCATTTATCCGTCAATTCAATAATCAAGTCTTTTGGACGTCCAATTAGCTGGAGTGGTTTTTTGAATACGATTTTTAAAAAAATCCGGCGGATTATCGCTGGATCACATTTAATAATTTTTTGCATAAGTTAACTCAGGCGAAAGTTGCCATAGGAGATACCACAATTAAAATAAGCTATATTTTGATTTTGCTTTTTTTGATTGTAATCCTATATATGTTACTGCGAGAAAAGAATTTTGAAAACAGCGCATGGCGACCAACTGCTATAGTAGGAATCGTAGTGGGAACGATTCTATATGTTTTTGGCATGGTTGCAATGTACATGTTCAAGTTTTCTGAGTATGAAGCAACAAGACTTGCCTCGTTTAAGCGATATATATACATATATATGTATATGCTTTCAACGGCGGCTTGGCTCATGTATATAAAAATTGTTTTGGAAAAAGGAATGTTAAACGGAAGAAGAATATTTGCCGGAATTATGCTTGTAATAATGCTTTCATGCAAATCGGCATTATGGTTTGTTTTTAGAAGGTATGCTTTGAGTTCTGTAACAGAAAGAGCACCGTATATTCAATTGTCTCAAAGGGTTCATGAAACAATCGGTGATGCTGAACCTAAGAGAGTGTATATTGTTTCCCAAGAAGATTCAGGGTTTGATTATTGGGTGCTAAGGTATTCCATACGACCGCATAAAGCCAATGGGGATTTCACTTGGAGTATTGGAAAGTCATTTTATGAGGGGGATGTTTGGACCAAAGAATTAGATAAGAAAGCATGGCAAATGGAACTCATGAATGATTATGACTATGTTTTGTTATATAAAACGAACAGCTATTTTAGAAATAAATTCGCATCGGTATTTAACGATCCCGATGGAATCATAGATAAAACGATATATGTGGTGGATAAAAAAACGGGGAAATTGCTGCTGAATGAATTCAGCGCAAGGGTAGTATTTGAAACAAAAGAAGAATTTAAAGGTAAAACAGAATTTTTACAAACTATCGATTTGGCACCATTGATAGATAAAAACGGACTCAATTCGTATCGAATTAGCTTTGAAGCGAAAAGCGCTGTTCCAGGGGTTATTTTGATGTGTCAGCAGTACGGGAGTACGTCGAGATACATCTTTGAACATCAATTCAATATCTCAACTGTTTATAGAAAATACTCGTTTGTTGTTATTCCTCAGAAAAGTGATTTTTCCGTAGAAAATTCCGTGCTCACTTTTTATGGGGGTTATAATACAGATGTAATACCTGAAATAAAAAATATTGTAATAGAGGTGTTTGAAAAAAACGATTGAGTTCATGAGGTAAAAAACTTATTTTTTTATCGGATTCACCCAGACGACAGCTTGTCAGTCGGGGTGAAATTGCATTCCCGACTAACGTTTTACAAGCTTTTTTCAAAAATTGAATACAAAACTTCTTTTCTTTCATTAGTAGATTAGTTATAATAAAATTAACCACTACCAATACAATGTAGAAAAGGAGAGAAGTTATGAAACGATTACTTTCACTGGTCCTTGCCTTCCTGATGGCGCTGTCTTTGGCGATTGGCGCGCCTGCGGAGGAGGTTCCTTTAACAAGGGCGCAGGCGGCTGTGCTGCTGGATGATTTGTTCGCCCTTGTGGACGTGCATCCATTGCTTGTTCCTACCTACGAAACCACCCCCAAAAACCTTGGCTATACCGCGACCAATGGAGCGATTAAGACAGAAAATGTTGTTGCCTCCGCCAAAGATGCCGTTACCTTTGCGGAGCTTCCGCAGATTGAGTCGGTTGTCAACGCCGGTCTTTTATCTTTGGATGAAGACAATCTTTCTTTCCGCCCCAACAAAAAGGTGAGCGGCAACGAATTTTGCCTTGCCATCAGCAAAGGGCTGTACGGCGCTGATGTGGCTGTTGACCATCTCGCTCTTGCCAAGGCGGACGGGATTTTCGCGGAAGAACTGCTGACCGATGATATTATCACCATCGCCAAAGCCCAGGAGTTGGTCAATACCATTGGTGAGAAATTGCAAATCATCAGCATTTTTGCCACCAGCGACATTCACGGCAACTATATTCCCTACACCTCATCCGACTCTAATTTCCAGATAGGCTCGGTTGCACGCATCAAAACCATCTTGGATGAAGCGAGGGCGGAGCTCGGTGAAGAAAACGTCCTCTATCTTGACGGCGGCGACTCGCCTTACAATACTACTCTTGCCAATACAACGGGTGGGGATGTGGCGGTAGCCGCTCTGAACCTTTTGGGGCTTGACGCAACGGTGCTTGGCAACCACGATTTTGACTATTCCTTTGATAACCTACTGCGCCTTGCCGGTGACGCGGAGTACGCCATGTTGTCGGCCAATACCCGCTATAAAACGGGTGAATATCCTGAGCAATTCGGCAGCTATATTATCAAGGAAGTTGCCGGAATCAAGATTGGTATTTTCGGCGTGACCGATGATCAGAGCGCCGCGACCACCCTATATGCCAATACCCAAGATATCGACTTTGATCCTGATCTTGAAAAGGCGGGGGAAATTGTATCTATTCTTCGGGACGAAGAAAAGTGCGACCTGATTATTGCTTTAAGCCACCTGCACTCCAAAAACGATGATCTCTTGCTTGCTCAGCCCGATGTTGCCCTGTCCATCGGGGGCGGTAACGACATTGCCGGCAGACCCACCGTGCTTGGCAATAACCAGTATTTGGTGAACCCCGGCAAGCACGGGGAAGCCATCACACAGGTGAATGCTTGTTTGTACGACGGAGAATTGACCGGATTTGTTTACAGCCAGCTGTTTTTGACCGAAGCTTATGCCGAGGACGCTGAGGTGAAGCAGGCGATGGATAAGTTTAACGAGCAAGTCAATGCTGCTCTTGATGTAACCATCGGCTACCTTGGCCAAAACCTTGAATGGTCTACCGAGCTTGTCCGCAAGCAAAATTCGCCTATTGCTAACCTTGTGGCTGATTCTCTCTTAGACTTTTTCAGGGCGGATGGGGCGCAGCTGTGCATCGTCAACGGCGGCGGCATTCGCGCTAAGCTTGACGCAGGCGAAGTATCCATGAGGGAAGTGACGTCTGTTCTCCCGTTTGATAACAACATGATGCTAATCGACACCAGCGGACAGACTATTTGGGATGCTTTGCAAAACGGTATTTCCGCCTACCCTGCAACCAACGGTAAGTTCCCGCAAGTGGCAGGCATGACATATAGCTTTAAGGCGGGCGAACCCAACACCTTGCTTTCCGTAACCCTTGAGGACGGCAGCCCCCTTGACCTTCAGGCACGATACAAAGTGGTTATTAACAGCTTCCTTGCGGGCGGCGGCGACGGCTATATTATGCTGAATGTTCTTGATACGAACAAAGAAATGGCGACGGACGTGAATCAACTTGTTTATCTGAACAAAACCTACATGCGGGATGCCCTGAAAGCCTACATTGAAAGCAATTCCTCACAAGACAAGCCCATTGTGATTGATGAAGCGGAAAACCGTATTGTAATTGAGTAAGTTTTTCAACTTTTGTCAACATTCAACCCCGCCCTCAAGCATCGTTCTTGGGGGCGGGGTTATGTAGGAAAAGAGAGTTCAAAAAATATTAAAAAAATCAAGGGTTTTACCCCTTGACAACCTATGTCAGCCATGGTAAAATAGTACCTGCGCTTGATTGGCGTGTGTCGCGGGGTAGAGCAGTCCGGTAGCTCGTCGGGCTCATAACCCGGAGGTCGCAGGTTCAAATCCTGCCCCCGCAACCATTTCTGGCGGCGTAGCTCAGCGGCTAGAGCATTCGGTTCATACCCGGAGTGTCGTAGGTTCAAGTCCCACCGCCGCTACCAAAAAACCGTTGAAGAAAGTGAAAATCAAGGGTTGGAAAACCGTGTCGTATCACGGTTTCAGACTGTAGACAAAGTCCCAACCATTCGCGTTGGGACTTTGTTCAATGAAACCTGCAAAATCCCTTAAAAGTCAAGATCAAATCGAGGTTATATGGTATAATATAGATACAAAAACTCGAG
>DUQF01000003.1 GCA_012837965.1 Clostridiales bacterium | reverse complement strand
TATCGCCCGCAGTTCTACTTCCGCACGACCGACGTGACCGGCTCCATCAAGATGCCCGAAGGCGTTGAAATGGTCATGCCCGGGGACAACGTCCAGATGGAAGTTGAGCTGATCACCCCCATCGCCATCGAGCCCGGTCTTCGCTTTGCTATTCGTGAAGGCGGCCACACCGTCGGCGCAGGCGCCGTTGTTCGTGTACTTGAAGGCTAATCAACTTTTAAGAAAAGAGGTGTTTTGTCATGGCAGTAAAAGGTAACAGAGCCAATATTGTGATTGCCTGCACCGAGTGCAAGCAGCGCAACTATAACACCAAGAAGAACAAGAAGAACACCCCCGACCGCATCGAGCTGTCCAAGTATTGCCGCTTCTGCCGCAAGCATACGGCTCACCGCGAAACGAGGTAAGCCCATGTCAGAGAAGAAAAATGTCAGCAAGGCCAAGAAAAAAGCGCCCGCCAAAGAAAACAAGTCTTTCTTTGGCAAGGCGGTTGCTTTCATCAAGCGCCTTCCGGCAACGATTGCCGCTCCGTTTAAGAACACATGGCGTGAGCTAAAAAAGGTTACCTGGCCCACCCGCCAAAACCTTTTGCAATACACCCTGATTGTGCTTGTCTTCATGACCTTTATGGGGGTAGTCATCGGTCTGTTCGACCTTGGTGCCACCAAGCTAATCACCGCAATACCCGTTAAATAAGGAGAGAACATGCCCGAATTAGATTATACGACCGGCAGCGACCAGGCCTCCTGGTACGTCGTTCATACCTATTCCGGGTATGAAAACAAGGTCAAAGATAACCTGGAAAAGGCTGCGGAAAACAACAATATGCAGCACTTGATTCAGGAGGTCTGTGTGCCCACCGAAGAGGTTGTCGAAATCAAAAACGGTAAGCGCACAATCCAGCAGCACAAAACCTTTCCCGGCTATGTGCTGGTGAAAATGATTATCACCAGCAACTCCTGGTATGTGGTGCGCAACACCCGCGGCGTTACGGGCTTTGTCGGCCCCGAGTCCAAACCCATTCCGCTCACCCAAGAAGAAGTGGATCATATGCTCACTTCTCGTCCCATGCAGGACGCGTGCAAGATGGCGGTAGGGGAAGAGGTGCGTATTATATCCGGTGCGCTGGAAAATTTCTCCGGCGTTATCGAATCCATCGACCTTGAGCATGGAAGGATGCATGTGCTGGTCAAGATGTTCCTCGGCCGTGAAATGCGTGTCGAGATAGGCATCAACGAAGCTGAAAAGATATAAGGAAGCTGCCTTATATCGGTGGGAGGCGCTGCAAAGGCGCCGCCATAACCACATTAAAATAGGAGGTCCATAGAATATGGCCAAGAAAGTTATCGGATTAATTAAACTACAGGTCGAAGCCGGCAAGGCTACTCCTGCGCCGCCCATTGGCCCTGCGCTGGGTCAGCACGGCGTGAATATTCCCGGCTTTTGCAAGGAATTTAACGCCCGCACCGCCAAAGACGCAGGCCTAATCATCCCGGTTGTTATTACCGTCTATGCCGACCGTTCTTTCTCTTTTATTACCAAGACCCCGCCGGTTCCGGTATTAATTAAGAAAGAGCTCAACCTGGCAAGCGGCAGCCCCACGCCCAACAAGCAAAAGGTCGCTAAGCTCACCCAAGAGCAGGTGCGCAATATTGCCACCATCAAAATGCCTGACCTGAACGCGGCCAGCATCGAAAGCGCCATGCGTATGGTCGCCGGGACCGCCCGCTCGATGGGAGTTACCGTCGAAGAATGACAGAATAGTGGAAGGCGTAAGCCGCTAAAACCACAGAGAGGAAATAAAGTATGAAACACGGGAAAAGATATAGAGAAGCGCTCAAACTGATTGAGCACAACAAGCAGTACGACCCTGAAGAGGCCATCAAGTTAGTGAAAGCCACCGGCAAGGCCAAGTTCGATGAAACGGTTGAACTGTCCGTCCGTTTGGGAGTTGACCCCCGTCACGCCGACCAGCAGGTCAGAGGCACGGTCGTCCTGCCGCACGGCACTGGTAAAACCATGCGTGTGTTGGTTTTTGCCAAGGGTGAAAAGGCGGCGGAAGCCAAGGCTGCAGGCGCCGACTATGTCGGAGAAGCCGAGCTGGCCGAAAAAATTAAGAACGAAAACTGGTTTGACTTTGACGTAGCTGTCGCCACCCCCGACATGATGAGCGTAGTTGGCAGAATCGGTCGCATTCTTGGCCCCAAGGGCCTGATGCCCAACCCCAAGGCCGGTACCGTCACCACCGATGTTGCCAAAGCCATTGAAGAAATCAAGGCGGGCAAGGTTGAGTATCGCGTCGACAAGACCGCCATCTGCCACGTACCGATTGGCAAGGAGTCTTTCACCGAAGAGCAGCTAAACGAAAACATGGAAGCTTTAATGGGCGCCATCATCCGTGCCAAGCCCACCGCTGCCAAGGGTACATATATTCGCTCCCTGTACCTGGCCAGCACTATGGGCCCCGGAATCAGGGTTAACCCAATGAAGTTCTAAAAGGCAAAGCCTCAAGGCTGTGTTTACACCCTCCCTTTGTACATATAGGGGAGGGTTTTTGTTACGGTGTTGAATAAACGTTAGTTGGATTTGCTACCTTAAAAGCATAACGCGTGGCATACTATTCATGGAACGCATTAGGGAACATCGTGTAAAGTCCTTTGTTGTTTCATATAAATAAAAAGCGTTGACAAAACAGAATTCGTATGGTAAATTGTAAAAAATAAGAATACTTGATTAAATCCTTACAAAGTCCTTACGAATATTTTACGAAATACTGTTTTTACAAAAGCTTTACGAAGAAGGCTATAAGTTTTACATTGTTCGTGTAAAATTATAAGCATAAACCAAGAAAGGAAGGTAATCTCATGAAAAGAATCCTTACCCTCATCCTCGCTTTAGCGCTGTGTCTCGGTTTGGTAGGCGGTGTATCCGCTTCAGACAAGCGGACTGTGACATTCTGGCACTGCTTTGGCGGCACAATCGGCGAAGCTCTCCAAGCCACTGTTGACGCGTTCAACGCCTCGCAGGACGAAATCTTTGTCGACGCCAGCTTCCAGGGTGCCTACGACGATACCCTCACTAAGCTCAAGGCCGCTTTCCCGGCAGGCACTGCGCCCGACGTCTTCCAGATGTTTGAGCTGGGCACCTGCTATCTGGCAGGCACCGACTACGTCATCCCCTTCCAAGATATGCTGGACAAAGATCCCTACATTTCTCTTGACAAGGTTGAAGGCGTTCTGCGCAACTACTATACTGTAGACGGCAAGATGATGTGTATTCCGCTCAACCCCTCATCCCCCGTTATGTATTATAACAAAGATGCCTTCGCGAAGGCCGGCATTACCGAAGTACCGACTACTTTTAAAGAAATCGAAGCCATTGCCGAGAAGCTGACAGCTCCCGAAGGCAACCCCAAGTACGCAATGGGCCTGTCTATTTATGGCTGGTTCTTTGAGAACTTGCTTGCGGGCGCCAACCACTACTACACCAACAACGAAAACGGCCGTGCAGGCGTTTCCACCGCCATTGAGTATGACACCAACGGCGGCGGCGCTCTGGTACTGGAAAGCTGGAAGCGTCTGGTAGACGAAGGCATTTGCTTCAACTTTGGTGTAGACAATGCCGGTTCCGCAGCCGCCTTTATCGCAGGCGACACTGCTATTACCTTTGAATCCACCGCGCAGCTGACCACCATTACCAACGGCGCGGAATTTGAAGTGGGCGCAGCCTATCTGCCCAGCGTGCTGGATGAATCCATCGGCGGTGTTCTCATTGGCGGCGCCAACCTCTGGCTCACCAAACAGGACGACGACCAAAAGGTTCAGGACGCGTGGGAGTTCATCAAGTTCGCTACTTCCGCAGAACCTGCTGCCAAGTTCTCCATGGCTACCGGCTACTTTGCTGCCAATACCACCGCTTATGAAGTGCCCGCGTATGTCGAGCATCTCGAAAAGAACCCCAACGCAAACGTTGCCCTGCAACAGCTTCATGATTCTCCGCTGAACAACGTGACTGCGGGCGCTTTCGTGGGCGTCATGGGCGAACTGCGCCAGATTTGGCAGTCGAGCATGGAACTGTATTTGCAAGGCGCGTTCACGACCGAGGAAGCTTTGGAAGATATGGCTTCCCAGTCCAACAGCGCTATCGAGTACTACAATCAGACTGCCGGCAAGTGATTTTTTGTTGTTTGTCTAAGCTGATTTAAGTAAACCTAAAGGGGGAGGGGAGTTTCCTGCTCCCTTTCCCCCTTTTGTTGTATTATTATCTATTTTACCCATCCTTTGCGCAGAGTCTGAGGGCAGACGCTGTGCGAGCAAAGAGAGGTGTCCGATTATGAGTCGATTTGCAAAAGCGCAGCGCGTTAAGAAGCCCGTTACTTTTGAAACCTTCGCGCCGTATTTCTACATCATTCCCTCGCTGTTTTTGTTTATACTGTTTGTTTTCTATCCTTTTGCCAATACTATTTACTTAAGCGGTACTTTAACCGGACCAACGGGGCAAGCCATTAAGTGGATTGGCCTTGACCACTACCGTAACATCCTCAATTCCAAGGATTTTTGGTTTTCGCTGGAAGTTACCTTAAAATACGCGGGGATGGTTGTGGCGGGTTCCATTGTCATGGGGCTTGTTTGCGCTTTGGTTGCCAACGAGTATTTCTTTGGCCGCAGTATTGTGCGTACGGTGTACGCCATGCCCATGGCAATTTCTTCTGCTTGTATTGCTGTTATTGCCACCTTTATCCTGAACCCCACGATGGGCATTCTCAATATGTTCCTGGGTACACATACCCGCTGGTTACGCGATATTAAGTATGCCCTGCCTTCCATTGCGGTGGTCACCATTTGGATGAACATTGGCCTCAACTATATTTTTATCATTGCTGCGTTGCAAGGTGTTGATAAGTCCCTATATGAAGCGGGCGACATAGACGGGACGAATTTTTTCCAAAAGCACTGGTACATTACTTTTCCAAGTATTTCTCCGACGCTGTTTTTCCTGCTCGTTATTAATGTCATTAACTCCTTCCAGTCTTATGCGCAAATCAGGTTAATGACGCAGGGCGGACCAGGCAAATTTACCCGTGTTATTGTCTATGCTATTTACTTGGAAGCCTTTGAAAACAGCCGCTACGGCTCAGCCGCCGCGATGTCGGTCATCCTGTTCCTGATCATGTTCCTGTTGACCGCCATCCAGTTCCGCATAGAAAAGAAGGTGACGTACTCATGAAGAAAAGCAAAGGTTCACAGATTATTTTTGCCATTCTCGGCTTCTTTTTGGCGGCGGTTATCCTTTCGCCTCTTATCTATTGCTTGAGTACAAGCTTCATGACCGAGCAGGAGATTTACGCTTCCAAGCTTGTTCCGTCCCGTATCGGGCTGGATAACTACCGTTCGGCTCTTCGGGTTGCGCCCATTTTCCGTTTTATTTTAAACTCCACAATTGTTGCCTGTACCTGTACTTTTATGCAGCTTTTAACGGGGGCGCTTGCGGGTTATGCCTTCGGTTCTTTAAAATTTAGGGGGCGCAAGGTGCTGTTTTATCTAATCCTTGCAACGATGATGATTCCCGGCAACGCTATCATCATTGCCAACTACCTGACTATGGCCAAACTTCAGGCTTTGGACTCCTATAGGGCGCTCATTTTGCCGTATATGACCAGCGCGTTTTGCATTTTCAATATGCGCCAGGCTTTCTTGTCCCTGCCTTCCGACCTGCAAGAGGCGGCGACCATCGACGGCTGCAATTCATTGCAGTTTTTTGTGCGTGTAGGTCTGCCGCTGACGCTTCCGTCGCTTGGGGCACTGGGCATTTACACTTTCTTACAAATCTGGAATCAGTATCTCTGGCCACTGCTTGTGACCAACACCATCAACCTGCGTACCGTGCAGATTGGTATCGGTATGCTGCAAAATGCCGACTCCGTAGCCTATGGACCAATCATGGCGGGCACGACCATGGTGCTTATCCCGTCTATTTTGGTCTTTGTCTTGGGGCAAAAATCCCTTATCTCGGGACTTACGGCGGGCGCGGTAAAAGGCTGATTCACACATTAACAATTTTTGGGAAGGGTGCGGATTGAAACGCGCCTTTCTTTTTTTCCGGCTTGACGCCACTTGCAGCTGCTCTTATAATGTTGTTATCAAACAAGGAAGGTGAACGGATGAACAACTAAGCTTGTAGGAAAAACAAAAAGCTGCACATTAGTGTGTGCAGAGGGCTTTGTTTTGCTGCAAGTTTGGTTGCGAAATTCGGCGCCAATATAGGAAACATGGGGGCTTGCTTCTTTTGAGGCATGAGCCTTTTCCCTTTTGCAGCAAACAGTAGATAAGTGGAGGAAATATGCTGCAAATTAACAACCTAACTATCAGACATCGAAAAGATTTGCGGGCGCTGATTGAAAATCTTAGCTTTACTTTAAATGCGGGCGATAAAGCCGTTATCATCGGTGAAGAGGGTAATGGAAAAACGACACTGCTCAAGTGGATTTTCGACCCCTCAACCGCCCCCGATTATGTTGAATATGAGGGGCAGCGAGCAGTCGTTGGGGAAAGGCTTGGCTATCTGATGCAAGAACTGCCGGAAGCAGTGAAAAAGCAAACAGCTTATGAGTATTTTTGCGGCTGTTCGGGTTTTTTAACAAGCACGCCCAAACAAATTGCCGCAATCGCCGTCAGGCTTTCTTTAGATCCGTCTATTCCGTACAGCCAGCAATTAATTGGTCAAATGTCGGGTGGAGAGAAAGTGAAGCTGCAACTGTTTCGCCTGCTGCTTGACGAGCCCACCGTCCTATTGCTGGATGAACCGTCCAATGATTTGGATATAGACACCTTGGAGCTGCTGGAAAGCTTCATTAACAGTTGGCAGGGCATTGTGCTGTTTGTATCGCACGACGAAACGCTGGTTGAAAACACCGCCAACGTGATTATCCACTTGGAGCTGATGCGCCGTAAAGAAAAGAGCCGTGTAACGGTTAAAAGGCTTTCCTATCGGCAGTTTGTGATTGAAAGGGAACGGGCCTTTGACAAGCAAAGGCAAATGGCCATCAGCGACCGGAGAGACAAGCGCATCCGGGACGAAAAATACCGCCGCATCCTGCAAAGTGTGAACCATGCGTTGGCTACCGTGTCCCGCCAAGACCCCTCAACCGCCAAGAACCTGAAGGATAAGATGCACACCGTTAAATCTATGGGCAGGCGCTTTGAAAAGGAAGACGAAAACATGACGCCCATGCCCGAAAGGGAGGATGCTATCTATCTTACTTTAGGCGGGGAAAACACAAAGCTACACTCGGGGAAGAGGGTGCTTGAGTATACGCTTGATAGCCTGCAAACGCCGGACGGCGGGCGGGAGCTTGCCCGAAACATTGAGCTTACCATCATAGGGCCTGAAAAAATCTGTATTATCGGTAAAAATGGCGTGGGTAAAACTACCCTGATTCGGAAAATTGCCAAGGACTTACTCCAAAGGGAGGATATCATCGCCGCCTACATGCCGCAAAATTATGCGGAGGTATTGGATGACGCTCTTTCGCCCGTTGAGTTTCTGCAAGAAGAGGGCGGCAAGGAGGAGCTTACATGCATTCGCGCCTACTTAGGCTCCCTCAGATATACCACCGAGGAAATGGAGCGGCCCATCAGCGAGCTTTCAGGCGGGCAAAAGGGGAAGGTATTGTTGTTGAAGCTGGCTCTGTCCAGCCCGGATATGCTTATTTTAGACGAGCCGACACGGAACTTTTCACCGCTGTCAAATCCGGTCATCCGAAGAATGGTGGATGAATTTCCCGGGGCGGTTATCGCCGTATCGCACGATAGGAAATTTATAGATGAGGTGTGCGACAAGGTGTATGAACTGACAAGTGAGGGACTTGTATTGAAAGATAAGTTGAAACTTGGAAAAAGCTGATCTATCGGGACATTTTTTGTCCCCCGCTTGACGTTATAGTGAAAATTTTCTATAATGGTATCAACAACCTGAGTTGCTCGCCAGCTTATTGTTTTTTACCCACATTCAACAAATGGAGTCCGGAGTCGCCGGGTGGCTGTCATGCCCCCCTTCTGGTCAGGGGACGGCAAAAGCTCAGCGCAGGACACCTACCTGCTACAGAGCGGGTGAAAAAAACGGTAGCAGCGGCATCTCGGGGGTAGGTTCGACAGGCTTTTGCCTTGTCGAAGCGCCGACCACAGCCCAGCTTGGTCGGTTTCTTTTAGCACATTTTGAAACCTAAACTGATTGGAGCGCATACTTTGGACACAAAAACCTTACCTTGCTCAAAGGAAAGTATTTTATGGGCAGCGCAGCTGATACAGGAAGGCGGTTTGGTTGCCTTTCCCACCGAAACGGTGTACGGTCTTGGCGGCGATGGCCTCGATCCGCAGGCTATCAAGGCTATTTTTGTTGCCAAAGGCCGCCCGCAGGACAATCCGCTGATTTTGCATGTGGATTCGCTTAATAAGGCAAAGGACGTTTGCTTTTTTACCGAAACAGCAGAAACTTTAGCCAAGGCTTTTTGGCCGGGGCCCCTCACCTTGGTTTTACCTAAAAAACCTGTAGTGCCTCCGGAGGCAACGGCCGGCCTTCCTACCGTTGCGGTCAGGTGTCCCGAGCATCCGGTGGCGCTTGCCCTGTTGGCGGCTTGCGATAATCCCATTGCCGCCCCAAGCGCCAACGCATCGGGACGCCCAAGCCCTACCACCGCCCGCCATGTGGCTCAAGACCTGCAAGGGAAAATCCCCCTGATTTTAGACGGCGGCCCTTGCGAGTTTGGGCTTGAATCCACCGTTCTTGATTTAACGGGCGCTGTGCCCACGGTATTGCGGCCAGGCGCTGTGACGCCGGAGCAGATTGCCATGGTGGCAGGGGAGTGCGCCGTCGCGAGTTCAGTCATGCGTCCCTTGGAGGAGGGGGAAAAAGCCCTTTCTCCCGGTATGAAGCACCAACACTATGCTCCCAAAGGGCGTATGCTGCTCTTTGACGGAGAGCCTCAAGCGGTAGCCAAAGAAATTTGTCGCCGCTATGACCAAAAAAAAGGCGCCTGCATCCTTGCTTTTGCCCCTCACCTTGCTTATTATGGGAATAGGCGGGTAGAATCCTTGGGAGAGGACGCCAAGTCCGCCGCTCATCGGTTGTTTTATCTTCTTCGCAAAATGGATGAGGAAGGCATTCAGCTCATTCTCTGTGAAACCTTACCCAAGACCGGCCTTGCCCTTGCGGTCATGAACCGTATGGCCCGTGCGGCTGCGTTTCAAATTATCAATTTATAAATCATTAACTTATAAAGGAGAAAGAAAACATGAAAAAATCAACAGTTGCAATTATCGTTCTTATTTTGCTGATCCTTTTGTCGATTTTTCTGGTAACCAAACTGGGCGATACCAAGAAGCCCCAAGCGACCGAAGTTCCGCAGCCAACAGAAACGGTTCAACCAACCGATGTCCCGCAAGCGGAGGAGGTCATCAACCTTTTTACCTGGGAAGGCTACATTGATGCCGACACCATCCGCAAGTTCACCGAAGAAACGGGCATTCGCATCAACTTTTCTACCTTCTCCAGCAACGAAGAAATGCTCTTGAAGGTGCAAGGCGGCGACAATCAGTACGATCTGATTTTGGCCAGCGACTATGCCATCAATATTTTAAGGAAAGGCGACTTGCTACAGAAGCTGGACAAAGCCTTGCTGCCCAACTACGAAAATCTGTCGCCTGCCTACCTAAACAAGTACTACGATGAAAACAACGAGTACACCGTGCCCTATACTGCCGGCACGCCCGTGATCCTTTACGATCCGGCCGTGGTGGATTTTGAAATCACCGGCTATGAAGACCTGTGGGACGAGCGCCTGCAAGACTCTTTGGTCATTATCGATGACGCCCGCAACATTGTTGGCATTACCTTAAAAACCATGGGTCAGAGCTTCAATACCACCGATGAAGATGCGCTCAAGCAAGCGGCGGAAAAACTTGCTCCCTTGCGCAAAAACATTCGCTCCTTCAACTACGACAGCGCCTACCAGGATTTGATTTCCGGCGAATGTTCAGTAGGCTATATGTTTACCTCCTACGCCATGATTGCCTTGGAAGCCCGCCCGGATTTGAAAGTTGTGTACCCCAAAGAGGGTCTTGGCTTTGGTATTGATAGCTTTATCATTCCCGCAAACGCCCGCAACGCCGAAAATGCCCACAAGCTGCTAAACTTTTTGCTCCGCGGCGATGTGGCGGCCAACACCGCCCAAGTGCAGTATTACATGAGCCCCAACGCCAAGGCGGTGGAGTTTATGCCCGAAGATTTTAAGCAAAATCCCGTTATCGCCATTCCCGATGAACTGCTGGTCGATGCCGAATTCATCCAGGACGTCGGCGAAAAGGAAAGCGAATTCCAGGCTATCTGGCAGGAGTTTAAGCTGCAATAAGCAATAACAATCAAGCCCCGGAAGCATGAAGTTTTCGGGGCTGTTTGATTGACATGACTTGTTTTTGCGTACTCTTGCCATTGCGCTTCATTTAAGGTAAGATAGTATTGAAAAGCTTATGATAAGATACAAGATAAAAAAGGAAGAGAAAGTAGGATATTGAAACAACATATTGCGGCAGCCAGAGCCTTTTTAAGAACATTCCCCTTGCCATTACGACCATAGATTGTCAGTATTGCATATAGCTTTGAGCCTCCATGGAAAATCTTAAAATCTTTACTATCTAACCAAATTAAAGGAGGTATGAAGGTTATGTCAGACGATGGGTTAGAGTATTACGAGAGGAGCAAGGCGCTTTTCGAGTGGGACGGGGTAAGCCCATTTACCCCCATCAACTGGGAAGAGGAATTTCCCTGCCCCGTATGTGGTAGCCTCATGATAGGGGCTATCGACATGTACGAGATATGCGAGGTTTGCGGCTGGGAAGACGACCCGGTTCAAAAGGCGTACCCGGATTATCCGGTAGGAGCGAACGGCGGCGTAAGCCTGAACGGAGCTAAAGAAAACTATGCCATGTGTGGATACGCGCTTCCTTTTTTGCGCCGGAAACAAATTCAAGCGCTAATCGATGCGGGAAAATTGAAGCCGCAATTTGATTATGATTGCGAAGTGTGCGGGAAGAAAATGCCAGGATACCTTAACAGGTGGGAAGATTGCCCAACGTGCGGCTGGCCTGAAAACTACGCAGGGCACCGTATCAAGCCCGATGCGGTTACCAAATGGGGCACCCTGGAAGAAGCAAGGGAACGCTATCGCCAGACGGGTAGCGCAGACCCAGGCAAAAAGGAATGTATAAGAAGGTGATAATGTTAATTAAAGCCTTTTTCCTCATGCTATGGCTGCACCGAGGGCAAAAAGACAAGGCCAACAAGCCATACTGGAAACATCCGCTTCAAGTGGCTTTAATGTGCAAGGGCACAGACGCAAAGGTTGTGGCGTTGTTGCATGATGCTGTCGAAGACGCGGGATATACGCTTGAAAGCGTGCGAAAAAGTTTCGGGCCAAAGATAGCCGACGCCTTGGATGGTGTCACCCATCGAAAAGGCGAAAGCTATAATGATTATGTTTTGAGGGTGAGCAAAAACCTGCTATCAAAGCAGGTGAAGATTGCTGACCTAAGGCACAACATGAACCTAAGCAGGTTACAGGTCGTTACACCCAAAGACATAGCAAGGGTTGAAAACAAATATATTCCGGCGTTAAAACAGTTATTAGGTGATACGGTAAGTAGCTTAAAAGGAGGGGATGAGGTATGGCCGTGTGGGACAAAGACGGTAACTACAATGAAAGGCGTGTTTTAATGCTTTTACAGTATGTTCAGGGAGTAGCGCCTTTGAGTGCGGTAGAACCGTTGGATGAGGACGACTTGCGGAACATTAAAAGCATGAGAGATTCCTACAGGAAAGCAAAAGAAATGGGCATTGAAAACCCGATTTTCGATGTTGTTTACGATTAACTAAAGACAGACAGTTTTATACCGTCCATCAGACTACTTAGCGAGAAATTGTTAAGTGGTCTGTTTTTATATAATTTTTTAGGTGTGTTTTTTGTAGAAACATTATCAATGGAGGGGTAAAGGATGAGATAAAAGAAGATGCTATATTTTGGTTCTAACATTTCAAAGAACATTCAAAGGCGGGAGCCGTGACGCCCAACTCATAAGACAAAAAACGTTTGTATACATTTTAAGAAAAAGCTCTAAACCCCTTGAAAACATTGAGGAAATTCCCTAAAAATGGTATAATATAGGTGTGAAAAACACAGGAAAGAGGTGGGAGAAAAATGGCGAAAGACAGGCATGGTTTTGACAGGGAAGAATACCTTCGGAAAGTGAAAAGCGGCGAAATCAAGCCTAAAACTTTGGCCGAAAGGTGGCAGGAAGAAGGGATTGAGGCTTTCAACTTTACACCGGCAAGCGAAGAATGGAAAAAGCGCATGGAATACTTCAACAGTGAGGAAGGGCTGAAGCTGTGGGATGAAGCCATGGCAGAGGGCGAGGAAGAAGAACAAGAGGAGGAAAGAGGCTTATGATGGCAAAGAAAATTGAATTTCCGACAAAACCGATAAGCAAAGAGGAATATTACAATTTGGTGGTAAAGTGTGCCTTGACGAGAGAATATTACCTAACAGAGATGTCGGACGACAAGATGATGAAATATCTTGAAAGTCAAAAAGATTATATTAACGGCATGTGGGAAGACGACACAGAGGCGGTCGCTTTGGGCGAGGTCAACAGCTATGCTGGCGGAATCAGCGGGACGTTGTACGGCCTTGATATGATGTGTGAAGACTTCAGTTGAGGCGTGAAACAGCATGTCAAAACTAAGACTAAGCAGCTTCAAGCTTAAACGACGGCTTGAAGGGCAGTACGCAAGGATTATCCAGCAGGTCATCAAAGAGGCCGCAAACAAAGGATGTATGATGTTTCCATTCCCGACAAGGTTTGTGAGATTGACGAAAGAGCGGCAAGAAACCTTATCAAGGTGTATGGCGACGATGAGTAAAGGAGGTGCAAGGCGTGGTTGATAACAATTATGTGGCAGCAGAAGAAACCGAAGAAATGCAGACAGATGCGCTAAATTGGCAAAACAGGTCAAAAAAAGGCTTGCCAATTGTTGACTTTGTGGCATTAAGGGAATACAGGAAAAAATACGGGGATGATGTCCCTGCAGAAAAGTTTATCATAGGCTACGAAGAATAATCAAAACCAACCAACCAACCGTCCATCAGACTACTTAGCGAGAAATTGTTAAGTGGTCTGTTTTTATATAATTTTTTGGGTGTGTTTTTTGTAGAAACATTATCAATGGAGGGGTAAAGGGTGAGATAAAAGAAGATGCTATATTTTGGTTCTAAAATTTCAGAGAATATTCAAAGGCGGGAGCCGGAAGGGTATTTATATTGTTTGAACGTCCCGATAGCGAGGGTTGGAAAGCTGTGATATTGATATACTATTCATCGCTTGCTTTTGGTGGAGCAGCCTTTATCGCGACCTTGCCATCAACATCAATTTAGGGTAGGATGGATAAGGAAAATTTCGATGCGGAGGTTTTATGCTTATTAAACGCCTGTTCTCGGTTTTTTTGCTGTGTTGCCTGCTGGCGGCAAGCGTTTCACCAAACGCTCTTGAGCCGCAGCCCATACTTGAGGCCGCTTTATCGCTGCTTGAAAGCGGCAACCCCTTTACCTACCGCTACAACGAGCTAACCAATTCCAAGGTGGAAACACCCTATGAATTTGGGGTACCCTATTTTTTTGGCGGCAGGGATGAACGCTTCCTTTTGATACAGCGGGAACCTTGGCAGGAGTCGCCCGCCAAATTCTATACGCCGGGCAAAATTTTCTTTTACGGCTACGATTGCGTAGGTTATACCCGCTGGTGCTTGCAGCAGGCTGGCTATACCAAACATGCTTCATTGTCTACCTTACTAAACGGCAGCAGCCATCAAGCATACGACTTAGGGCTGTCTTTAACGCCTTGGGAAAAGCTGCCCAAAAAGCTCAAGGTGGGCGATCTTATGGTGTTGTACCACGGAAATTCCTACCATGTGATGCTCTATATCGGTACCCTTCGGGATTATGCCTATACGTCCGATACTTTGGGTGAGGAGCTTGCGCCTTTTATCGACTATCCGCTGGTGGCCCACTGCTCCACCAATCCCTTTTATTACGATAGATATAGGGATTATATCAACCAGCTGCAAAAACGCTGGATTCAGCCGCCTGACGGCGGGGTCACGGTCAGCATCATAGGGCCGGAATTGTCCGATGCGCCGTTATCCAAGCTGGCTACCTGGACAACCAGGATTGCTATTCATTACTTTGATTTGGACGGCTATCCCCTAAGCGTTTTTGACACCTCCGACATGACCAAGCACCGTTGGTACCGTTGGGATCAGCGCCCCAAAGAAGCGGCGCTTGAAGGCCGCAAATAATAACGAAACAAATGAGTCCGGATGGACGTCGAAACGGATTAAGGCGGACATGAGCAATAAGGCGTGAAGCCAGCCGTGTACCATCTTGAAAGATTGCCAATTATTAGGTATAATAGGCGTCGCGTGATCATGAAGTAAAGTAATGATGAATGATAAAGGAGGACTTTAATCACTATGGCAAAATATGTTTACCTGTTTGACGAAGCGGATGCGTCCATGCGTAATCTGTTGGGCGGCAAAGGCGCTAACTTGGCGGAAATGACCAAGATCGGCATGCCTGTCCCTCCCGGATTTACCGTGACCACCGAGGCTTGTACTCGTTACTATAACGATGGCAAAATGATTGCCCCCGAAATTGAAAAGCAAATTTTCGAAGCTCTTGCAGCCGTTGAAAAGAACGTTGGCAAGAAGTTTGGCGACCTTGAAAACCCCTTCCTGGTTTCCGTGCGCTCCGGCGCCCGCGCCTCCATGCCCGGTATGATGGACACTATCCTTAACTTGGGCCTTAACGACATTGCCGTGCAGGGGCTTGCCCGTCTAACCGAAAACGAGCGTTTTGCTTACGACAGCTATCGCCGCTTTATTCAAATGTTTTCCGACGTCGTCATGGAAATTGATCGCATGAAGTTCCATGACGCTTTGGAAGCCGTTAAGGAAGAAAACGGCTGTGCCTTAGACACTGACCTGACCGCAGAAAACCTCAAAGAGGTTGTGCGTCGCTATAAAGAAATCTACCGCGGCGAAAAGGGCGAAGAGTTCCCTCAAGACCCCAAAGTGCAGCTGATGGAATCTATCAAGGCTGTTTTCCGCTCTTGGAACAACCCCCGCGCCATCTACTACCGCCGCATGAACGATATTCCCGGCGATTGGGGCACGGCTGTTAACGTACAAAGCATGGTCTTTGGCAACATGGGCAATGACTGCGGCACCGGCGTCGCCTTTACCCGCAACCCCGCGACGGGCGAAAATTACCTCTATGGCGAGTATCTGATGAACGCCCAAGGTGAAGACGTTGTGGCCGGCATCCGTACCCCGCACAACATCGACGACATGAAGGAAGAGTTGCCCGAAATTTACCAGCAGTTTGCCGATATTGCCCAGAAACTGGAAGACCACTACCGTGACATGCAGGACTTGGAGTTCACCATCGAGCGCGGTCGTTTGTACATTCTGCAGACCCGTAACGGCAAGCGCACCGCTGCCGCCGCTGTAAAAATCGCCGTTGACCTGGTCGATGAAGGCAAGATTACCGAGGAAGAAGCCGTTCTTAAGGTTGAGCCCAAGCAGCTTGACACCCTCTTGCACCCCACCTTTGACGCGAATGCCCTGAAAAAGGCAACCGCTTTTGTAACCGGTCTTGCCGCCTCTCCCGGCGCGGGCTCGGGCGCTATCTACTTTACCGCCGACGAAGCTGCCCGCCAAGGCAAGGCAGGTAAGGCTGTGGTTCTGGTTCGGGACGAAACCACCCCTGAAGATATCGAAGGCATGGACTATGCCCAGGCTATCCTCACCGCCCGTGGCGGCATGACCAGCCACGCAGCCGTTGTAGCCCGTGGTATGGGCCGCGCTGCTGTCGTTGGCGCGGGCGCCCTGCGCATTAACGAAGCCGACAGGTCCATGACCGTTAACGGCAAGGTTTATAAAGAAGGCGACTTGGTTAGCGTAGACGGTTCTACCGGCAAGGTGTATGAAGGCATTATCCCGCAGGTTGAAGCCAGCGTTTCCGGTGACTTTGGCCGTTTGATGGGCTGGGCCGACGCTGCCCGCACCCTGAAAGTGCGCACCAATGCCGATAATCCCCGTGATACCAAACAGGCGCTGGAATTCGGCGCGGAAGGCATTGGCCTTTGCCGCACCGAGCATATGTTCTTTGAGTCTACCCGCATCAAAGCGATGCGCGAAATGATCCTGTCCGATACCCAAGAGCAGCGCCGCGTTGCCCTTGACAAGATTCTGCCCTATCAGCAGAAAGACTTTGAAGAAATGTTCACCGCCCTTGAAGACCGCCCGATGACCGTGCGTTTCCTTGATCCGCCGCTGCATGAGTTCCTCCCGCAAAAGAGCATGGTGGACGAAATTGCGGAGATTGCCAAGGAATTGGGTACTACTTCCGACGAAATCGTCAAGAAGATTGACGAGCTCCACGAATTCAACCCCATGATGGGTCACCGTGGCTGCCGCCTTGCCGTCACCTATCCGGAAATTGCCGAGATGCAGACCCGCGCGATTTTGCAGGCTGCCATCAAGGTGCGCCGTGAAAAGGGCTTCGACATTGTTCCCGAAATCATGATTCCCTTGGTTGGCTCCAAGAAGGAACTGAAGTTCGTCAAGGATATCGTGGTTGAAACCGCCAACAAGATTTTTGAAGAGCAAGGCGAAAGTGTCCCCTATCAGGTGGGCACCATGATCGAAATTCCCCGTGCCTGCGTGACTGCCGATGAGATTGCCGAGGAAGCCGAATTCTTCTCCTTTGGCACCAACGACCTAACCCAGATGGGCTTCGGATTTAGCCGTGACGATGCCGGCAAGTTCTTGGAAAGCTACTACGACAATTCCATTCTTGAGTCTGACCCCTTTGCCCGCCTGGACGTGGATGGCATTGGCAAATTGGTTGAAACGGCTTGCGAGCTTGGCCGCAAGGGCCGCCCCGGCATTAAGCTGGGTATCTGCGGCGAGCACGGCGGCGACCCCAGTTCCATCGAGTTCTGCCATAAAATGGGTCTTGACTACGTATCCTGCTCACCCTTCCGTGTGCCTATTGCCCGCCTGGCAGCAGCCCATGCAGCCATCAAGGAAAAACAGGCGAAGTAAGAAGCAATAAACTCAATAGCTGACAACAGCCCCCGACGAAAGTTGGGGGCTGTGTTGTCCAAAACATATTGTCTATGTTACTTTTTGATACTCATCTCAGGTTAGACTGGCTTAATGCGCAACGGATTTTTGGGTTTGGCAAAGCCTTGCGAAGGAGCCGGATCCTGCGCACACTTTCTAAGGCGCGGCCAAAGAGGAAAAGACGTACAAGATAACACTGGTTTTGACATGGTGTTTTCCCTTAATTTCCCAAAAACCCGCCGTCCACCACGATGCTTTGCCCGGTGATAAAGTCGGCGCTGTCAGACAAAAGAAAGGACACCACTTCGGCGATATCCCGGGGTGTCCCAAGGCGGCCCTTGGGCGTGCGGGCAATGAGGTCGTTTAATTCTTCTTCATTATATTCCTTTAACATATCGGTGCGGATAACGCCGGGGCAGATGCAGTTAAGGTTCAGTTGACCCTCCTCTTTAGATACGGCGGCAATCAGGGCTTGCAGCGCCGCTTTGGATGCCGAATATGCCGCTTCACAGCAGGCGGGGGATAGCCCCCAAATGGAAGAGATGGCTACCACCTTACCCTCCCTTTGGCGAAGGTAGGGTAAAAAGTATCGCAGGATTTGGGCGGGCGCATGGTAGTTGATACGAAAGAGGTTTTCATGCGCCTTTTCATCTAAAAAACAAAACAGTCCTGTTTGAGAAAGCCCTGCATTTAAGACCAAGGCGTCAAGGTGACCGAGTTGTTCAATAGCGAAGGCGCAAAAGTTTTGCGTTTCTTCGCAGGAGAGAAAATCTGCCCTCACAGCAATGGCGCCCGTTTTTTTGGAAAGCTCCGTGGCGGCATTTTCTCTTTTTTGGTAGTTAAATACTACCCGATATCCTTCCTGGCATAACTTTTCAACAATGGCGGCTCCAATTCCTCTGGAGCCGCCGGTTATAATAGCCGTTTTCATGCTTGCCCTCCTTAAACTTCATTCCTATTGTAGCGATTTAAGGGGAACGGCGCAAGTGAGGAAAATTTGTTATAAAATATCAAAAAAGCCCCTGTTTGTGCTATACTGTAAAGAATAAGTAAAAGAGTAAGCGATAGGGGATGAAAAGCCTGTTGCCATAAGGCAAAAACACGACTCTACTTGCTTTTCTATGAGGTGTGAAATGACCAAGCCCAAAAGAGTAGTTGCCGCCCTATTTTTCGATGAATACGGTCGTTTTTTTGCTGCCCGCCGCCCCGAAGACAAAAGGCAGGGCGGTTTATGGGAGTTTGTCGGCGGCAAGGTGGATCCGGGCGAGAGCGATGAAGAAGCGCTCCGGCGGGAGTGTTTTGAAGAAATGGGCTGCAAGGTCACGGTGGGGGAATGTTACTGCGAATTAACCCATCGTTATCCGGATGCTCTTGTTACCCTTGTTTTGTATCGGTGTGAGTTTTTGTCCGCGCCAAGGATGCAGGAGCATACGGGTTTTTTGTGGGTCCATCCCCAAGAAGCGAGCGATGCCAACTTCTGTCCTGCCGATGCGCCTGTCCTCGCCATGCTGCGAACCGAAGGGCAGTTAGAAAATAATAACAAGGGATAAGACAGGGAGTTTGCTTGCTATTTGTCAGCTTACCATATAAAAACCACCCCGCTCCTTTTGCGGGGTGGCGTCTTTTTTGTTGTAACTATAAACGACTTAAATGCGAGGTTTAAATACTTATATATTTTGCGAAAACGCAACGACATTGTTATGTGTTTACAGTTTTTCGCGGATGTTCTCTAAAGCTGTGCTTTGCCTTGAACATAAAGGCTGTGCATCCGCTATTCAGTTGTGTCTTTCAAGCGTTTGCCCCGCCATTCCGGCTCTTTTTTGCATTCAGCCTGTCGGGACTTGCCTTTAGACACCCGACTTAGCTGCCGGCGCGGGCGTTGCAAACGCTGTGGCAATCAATTTGGCCCAACGGAAACGCCCCCTTTCAATGTGTGATGACGGCTGTCCACGACTTTCTTTTCGTGCAGCTCATTCATCTCCTTTTAGTGATTATAGTATAACCCAAGATTGAAAATTAGTCAAGCTTACAACCAGAAAGAACAAGAAAAAATTCCCAAGGTTTTTTGTGCACTTCGCATAAAGGGCGGTAGGGAAAAAACGCGCGAAAAAGCTTTGCGGATGTTTTTAGAGCCTGTTCACATTATTGAACAATTGATGATCTTGTGATAGAGATTATCAGTATGAAACCTATAACTGCTCAATTTGAGAAGATTTCTCCGTATTTACCACGACAGTGCGGAAATGTAAGCATGAGCAATCACCAACTGGTGAATGCAATTCAGCGGATTCATCTACTTCGCTATGGTTGTCGATACCTTGTTAGTGTGAACAGATTCTAATATGTGAGAAAATTGATATTGAATAAAACTTCCATCATATAAAACCCCACTCGCGATGATGATATGTTGGAAATCATTACGAGTAGGGTTTGGCTTATATTATTCTACAGATACGGTTGTTAAGTGATATTTATTGGGATTCAAATCGCAGAGTATTATGGTTGCATCATATCCTTGAGCGATTCACGTGGATTATCCATAATATAACGATAGAGCGGCAACGTTTTTGTTTTTTCATCATATGTAATGAGGCCATATTGGAATAATGTGCCGTTATGGTTTGCGCTGTCGCCAACATCCGGTTCCATCAGCATCCCAATAATATTTCCGGACATTTGGTCCATGGGAATAACAAGAGCACCTTCTTCGAATGTATGTGCTTCTAACTCGTGCAAATCAGCGATACAACTCTTTTTGCCGTCCGGTTCAATATAGTAATACTGCTGTACATCTACCGTAGAGCCCGCTTTCAGATTGAAATAATCCGCTCCGTGGCCGTCCAGAATGTTGATGAGTTGGTTTACCCACTTTTCTGATTTATCTACAACATAGGCTGTTGGACGGACACGGGAACGATCAACGGTATCCTGTAAATTAATTTTCTTTGAATCAATTACCTCAATGTTTCCATATATATCTGCAACACATAAATCTAATGCTGTCGGGCTGGTTATAGCACCCGACGCACTTTGTTTCAGAACAAGAACATCCTCTTCATCATATATTTTTCCCTTGGCAACTACATTCTCTCTGGCAGCATTAACAGCGGCCACGATTAATGCTGCATTTTCTGCAGTACCTTCGAACACTGACTTTGTGGCGACAACCTGTCCATATACACGCCGTGGCAGAGAGAACAGGGCGCCGTCTGCACCATGACTTTCAATCAACACCGAGACAGCGTTAGACAGGCCATAGTAGGCACGTCCGATAGGGTTATTGCTGGTAATGCCATAATGATATGGGCGGAAGCCAATATCTTTCAAGTCATGATGCATTTTATCAACAATTATTTCTGTTGTGATTCGAGTTACCTCAGCATCATTGTTCATGCTTGTGGCTCCGGTAATCTGGAAATCATTTAGTGCGAATTTTTCTGGGTTCTTATCGTAATTTCCCATTTCTGAAAAGAAAAACTCATGGTTGTCAACAACAACATGCGGCATGAACATATAATAGGCTTTATGCATCAATGCGTTTTGTTGCGTGCTGATAACCATATGGTCTCGATTCATATCAGTGCCGCTATAATCATATCTCCAATAAAGGAAACTGCCTTCAACGTTCACTCTGGGAATCATCACAATATCGATTTTATCCAGCAGCGTATTGCCATATTCACTTGTAAGTTCCTGAATCATAACAAGTGCGCTTTCGCCGGCAGCCGGTTCGTAGGGATGTATTTGCGCTTGCTGCCAGACAATTGGCAGCTTCCCATCCTGTAATATTTTTCCGACTTCAGCCATACTGGCTTCCTTGGGGATGCTTTTCTTGGTAAAAACGATAAGAGGATAGTCATATCCATAGTTTTCCGTTTTTCCCATGTTATAGACGTGCATGTATTCGCATTCTTTTTTGTACTTGTTAATGAATTCCATCATCTCATTTTGCGTGGTTGCCTGGTACAGCGCGCGTCCTTTCTGAAAGACGGGAGTTGTAAAGGGCTGATAACCTTTCAATTCATCTGTGCCAAGCAGGTGTTCCATTTCATCTGTCCCTTCTATCGGCACCAAATGCTGTATTCCCTGATTAAAACCCTCTGGAACTGTCTCGCCATTTTCACCTACCGGGTTATTAAAGCCGGTTTCATAACCGGCACCTGCGCTGGGACCTGTTTTAATTGGAATTACTTTTTTTCCGGCTTTAATGTCATCTTCCGTAACAATGAATAGTTTTATGATGTTATAATACTTCCCCGGCTCTTTTCCTCGAACAAAATAGCAATATCCGCCAACATCTTTGACTGTATACTGCCCATCATTTCCAACTATTATTTCTTCAAGATTTTGATAATTTTTTGAATTTGTTAACGCGCCAGGGATATCCTCTATTTCTTTTGCCTCATACTTTTGGTACCACATGGGAATACCCTTGTATACGTTCAGCAATACATCGTCTTGAGGAACGTCTTTCGGATATTCGAATACTAATGTTGCCGAATCGCCAGATTCTTGGCTGGCAATAGCAACCTGCATGCAGGAACCAAAGATCCCAACCAAGAGGGTGAACATTATTAGCAGTGATAGCAATTGTAAAGAAACATACCGACTCTTTTTCATATTCTCCTCCGTATATAATTGTAGGTCAAAGCATTAGCTTTCGTACTGTTAGCATATAGTTATAATACCATTTTTATCACCTCCACAGAGTGAACAGATGGTGAGTATGAACATTGTACAATATGCTTTGAAGTTTCTAATTGAAAGTATATGCTTTTAAAAATCAGTTGTCAATTCTCGAATAATGTAATATTTAACGATTAAATTAAAATCTGTTCACACTAACAAGGCGTCGACAACCATAGCGAAGTAGATGAATCCACTGAATACAAGGTCAAGTTTGTCGTAACGGATAAATGCTCTCTCACAAGATCATTAATTGTTCAATAACGTGAACAGGCTCTAATAGCTCTAATTTGCCTTGAACATAAAGGCTGTGCATCCGCTATTCAGTTGTGTCTTTCAAGCGTTTGCCCCGCCATTCCGGCTCTTTTTTGCATTCAGCCTGTCGGGACTTGCCTTTAGACACCCGACTTAGTTGCCGGCGCAGGCGTTGCAAACGCTGTGGCAATCAATTTAGCCCAACGGAAACGCCTCTTTCAATGTTTGATGGTTGCTAACCGCGACTTTCTTTTCGGGCAGCTCTTCATCTCCTTTTAGTGATTATAATATGGCCCAAGATTGAAAATTAGTCAAGTTTACAACCAGAAAGAACAAGAAAAAATTCCCAAGGTTTTTTGTGCGTTTCGCATAAAGGGCGGCAGGGGGAAAAACCGCGCGAAAAAGCTTTGTTCGTTGCGTCCTTACGGCCATTTTGCTATAATAGGCAACAAAAAGGAGGGGGCCTATGGTAAACGCGAAGGACTTTGTCAAAAGCTTAAAATTAATTGAGATACTACCTGCGGAAAATAACACTTTAAACATCGCTTCGGCGGAATTTAATCGTCCGGGGCTTGAACTCTTAGGGTATTATGATCACTTTGCCTACAAGCGCCCGCAGGTTTTTGGCAACGTTGAAATGACCTATCTGGCTTCGCTGTCCAAGGACCATAGACGGGAAACCTTGGATAAGTTTTTTTCTTATCCCATTCCCTGCGTAGTGGTGTGTCGGGATATTCGGCCGGGCGAAGATTTCATTGGCCTTGCCAAAGAACATTCCGTTGCCGTTTACCGCACGCAAGAAGCGACGACCACCTTCATTGTTTCGGCCATCCTTTACTTAATGAATGTGTTGGCGCCCCGCACTACCACCCATGCGGTGCTGGTGGATGTCTTTGGAACAGGCGTGCTGATTACCGGTGAAAGCGGCGTTGGCAAGTCGGAAACGGCCTTGGAGCTGGTTTCTCGTGGCCATCAGCTGGTGGCGGACGACGTGGTGGAAATTAAGCGGGTGAGCGACAATCGCCTCATCGGCGAAGCGCCGGAAACCATCCGTCACTTCATGGAAATTCGCGGTATCGGCATCATTGATATCAGGCAGATGTTTGGCGTAGGCTCTGTGCTAACGAACAAGGCCATTGACATGTCCGTTCACCTTGAAAACTGGCAACAGGATAAAGAGTATGATCGCCTGGGTATGGAAGAAACCTTTACGACCATTTTGGATGTGAGCGTGCCTCACCTTGTGATTCCTGTGCGTCCGGGGCGCAACCTAAGCATCATCATAGAAATTGCTGCCCGTAACCATAGCCTAAGGCGCTTTGGTTATTCTGCCGCTCACGAGCTGGATAAGCGGCTCATACGTCGTATGCGGGGGGAGAGGTTCTAATGTATTATCTTGGTATTGACCTTGGCGGCACACACATTGCTTGTGGTATTGTAAATAATGAAGGCGAAATCATATCTGTTTGTGAAACGCCCACCAAACCCGAGCGCTCTTATCAGGAAGTAATTGCCGATATGGGGCAAAGTAGTCTTTCAGCCATTAAAAAGGCCGGCCTTACGGCGGATGACATTGCCGCTATCGGTATCGGTATCCCCGGTATCGCCGATAATACCACGGGGCGGGTTATTTTTTGCACCAACCTGTTTTGGCAGGATGTGCCGCTGAAAGACGAACTATCCAAATTTATTGATAAACCCTTATATATCGAGAATGACGCCACCGTCGCCGGCTTTGCGGAAAGTGTGGCAGGTGTTAGCAAAGGCTCAAAATCCAGCGTGTTTTTAACCATCGGCACCGGGCTTGGCGGCGCCATCATTATCAACGGAAAGCCTTGGACAGGGGCGCATGGCGTCGCGAGCGAGCTTGGGCACCTCACTTTGGAGGTGGATGGTATCCCTTGCACCTGCGGCAAAGATGGTTGCGTGGAGCGCTACTGCTCGGCTACAGCCCTCATTCGCATGGGCAGGGAAACCTGCATTGCTCACCCCGATTGCGCCCTGTCAAAGGCTGTCGGCGGCGATGTGAAGTTGCTCAATGCCAAGATCATTATCGACTTAGCCAAGGACGGCGACGCTCTTGCGCTGAAAATTTTTCACCGCTACACTCGCTATTTGGCGCTAACCATCAATACTATTATCAGCTTCATCGATCCTGAACTTGTGGTGTTGGGTGGCGGTGTCAGTCATGCGGGCGAATTTTTGGTAAATGCCATCAAAGAAAAACTGCCCCACTATCTTATGTTCAAAACCATGCCCTATCCCGACGTGCTGATTGCAAAGCTTGGCAATCAGGCGGGTATTATCGGCGCGGCTATGCTTGGAAAAATTGTTTACGAGGAAGGAAAGTTTGATTATGCTCATTAAAGATCTAAAAAATTCCACGCTCACAGACGGGCAGGAAATAACGATATCCGGTTGGGTACGCACCGTGCGTGACTCCAAAGCCTTTGCTTTCATTGAAGTTAACGACGGTTCCTGCTTTTCCAACCTGCAAGTGGTCTGTGACCAGCAGCTACCCAACTTCCAGGAAGCAACCAAGCTTACGACAGGCTCGTCCATTATCGTATCGGGGCGCATTGTCTTAACGCCCGAAATGAAGCAGCCGTTTGAATTGCATGCGCAATCTTTGGTGGTGGAGGGGCTGGCCGATACCGACTATCCCTTGCAAAAAAAGCGCCATACCTTTGAATTTTTGCGTACCATTGCCCATATTCGCCCCCGCTCCAATACATTTTTCGCGGTTTTTCGTATCCGTTCGCTGGCTGCGCTGGCCGTGCACCGCTATATGGAAGAAAAGGGCTTTGTATACGTGCACACGCCCATTATCACCACCTCCGACGCTGAGGGCGCCGGAGAAATGTTCCATGTAACCACCATTGACCCGGCCAATCCGCCCCGCCTGCTGGACGGACAGGTAGATTATAAACAGGACTTTTTCGGCAAGAAAGCTTCGCTCACCGTGTCGGGGCAATTAAATGTCGAAGCCTTCTGCATGGCCTTTCGCAACGTATACACCTTTGGCCCTACTTTCCGTGCCGAAAACAGCAATACCCCTCGCCACGCCGCCGAGTTTTGGATGATTGAGCCGGAAATCGCCTTTGCCGACCTTGGCGACATTATGGATTTGGAAGAAGATATGATCAAGTACATTATCGAATATGTGCTTGAAAACGCCAAGGAGGAACTTGCTTTCCTCAATCGCTTTGTGGATAAGGGCTTGCTTGATAGGCTCAACTTGGTTGCCCATTCTTCCTTTGTTCGCATCACCTACACCGAAGCGGTGGAAAAGCTAATAGCAAGCGGCGAAAAGTTTGATTATCCCGTCAAGTGGGGCATTGACCTGCAGACCGAGCATGAACGCTACCTGACCGAAAAACTATATCAAAAGCCCGTTTTTGTTTATAATTATCCCAAGGACATCAAGGCTTTTTATATGCGCATGAATGAGGATAATAAGACCGTCGCCGCCGTTGACCTGCTTGTTCCCGGTATTGGCGAACTGGTGGGCGGCAGCCAACGTGAGGAACGCTATGACCGCCTGCTTGAGCGCATCAAGGACATGGGGCTTGATGCGGAAGAGTACTGGTGGTACTTGGATTTGCGCCGCTTTGGCGGAGTCAAGCACGCCGGTTTTGGCATCGGCTTTGAGCGTCTGGTCATGTACCTGACAGGCATTAGCAACATCAGAGACGTGCTGCCCTACCCCCGCACAACGGGTTCGGCGGAGTTTTAGGGTTTGCCCGAGCAGCGCTTCTGCCTTACCCAGACAACGCTTACCAAGGTCAAGCTATAAGGTTTATTGTAGACAGCGGCTTAGGTGGCCGCTTTTTTTGCGTTTTTTCAAAAGAAGTGCAAAATTTCCCGCATACTTGTAACGTTTTGAGAAAAATTGACACTAATGGATAGAAGGGAGGGGAAAGGAGGGACGAAATCGCGCAGCTGTACGAAAGTTATTATCAGGTGGTTTTCAGGTATTTACTCCGGCTCTCCGGCAGCAGCCCACTGGCGGAAGAATTGGCGCAAGATACCTTTGTGGTGGCCATGGACACATGGAAAAACTACCGAGGGGATTCCAGCATCCCTACTTGGCTTTGTGGGATTGCTAAAAATCTCTATCGCCAAGCGATGAGAAAAGAAAAGTTTACCCTGCCGCTGGATGAAACCCTGCCCGATACCCGCCCCGACCTTGCCGAACGTTTAGTGCGAAAAGACCAGCGTCTGCAACTGATGGGCTACCTGCATGATTTAGATGAACCCTATCGGGAAGTCTTTACCCTCTACACCTTTTGTGACCTGAAGCTTAAAGAAATCGCTCAGCTATTTGGCAAGACCGATTCTTGGGCAAGGGTCACCTACTACCGTGCAAGGCAGAAACTTGCCAATATGATCAAGGAGAAAGAACATGGAAATGAACAATTCGCAGGATACAAATAAAACTATTTCTTGCGCTGTCGCGCGGGATTTAATGCCCCTGAAACTGGACAAGACTTTATCCCAAGAAGGGGAAGAGCTGCTGGATAGCCACCTGTCAAGCTGCCCGCCCTGCAAAGAAGTGTTTGAGCAAATGGGCGAAGAACTGCCCGCAACTGATACGGCAGACGAAGATAAGGTGTTTGAGAAAGTCGTCGAACGCTTACAAAAAGAAAAGCGAAAGAAGCGCCGCCGTATGTTGATGGTGGGCGGGATTATTGGGTGTTTGATAGCGCTGGTATTGGTATTTGGGTTTGGAATGGAAATTTTACGCTCCACAGGATTTTACAGGATACATACGCCAGTTGATGAGTATGTTGTATCTTTATTTCAGTTAAAAAATGACCGTGCGATTCTCACGATGATCCAGAAACCTGAAAGTCGTAGTAAAGTGACAGGACAGGGTTGGTCTTCTGATGGGGAAAATATATATACGTACTTAAGTTCTGAGCGCGGAAGGCTACCCAAAGCAGTTGGAGAACATTCCGACATCTATGAAATTCCGTTTAATTTAAATAACCCTTATGAAAAACTCTATAAGGGAGAAGGTAAAGATGCTGTGCTTCTATGGCAGAAGGGTCAGCCCATTCAAAAGGCAAGCGAAGAAATGGAAGCATACTATCAAGCAATATTCGATGCGGATATGTTACGAATTGAGCTTGACTACCAAGAGGAAAAACGTATGCTGGAAGAAACAGGTGAAACTTATGGGTATATGAATTTTGATTGCCCCGAACTGGATGCTGCCTATCAAAAAGCTGAAAAGCTTAGGCGCTTAGTCCCCGAATTTCAAGTTTCCAACTATTTTGGCGAAAAACCCCGCTTTATCGAAGGGGCGCAAGTGCGAAAATAATCTTCTTAACACTAAAACGACCGCTCGCCGGTCGTTTCAGACCGTAGACAAAGCGGTTTTGGCAATTATGCAAAAGCCGCTTTTTTGTAGCATAGAAACAGTCCAAAGAAGGATTTCACTAATGAATATAAAAAATATGTAAAAGAAGTCGTGCTTTCGG
>DUQF01000038.1 GCA_012837965.1 Clostridiales bacterium | reverse complement strand
CGCTCACCACGATAAGGCTTGCGGTTGTTGTCAAAGGAGCGACGCTCACCACGATAAGGCTTGCGCTCAGCGGTATTAAAAGGTTTGCGATTGCCATCAAAAGAGCGGCGATCGCCACCACCATCAAAAGATTTGCGTTCGCCGAAAGAACGCGTGTTTGGACGCTTGGGGCGGTCGTTGCCAAACCGCGCGTCACGCTGCATGCGGCCGGCGTCAAAGCGGTTCGCGTTGGCATAACGAAAGCCGTTGTTTTCTTCTTGCTCAAATCGCCTTGCTCCAAAAGCGGGCTTTCGCCCCCCTTTGCGGTTCTGGTCACCGCGGCCTTCGTTGCCGCTAAAAGAGCGCTTTTCACCTTTAAATCCGGGGCCGGGCTTTTCTGTGTAAGAACGGCTTTTGCCGCCATAAGTTTTTTTATTATTTGAACCGGCTTTTTTGGGGTGGGGCCGGCCTTCATTGCCCCTGCCCGTTCGATCGGCACGCTTGGCGCTTGAAGCGCTGTTTTTTTGATTAAATGACATATAGTTTTTCCTTTATTTTAAGTGGTTTAGATATTTTTGGCGTACCTGCGCAATTTGCCCGCACGTTTTATTGCCTTCAGGACAGGGACCGTTCACGCAACCAGGACCGGCTTTGGCAAACAACAGCGGCGCATGTTCTTTGCACAGAACGAGCATTCTGTCTGCCAAGGCATGAATTTCCCACTGGGCACGATTACAGCACCGCAGGGAAAAGAAGTGCAGCAGTTCCCTTGCGTTCATAGTTAACACCAGCTTTGTTTCACAGGCATTGGGCAAAACAAATCGGGCATCTTCGTTACCCTCTTCACCCTTGACCAAGAGTTCTTGCCACTTTTTGTACCAGCCATGAATGGTATCCATCTGGCGGATAAATTCGTCGGTCGCTTCTTGACCGAGCGCCTCAATCTTGGGCGGAATAATAAAATTGAAGCCTTTTTCAAAGGAAACATAGCGCTGGCTTTGTACGCTAAAAGAAGCGATGCGGTGGCGGGTCAGTTGAGCCAGCAGCACTCGGCTTACTCCTTCAATACCGAAGGTAAACTGTACATGTTCAACCACCGATAAGTGGCCGCTTGAAATAACGCCTGAAATAAAAGTGCTTTGGTCGTTCCGTTCAACTCGCTCTTTTAGGGTACCAATATCAGCTTTGGAGTAACAAAGTTTGGCAGCAAGCGCTGCGATTTCTTCCTTGCCTTGGGAGCAGGAAAGCAGTTCAATATGCAAATGAGTCTTTGGCATTTTCCACCTCGATAATTGTTAGTAGGGTTTGGAGTCGTTCGTGTTGCTTGGTTAAATACAAATAACCCACCAACGCCTCAAAGGCGGTGGATAGGGCATATTCTTCCGTGGTTGCGCCCTTGGGACAGGAATGCCCCGCGTGGGTATTGCGGCCTCGTTTGGCAATTTCTTCTTCCCGGTTTGTTAAATGACGCCATAAGGATTGCATCGCCTCGGCCTGCGCGCCTGCCCGTACCTTTTGCGTCACCATGCGGTGCAATTGCTTTGGTTTATGTCCGCTGCCGACGACCTTGTTTCGACAATAGAGCGTGTAGACCGCATCGCCAATGTAGGCAAGTTTTAGCGGATGAAGCGCCTGTGCCTTTTCACCTTCCATCAGATTTCTTTGGTGGCTTTCGCAAAGTTGGACGGGCTAACGCCAACAATATTTTTAAAGGTCTTGGAGAAATGATAAGGATCGCTCATGCCCACTTCAATACCCGCCTGCTTTACGCTCAGACCATCTTTCAGCAAAGTTTTGGCACGCTCCATTTTACAAAACAGCTGATAGGACTGCGGCGGCATACCCACCTCGGACACAAAACGCTTGCGGAAAGTTTCAACAGGCATACGGCTGATTTGCGCCATATCGCTTAGTGAAAAGTTTTGCTGATACTGGTTTTTGCGCATGGCATCCACCACTTTGGCGATTTCATGGGACAGCACGGCATCCATAGACACAGGCTGCCCTGAATGCGAAGCCAAAACACCCCACAAAAGCTGCTGCAACTGAGCGCTGGATGCCTCCAGCACGTTTTCGATACGCACCGTCGCCTGCACAATATGCTTGCCAAGCTTGATTTGGCTGGGTAAAGCCCCTTGCTTCATGGGGCGATGCGGGATTCCGCCCATTTTAATCATGAAGTCATTGGCTAGCCTACCGTCTACCGAAAACCAAATAACCCTTGATTCCTGAGTACTGCGAAGGCTCAGATTTTCCGTAAAGGGGGGAATAAACAAGCAGTCCCGTGCTTTGAGTTTAAGACGCTGATTGTCGAAGTTTGTTTCACATGCGCCGTTTTGTACGCACAGCCAAGTCCAGCCCGGTTGTTTATTAATCGCAAAATGATTGGTCGGCAGCATAGCTGAGCCGGCAGCGCAAATCCAAATCCCGCTTTCCAAAGCGAGGCGGTCGGGAGAATGGCGTCCCTCCACCAAAAAAGGCATTTTGCCTTCCGTTTGATTATCTGAAGTAAATAAGATAGATTCCACAGTACACCTCCTAAACATCCACAGTATATCAACCAGATTTTACAATGTCAATATTGTTTCCAAATTTTACATTTTTGCTTGTGAATCGGTCCTGCCCATGCTATAATGTGCCGAATAACACATGTTTTTGGGAGGTTGCTATGAAGAAATTTTGGAAAGACTTTAAGGCTTTTGCCATTAAAGGCAATGTGATTGACCTGTCTGTCGGTGTTGTCATCGGTGGCGCCTTTGGTAAAATCGTTACCAGTTTGGTCAACGATATTATCATGCCGCTCATCAGCATGTTAACCGGCGGCATCAACGTATCGGGCATGTTTGTGCAATTAAGCGGCGATACCCCCTTTGCTTCCATTGAGGCAGCCAAAGAAGCCGGCGTCGCCACCCTGAACTACGGCATGTTCCTACAAAATATCATCGACTTTATCATCATTGCGCTGTGTATTTTTGTCGTGCTTAAAGCCCTGATGGCTTTGAAAAAAAAGCCCGAGGAAGCGCCCAAGGAACCTGCCCGCCTTTGCCCCTACTGCAAGCTTGAAGTGGCAAAGGAAGCAAGCCGCTGCCCCCATTGCACCAGCGAAATCAAAGAATAAATGGCCTATACCGTTTTTTTCTGGGACTTTGACGGAACGCTCTACAACTCCTACCCCCGCATGGAAAGCGACCTGCACAAAGCCTTGATGGATGAGGGCATTGTTTTTGATGAAGGTCTTTTGCGCAGGCAACTAAAGCGTACCCTCTATCAGGCCATCTTGTTTTTTGTTAACGAGGATGAGACCGCCGCCCAAAATGTCATGGAAAGATACCAAAGTTACGCTAAAGAAAATCCTCTCCATGGGATTTTCCCCTTTAGGGGAGCTAAAGAGGCTTTGCAGGCCGTTGTGGACGCCGGTGGACAAAATTTCCTGTACACCCACAGGGACAACAGCGCGATTGAAGCCTTAATGCAGGACAATATGGACCATCTATTTTCAGGCTTTATCACGCAAGAAGACGGCTACGCAAGAAAGCCCGCCCCCGATGCGCTCTTGCAAGCTGCCAAGCTGTTTGAGCTTAATCCTAAAGACTGCATCATGGTGGGTGACCGTATTGTTGACGCAAAAGCCGCCAATAACGCCGGCATGGCCGCCGCCCTTATTTTTTATGAAGCAAAGGAAAATAAGCCACCCGTTCCTATATACCCATCCTTTACCGCTCTACTGTCTGATTGTCTTAGGAAAAACTAAGGCAAAAAGAAAGTAAAGAATTCAGTTGTAAATATTTTATAATTATGCGCCCAGCGCTTGACTTTTTCAACTATATTCAGGTACAATACACACAGAATTGCGGCTGAAAATATTCAGTTGCGTTCATCTCCGAGCAGATGCGCCTAAAGGTGAAACCCATGGCAATCTGCCGGTGGCTAAGCCACCCGAAGCAAAGGGGCACATGCCCTGCTTTGAGAGTTTGAATGGAAACGTTCAAGCTTTCCGTGTTTGAGAAGGAGAGTGTACAAAATCTATCGCTTCTTTCTTGTACGCTTATAGCCTTCAAACAAGAAAGGAGCTTTTTCATTGGAAATTATTTGGGGAAACAAAGCGGCCGAATGGTTTATCGCCGCTAGCGAGTACACCGGCTACCATAAGCGCTTGGCAGAAGCTTTAATGCGTCATATGCTTCCAAAAAGCACCATGTGCGACCTTGGCTGCGGCATGGGCTTGATTGATTTTGCCTTGACGGGCTATCTTTCACACATCACCTGCGTAGATATTGATAAAGAAGCAATCGGCTTGCTTGAAGCGGAAAGCGCCAAACGTGGCATTCAAAATATCACCGCTATGCATTCCGATGCGGCAAAAATCAAAGGCGCTTGGGACTACGGGCTCATGCTCTTTTTCCATGGCAAGTTTTCCGACAACCCCAGCCATTATTTAAGCTTAGTGAAGCGCAAACTTTTTTATATTGTCCATGCCGACCCCTTAGAACCTCAAAAAGATACGAAACCGGAGCGCACCAAATGCAGCACTGTTTCCGCTATTCGGGAAGAACTTGAACAAGCCGACATCGCTTATCAACTGGAACACTATGCCTTGGAATATGGCCAACCTTTTGTAAACTTTGAAGAAGCGATTGACTTTGCTAAGACCTACAGGATTTATCCTGCCGGAGAGGAAAAGGCTCATTTGCAAGCCAAGCTGCAACAGATCGATAGCACAGACTATCAATACTATCTACCGCACACCAAGCGGTTTGGCATGTTTATCATCGGGAGGGAAGACAATGCGCACATTTGAAGAAGACGTGGCCCTTGCAGTACAGTACCATGGTCATCTTTGTTCAGGCCAGTGCATCGGCGTTAAGATGGCCAGGCTGGCAATGCGGAAATTAGAGATTGACATTGAAAAAGACCCCAAGTCTATTATGGTCTTTGTAGAATGCGACCGCTGTCCGGCCGATGCCATCGGCATTGTCTGTGGATGCAAAGTGGGTAAACGGACCTATGAATTTTACGATTTTGGCAAAGTGGCCGCCAGCTTTGTAAACCTCAACACCGGCAAGGCTGTGCGCATATGGCGCAAAAACCGCCGGCATCCTAAAGAGGGCGAAGATATGATTGCCTTTTATAAAAACCTGCCCGACGAAGAGATGTTTCAAGTGCAGGAAGTAGAAATTGACCTGAAGCCTTGGGATATGCCGGGACCGCCGCTGGAAGTGGCCATTTGCAGCCGTTGCGGCGAAGACGTAACCGATTGTCGCCATTTGATGATTGATGGCCAGCCCGTGTGCAAAGCCTGCAATGGGGAGAGCTATTACAAAGTAGTGACCGATGGAAAAGCTTAAACACCACGGAAGAAAGGAACGCCTGACCATCGCTGCCATGGCTGTAGCGCTGTTGGGAGGCGTTCTCCTATCCTTCGCACTGGGACGCTATCCCATTTCGCCCAAAGAAACCATTGGAATCTTGCTCGCCAAGATCGTCCCTATTGAACCTTTTTGGACGGAGCGTATGGCCATTGTGCTATATAATGTGCGCCTGCCCCGCATACTGCTCGCTTGCTTGGTGGGCTGCTGCCTTTCCTCGGCGGGCGCTGCCTATCAGGGTATTTTTCAAAATCCGATGGCGGCCCCTGATATTTTGGGGGCTTCCTCCGGGGCGGCCTTCGGCGCGGCGTTAGCCATCCTGTCCGGCGCTTCCACCCGCATGGTCAGCCTCAGCGCTTTCTTTTTCAGCCTTTTAACTGTGGCTTTAGTGTGGCTGCTTAGCCAACGGGCCCGTGGAAAGAAAATTTTGGGGCTGGTGCTGGCAGGCATTATGGTTTCCTCCCTGTTTTCTGCGGGTACATCCTTTATCAAGTTAGTGGCCGACCCCACCAACCAGCTTCCCGCCATCACTTACTGGCTCATGGGCAGCCTGGCCGGCGCCAAAATGAGCGACATTTCCTTTGCCATCCTTCCTATGCTGGTGGGATTGACACCGCTGTTTCTTTTAAGGTGGCGCATCAACATCCTCTCTTTAGGCGATGATGAGGCCCGTACCATGGGGGTCAACGTTGGGAGGCTTCGATTGATAGTAATTGTCAGCGCCACGCTGGTCACTTCCTCCGCAGTAGCCGTCAGCGGTACCATCGGCTGGGTGGGATTGGTTATCCCGCACTTGTCAAGAAAGTTGGTGGGTAATAACTTTCGGCACTTAATGCCCGCAACCATGCTCTTTGGGGCCCTGTTTATGCTGCTGGTGGATAATATTTCCCGCAATTTATTTGCGGTGGAAATTCCCATCGGCATTCTCACTGCCTTTATCGGCGCGCCCTTCTTCTTGTCTCTGATTATCAGGGGGGATGGCCGCTGATGATGCTAAAAGTACAAAACCTGAGCTTTTCCTACCCTAAGCGTCCGGTACTGCGGGACGTCAATTTCACTATACCTCAAGGAAGGTTGGTTTCCTTGCTAGGCCCCAACGGCACAGGCAAAAGCACCCTTTTTCGCTGTATATTAAACCTTTTAAGCAACTTTCAAGGTAAAGTACTGATTAACGGGGTGGATACGAGCGACATTTCTCTGCCCGAATTATCAAAGCTCATTGCTTATATTCCACAGGTGCATTATCCGGCATTTAACTATTCGGTGCTTGATATGGTGCTCATGGGCGCATCCGCTCATCTATCTTCCTTTTCGGTGCCGGGCACCAAGGAGTTAAAGCGGGCTCAAGCCGCCTTAGAGCTGCTTGGCATTGAGGAATTTGCCCAGCGAAACTATATGCAGATATCCGGGGGCGAACAGCAGCTGGTGCTGATTGCTCGGGCTATTTCCCAGAATTCCAAGCTGCTGATTATGGATGAGCCTACGGCAAGCCTGGACTTTGGCAACCAGACTCTTGTGATGCGGTGCATCAAAAACTTGGTCAAGCAAGGCTACACCATTTTACAGGCTACCCATAACCCCAACCAAGCCTTTGCCTATTCCGACCAAATCCTCGCCATGCAGGGCGGCCGGATTATTGCCGATGGCACACCCCAAGAGGTGGTGAATGGGGAACTTATTAACGAACTCTATGGCATTAAAACACGGGTAGAAAGCCTTGAAGAAGGGCGCATCCGGTTTTGTGTACCGCTTGAGATATAAAAAACAGAAAGGAGAACAAAAATATGTTCAAAAAAATCATATCCCTGCTACTTGCGATGACGATGCTCCTATCCTTCGTGTCTTTTGCCGAGGAAAAGATTGCCTTCACCGATTCTGCCGGACGCACGGTAGAATTACCTAAAAACATTGAGCGCATCGTGCCCACCGGTCCTTTAGCACAGCTTGTGCTGTTGTCCATTGCGCCTGAAAAGTTTGTTGGGCTGTCCGCCAAATTAGACGATACCAGCCGCCCCTTTATTGAGCCTTTAGTCGAGGATTTACCCTTCGTAGGTCAGCTCTACGGTGGCAAAGACGAGATTAACTTGGAAGAATTGGCCAAGCTGGACCCCCAGTTGATTTTGGATGTGGGAGAACCCAAAAAAACCATCAAAGAGGACATGGACGAACTACAGGCACGGCTGGGCATCCCCTGCGTACACATCACCATGTACTTAAAAGATGCCGGCAACACCTATCAGGAGCTTGGCAAACTCTTAGGCAAAGAAGAAAAGGGCGAACAGCTTGCCGAGTATCTAAACAAAGTCTATAAACGGATGCAGGAAATCAACGACAAAGCGGGCGACAATCGGGTGAACATGCTCTACTGTCTCAGCGAGGCGGGTCTTAATGTCACCGCCAAGGGCAGTTTCCATGGAGAACTCATCGACATGGTAACCGATAATGCCGCCGTGGTAGACAACCCCATCAGCCGAGGTACCGGCAATGAGGTGGATATGGAGCAAATTCTTCTCTGGAACCCTGAAGTGATTGTGTTTGAAACCCAGGCCGCCTATGAAAATGCCGGAAAAGACCCTCTGTGGCAAAGCCTTGATGCCATTAAAAACAAGAAATATATGAAAGTGCCGGTCGGTTCCTATAACTGGATGGGCTTTCCCCCTTCAGTCCAGCGGTATTTAGGCATCCTGTGGCTGCAAAAAACCCTGCACCCCGAGTTGGCCGATTATGATCTGAAAGCCGAAGTACAGGAATATTTCAAGCTGTTTTATGATTATGAATTGACCGATGCCCAGTATGATGAATTAGTGGCATATTCCCTTATGAAATGAATAAAAATCCCTTGATTGTGGGCATTACCGGGGTGAAAAACTCCGGTAAAACCACCTTGATGGAAAAACTAATCCAGGCTCTTTCAGCCCGTGGGCTGAAAGTGGCCTCTATCAAGCATGATGCCCATCAATTTGTTGCCGATACCCCTGGTACCGACAGCTACCGCCACAAAGCAGCGGGCGCCTTCGCCAGCATTATTTTTGACAAGGATAAGTTTCTTTTAGTCAAAGACGGTAGCTTTGATATCCCTGACATGCTTCCCTTTTTTAAGGGAGCAGATATTGTGCTGATTGAAGGAGCCAAGCAAACGCCCTACCCCAAGCTTGAGGCGCTAAGGAAAGGCAACTCTGAAACCCCAATAACCCCTACCAATCAGTTGATTGCCCTGATGACCGACACCGAATATCAAGTGAACGGCGTCCCCAGTTTGGATATTAACGATGTGGAAGGGGCAATAAAAGTCATCTTAAGCCTAATGCCTTAAAAGATTAAATATTCATCAGGGCTGCGCATCGGCAGCCCTGATTTTTCGTTTATTTGTTTAGGTATGTAATAGCATCAAGAAACACCCCTGCATCCTGAGCGTATCGAGCCGCCAGCTTAGGCGCTTCATCAAGGGGCGCCCAAACGACACCGCCAATCTCATCTTCTTGTGGCCTTGCCTTCCCTGAAACATAGTGGGCAAGAAAACAGACGATACGCCTTGGATTATTGATTTCGATGGAGGGTAATTCCCTGCGGAAAGCGCAATCAATGCGCACAACAAGTCCGGTTTCCTCTAAGATTTCCCGGCGGGCTGTCTCCTCTTGCGTTTCGCCTTCTTCCTGGCGCCCCTTGGGAAAAGACCAGTGACCCCCGTGGCTTTTAACCAAAAGCGTTTCCCAGATGCCGCCCACTTTCCGCACCACCACCGCGCCGCAAGAAGGGCGGCTTTGCAAGGTCCTGAAAGCGCTGACCGATTGACTAACGAAAACATCAGCTTCGGACAATCTGCCATCTCGATTTTCCGGCGTGATTTCAAGGGTGGCTACTTTGGGATGATGCCTAACAGCCTCCAGAAAAGGCGTTTGGTCCCGTTTGATAACGCCCAAAATAGGGGTATTTCTACCCAATGCTTGAAGCACTGCCCGCTGAAAAGCCAAAGCTTTGTTTTCCATAGTGCCCAGCTCGTCCATAATAAGGAGGTCGGCGTCTTTAAAATCCTCCAAGATTTTTATACCCATCTCATCAAAGGCCTGGGGATTGCCCCGCCTGCCTTTTGGCCCTCGCAAGCCGACCAGAGCTTCTTCTTTTTTATACCAAGAACAGTACTGTACGGGTGCTATATAAACTCTGCCGTCTTCTTGACCCGCAACAAAATCCGTGTAGGAATAAACCCCTTTAACCACCCAGTCCGGATGAGCGGTAAGGATTTTTCTAATCAGCGTTGTTTTCCCCGTCTGAGGCACGCCCCAGAGGAAAAGGTGTTGTTTCTTATCCATAGGTATATTTTACCATAGATTAGCTCGACTGACATGAAAATACCCAAAAGTCGGTGAATCATTCATTTTTTGCCAAGCTTTAAACCGCCTGCTAATTTTCGCTTATTTTTAATCTAAAACAGCGTTTAATATTCATATGGCCGTGATCACCGCACATGGCAAACCACAAAGTTTAGCGGTTTTTTACACGAAAACACGGCCTTTTTAAAATCTTGACAAAGGGGTTGTTAATATCCTACAAAGGCTCGCGTCATCTTGACACAAGGCCGGTTTTCCATTATAATATTTGAGGATTTTTCATTAAATCTCAACAAATGATAGGAGGTTTACCTATGGCATTAGTTAACTCAAGAGAAATGTTCAAGAAGGCTTACGAAGGCGGTTATGCCATCGGCGCTTTCAACGTAAACAACATGGAAATTATTCAAGGCATCGTCGAAGGCGCTCAGATGGAAAAAGCCCCGCTTATCCTTCAGGTGTCTGCCGGCGCTCGTAAATATGCCAACCATACCTACCTGATGAAGCTGATTGAAGCAGCAGTTGAAACAAGCGGGCTTGACATCGTGGTGCACCTTGACCACGGCCCCGATTTTGAAACTTGTAAAGCCTGCATTGACGGTGGTTTCACCTCCGTCATGATCGATGGCAGCCACCTGCCCTTTGAAGAAAACATCGCCTTGACCCGCAAAGTGGTCGAATATGCCCATCCCCGCAACGTAACGGTAGAGGGCGAACTTGGCCGCCTGGCAGGTGTCGAAGACGATATCAAGGTATCGGTCGAAGACTCCAGCTATACCCGTCCCGAAGAAGTGGAAGTGTTTGTCGAGAGAACGGGCGTTGACAGCCTGGCCATTGCCATTGGTACCAGCCACGGTGCCTATAAATTTACGGGCGAAGCAAAGCTGCGCTTTGATATCCTGGAAGAAATCGAAAGACGGGTGCCCAACTTTCCCATTGTTCTGCACGGCGCGTCCAGCGTTATGCCTGAATATGTTGAAATGATTAACAAATACGGCGGCAAGATGGGCAATGCCAAGGGTGTGCCCGAAGACATGCTGCGCAAGGCAGCCTCCATGTCCGTATGCAAAATCAACATCGATTCCGACCTACGTCTTGCCTTTACCGGCGTTATCCGCAAGCATTTCGCTGAGCATCCCGATCACTTTGACCCCCGCCAGTACCTCTCTGAAGCGCGTACCGCACTGCGGGACATGGTGCGTCATAAGATCGTCAACGTGCTGGGCTGCAACAATAAGATGTAATTCAATCAATGCGGGGCCACCGTGCTCCGCATTCTATTTTTATTTTTGAAAGGAAATTTTTATGGATTTAAAAGGTAAGCTTGTTGTCGCTCAAGGCGGCGGCCCAACGGCTGTTATTAACCAATCAATGGTAGGGGTGGCGCTTGAAGCCCGTAAGTACCCCCAAATCACCAAAGTATACGGCGCGCTCAACGGTATTAACGGCATTGTCAACCAAAACTTTGTGGATTTATCGCAAGAAACCACTGAAAACTTGGAGCTTGTGGCCGCCACTCCGTCAAGCGGCCTTGGTTCTACCAGGGATAAGCCGGACGCCAAGTACTGCGAACATATATTCCAGGTCTTCCGCGCGCACGATGTACGCTATTTTTTCTATATCGGCGGCAATGACTCATCAGATACCGTGCGCATTGTCAACGAATATGCAAAAAACAACAATTACGATTTCCGTGCCATTCATATACCCAAAACCATCGACAACGACTTGATGTGCAACGACCACACCCCCGGCTTTCCAAGCGCCGCCCGCTTTGTTGCGCAAGCGTTTATGGGCATCAACTTAGATAACCGCGCTTTGCCCGGCGTTCATATCTCGGTAATTATGGGCAGGCATGCAGGCTTCCTGGCAGCGGCATCCGCCGCCGCCCGTCTATACCCGGATGACGGGCCACACCTGATTTATACCCCCGAGTGCCCTTTCTCCATTGATAAGTTCATAATAGACGTTAAGTCTGTCTATGATCGGCTCGGCCGCTGTGTCGTATCCGTTTCCGAAGGTATTCAGGACAAGAACGGGACGCCCGTTTTGGCAAGCATGATGAATCTTGCCACCGACGCCCACGGCAACGTACAGCTATCGGGTACCGGCGCGCTCGGCGAACTGCTTGCCAATAAAGTAAAAGAAAAGCTCTCCATCGGCCGTGTACGCAGCGATACCTTCGGGTACCTGCAGCGCTCGTTCATGGGCTGTGTAAGTGATGTCGACCAGCGTGAAGCCCGTGAAGTGGGCGAAAAAGGCGTTCAGTTTGCCATGAACGGCGCTACAGAAGGCAGCGTCACCATCAACCGCATCGGCAACTATGCAGTGGATTACCGATTAAACCCCATCGAAGATATCGCTGCCAAAACCAAATTGATGCCCGATGAATTTATTAATGCCGAAAGCAACTATGTGACCCCCGCTTTTATGGACTATCTACGCCCGCTGCTGGGTTCAGGTATGCCGGAAGCCGCTCGGCTTCGCGCGCCACGTACAGAGAAATTGAACTAAAGGCATAATCGTAAGGTTACGAAGTCCATCGAAATATTCATAGATGCGATGCTCGGTTTATAGCTGAGCATCGCTTTTTGATGTTTTTTTGTTTTATGTAAACTTTATAACAGTAAAGTTTGAACACTTTGGAATTTATTGTATAATTGTAGTTACCCCACTCTTCAACAACAGTAACCGTATTCTATAGATGGGAAGGAGTGAAACCATGCAAAGTGGGCATCAAATCGTGAAAGCGGTTTATGCGGCCAAAGAAGATTTGCAAAAAGCCGATGAGCTTATCAGCAACTATATTCCTTTCATTCGTTCGGAAGCATCTAAGTGTATTTCGAAACCCTGCACGGAGCACGATGATGAATTCAGCATTGCCATGATTGCCTTTCATGAAGCAATCTTGGGTTTTGATAAGAGTAGAGGTGCCTTTCTTCCCTATGCCTCCATGCTCATTCGAAACCGCCTCATTGATTACCACCGAAAAAACCTGCGCCATCAAGGAACCATTTCCTTGTTCACGCCAACCGGCGATGATGAGCAAACCATCATGGATAAATTGGCCGATGAGCATGACCGTTTTGAAGAATCAGCCAACTTGGAGGCAACCAAACAGGAGATCGATAAATTGGCATCGGTTATGGCAAGTTTCGGTGTTAACTTTTCCGACGTAGCCGATCACTCCCCGAAGCAGGAACGCACCTTGGAAGCCTGCGCTATTGCTATCCGCTATGCGGCTGATAACAAGGAGCTATTAAATGAGCTTTTAAGAACCAAGAAGCTTCCTATGGCACAGCTCGCCTCAGGCTCAGGCGTACAACGAAAAACGCTGGAGCGTCATAGAAAATATGTCTTAGCCATGCTCTTGATTCAAACCAACGGATATGAAATAATCCGCAACCATTTAGGGCAAGTCTTAAAAAGGAAAGGAGGGATGCCTGTATGAAATATATTGTCATGGAATGCCACCCGAGCTATGCGGTGGTTCTTGATGAACAAGGACGGTTCTTAAAAGTGGCAAATCTACGTTATCAGGTTGGGCAAACCGTCAACAACGTAGTGGAAATGCAAATACCGCAATCTACACCCAAAAAGAAAAAAACCAGTCCATGGATTTACTCGTTTGTTGCCATGGCTGCCTGTTTGGTACTGATTGTAACCTCCGTATTCTATCAAAGTCTTAAGCCCTACGCTTCTGTTTATATGACTATCAACCCTGAAGTACGCATTGATGTAAACCGAGACGACATTGTTATCGGGCTACATGGTATCAATATTGAGGGTAAACACCTTGCAGACAACTGTGACTTTCAAAAGAAAAGCTTGAGTCTTGCGATGGAGGAATTGATTACCAAAGCCGTTGACATGAAATTTTTGCATGAGGGTAGTCAAATATCGCTACGATTGGACGCAAAAAATCAAGACTGGGTTCGCTCCCGAAGCAATACGCTGACTGTCCGTCTAAACGAGCAGCTGAGCGAAAAGTTTTCTACAACAATAAAGATAATCGATGATATTACTAAAAACAATCAAGTCATTTTCCTGATTCCTTTAGAGGAGGATGAGGAATTAAGCGATGACTTGTTAATCGGTGATAGAGGCGACGAGGATGGGGAAGATAATTTGACTCACCAAACAACGCAAGAGCCCACCAAAGCAGCTACACCAACATCCACTATAAAGCCTACACCTACCAAAACCCCCACCCAAACAAAAAGTCCTACACCCAAGCCTACGGAAAATGACGATGACGACGACGACGATGATGATATAGAATATCAGGCGGCGCAAACAGTAACCAAAAGGCCTGTACCCACTCAAGCACCAACCAAGAGGCCTACGCCTAAACCAACCAAAACGTCCACACCTAAGCCAACACCGACGCCTACACCTAAACCGACAGCGACGCCCACGCCTAAACCGACCGAAACGCCTACACCTAAACCAACAGCGACGTCTACGCCTAAACCAACCGAGACACCGTCCGCAGAAATTGACTCTGACGATGATGACGACGATGATGACGAATATGATGATTGAAATTATTTAGTCCGCCTCTCTTTTGAGAAATGTTTGCGTATTTTATAGATATAAGGTCAAATACAGGGATCTCGCAAAGCTTCAAATCTTTTTAAGACTGACCCCGGTCTTTAAAAAGAACAGCCGTAATCTATGAATATAAGAGGAAAAATTCTTCTTACAAAACAAAAACACTCAAAGGAGACGAACACATGAAAAAAGTAATGACAATTATTTTGTCCCTGGTTATGGCGCTGAGCGGCATTAGCGGTTTAGCTCAGGGAACGACTGAACGGCCCACCTCAACAGGAGCCCTTCTACTAAGTGCCAAGCCCGAAATCACCATCGAATACGATGCAAAAGGCAAGGTTATCGGTATCGCCGCTCGCAACAATGAAGCTTTTGCCATCATCGCAAGCTGCGAAAACCTGATTGGCCAAGAAACCCGCAAGGTCATGGCTGAATTAGTTACCGCTATTGGTAACGCCGGGTATTTCGAAAAAGAAGCAAAGAAGGACGATGACGAGATTACCATCGAAATTATAAAAGGGTCCAAACAGCCTCATGAAGGCTTCATGGATGAAGTGTATGAGGAAGTCCGTACTACCGTACGCACCAACAAGTGGAGAGTCCCTGTTGATGTTGAAAACGAGGAAGAGTTCGGTCTATCCGAGTACAAAGATGATGACTATGATGATGACGACGACGATGACGACGACAATGATGACGATGACTACAACGACGATGATGACGATGATGACGGCGACGATGATGACGATGACTACAACGACGATGATGACGACGATGACGACGACGTAGACGACGACGTAAACAACGATGATGACGACGACGATGACGACGACGATGACGATGACGACGACGATGACGATGACGACGATGATGACGATGACGACGACGATGACGATGACGACGATGATGATTGATGAGAAACAAATCTTCTGAAACACGAAATGAGATTTGGTTTTTCATCCGGGTTTCAAAGCTATTTTCAAGCAATCCTAAAACCTGCTCACACGGCTATAACCGTATGAGCAGGTTTATTTTAGCTCGCCGTACAACAATTCAAATTATAACGACCACACCTTAAGATTCCGATTCTTTGGGATTCCGAGAGATAGCCGTCATAAAAAAACACAAGGCTAGCGGTCATCCGGCATCAGATATGACCGCCTTTTATTTTCAATCGATTCAAAAATAAAGTAAGCGCCAATAAATCTGCGCAGCCACCGGGGCTAACCCTTTTTTGCAGGCAATAAGTGTCCAGTTCAAGCGCAGCTTGCTTGGGATTATCTGTTTGTCGCTTTGCTTTCGCCATACGCTTTAACTCTAAAAGCACTTCCTCTCCCCCACGTCTTAATACATTGGTATCATCAACCTCCGCCATACAAGCAATCAAGGCTTCAATGGCGGCGTCGTTATGAGATAGACCGACCTCCAACCCCCTGTGATAAACTGGCAGGGCATGATCTCTAATTGTCGGATAACCAAGAGCCGCTTGCGTTCTTGCGTCAAGCAGCTTTCGGGGAGATTTTTCATTTTCGGCGATTTTGCCAGCAGATTTTAATATTTTTTCTACATCAAGCGCTGGACTTTGTCTTAACTTAAGTCCAGCCGCCCCGCAAACAATGCCAAGGGCGTAAATAGCCCCTTGATGTGTGTTGACGCCCTTTGTTGTTTGCAGCATGGTTTTTTCCGCTTGGAGCCCTAAGGCCCGCAGTTTGGGCATAAGTTCAGAAATTTCATTGCCATTAAAATAGTAGCCTTCCTTGGTACAGCTTTCAAAATAGCTGCGCAGACTCTCGGCGCTTTTATAAAACAGCGGTACGTCCATATCGTTGTGGATGCCGGTATGCTCCTTATCAACCAAGCCGGGCTTAGGGGTTACGTCTACCTCCTGCTTCAAGGCGGTCACGGCACAATCGCCAACCAAGAAAGCGATCGCTTCACACAAGGCAGTTCGAATGATCTCTTCTGCCGCCTTGAATAACTCTTGGTAGCTATGCGCCCTTGAACGGGCGCAGATGGCCGCCGCCTTGTCGCAAATCAGGCAGGTACGCATGGGCTGGCCAATGGCGAACCTATCCACCTTTTGCCCTTGGATATCGATAACGTCAAGGTCCATCAAGCGGCCCAAACCGTCCTTATCTTCAAGGGCAACGGAAAGTCGCTTCAATGTAAGCGCATCGCTGTTAACCGCCGCCAGCCAAGCACAGCCCGTAAAAGCCCGGGTTTCCCTCTCTTCAACAATGGAAATTCCTTCTTTTTGTAGGCAGCTTTTAATGTTACTTAACATCAAGTCAAAGCCTCGTTCAATCAGCGGACTTGTTTTGACGGGACCCGCAATATTCATGGACAGCGAAAGAACGGGCATCTGCCACTTGTTTAGCAAAGCCCGCTGCCCAAGAACCCTCTCCTCCCGGCTCTTGGCCATATCGTTAACCGATACTGTCTTCATAAAGGTATGCTATCAAATTTCCTCTTTACAAGCAAGCTTCCGTCTGCTAAGGTACAGGTGGGGGGGATTTATGACATACGATATGAAACCAATCCGAAAAAGTATGCCGCTACGCTATAAGCAATGGGAACAATTGCTTCAAGACGCCGGCATTGATAAGGATGAGCACCTGGACGAAACCATCGGCCTGTTTAACAACGAAGGACTTTTGTGCGCAAGCGGCAGCTATTACAGTAATACCTTGCGCTGCCTTGCCGTCAGTCCTGAAAGAAGGGGTGAGGGGCTGCTTGAAAGAATTGTCCTTGAAATTAAGCGCCGCAGGTATTTGGATGGGGTTACCAAGCTCTTTGTATATACCAAGCCCGAGGCTGCCATGCAGCTTGAACCGCTTGGCTTTTATGAAGTCGCCATCGCCTATCCCGATGTTGTGTTTATGGAAAGTGAACAAGGCGGCTTTACTCGTTATTTGCAATCACTCACGCCCGTAGAGGGTGATAGAATCGGCGCCATTATCATGAACGCCAACCCTTTCACCAAGGGGCACCTGTATTTGATTGAGCAAGCGCTTAAAATTTGCGACGTTTTGCACCTGTTCGTGGTGTCCGAAGACCGCTCCTTTTTCCCTTACAAAACAAGGAAAATGCTGGTTCAGCAAGGCACACAGCACCTAAGCAACGTGCACATCCACGACACTGATGATTATATGATCTCTTCTGCCGTTTTTCCCGCTTATTTTTTACATACCGTCGACAAGGCAGCAAGCGCCGAAGCCAGGCTGGACGCCGCCATCTTTTCCAAGGTGGCTAAACGCCTAAACATTACCCGCCGTTTTGTAGGCGATGAGCCGCTGTCCCCCACCACCAATCTGTATAACCAAGCCCTGCTCGCCTCCCTCCCTAAAGAGGGCATTGAGGTCACAGTCATTCCCCGCCTGGAAGCGGTCAACGCCCCTATCAGCGCAAGCCGGGTGCGAAAAGCCATTACGGAGGGAGAAATAGCATCTCTATCCGGTCTGCTTCCCAAAACCACCTATCAATATTTATTGTCCGAAGAAGGGCAAGCGCTAATTACCAAGAAACGATAAATTGTCATGTTTTCCAAAGCAAGGCAAAGTCCTTGCTTTTTCTTTTGAATATTTTTTATAAAAAGGATTAAAAACCACAATCTGTGGTATACTTAGTCGTCCTTGATATCAATATCTTGTAAGGAGGAACAATATTTGCAAATTTTGAAGCGCAGCGGCGAAAAGGTTCCATATGATCAGCAGAAAATCATTGTTGCGATGGAAAAGGCTTTCCAAAGTGTTGGCCAAACCTGCACGGCTAAAGAGCTTAAAGACCTTGTGGCCCGGATTGAACAAAATATTTTTGCGCAAAAAGATCCTTTCCCCTCGGTTGAGTTTATACAAGACCAGGTAGAGAAGGCACTGATGAAAGCCGGGCATTTTGAGGCAGCCAAAAGCTACATTCTCTACCGACAGGAGCGCACCCGCAGGCGTCTTGAAACGGATAAGCTGATTGCCTTGTTTCCTGAGCATCCTGAAGTAACTAACGCCATTCACCGTATCCGCAAATCGCCCGGCGAAAATCACTGCCCGCTTGACAGGCTATACGCAAAGCTGCTTTCCTTCAAAAAAGAAGCTATGCCCGAAAGCGAGCTTGTGGACAGCCTTATTCGTGCGGCCGCAGAACTCACCACGCCCGAAAGCCCAAAGTGGGAGTTCGCGGCAGCTCAGCTCCTCCTTGCCCGATTTGAGCGCCAACTAAAAAAGCACCTAAAAAACCTTGGTATTGCCGGCTTTTATGATAAATTACGCTACCTAACACATGAAGGGCTGTACGGCGCCTATATTTTGGAAAACTATTCAAGGGAAGAGCTTGACCAAGCCTATTCCTTTATCGTTTCGGAGCGCAACGAGCTGTTCACCTATTCCGGCCTTGATTTGATGCTTAGCCGCTACGTCGTTCGCAGCCGCCGGGGCGAGGTTTTAGAGACTCCGCAGGAAATGTTCCTCGGCGTTGCCCTGCACCTTGCCATGCCCGAAAAGAATAACCGCATGCAGCATGTGCGGGATTTCTACGACATGCTCTCCACGCTAAAGGTGACCATGGCCACCCCCACCCTGTCAAACGCCCGCAAACCCTACCACCAGCTGTCCAGCTGCTTTATTGACACCGTACCCGACAGCTTAAACGGCATCTACCGCTCCGTCGACAATTTTGCCAAGGTGTCCAAGCTCGGCGGAGGTATGGGGTTATACTTTGGCAAGGTGCGGGCAACGGGTTCCAGTATCCGTGGTTTTGAAGGCGCTGCCGGCGGCGTGATTCGCTGGATACGCCTTGTAAACGACACCGCCGTGGCAGTAGATCAGCTGGGCATGCGCCAAGGCGCTGTTGCCGTGTATCTTGACGTATGGCACCGTGATCTGCCCGAATTTTTGCAGCTGCGCACCAACAACGGCGATGACCGCATGAAAGCCCACGACGTGTTCCCCGCCGTATGCTATCCCGATTATTTTTGGCAGCAGGTCAGGGACAATATCAATGGCGATTGGTACCTCATGTGCCCACACGAAATTAAACAGGCAAAAGGTTACAACTTGGAAGATAGCTGGGGCGAGGAATGGACGCGCCGCTACCTTTCTTGCGTTGAAGACATGCGCATTCACAAACGGGTCATACCTATCAAAGACGTTGTTCGCCTCGTGATTAAATCACTGGTTGAAACGGGCACGCCCTTCGTTTTTAACCGGGACACCGTCAATCGCATGAACCCCAACGGCGACAAGGGCATGATCTACTGCTCCAACCTATGTACCGAAATCGCCCAAAACATGAGCGCTATCCAAACGGGCGAACAAACTGTGGAAAAAATCAATGGCCAAGACATAGTTGTTACCCGCACCATAGCCGGGGATTTTGTGGTGTGCAACTTGGCAAGCCTTTCGCTTGGTCATATTGATGTGGAAAACGAGCAGGAGGTAGAAAAGATCGTCACTTCCGTTATCCGCGCACTTGATAACGTGATCGACCTCAACTACTACCCTCTACCCTATGCCAGAATTACCAGCCAAAAATACCGTTCATTGGGCCTTGGCGTGAGCGGCTATCATCACATGTTGGCAAAACGGGGTATCCCTTGGGAAAGTCAAGAACATTTAGACTTTGTCGGTCCGGTATTTGAGCGCATCAACTACTATGCCGTAAAAGCAAGCAATGCCCTTGCCAAAGAAAAGGGACGGTATGAGCTGTTTAACGGCAGTGACTGGCAAACGGGTGCCTATTTTGATAAGCGTGATTATACGAGTGACAAGTGGCTTGCCTTGCGTAAAGAAGTATCCCAGCACGGTATCCGTAACGCATATCTCATGGCTATCGCGCCCACCAGCTCAACCAGCATTATTTCCGGTACTTCGCCGGGAGTTGACCCCATTATGAACCGCTTCTTCTACGAAGAAAAAAAGCAAGGCCTCATGCCCCGTGTAGCGCCTGAATTAAGTCCCCAGACTTTCTGGCTGTATAAAAGCGCCCATACTATTGACCAGAATTATTCCATCAAAGCCTGCGGCATCAGGCAGCGGCACATCGACCAAGCGCTCAGCATGAATCTGTACATCACCAACGACTATACCTTTAGACAGCTGCTGAACTTATACCTGCTTGCCTGGAAGGAAGGCGTGAAGACCATCTACTACGTACGTTCCAAAAGCTTGGAAATCGAAGAGTGCACATCCTGTTCATCATAATTCAAGGAGGAAAGAACCATGGCCACATTAGTAAAAAAACCGTTATTTAACCCCGATGGAGATATTGAAGTGCGTACTCGCCGTATGATCGGCGGCGACACTACCAACCTGAACGACTTTAACAACCTGCGCTATCAATGGGTGAGCGATTGGTACAGACAGGCAATGAACAACTTTTGGGTGCCTGAAGAAATTAACCTGAGCCAAGATATCAAGGACTACCCCAACCTGCCCGCCCCCGAGCGCCGGGCCTACGATAAAATCCTTTCCTTCTTGGTGTTTTTGGATTCCATCCAAACCGCCAACCTGCCCAACATTTCCGCCTACATTACCGCCAACGAAGTCAATCTGTGCCTGTCCATCCAGATTTTCCAAGAGGCTCTGCACTCCCAAAGCTATTCCTATATGCTGGATACCATCTGCCAGCCGCATGAGCGCAACTCCATTTTGTATCAATGGAAGGACGATGAACACCTCCTGCGCCGCAACACTTTTATCGGTGACCAGTACAACGCCTTTCAGGAGGAACAAACAATCAAAAACTTCATGCGGGTAATCATTGCCAACTATATTTTAGAGGGCATCTATTTTTACTCGGGCTTTATGTTCTTTTATAATCTGGGACGCAACAACCTGATGCCCGGCTCCGCGCAAGAGATCCGCTACATCAACCGCGATGAAAACACCCACCTGTGGCTGTTCCGCAACATCATCAACGAGCTGCGCCAGGAAAACCCTGAACTGTTCACCCCCGAAAAGGAAGCCATATATTCAGAAATGATTAAGACCGGGTGCGAACAAGAAATCGCCTGGGGTCACTACGCGATTGGCGACGACATCCAAGGCCTGAACAAGTCCATGATTACCGACTACATCAAGTATCTGGGCAACCTGCGCGCCACCGCCATCGGTCTTGAACCCATCTATGAAGGGCACATGGAAGAGCCGGAAAGCATGCGCTGGGTGAGCCAGTATTCCAACGCCAATATGATCAAGACCGACTTCTTTGAAGCCCGATCCACCGCCTACGCCAAGGCCGGAGCTCTGGTGGATGATCTTTAATTAACTATATATTATTAAAGAAAACAAATACCAAAAAGCGCCCTTTTGTGTTGGGCGCTTTTTGTTTGTTTAGCAACCGACAGTGACCTACTCTCCCGGGCCGTTCCCAGCCAAGTACCATCAGCGCTGAATGAATTTCCCCTTGACACATAAGGCGGGTCAAAGGGGATAGGATAGCGGATATTGGTGTATTGATGCCCATCATACCCCGCGTTTTGCCAAACAGACGGCACCTTGATGCGGTCCGGCATCACATAGGCCGGGTCTATAATGCATTCCGGCGCATCTTCCACCGAGTTGAAATAGGCAAAGTCCCAGATGCCGTTAAGTAGTTTTACCCTATCGGAGCTGTTGTGTTCGGGCCTTACAGTCCCGGGCGTATAGGGGATGTAGTAGGCGCGGTTATCCAGCCTCACCACATGCAAAGTCGTCGGATCTTCATAGAATTTTTCAAGCCACATGGTTTTCCCTCCTGATGCGTATGTAGCCCTTATTGTATCATAGTTTCAGGGGAAAAGGTGCAATAAAAAAGCCCATTTGTACCAAAATTGTATTAATGGGAATAAGCTTGCGCCAAAAGAAAAAATCCCCTAGAGTTAAGGAGTATTGACCAAAAATTAATAAACTCAAGTATAAGTTGTGAAACATAACAATCCAAAACATTTACATATTGCATCCATTAAAGTTAAAAATTCAATGAGTAATAGCAAATTACTCATATGATTTGGCCGCACCTCCTTCCGAGGTATAAACTATTTGGTGTTCACAAACAAACCACCATAATAGTTTATTAGAGAATCAGCATTGTTGCGTTTTTTTAACTCAACATTATACTTTTCCAGAATAGTATTCATATATTTTTTATCTGTTTTTAAAAAATTACTAATACTTGTCACTTGATTATTTTCAAACTCTGTTTCATATAAATTAGTAATATGCACAACTAATTCAAAAACTAATTCCTCTATTTTTTTATCAATATCATCCTCTTTATAATTAGAAATAAAATAACCATAAGAAAAATTCTCAAGCTTAGAATCTAATTCATCTTTTTTTACATCAAATTCCCTATTTGCAATTCGGTAAATGAATCCCATAAGGGCTATAATGGCCAACTTACTATTGTTCAATACATTTAATTGCTTTGCATCCATTTTACTGGCAGCTTTTCCTTTTTTAAAGTTAATTATTGCCTTGTCAACACGTTTGTTTAATTCTACTAAGTCGATTAAGAAATCAACTTTATTAGAGTCTTTAGCATAATTCTGATGAAAAATTTGTTTATAGTTCCTATTATTTGAGAATAGTGATCTTTTGTTTGATCTAGCGGTCCCCGGCTTTTGGATAACAAAAGAGTAGAATAGCTGAGCCAATTCTTCATTCTTAATTCTTTTGTCTTTATATTTTCTAGGAGCAGGAATACCTCTCTTAATTTCTAAAAAATATCCTCTATTATCAAACAGAGTCTGTAGTCGCTTCATCTCAGGAGCATTAGATTTTAAATCCCTCGGTTGGATTGGTTTTTGAGAGTTGGTTGCCTCAGCAATATCATTAAAGAAGCTCATAGTGCTTGCGTTATCTATTTGTTCGATTTTTTTCATTATTTTACACATGACAAAAAAATCTTCAGATCTACTTTTTAGATGTTTTGCAATTAATGTTGTGGTTTGTCCACCATTTACTATTGAGAAATCGCTGATTTTTATAGTATTACCATCGACAAAATAATCCTTACAAGCTATTGTTATCCCATTGTTTTTAAACCAAAAATCATCTTTGGCTTTGTTTATCGAGTCAATAATACCTTCATCAACATTTTTTGATTTTATATGTCTACGAATATTTAAATTGAATAATCCTTTGCTTTCGTATCTATCATATGCATCTTTAAGACTACTTGCACTTATATTCACCACTATACCTTTGCATGTGCCAGAAGAGAAGTAAAGAGCATTGTTAGCTTTATCAATGTCAAAACTAAAATCATCTACCACTTCAAGTCCAGATTGTAAATCCTCAATTATTTTTTCCAGATCCATTTTGTCAATCAAATTCAAATCTGAAAACTCGGCATTACCAGCAAATTTACCAGACACTTTTTCTTTATTAAATCGTGATAGTGAAGTAAAAATAACATCTACATTACCTTCGTTTTCATCATTTAGCTGATCAGTCACATTAAGTAAATTGGTTTTTAAAACTTTACTATAATTTGCTGTGTTCCCACTTTTAAATCCCTTAAGAGTATGTAGTATTTTATTAATCTCAGCAGTAGCAACATTTACATCTACATTTTCAGAATATTTATTTTGACCTAAAATCACTTTAGAATTCTCGTCATCATAATAAACAAAATCTATACCGCCATCGCCTTTACCATCAGTAATATTTTCGTTATTTATATCATACCAATTTTTATCATATTCTATCGAATTATAGCAAAGGAGTGAGCATGCTAATATATTAAATGCTTTTTCATCCGAAAGATCCTGATTTAGAGATTTGGCATGATCAACTATTCTCTTAATCTCAGTTTCAATTAAATTTGCCATAGTATTCCTCCCTCTTTCACCAAACTGTATATATTATGAGAACTTCTTTCTGCTATACTGATTGTTTTCTAGTTTCATATGAGAGAATTATACCAAAGCCTATTGCTTATTTCAACAATGGAAGTTTTTTGGTTTTATTATATTCCAAGTTATTTAGCCTGTATCCACATTCACAATCTTTCTCATACACCAAAAAGCGCCCCTATTTAGTTGGAGCGCTTTTTGCTTGTTAGCAACCGGCAGTTACCTACTCTCCCGGGCCGTTCCCAGCCAAGTACCATCGGCGCTGAAGGGCTTAACTTCTGTGTTCGGGATGAGAACAGGTGATCCCCTTCGCCATTACCACCGGTAATTTTTCAGGTGCGCCTAAGGCGGACTGCGTCCGCTTCTAAGGTTCAGCTTCTTGCTTTCTCTTCTCAGATTGGCTTTCGCTTCATCTTGCGGACTGCGCTTTCAGCTTCGTGCGCTTCCTTGGGACTTCGTTTCCTCTGTCCTTTGACTTCGGTTGCCCTCATCCTTTCAGACTTGGGTTCTCCCTCGGTCTTTCCGCGTCCTCCGCTTGCTACCCCCGACTGACCTTACGGTCGCACCCTGACAACTGCACAAGAACGATTCGTCCAGTTTTGTGAGGTCTCGTTTAAAATCAAGCCCTCGGTTGATTAGTATCATCAAGCTACATATGTTACCATACTTACACAGATGACCTATTAAACCGGTAGTATTCCGGTTACCTTACTTCCTTATAGGAATGGGAATCTTCTTCTTGAGGGCGGCTTCACGCTTAGATGCCTTCAGCGTTTATCCGTTCCGCACTTCGCTTCCCTGCGATGCCGTTG